>CAWIGY010000031.1:0-201937 GCA_963835565.1 uncultured delta proteobacterium
GTGCTAGGCGTAATCTGTGTCACCACCGCTTGCGGAGGCAAGATCGGTGCGGTTGATGACGGTACTGGTGCGACTGGCTCAGGTGTCGTTGGGGGCGCGGTCAACGTTGGCGGCTATGTCAGCGTTGGAGAAAGTGGCGGAGATGCGACAGCCTATGGCGGCAACGTCAGCGTGACCGTTGGTGGCAGCGCGATGCAAACTACCGGTGGCAGTCCGATGTTGGCAATCGGTGGCGCACCAATAACTGGCGGTTCCAAGAGCACGGGCGGCATGGTTGCCACGGGTGGAGCGAAGTCCACGACCAGCGCCACCGGCGGCGCCCTCAACACGAATGTGGGGGGCGCCACGACTGGTGGTGGAAGTGCGGTTGCAATTAGCACAGCAAATTGCGCGACGCCCACACCAGCATCGGGCAGTTTCACAAGATCTGGCAATTACTTCGAAGTAGGAAACTACGCCGGGTATGGTTACGAGGTCATCGGGTCCAATGCAACCAACAACCTCACGTGTCCTGGGTCCAGCTTTGGAAGCAGTACGACCGCCTTATGCGGAGCAGGCACTGTTCCCGCTGACTCCAGCTACGTTGCGTATGGACTATTCGGGGTTAATCTGAATCAAGGGGTGTCAGGAGGTGGCAATCCAACCCCCGCCATCACCTCACCCGCGACGGTTAGCCAGGTAGTTGTCACCTTCGTCAACACAGCGGGTTCTGACCTGCACATTCAGATCACCCAGTTATCGGGGACTACCCAAACTAGCTACTGTTATGAAGCCAAGAGCGCGACCAGCCCCTTGACGCTGAAAGCCAGTGACTTCAATACGACATGCTGGACCACAGGTGGTCCCCCATGGGACGGAACGGGTGCCGAACTGTTCCAATTCGACATCCCAAGTCAACCCGCCGTTGCCACTCCCTTTGACGTGTGCATCGAGAACCTGGTGATTACCTGACGGCGAGCGCGCGACGTTCAACGAATTCAGATCCACACGTAATCAGAGAATGGACGTTCTAATGGCCTATCCACCGAAGTTTTCTTCTCGGAAAGGCTTGTTTTGATTGATTGTGGTCTGGAACCCACGCTAAGTTGGGAAAGCGGAGGTCAGGGATGTTCGCAAATCAGTCGCAGATTCATCGTGGCAGTCGTCCTGCTCGGGGCATGCTCACTTGCCGGCGCGGGTTGTTCTAGTTCAAACTCTCCGGGAGTCGGCAGCGGAGGAGCCGGCGGCGGTGGCGGAGTCACAGCGGCCAGCGGGGGATCAGCGGGCACGGGCGGCTCGAGTGCGAATGGTTCCCCGTCGGACGCAGGCGATGCCGGACCCGCATCGGACCTAACCAAACCGGGACCCTACGCGGTTGGACATGTCAGCTACATGCTTTCGGACACCACTGTTTACGCCCGACCGGTGGCCGTGAGTGTCTGGTACCCAGTCGATTCTGGGACGATCACTTCAGCGACTCTTCCGGCGCAATACCCATTGGACCCATTTTCCAACAATCTCCCCGTATCAACATCTGCAGATTGGGAGGCAGCTCGGGTATGACCGCGCGTATGAAGGACCAACACCATCAGGTGCTGGCCCCTTCCCGCTCGTCATGGTGTCGCCGGGATCTGAGTGCCGATAATTGGCAGTATCTCTACATTGGGACGCGGTTGGCCAGCCATGGCTTTGTCGTGGCGGTAACCGACCATGAGAATGAGGGACAGTGGTCTTGGAGTCCCAAGGACGAACGTGGTAATGAATGTTCAATCGTCCCCGGGACGTTTCATTTGCGATCACAGAGTTGCTGCTGAAGAATGACGACTATCGGGGAATTGTTGCACGGGACCATCGATCCATCGAGAATCGCCATGAGCGGGCATTCCTTGGGCGGCTATGCAACGTATGCACTTGCTGGTGGCGACGACGAGGTCTGCGATGCCTTGGCTCCGGTAACTTATGGCTGGGAAAGTCTGCCCTACCCTCAATCCACCTGCGGTCCTACAACTCCGGATCCCCGCATTCGGGCAATAGTATCTTTGGATGGCTTTTCGCTGTTCATGCGCTACGACGAACTGGCCAGGATATCCGTCCCCAGTCTGATAATGGGTGAAACAGTCGAGCATATTGGTGTCCTACAATCCGTTTGGACCGTCAAGATCCAGATTTCGGTCAATGGAATCGCGCGGCCGCATGCGGCCATCAATCGCAGCGATTCATATCGGGTTGATGTCACAATCGCCAATCACATGTCCTTCTACGATTTACTGCGACCTCTTTTCGGTCTTGGATCGTCTTGGTGTCGCAAATACGAACGACGAATACGGTTCTCCAACTGCGTGGCCTTGCGTGGCCCAAGGACTACTTTCGACCCCGCGAATGATCCCGCCACGCGCCAGATCGTGACCACGTACATGCTTGGCGTTCCTGAACACGTACTTTGGGCGCGAGGACGATGCCTGGATGCTGACATCCAGTTACGCCACGCAGGACCAGCCCCAGGTGGAATTCTTTGATTCGGAGCAATGCGACGCGCCTCTGCCCATTGACGCGTCTTTGCCCAGTCAGGACTACTACACGTATCAGCCGCATCCAGGCGAATGTCTCACCGCAGAAAAAGATCCGGCGGATTACTTTGCGCCGCCAGTTTCCGATGGGGGCGCGCCGTGATAACCCGGGCCCACCGCCGCCATTTGTGCTAGAAACCCAATTATGCGCAATGAATTCACGGCGATTTTCGAGCGTGATGGGGACTGGTTCATCGCTTACTGCCCAGAGATTCCGGGCGCGAATGGCCAGGGGCACACCCGGGACGAGGCGCGTTCCAGCTTGGTAGAAGCGATCGACTTGATCCTCCATGATCGCCGCGAAGATGCCCTTCGGGGGCTGCCGCAAGACACCCTTAGCGAAGTCGTGGTTGTTGAGTGAATGGCTCAACTTCGCTCCTTGATGGCGCATCGATCGGATCTGGTGCGGTCATCAAACGAATCTGACCCGGACCCCGTAGCGTTCGTAGGTGACGGCTGCTCTACGGTCGCAACTTAGTAGCTCGAGGTTTCGCTCGGCCACCGTGGCGGCAACTAGGGCATCATAAACTGCACCGCCGGTAATGCCCTTTTCCGGGAGTTCCAATAGAAACTGCCTGTGTGCCTTGACACTCATGCGCAAATAAGCCCCTGGAAATCGCAGTCGCAGGAAATCTCTTACAATGTCACTTGGCGCCCGATGCGGCGGCGGCAACCGGGTCAATACCGAATAAGTTTCGAGAGCACAATGCTCCACCAAAGCAATATCGCCATCCACTGCGCGCCGTGCCGCGATGTGTCGTTCGTGCCAGCTTGCGAACGCAGCGATTATGACGCTACTATCTACAGCTTTCAACGCCGAACTCGCTCCAAGGTTTCGCGCACTTGATCAACTGTTAATGGTGGCAACTTCCTATTTGGCGCAGCTACCACGCCTTTGCCTTGTTTCGTCAATTTCATAGGCGTGGCCGCAATCTCCAGCTCCAAACGACCGTCTGCCGCCCGGGCCTCTAATATTTGACCGGGTTTGAATCCCAAAGCACTGCGCAAAGCCTTGGGAATGACAACTCGTCCTGCGGTATCCATGGCAGCTTTCATGGGTAATGTATGCCAGAAAAATGGCATATGGCCAATGATCCCTCACTCAATCCCCCGAAGCTTTCTTTTCGGGAAGCCACGTTTTGATTGACTGTGGTCTGGAACCCGCGCTAAGTTGGGAAAGCAGAGGTCAGGGATGTTCGCAAACAGTCGCAGGTTGGTAATTGCAGTCGTCGTTCTTGGGGCTTGCGCACTTGCCGGCGCGAGTTGCTCTAATTCTGGATCGGCGGGGAACGGCAATGGGGGGGCACGCACCGGCGCGGCACCGACCGACAGAGGTGGGGCACCAGCGAGCAGTGGCGGAGCACCAGCGGGTAATGGTGGGGCTACAACGGACTCGGGCAGCGTGACGATCAGTCCGCTGGTGATATCGACGGCGACGCGCACGCCGCGCACGACCAGCTTGTCAGTCAACTACTGGCAATGGGTGGCAACCTATGGCGACGAGATCACCGGGACGGACTGGTTAATCGCGGCGCTCAAGCCTGCCTTCATGCGCGTTGGCGGCTGGAACAACGACGCCAACACGCCGGACCCGTTCGACAACGCTGCCTTCGACACGGCCGTGGCTTATGCGCGTGCCGTTGGCGCCGAACCGGTGATTCAAGTTCCGCATTTGGCGGACACCGCAGGCAACACGCCCACCCCTGACACGGCCGCTGCCATGGTCACGTACGCGAACGTCACCAAGGGTTACGGCATCAAGTACTTTTCAATTGGCAATGAGCCGGACCTCTATGCCACGCAGAGCTTGCCGACGAATATGTCCCAGCCTGCGATCCCCGGCTACACGCCAACGGACTACTGCACATCGGCCAGCGCTTACGTGGCTGCGATGAAGGCAGTTGACCCGACGATCAAGATTGTGGGTCCCGATCTAAGCTGGAAATACCAGGCCGGAACTGCAAACGACTGGCTAACCCCCGTTCTCACCCAGTGTGGGAGTCTGTTCGACGTCATCTCGATTCACCGCTACCCGTTCGAATCCGCAGCCGCGACGCTCTCGGCAGCCGCCGCCGATCCCGCGGCGTTTCGAAGTGTCATCAACTCGGTCCTCGGCATTTTGCAAGCTACCGGGCAGAGCACCAAGCCGCTGGCGCTCATGGAGATGAACATCGTCTATGATTCGACGTCCTGTGTGATTGAAGCTTCACCGGGCACGGTCGGGGCTGCGCTTTGGTTGGCTGATAGTGTCGGCACGGCCATAGAGCTAGGGCTCTGGACAACGGCTGTCTGGGACATCAGCGACACCGACGATTACGCATTCGGACTTATTGGAATGCCGCCCACTCACACGCCGCGGCCCGCCTATTACGCGTATTCGCTGTACGCCGATCACTTCGGCCCAACGCTCTTGAACGCGCCTTTGGCTCCAGCCGGCGTGAGCGCCCACGCCAGTCGCAATCAAGCCGACAACGCGACCGAGGTCATTGTAATCAACTGGAACAAATCCCCAGCTGGATTGTCGTTTCAAGTGACTGGGCTCCCGACAGCGCCCGCCAACACGACGTTCGTGCTGCCAGCGGTCTCGATTGCAGCGGTCGAGATCCCGGACAACGGCGCGGCCACCGCTTGGACATACGGCGAGGCCCAGCGTGAAACCTCCAGCGGGCCTCAAGTGCTCGCGGCTGGAACCACGAGCACAGCAGCCGTTGATGCCGGCAATGCAGCGGGTGGCGCGGGAAGAGCCGTTGGCACGGGCTGCGTCACAGCCACACCCTGTGACAAGGACGCAGCTGCCCCCATCCTACCGGCACCCGTCCTTGACCCGACCGGGACTTATGGCGGCAAGACCTACGCGGAGTGGGGCGCGGCTTGGACAAAGTGGCTACTCGAACTTCCGGGCCCGGATTTTCCGGTGATTGACAGCACCGGAGCGCTCTGCGCGATGGGGCAGTCCAGCGGAGATGACGGCGGTGCTGGCGCAAATGACATCTTTTTCCTGGCCAACGCTCTTGGCGGCGGGAACGTCACACGCAGTTGCACCATTCCTGCAGGCCAAATGATCTTCTTTCCAATAATCTGGATTTGGGCCGACAACGGTGACGTACCTGCTGGGAGCCAGGAAACCGACCAGCAGCTTCAGGGGGCCATCTCGGCCTACCTTACAGCAGTAAACGCGATTGATTTCGAGATCGACGGGAAGTCCTATGGATCGACGGTATGCGACTTCGCTAGTTACCTCACCGTATGGACCCAGTTCTCGTACACAGTGCCCGACACACCAACGAACATCTGCAATACATTACCGGTGGGTTGTCCGAACTGGTCGGGGTCAGTCCCAAAGTCATTTGTCGGCGGCTACTACATTATGCTGGCGCCGCTCTCCGCCGGTTCGCATACGCTCCACTTCACCGCGAATCGGAACGCAGTCCCTTCACTGGGCATGCCTTCATCTGCCGAGGACGTCACGTACAACCTCACCGTGGAGTGAAGTTGTGGCAGGGAACTGCAGGTGTTCGAACCAAGGCCACTGAAGAACGCGGTCCCCATGTGGAGGCGGTGCGCCTGGACAATTGGTCCCTATTGCCGTCGGAAGCGCAGTTTATGGTGCCATCGTCAGAAGTTTCATTTTCTCATCCAGCTCTGCGAGCACGACGAGAAATGCGTCAAGTCTTGCATAGACGGCCAGCGCTGTATCCGAATCGTAGGTATGCGACATGCGGTTGCGACACTCCAGCATTTCAAGCCAAGTCGTCTCGTCATTGATCCAACTTTGGCTAAATGCGAGGCGCAATGCGCCGCGGGGTGACTCGGCACCTGCAAGCCCATGGTAGGCTGACAAAGATTTTATAAGCTTCCAAGCTAGTTCAAAGCAAAACTCAAAATATTGGATACAACCCGCCTGCTCCAAACGGCTCATTGGCTTTGTTGCCAGGGCCGTCCGAAGCTCGCTGACAGCCCGGTTGAGGTCAGCTGCAATAATACTTGGGCTCACAAGATCACCTCAATGTGACTCAGCATTTCGGCTCGAACTCTATCCGACACGGTAGCAAGATCGACCAAGTCCACGCGGTACAGCGTGGGCAAGTCGTCGAGGCTGTCGTAAATTTGCGCAAATAACCGAGGGTCTACCGGTTCGCGGCCATCAATCGCCACATCGAAATCCGAACGTTCCCGTGCCGTTCCCGCCACGCGCGACCCAAAGAAGAGCACGCGGCGCGGACCCAGTTTGGCCTTGAACGGAATCAAAGCTTGCTGAATCATAGCTTTGACTTGGTCAATCCGGATTTTAGACATCGGGACAACTTAGCACAATTGAATGGTTTTCGCGCCTAACCAGAGGGCCCAGCGAATATTGGCCGAAAGCTACTGGTCCACGGGCGCAGTGTTCCTACGCCGTGCAGAACCAGCCCCTGGTGGAATTCGTTGATTCGGAACAATGCGTGAACCGCTAGCCCAGAAGCGCGGACCATCCTATACTCGTTCGGTCATGGCCGAACCCGCTCGCCGTCGCGCAACCTACGAGGATGTCCTCGCGGCACCCGCCCATCTCGTTGCTGAGGTGCTTGACGGCGAGTTGCATGTCCATCCGCGCCCAGCGCCGCCCCACGCCGTGGCAACTACAGTGCTTGGAATGAACCTGGGGGTCTCGTTTCAACGGGGTCGTGGCGGTCCGGGTGGATGGTGGATCGTATTTGAGCCAGAGCTTCACCTCGGACCGGAGCCTGACATCGTGGTGCCTGATTTAGCAGGGTGGCGAGTCGAGCGCATGCCGGAACTTCCCTCGACAGCCTATTTCACGGCGGCGCCAGATTGGGTTTGCGAAGTTTTGTCGGACTCGACACGCAATATCGATCGAAAGCAAAAGATGCGCATCTACGCGCGCGAACAGGTGCCCCACGTGTGGCTGGTCGATCCCATAGCGCAGACTGTCGAAGTGTTTCGACTGGATGGCGCTACCTATCGCTTCGTGACCATGCACGAAGGCGACGAGACGCCTCGGATTGAGCCCTTCGAAGCAATCGAACTCGAGCTTGCGGCCCTTTGGGGCAAGCGGGCATTGTAGCCACGTGCCGCCGTGCCAGCAGTCAGTATTGCCCCGGGTGAACCGGGTGGTTAAAGCCTGCGCAAGCCGCGCGCAACCTACAGGGTCATGTTTGAATGACCAGCATTTGGTTGGCTCCGATTTGAAATTCGTAATTGACCGGTACTAGCTGGGCCGTTCCGAGCTTACGACAGTGGTCCATCACGCTCTTTAGATGAGAAGAAATCTCGGCGTTCACATCCAAGACGGGGAATATTCGCACTTCGGTACCCACCCGAAGCATTTCCTCAACCGCTTGGAGATGAAAACTCTGGTCCAGTTGGTCCGAGTAGAGAAACAGAAAATGCGAAGATAAGACCAAGTCAAAACTCTTGTCAGCGAAGGGCAAGCTCGGCAATTCTGCGGCAACGTATCTTCCTTCGGCAAGGCCAGCCTCGTAGTCTTCGAGAAATTCATGCATGGCGGCCAGTCGCAGTTGACCAAGCTCCTCCGCATTCTCGATTTTCGTCCACCGAAATAGGTGTCGGTTCTTCCAAGTTTGCTCTAAAACGAACTCGTAAGTTTGATCAATGCGTGCACTGAGTTGACCGCGGTTAAAACGGTAGATGGGATCAACTGAAACCATCGAGATCCCCCGCTTGCACATACCGGCATTAAAGGCTGCTGGCCCATCCGCACAGCCCAGGATGGATCGCCGAAGGTCCGCTGGCTCCAAGCGAAACATCCGAATGTAATCTTCATAAGAGCGCCCCCAGGGCATCACTTGCTCGTACGTAATCGGCACCATGTCTTCTTGGGGCCCCTGCCCGTGATGGCGTTGGTTGACTGGGGCCGGGGGTCAGACAATAAGGCATTTCAAAACCTCGACTCAAACGCCATGACTTCTTTTTCACTAAAGGCCGCGGACTGCTTCAATTCAGAGCAAGCGGGCCGTCAATACGGCAAGACTCAGTCTGGCCAATGCTACGGCGGTCCGACGGTCAGTCAGTGCAGCCGCTTGCCCGCGTTTGCCTGCCGTTAATTGGCGGCCGGAGCGGTTCCGACTGCTATAATAGCGAAGTAGGCGTAGCTCGTGCCTGCAAAGGTAGTTGCGGCTACCACTTGATTATCCAGTGGAACCGTTTTGCGAGAGCTTTATTGGACAGACGGGCATACTTAAAGCGTGGCGTGATCTGCCCGAAGGTGTAGTTGGCTATGCGACAAATTCGATCCTTCTTTGTTTTTCTCGGTTTAGCGTTGTTATCCGTTGAATTGGTTGGCTGCGGGAGCCCAAATTCGGGCAGCAGCGCGCCACCGCCCGGCTCCGGGCATCAAGGCGTGGGGGGAACCGCGGGCAACGGCTCGACGAATCCAAGTGGCAGCGCCGGCGGCCCCACCTTTATCGCAGGAACGGGCGGCGCCTCTTGCGCGAACGGCAATGGGACCGCGCCGCCTGGGTGTGGAGACGGCATCGTACAGACGAACTTGGGTGAACAATGTGATGACGGCAACACGCTCGCCGGTGACGGCTGCAGCGGCACCTGCCAAATAGAGCCGAATCATACTTGCCCGCCGGCGGGTGGGCCCTGCGTTGTCAGCTTCACGTGTGGTGACGGCGTAGTCAATCCGGGTGAAGCCTGCGATGAAGGCCAATATCAAGGCCAGCCCGGTTGCTCGTCAGATTGCAAGACTCAAACCCCTGGTTACAAGTGCGTGGCAGGCCAGGCATGTGTTCCGCTTTTCGTCTGCGGCAATGGCCGCATCGAGCAGGGTGAAACCTGCGACCCGCCGAACCCGGGCAATGGTTGCAGCGCTACGTGCCAAACAGAATCCGGTTGGCGTTGCGTGCCTGGGTCTTGCACCAAGCTGCCTTATTGCGGGGATGGCATCGTGCAAGCTGCCGTTGGCGAGGTATGCGATCAAGGCCAGTACCAAAACTCAAGCAACCCCGGTTGCTCGGCAGATTGTAAGAAGCAGGACCCTACTTGTTCGTGCACACCCGGCCAGGCCTGCGTTTGCCAAAAGCCCGTGTGCGGCGACGGCATCGTGGAGATCGGCGAGACCATGCGATGACAAGAACAGCCCGTACCCCGGCTGCTCGGCAACCTGTCAGGTTGAATCGGGTTACCAGTGCCCGTTCGCGGGCGCGCCCTGCGTGCCCGTGTGCGGCGATGGCATTCTGATCCCGCCCGCTGAGCAATGTGATCCCGGCATCGCCGCCGAGGCTTCGGCCTGTAACTCGGATTGCACGGTGAAAGCCGGCTGGGCCTGCAATGCCACGAGTTGCCACCAGACCGTGTGCGGCGACGGTGTAGTCGAGGGAACGGAAGGTTGCGACCCGCTGCCAAAGAACAATGACTTGGGTGACGGCTGCACGCCGCTGTGCATGGCCGAACCGAATTGTCCAGCTGCCGGTGGCCCTTGCACCACCACGATGTGGCGATGGTCTCGTGCTCGGCACGGAACAATGCGACGACGGCAATGCCGTGAGCGGGGACGGCTGCTCTTCGACCTGCCAGGTAGAGGCAGGCTATCAATGTTCGGTGCCGCCGCTCGGCAACACCATGGTCGTGCCCATGGTCGTGCGCGATTTCAACGCGGGCGGCGATTTCGAGAAGGGATTTACTGGTCTCAACTATGCCAACCAAGGCCTGCTTCAAGGCACGCTCGACGCGAAGGGCTTAAAACCAGTGCTGGTGTCAACGACGGGCACCTACAATGGTGCTGCCGGCCAAGATTCAGGCATCGCTAGCATGGCGAGCTACGCCCAATGGTACAACGATGCAGCGCCAGCCTCGGCGGATACCTACTCACGGAACCATCGCCACCACGCTTACGTTGTACCTCAATAGTTATCTAAACGAAACGGGTGTAACCCCGACTTCGGTCGCTTACGTGAACCGCTATGGCCCGAATGGCGAGCAGTATACCCTGATGTCTGCGCCGGGGCAGCATTGGTGCGGCACAGTGGGCCAGGAAGATCACACGGCGGCGGGCGTCGCCATTCCCTGTACGTTCTGCCCGTATGATCCAAACCCAGCTACGCCCCAGTGCGATAATGCCGACGGTACATCCGCAGCCCAAGCGACGGACTGTCAGACCATCCCGAACATGCTGCAATGCGTACAAGATGGCAACACCTGGAGTGGGATTTGGCTCTTAGCTGCATTCGACGGTAATCCGCTCTGGTTCCCGGCCGATGCCTTCCCTCAACCTTGGAGCCCGGATAGCCAAGCAACGGTATCGGGCAATTACGACCCGAATTGGCCAGTGCAGAAAGATGCGGCGGGTAATCCTATTATGCACAACTTCAGTTTCACGACTGAAGTGCGCTTCTGGTTCAAGTACGACGCGACACAGCCGTACAACTTGACATTCGTCGGGGATGACGACGTCTGGGTGTTCATCAACAAGCATCTCGCCGTGGATCTTGGCGGCATTCACACGGCCGTGCAGGGCGTGTTGAAGTTCGGCAGCACGGGTGCCACCACGACCACCGTCACACCCACGAATGTGACCGGTGCGACACCCATTACGTCCAATCCCAACTTAGGCCTTCAGACGGGGAATGTCTACGAAATCGCGGTATTTCAAGCGGAGCGCCAGACGACCGGCTCAAGCTACGAACTTAGCCTCAGCGGCTTCAATGCGGCTCACAGTGTCTGCAAACCTGTTTGTGGCGGCACGAACCCGGCAGTTTCACCCGGGCAACAATGCAACAATGGTGACGCGGGCAACTGTGCCGTGTCTGCCACGAATGACTGCTACAACCAGTGCACCACCAGTTGTACATTGGGCCCGTACTGCGGCGACAGCATCGTGCAAACCGCCGATGGTGAGCAATGCGACAACGGCAAGAACGTCGACGGCTACGCCGCAGCGGGTTCCAATGCTTGTTCGCCGGGCTGCACGCTGCCCCCCTATTGCGGCGACGGTATCGCGCAAGTCTTGTACGGCGAGCAATGCGATAATGGATCTGCCAACTGCGACCCGTCCACGTCCGACTGCTACAAGCTGTGCACAACCAGTTGCACATCGGGCCCCTATTGCGGCGACGGTATCGTGCAAGCGACTGATGGTGAAGCCTGTGATGACGGCATCAATGACGGCACCTACGACACCTGCGGCGCCGGCTGCACTTCCCGCCGCGCTGCGGAGACGGCATCGTCCAGGCTGAATGGGGCGAGCAGTGTGAACCAACCTCCGCCAACGATCCAAACTGCACGCAGGATTGTAAGCTTCCCGGCTACTGCGGCGATGGCGTCGTGCAGGCCTCGCTGGGCGAGCAATGTGACGACGGCACGGCGCTCAATACCGGCGCTTACGGAGGCTGCAATTCCAACTGCACGCTAGGTCCCTATTGTGGCGATGGCGTCAAGAATGGCCCGGAACAATGTGATCTCGGCACGGCTCTCAACACGGGAGCGTACGGTGGCTGCGAACCCACTTGCCTGCTGGGCCCACACTGCGGCGACGGCGTCATCAACGGGCCTGAGCAATGCGATGACGGCATGGCCACCAGTGGCTCCGACGCGGGTGCCAGTGGTACCGTAACCAACGCCTGTGGAGCCACCAGCGGCAATGGTTCCGCAACGAGTCACTGCACCACAGAGTGTACGAAGTACACGGGAAGCGCCACTTACGGCGGCACCGTTTGCCGAGGAGCGCCAGGGCAGCTTGGCGCTCCTTGAGTGCCCGAAACAGCGCAACTGATCGTGCCGACAGCACCAAACAAAAACCAAAATATTCAGCTTGCGCCCCAATTGGACGCTACTTGGACCAACCGTCACATGGCGGCTTGTTGCTGCGCGAATGAGGCCAACGTGGTGCTGCCCGCGGCTACCGTCACGCTATTGGGAATGGGAGCCACGCGCCACTGAACCGTCCACGGCGAGCTAGAACTGTTGGCTGCGATAGTGGAATAGGCACCTTGAGCCTCGAGCTCGATGTAACCAGAACCGGGGTAAACCTCCGTGTCGCTTTCACCGGGCGCGAACGCACTTTGAGCCACATCCGGGTATTTGATCAAAAACAGATTCCAGTTCGTCTGCCCAGACGGAGGCGGCTCAGCGTAGGCGAGCCAAGTATAGCTCTGTCCGGTTACACCGCCGTCGGCGATGATTTTGGCCCCACTGGTGCTAACGACCGATGTTTGGTTCGTGTCATCGATCCACTCATAGCCACCCGACGGCAATAAAACCCATTGAGGACTGGTCGTGTTGCTAATTAGCGACATGAGCGGAAACAAAACAATGCCACCGCGCCCTACGCGGGTAATCTGCCAGGGCGCCGCCGAAAGCGCCTTACCTTGTGTATTGATGGTAAACGTGAGCGTAATCCAGCCCGTGGCAGAATCAGCGGAAATTGCCTTGGTAACACTGGCTCCCAATGTGGGGTCCGCGGATCCAGTCAAGGTCAGCACATTGCCAGACGTGCTAGGCGTGTAGGGGTTTCCGTCAATTGCAGCGAGCGGCGGCCATACATTACTGCCGCCAACCGTGCCGTCCCAACCAGATTGAGGGCTTGTCCAGAAAGTGGAACCAGCACTATTATTACAGTTTGTAGAATTGGCATCATAAGTGGTGCATGTAAATGGCGAGATGATATTAGTGCTGCCCAAAGTCAGTGAAAAAATGCGCGCCCCAATCTGCGGGTTTACGTCGAGCGTGACGTTGCAAACTTTAATCTGATAGTCGGAGCTCGAAACCATGGTGGGGGTCGTGGGAGCGCACGAAGAAGTGCCGCCGGTTGCCGCGCCTCCGGTGGCCGCACCTCCCGTGGCCGCACCTCCCGTCGCGGCGCCTCCCGTCGCGGCTCCTCCGGTGCCTGGTGAGGAATTTCCCCCCGTCGCGGCGCCGCCGGTGGCTGCCCCTCCGGTGGCCGCCGAATTTCCTCCCGTTGTGGAGCCGCCAGTGGCGGAACTGCCCGCCGTTGCTCCTCCGGTTGAGGCACCTGCCTCGGCAGTGTTGCCGCCTTGCCCGGAGGGCGAACCGCCAGTACTTGACGCAGCCGAAGTCCCGCCGACTTGCGCTCCGCTCCCTCCAGTTCCAGTCGTTGCTGCGCCACCGCCCGTGTGGGTACCGGCAGCACCAGCGCCCCCGGTAGTGGATGCACCCGTACTCCCCGGATTGTTGGCACTTGAACAAGCGAAGCTAACCCCGCAAAGACCGGTCGCAATTATCAATTTCCTGAGCGACCGGCTTGCAGCAGGGGTTTTGGGCTCACCAACTAGACGGGGGACCCTGTTCGTATTCACCTTTAAATTTTCTTTTTGTTCGTTGGCTGCCATTGGACGTGCTCTTGAACTGATTCAACCAACAGTACCACTCTCGCGCAAGGGAGCCAGACTGAGCCGCGCGTAGGGTCAGGTCCGCTGCCGAGCCACGCGACGGGGCCCTGCCCTGAAAGGAGTCCTTAGCTAGCGGCCACTTGCACGATGCAATCGCTGCTGCACGGATCGCTAGGCCCATTGTTTGGACCGTCGTCGCATTGTTCGTCTGGTTTTTGCACAACGCCGTCGCCACAACGCGGGCCGAGCGTGCAGTTGACGAGGCAACTGCCGTAGGGAGCATTATCGAGTGGTGCATTAGCGCTGCCGTAGTCGCATTGTTCGGGCGGGTTCTGCGTAACACCGTCCCCGCAGTAAGGCGCGTGCTGGCAATCCGACGTACATCCGCCGTAAGATCCGTCATTGACCTTGTCATCGCAGGTTTCCGGCGGCTCAACGACGCCATCGCCGCAAACAGCCGGGACACCGCAATGGGTGTTACAAGTACTTCCCGCGGCATCACTATTCTGGGCGCCATTATCGCAGGTTTCGCCATACTCGGTTTGGATAATACCGTCGCCACAACGCGGGCCCAGGACGCAACCGGCTGCGCAGTAGCTGTAGCCGCCGATATTCACACCGTCATCGCATTGCTCGCCGCAATTCGGACCGTGGCCAGCCAGGCTGGTATTGCCGTCATCGACAATGCCGTCGCCGCAGTAAGGATTGAGCGTGCAGGTCGTACTGCAGCCACCGCATTGAGCATTGGTGTTGCTATTGCCGTCGTCGCAGTCTTCGCCGGTCTGAACGATGCCGTCGCCGCACCTAGGTGGATATTTGCATCCCGGTGCCGCAGGCGTTGGCGTTGCTGCGCTCGAAGTGACGGTGGTGTTCTTACCATCATCGCATTGTTCCGGTTCCGTTGACGATGCCGTCGCCGCAGAACGGGGCCGAACTTACATTGTGTGGTACACCCACCGTACAGCGTATCATTGTTAGCGGCGCCATTGTCGCACTCTTCGCCAGCTGTAACGATTCCATCGCCGCAGCTCGGCCTTGCATACGGAGCGAGTCGTGGTAAAACCCGATAACGTGAGCTGGTAATTGGACTCGCGTGGATGCACATCGGCGTGGAATACCGCGATCTCATAGGTATTTCCCGCGGTTAGACCGGTGCCGAAATTCGCCGTACCCGACAAGCGCTCGTGGGGCGCGCCGAGGTCCAGCGCGAGCTGGCCGTTGATGAACACCCACACATCGTCATCACCGAAGAAGGCGAGGGTTCCTGGAGTCCCATTGTAATGGAAGAGATAGCGTGCTTCCGTCGTTGTGTAGAAGTTTCGCATCGTGCCAATTACCGGGCGCAACCGGCCCACCCGTGCCCGGGGTTTTGGCCGTGTAGGAACCCCATGGGTCCCATTGGCTTGGCACTGCGGTGCCGGCGGCGGCTTCGCAATTGGTAGCGAGCGCGGGTAGCCAATAGGGCCAAATGTTGCAAACCTTCGGCCGTGGCTGATTCTCGAGGGGGAAGAACCCAGCGGTAATCGTGGTCTGCGTTCCCATGAAGATCGCGTGGATATCGTCGTAAACAGTGCGACCCGCGGCGCCCGCGGCGGCCCCCGGCACGCTGCTGCTGAACTGGTACGTCGGCGGCGTCGTGCCCGTCGCGGCCAGCTCGAGAGTGCCCAGCACCTTGGTGCTGAACGTTGAGTCCGTGTACCACTGCTTAAACTCGTCGGCGCTCTGAATTACCGTCACCGTTGTGTCAATGCGCAGATGGTGGTTCCCCACGTTGGTTACCCAACAATCCCCAATACTCGGCACTCCAGCTATCGGTGTACAAGCGGCGGTGGAGGTACCCGTCGGGCAAGTACCGAGCACGCCCGTGTTGTCCCAGTCGGTGAACACGCAGGGGCAAGTGCCTTTGGCGTAAACGGGCTTGCCATTGGCGTCGAGGGTATTTTGCACGAGCCCTAAGCAGGGACCCGTTTCGTCCGAGTTCGGGCAAGCATCCCCAGCCGCGTAGGCAAGCCGGGTCCCGCCCGAATTCGGGACACAAGTGGTCACGGTCGCGCCCGGGGCCACACCGGTCGTACGCCCGCCGGTCGCGGGCGCGCCGTAGAAGAAGAAGTCTGAGTGGCCTGTGAACAGGTTATGACCGTCAAAATCGCGATAAGTGACGGGCAGTACCAAACACTGTAGAGCCGGGTTGCTCGGGCAAGGCTGGGCGTCACTTTGCGTCGTGGGGGTGCACGTAAAACCCGACTCTACCTGGCAGGTCGCTGAACAACCATCGCCACTCACTTGGTTTCCGTCGTCACAGGCTTCGCCCGAGTCCACATTGCCGTCGCCGCAAGTCTGAGAACAGGGACCTGTAACACCGTTGGTTCGACAAGTTGGCTCTTTGGTGCAAGTCTTCGAACAGCCGGTGCCGTCACCGTAAAAGAGCCCGTTCGACGTGCCCTGGTCGCAGCTCTCACCGGTCTCCACAACTCCATTGCCGCAGACGGCCTGAGTGCAAACCGAAGGTGTGCCGGTGCAACTCCAGCCCGGCTCCGTTTGGCATGTGCTTGAACAGCCGTCGCCGTTGGCGGGTGCTTTGCCATCATCGCAAGTCTCGGGTGGGGTAATAACCCCATCTCCGCAGAGTGGGATACAGGCCTTGCCCGGCATACGGCATTGCCAACCCGCCTCGACCTGGCATGACGCCGAGCAGCCGTCGCCACTATTGGTGTTGCCATCGTCACAAGTTTCCTGGTTCTCGAGTATGCCGTCGCCGCATCTAGCCGTGCTCGTGCACAGCTGTCCCGGAGTCGTACAGACGTAGTAAGAGGCTTCAATCTGACAAGTGCTAGAGCAACCGTCGCCGCTGTCCTTGTTCCCGTCGTCACATTGCTCACCTGACTTCAACCGTGCCGTTACCGCAGACGGATAAGAGCTTGCACCCGGTTGGAAGAGGACGACAGACGTAACCAGGCTGCACTTTACAGTTCGCGTCGCAGCCTTGGCCCGTGCCGTTGGCGGCGCCAAGATCGCAACTTTCACCCGTGGTAATGCGCCCGTCGCCGCAACTGGCCAGCTTCTGGCACTTCGACGTGCTGGTAGGATCATTGGGGTCGGATCCGGCGCAATACCAGCCCGCTTCGACGTTACAGCTGGCGTCGCAGCCGTCTCCCGCGGTGGTGTTGCCGTCATCACAGCCTTCACCCGTTTGCCGTATGCCGTTGCCGCAGACGATGGTTGAAACGCAAGGCTGGCCCGGCGTGGGACATACCCAATTGGGTTCAATCTTGCAGACTCCAGAACAGCCGTCGCCGCCGATGCGATTACCGTCGTCGCAAGTCTCACCGTTAGCCGTATCAATAACGCCGTCCCCACAATAAGGCCCCGCATCCACTACCTTGTAGCAGAGGCCGCCATCAGCCTTGCAGGCTCCGTTTCCACCCACCGATGACGAAGTGCTACCCGCGAAGTTGTATTTGCTCCCGGCAGTGCCGTTACCACCAACATTCGCTGGATTCCCCGCGCCACCTCCCCCGGGCATGCCGTTTTGCACCGAGGAAGAGCAACCGCATAACCAGCTGACGACAACTACTGCCAAGCAGGCAAATAGTGATTTCTTTTGTGAGGCAAAGTTCATAGGCATGGCAACCCTCCCGAATCGGGGACAAACAAAAAACGAACCAAGATTAAGCCGCAGCCGATCAGACCGCACCCAGGGGACCAAACGCAATAGGGATACGACCCCATCTAAATCCCACATGTGACCGGTCTAATCAACTGATTCGTCGTTTGGGATCGTTGCCAGGTCAAATTGAAATTGGCAGCGCAGTGGTACTACGCTTTGCACGTTCAAAATGGACTAATCGGGTGTTTTGCCGACGGAAAACGATGCCGGGGCCGGGGTAAAGGCACTGGCGGTCCTACGCAAGAGAAGAACCAAGGTAGGCGTATGTAATCAGTGACGATGACTTCATGCGGACGCTCACCCTCACGGATACGAGCCGTCCATCAATCCGTTGATGTACTTCTCAATGTTGGTATAGCCGGTATTGTCGAAATCGCCCGTGGCGTCCGACGCGTTATTTGGGTTTAGGCCGTACTTGGTTTCCCAAGCGTCGGGCATGCCGTCCTGGTCCGTATCGGTGGGTGCGGTGCCTCCCGCCAACGTCCCGTAGCCGCTGTTGCCGAGGCCCGTGGCGGTTTGAGTTGTCCACAGGGAACCTGATTTCCCGAGTGATTGCACGTCAGCGATCACGAGCGAATCGACTTGATCGCGGTGCGTGGGCGAGGCGCCCGCGTTGGCCAGGACAGCAGTGTATGTGTCCGCCGCACTCGTGGTCGGCATGAGCGCGGTGTCTGCGGAGTTCGCCGTTGTCGCGTGGGTCGTGCCGCCGGGATAGCCCGCGTCCGCGCCGTTAAGTGTGCCGTCCGTGTTGCTGTCGAGGAGATTCCCGTTGATGTAGACGGTTTGGCTGGCGTTCATCTGGTAGAAATCGTCGCCGGGGCTGTTCGTGGAGGGGCCCGCGATGAAATAATTGTCAACGATGTCGTGCCAGAACACGCCGCTGGTGTCCCCGGCACAATAGGCGTACTGGTAGTTGTAGACCACGTTATTGACGTACTGGGTGTTGCACTTGGCCAGGGGCAAGCGTCCATGAGCGTTGGCCCAGAGGTTGCCATACCAAGTGAAAAAGCCCCCCGTCTGCTCCGTGTGTGCCCCGAATTGCTGCCCGATTGGGTCCGCATTGATGGAATTTTGCACCGTGATGTTGGTCATGGTCGCATTACTGTTCGACGCATCGATGTTGTTCCACTGCGCGAACTCGATCGAGATGTGATCGAAGATCAGGTTGCTCGCATCGAGCAAGTTTATCCCACTCTTCGAACTGTCAGGGTCAAGGTCGCCCTGGCGGAAGCGCAGGTTGCGCACAATCACGTTCGTCGCGGCGTCGAACGAAACCTCGCGCCCCATGATGCCGATGCCGTCGCCGGGCGCCGTTTGTCCCGCGATGGTCAGGTTGCTCTGGACCGACACAGCCGATTGGAGATTGATGTACCCACCCACGTCGAAGACGATGATGCGATTGCCCTGGCTGACGGCATCGCGCAAGGATCCAGTGCCGGTATCGTTCAGATTGGTAACGTGGTAAACGCCATGGCCCCGTGCGCCGGTGGCATTTCTCCCAAAGCCGACCGCACCAGGAAACGCCAGCACGGGCCCCGTGTTCTTTGAGCCCCCGGTAGCCGAATTGGAACCTCCGGTGGCTTTGGTCCCGCCCGAGCTCGACGTTCCGCCTGTGGCCACGGAGCCGCCAGTGGCTTTCGTGCCGCCCCCGCTCACGGTACCGCCCGTCGCCGTGGTGCCGCCAGTTGCCTTGATTCCTCCGGTATTCGCACTCCCGCCGTTGACCGAGGCCCCACCTGTAGCCTTGCTGCCGCCCGCGGTCGGGATTCCGCCAGTATTGTTCGTACCGCCAGTCGCCCCACTGCCGCCCATTGCTGGGCTGCCACCGGTGATGGGTGACACGCCCCCCAAGCTCGAACTTCCGGCCGTGGGCGAAGAGCCGCCGGAAGCCTCAGTTCCCGTGGTCCCACCTGTGGACAAACTGGGCGGCGAGCTGCCGCTGCAGCCCACCAAGCATGCCAACCCTGAAACGAGGCCCAATGAAAGCCGCTGAGCGTTGAGCGAATGAATCATGGGGAGAACTCCGAGCAACCAAAGCAAACGTGGAAGGGGTCGCCTCGCCTGAGCGGGCAGCGCGAACGTTTAATGCAGTAGCCGGGAAAACCGGTCACAAATAAAGCGTTCCCGTGGCGACTGATCTACCTAATTCTCGAAGAAAAATGCGCTTCTCTGGGAATTTATGGGGGTTTCGCTGATTTATTGTGGTTCTATTTCTCACGGTACCGTCGAGATGACGCCATAGAAGAAAAATCATGCCAAGCAGCGCGCGCATTGCCCCAAGAATTCTGTTGTTTGACATTGACGGGACCTTGCTCACTGCCGACGGCGCTGGGCGGCGTGCGCTGTCTCGGGCATTTCGCGATGTGTGCGGTCGCAGCGACGCGATCGAGGGTATCGATTTTCGGGGAATGACTGACGCCTTGATTATCGAACAAGCTCTCTCAGCCGCGCCGAACTCGAGTGAGGATTGCGATATTCACCAGGTCTATTCCGTCTATTTAAGGTATTTGGAGCAGGAGTTAGCTGGCCTGCATAGTGCTCGAGCGCTGCCCGGCGTCGTACCGCTGCTCAAGGCCCTGCATGCGCGAAGCGAACCTTTGGCAATCGGGCTTGGAACGGGGAATATTGAAGCCGCGGCCACCATGAAACTGGGTAAAGTGGGCCTTTCTCAGTATTTCAAATTCGGGGGCTTCGGTTCGGATCATCGCATCAGAAGCGAGTTGATTCGTATCGGTGCCGCCCGAGGTTGTCTGCAATTAGGTCGTGAATTGTCAGAATGCGAAGTCGTGGTCATCGGTGATACGGTTCACGATATTGACGCGGCGCTGGCAATCGGCGCACGCTCGGTGGGAGTAGCAACGTCGGGAAAGTCTCCGCAAGAGTTGTTATCGAGGGGCGCCTCGCACGCCTTTGAGACCCTGGAAGATCCATCGGTCCTAGCGGCTTTGCTCAGCTGAGCCTGCTGGCCGTGCAGAAACCTACGCCAACCCACATGCAATAATGCTTGACCGACTGACGGTACCGAAGGAAAATGCCGAGTGTTGCTCCGCCGAGCGAGCGGCGAGGTGGAGCGGTGGCGAAGGTTGAATTGTCTAGGCGGGAATTGAGCCAACCCGAATAGCCAGCGGGGAAAGCCAATGGGACGAAAAATACGAAGTGTGGCTGCCATCGCGTGCGCGATGGTGATACCGAATTGCACGAGCAGCAACAACGCCTCGACGGCGAGCGATGAGTTAAACAGCTGGGCATTGACTAAACAAGCCGCCGATTCGACGGATGCCGGAGGCGCAGCAAACGGGGACGCCGGGACAGGCACTGAAACCGGCACAGGTACCAGGACTAGCTCAGGCACAGGTACTGGCACCGGGACTGACACGCAAACGCATACGTCAAGCTGTACAACTATTAATGGGACACTTTGTTGTTCTAATATGACAGGTTGCGGTTACACAACGAGAACGACTTCAGTCTCAGGCACAGGGGCGGGCACGGGAGCTGCCACAGCATCGGACACTGGGACCACGTCTGCCGCTACGAGTTCGGCTACGTACTCCAGCACCGACACCAGAACCGACGTGGCGTCAGTCACCACTACAGCCATCGAAACCGGATCCGTATCAAGTGTCATTACGCAAACGGACACGGTCGCAGCTAGCGGGACAACTACGAGTGTTGTTACCCATACGACCTCGGGTTCAGGCACTGGGACGGGTGTCGCCACGCAAACGTCGTTGGGGACCGGCAGCGGCACGGGAACGGGAGCCGCCACACAGACATCGCTCTCCACGGCCACGGCAACTCCAACCGTGACAAAGACGGGCACCGCGGTCGTCACGCAGACGAACTCGGGCTCGGGTACCGGCACTGCGGGCAGTGACACGGGCACGCAATCAACCTCAAGCACTGATTCAAGTGCCACGGACAATTCGAAAGGCGATAGCGGTGGGTGCTCCTGTTCGGTACCTGCAACGCGAGGCACCTCCGGTTTCGGTTGGCTGATTGCGCTCGTTCTGTGCAGCCTAGCTCGGCGTGCGCGAACCCGTTCGTGACTGTATCGACACTTATCGTAACTCGCGTCCACGTGCCGTCACGACAAAATAGCCGTGCCGCAGCGGACCATTTCCAAAGGACCCATCACTTCAGTGGAATCGCGCCACAAGGCGCTGTTCGAGGGCGGAGAGCTGGTCGCTTAGGACGCTGGGAAGTCGCTCGGCAAACTTTGCATAGTGATCCTTGATTAGCTCCACTTCTTTGAGCCATTCGTCGCGATCTAACGACAGCAGTGCATTCATGTCATCGTCGCTCACGGCGCTCAGACCGGTTCGATCAATGGCGGTTGGGGCAGGCATGTAGCCAATGGCGGTTTTTTCGGCCGCTGCACTGCCTTCGCAGCGCTCGAATACCCATTTGAGCACGCGACTGTTTTCACCGTAACCCGGCCACAGCCATTTGCCGCAATCAGTCTTTCGGAACCAGTTGACACAGAATATCTTGGGAAGATTCCCGGCGCTGGTCTTAGTTCCAATGTTTACCCAGTGCTGGAAGTAATCGCCCATGTGGTAGCCGCAGAATGGCAACATTGCGAAGGGATCGCGACGCACAGTACCCACCGCAAGATCGAGCGCCGCAGCCGTGACTTCCGAACCAACAACGGAGCCCAGAAACACGCCGTGATTCCAGTCAAACGACTGGAATACCAGCGGGACCGTACTCGGACGTCGGCCGCCAAAGAGAATTGCGCTAATCGGAACCCCTTTGGGATCCTCCCATTCACTGGCAATCACCGGGCACTGCGAGGCCGGGGCTGTGAATCGAGCATTGGGGTGGGCGGCGGGCTTATCATTTTTGCCGCTTTCCCAGGGCTTGCTGGTCCAATCCGTCAACTTGCCAGGTGCAGAGTAGCCGATGCCTTCCCACCAAATATCGCTGTCGCTGGTCAGTGCGACGTTGGTAAATATCGTATTTTGAAGAATCGATTGCATCGCGTTAGGATTTGACTGATCGGAAGTGCCTGGAGCAACTCCAAAGAAACCCGCTTCAGGGTTAATCGCGTACAGCCGACCATCCGCGCCAAATTTCATCCACGCGATATCGTCACCCACTGTCTCGACTTTCCATCCGCGAATCGTCGGAATCAGCATGGCTAGATTGGTTTTCCCGCAAGCACTCGGAAATGCGGCAGCAATATACTTCTTTTTACCTTCGGGGTTGGTAACCGAGAGTATCAGCATGTGCTCGGCTAACCAACCTTCATCGCGAGCCATCACGGAAGCAATCCGCAACGCTAGGCATTTCTTGCCAAGCAGAGCATTGCCGCCATAACCGGAACCGTATGACCAAATCGTACGTGTTTCGGGGAAATGGGAAATGTATTTCTTGTCGAGGGGCGCGCAGGGCCACACACCATTGTCGCGCTCGCCCGCCTCGAGCAGGCTTTCCCACGGAATGCAAGCAGGGTATAAATTCACCGTCGGTGCCCAATATTTCCAAGACCTTGGTGCCCACTCGCGTCATAATGTGCATATTTACAACGACGTACGGGGAATCGGTAATTTCGACGCCAATTTTGGATATCGGCGACCCGACCGGACCCATGCTAAACGGGATGACATACATGGTTCTTCCGCGCATGCACCCTGTGTAGAGGTCCGTCATGGTTGACTTGAGAACCTCCGGATCGATCCAATTATTGGTCGGGCCCGCTTGATCTTTGGATTTAGACGCAATGTAAGTGCGGTTTTCAACACGCGCCACGTCCGATGGATCGGTTCGGAAAAGCAAGCAATTGGGACGCTTTTGGGAATTCAATGGTGTGGCCAATTTCTCATCGACCATTATCGAGACGAGACGATCATATTCTTGACTGGATCCATCGCACCATTCGATGGCGTTCGGGCGGCAGACTTTTGCTATCTCATCAACCCAGGCGAGAAGTTTTGCATTCCTTGTCGGTGCGGTACTCATCAGAGGTGTCCTTCTTTGCGGAAGTGTTGCATCGAGCCCCCCAACTCGTGGGCGTCACTGCAGCTTTTGCATGGGTGATTATCATCGAAAAGCTATTTTGTGGCGGCAGTGCCGGCCGTCGGTTCTGAGCTGGCTCAAATTCGGCTGGATTTTGCCAATGATCCAGGTTTCGGATCGTGTATGGGACAACACACAAGCGTTGCCAAGTCCCATAAGCCGCGACTGACGGCCGCCATCTTGCCATCAGTTGCGCACTGTCATTCGCCTGGGTTCATGGTGCGCGCCATGCGGCGATATTCACTGGGGGTGACGCCCTTTAGGAGACGAAATCGACGATTGAAATTGGCCAAGTTGTTGAAGCCCGCTCGCTCAGCGATTTCGGCAATGCCCAATTCGTCTTCGAGCAGCAGGCGGCAGGCCTGCCCCACCCGGACTTCGGCAACGTATGCAACAAAGGGCTTGCCAAAGTGGCGACTGAAGAAACGACTGAACCCCGCCGGCGACAGCCCCGCAAGACGTGCTGCATCACGCTGAGAGATATCACGTGTCGCATTCTCGTGAACGTAGGCTAAGGTTCGACGCATGGTCGCCACTTGGCTGGGAGATTCGGGTTGCGTCATCGTGCTCAGCGATAAAACTGAATATTCCTTGCTCTGGGCAATGTCGGCCAACAATTGCAAGAGTTGCCCCAATCGATCGAGCGGACTGCGGCGTGGAAGAAACACCGACTGCATTCGATCGGCGACTCGGCTATTCAATTGACCATTCAAGGATAACCCGCGTTCCGCCTGCTCGAACAGGTCACGAATAGGACGCGCAACCTGAAGTTCGAGAAACCCGGTCCCAAAAACGTGAGTCGGAAACTGCAAGACCATGGCCCTAACCGGGCGACCCGATATGGGCTCCGAAAGCCAGCAGTGCGGCGTACCCGCTCCGATCAGGCACAAATCCCCCGATTCAAACTCCTTGATGGAATCACCCACGTAGCGCAGGCCTCGGCCTTGAAGAATCAAGGTAAGCTCGAGCTCGGGATGATGGTGCCACGGATAGGAAAAACAGCTGGCTCGGATGTCAATCAGAGTCAGCGGTAGTACCGGATCCTTGGGAATAAGTTCGAGGGTTGGATTGCGTCGCCTTGCGTACATGGATTATCAAAATAGTACCATACCCGTTTCTCAAGTTTGGACGAGATAATTCAGCAGAGCCCGATTTACGTCATAGGTTTGCCCACATAATTGAGCCAGCCTGGGGCTCGTCGGCAACTTTAGTTGGGGCTTGTGTAGGTGAATTGCCGTGTCTCTGGGGTTGACACGAGGCCAAAGCCAGGCGAACACAGTCCCTCATGGCGACTCTGGTGGACCGGCCACAGCAGCTCGATTCCCTCGCGGACCGGCTGCCCTGTGGTTCGACGTACTGCATGGACACCGAATTCGATTCGCGCAAGGATAAAACTACTCTGTGCCTGCTGCAGTTGCGCGTCCACGATGAAACATATCTCATTGATTCGCTTGCCCTACGCGATCTTAGCCCGCTTGCAGCAGCCCTCGGTCACCCCGACGCCATTTGGGTACTGCACGGGGCTCATCAGGACATACCTCTGCTACTTTCTGCCTTGCAAATCTCGAATGCGCCACACCTTTTCGACACCCAGATTGCCTGGGGCCTGATTAGTCCGGAGCCCGCCGCGTCCTTCTCCTACTTGACGTATAAATTGCTCGGGAGTCGAAATTCCAAGTATCACCAAACAGATGATTGGACACGCCGTCCGTTGACGGAATCTCAACTTGCGTATGCGGCACACGACGTGGATTGTTTGCCTCGCATGTATGGCATCCTCTTGACAAGCGTAACGGAGCTTGGGAGAAAGCAGGCGGTTCTTGAGGCATGTTACGAGCATCTGTGCGGACCGCCTGAGGCGTCCGAGCCAATTTCAATTGAAAGCTACCGCAATGCCTGGCAATTGGAACCACCAGGGCAGATCGCGCTAAGCGAACTCATCAACTGGTACAATGAGTTGAGCCCCAGCGAGCGCGAGAAAACAATCGAAGCGAAGTTGTTATGGTCGCTAGCTAACCGGCTCCCACAAACTCCAGGGGCATTGCGTCAAGTCAGGGGCATGCCTCGTCTGCCAGCTGCGCATCAAGAGCGAATTTTATCGATTGTTAGAGCCTCGCTTCAGAATCGACAACCGTTGACTAATCTACTTGAGCCGCCTCCCTACGCGACTTTTAAACGATTACAGCTAGACGCTTGGGTCGAATACGTTCGCACCGTCGCTTGCTCCAGGGCGAAAGTGTCCAAGGAACTCGTCTTGGCGGGACGCCGGCTACGTCAATTGAAGGAAGCTGTTGCAAAGGACGGCCTGGACGCTTTCGGCGCTCAATCACTGATGAAAATCCTCGCCCCTTGGCAGTATTCCCTAATCGGCGAGGTGCTCGCCTGGGCCGCTCGGCAAATCAGCGATCCGGATTCTTTGTGTCGCTAAGAGGGGCCCGACCCTGCGTGCAGCAGTATGTAGAGCATATTTCAAGACTTGCGACTTGTACGCCGGAAACCATCCACATCCAGACTTAGAATGCATCAATTCCTTCGCCATGACGCCAGCGGACTGCGTCGCCGGGGTTGGGGACCCGGCGGCCAACAAGATGAGAAAATCCCGGTCTTGCTACGACATTGGCCCGGGCCACAGTAGCGTAAAGGCTTCGATAGCGGCCGGAGGCAATTCCGAAGCATACGAGTGGTCGATGCTTAGATTTGTGCGAAATCAATCTGGACCAATTCAAACATAACGTTTCACGGCATTCTTTACGCTCGCTGCATACCCACCGCCGAACAGATTGACGTGTACCAACAAGGGGTAAAGCTGCGTAAGGGCCAAGCGCTCTTCGAAGCCCGGAGCAATCGGATAGCAGTCCGCATAAGTTGCAAATACCCTCGGCGAAAAACCGCCGAATAGGCGCATCATCCCGAGATCCATTTCGCGATGTCCACCGTATACAGCAGGATCGATCAAACACGGCATCCCGTTTGAGTCTGTGTGCAGATTACCTCCCCACAAATCACCGTGTAGCCGGGCCGGGGGTTCCGTCACGGAAAACAATTCTGGCAGGCGCAGGGAAAGCTTCTCGAAGGCGCGTTGCGTCGAAACCTCCAATCTCCGAGCGTCGACCGCTCTTTTTACCTGCGGCTGCAGCCTTCGTGTCCAGAAAAACTCGGGCCAGCTGGGCTCGCTCCGATTGTCCTGAGGCAAGGAACCGATAAAGTTGTCCGAATCGAAGCCAAAACTGGCTGCGTAGGCCCGATGCATTTGCGCCAGCCCTTGGCCTAGGATCTCATCGAATTGATGAGCCTTACAACCCGGTTCAATCCACTCAAGAACCAAATAGGCGGCTTGACCCGTCGCATCCTCACGGCAAACTGCGTATACTTCTGGCACTCGAAGTGTGTTGGCTTCACTCAGCCATTTTAGGCCGCGAGCTTCGGCCGGAAACATGCCCCTCGGCGCACTAAGATTGGTCTTTACGAAGGCTCGACGACCATCGGACAAATCAATTCGCGTGGCATCGTTGATGTCACCCCCAGCGACCGGCAAGTTCTTCACAATTCTCGAACCCAAAGCAGTTTCAATTCGCGACTGTGCATCGGGCGTCATGGCTGGCCCTGCTCTCGTGATATCTGTTCCAATAAACCGCGGCAAGCACGCTCACAAATGTCGATGACTTCGTCAAATCCGCCTGGGCCTCCGTAGTAAGGATCGGGAACCTCGGCTCCCGCTTCGGCTGCTTTATCGAACGAACGCAGCAATCGAATTTTTGCTTTTGCCCCCGGGCTCAGCGAAACCTTACGCAGAGCTCGCAAGTTTTCCTGATCCATTGCCAGCACATAGTCAAGTCTTTCAAAGTCTTGGCTGCGGAATTGACGGGCCCGTCCATTCAGCTCGTAACCACGGCGCCTCGCCGCAATTCGTGCTCGAGGATCGGCCTCTTCTCCCACGTGGTAGCCCCCGGTGCCGGCACTTTCGATGGCTATTTTTTCACTCAAGTGGGCATCATTGACCAATCGTCGAAACACGGCCTCCGCCGTCGGTGAGCGGCAGATATTGCCGAGACACACAAAGCAGACGCGAATCATCAAGTGTGCTCCCAGTCGATCTCGAGAATCTCAACCTCAATCTCTCCCGCCGGCCTTTGCACGGTAACTATATCACCCACGCACTTGTTGAGCAGCGCCCGACCTAACGGGGATTGAAAGCTCAGCCGGCCGTGAGTCGGGTCGGCTTCATCCGGGCCCACCAAGTGATAAAGACTTCTTTTGCCATGCTCGTCGCGTACAGTCACGTTCGCACCAAATCGGACTTTGTCACCGCCCACTGATCCCGGCTTTACGATGACCGCACTCTCAAGCCGCTTGGTGAGAAAGCGCACGCGACGATCGATTTCACGCAGCCTACGCTTACCATAAATGTACTCAGCGTTCTCCGAACGGTCACCCTGAGCCGCCGCTTCGGCGACTTCCTGGACCACACGCGGCCGTTCAATCCTCATCAGTTGGTCAAGCTCGGTTGATAGTTTCTTTGCCCCGTCGGGCGTGAGATAGTTAGGCATTAACGAGATTCGCTCTAATATTCGCGCTCCGACTCCGCAAGGTTGCCGACAAATGCTTGATTATGGCGGTTTTCGCAGAAACTATTCCATTATGGTAAAAACCGCTCTAAGACATCGAAATGGGCGAAAATGAGATGCCGCAGCCGGCCGCACCCAGGCCTTCTCGAGCCGGCCTGAAATGGGCCGCGGCCGCAGTCGCTCTCGGCGTCGCTGCGGCCGCGGGAGCTGCGTACCTCGGCTGGGCACACGTGGGTGCTTGGGTGAAGCAACAGGTGGTGGCCACCGCAAAACAAGAGGGCATTTTACTGGAATTGAACAACATTGAGGGTTCACTCAGCCATATTCAGCTTCGCAATGCCCGCGCCAGTCTACCTGGGGTGCCGGGTCTAACCGCAACCGTTGAGACAATCGACATTGGCCTGTCAAGGTTCAAGCCCAATCGAATTCAAATCAACGGCGCAAGATTACAGTTAGTGGGGCCGCCGTTGGTTCTCATGGGCGCGATTCAGTCGTGGCAATCGAAATACCCAGCGACAGCGTCTTTGAGCGTGCCGCCAATTCCAGAAATAAAGAACATCCAGATCACTTGGCAAGAGGCGTTGAATTCCCCACCCTTTCTCCAGCTAAAAGGGGTGACCTTCGCCACCATCGCGCAACCCTATGGCCCCATTGGCCAAGACTTTGCTGTCACGGCCCAAAACGCACAAGTGGGCACCTTCAGTATTTCCCCGCTGGCGGCCGCCATTCACACTGAAGCGGAGTCGGCAGAAATCGGCCTCGGCGCCACGAAGTGGGACGGGCTGACAGTGCGAGGCGGTTGGCGAAAACAACTCAACGCCGACGAGCTACACTTGTCATTCGGTCCGGTGGATCTGGGGCCATTGCTCGCTAAGACAGGGGTAAGCGTCGCCGACAAATCCTTGGCAGCAGCGGCATTGTACGGCGGAATATCCGTGCTTATACCTAACGACGGCCGCAAGCCTTACCAAGGAATTGGGGCGCTCGCCGTGAAGGGATGGACACCTCCGCACCCACCGGAGCTTCAGGGCTTTCCGTTTGGAAAGGCGACTAAATTAGAGTCATCCTTCGAGCTCGATCGGACGCTCACGTCGGCTAGCTTTTCGAATACACGGCTAACCTCAGGGGAGTTTAGGCTTGCGGGTCATGCCGTGGCACACCGAAGCTCGCCAACCACGGTGCGCGTGCAGGCGGAACTCAAGGGCCAAATCCCGTGTCAAGCCCTGGCAGGTGCCGCAGCTACGTCGCAGTTGGGAAGGGCCTATGGTCAATGGGTGGGGGAACATGCCGGTCAATTAGTGGAGGGGAATGTGGCGGTGACGGTGCAAATTGATGCCGACTCTGGCTCCTTTAGCCAAGCCAAAGTTGTCAAGCAAATGGGCGTGGGCTGTGGCCTCAAACCTTTGTCGGTACAAGACTTGCTCACGCTCGGTCTACCTCCATTGCCCGATGCGGATTTAATCAAGCATATTGGTAAGGATTTGCCCAATTGGGGAGCTCCGGTGCCGCCCATGCCAAGTATGAAGCTGCCTGACTTTAATTCGCCTGAATGGTTTAAGCCCAAAGGTCGTTAGCCTCTCCGCGGTGAGATCTTGACCCATTCTAGCAAGAATTTCTCAATGTTTTCATGGCTATCAGCAATCAGCTGTCAGCAATCAGGATTGCTGATTTCAGTCTGAGAACTGATTGCTGACTGCTGATAGCCAAGTGTCATGTTTGGTTCTGGCTCGTCCAGATTAGGATAATCAGGTCTTGACACGCGCCGAAGGTGCTAGTCGTATTGTTGTTCTTTGAGGTATGGCTTAGTGTCGGTACTCTCATGAATGCGGTTAAAGCTGGTTTACCTCAGGGGCTATTGCCGCAGCGGCACGCTGAAGCGCAGTTGGAGCGCGATCTCGCGGAGCCATTGCTAAAGCGGATTCTTGTCATAATTATTGTCGCAGGACTATCCCTGAGTGCGGTCTCAGCCGCCGCGGATTTCAGAAGGACGTTACTGCTAGCCATTGGTAATGCGGCCATCGCGGTCAGCATGCTGGCAGCCGCACGCCGAGGCCACACACGCACCGCATCAGCAGTCGTAATTTTGGCATTGGTCGTAACAACGGTTTACGCCATGGTCAGCGGTAACGGCCTACTCGACGATGCTCTGCTGATCTTCCCTGGCATTTTCTTGATGGCGAGCCTGCTACTTTCCACCAACTGGATCATTATCGTCAATGCCATTGCGGCCTTAGCCGTGGTCGCAACGGGCGTAGCTGAAATTCGCGGCTATCTGGTCACAGAGGTACCCTTTCAAATTCAATATCATGATATAATTGAGATAATCATCTTGCTGGGCGCAATAGCGGCCTTCGCGCATTATCTGGTGACGGTGTTGCGTGGACTAGTCGTGAAGGCTCGCTTAGCCCACGAAAGTGTGCGCGACATACTTGACGCCACCAGCGAAGCCATCTTCATCCTTGACGCGGGCGACGGTAAAATTCTGTCCGCCAACAAACCGTCACTTGAAATGTTTGGATTTCCGCGTGAAACGTTCCTAGGTTTAACCCCGAGCGACCTGATGGACAACGCGGTGCCGCCTGACGGCACCCAGGTTGCCGAATATATTCAGCGCGCAGTTACCGAGGGTCCCCAAGCTTTTGAATGGCTGGCACGACGCAAAGATGGCAGCACATTCTGGGTTGAGGTAGCGTTGCGCTCTGCACACATCGCCGATGAGACTCGCGTGGTAGCCGTGGTACGCGATATTACGGCGCGCCGCCAACTCGAGCAACGCGTCAGGGAGGCCGAAACATTCCGCGCCGTGGGTCAACTCGCGGGAGGGGTGGCTCACGACTTCAATAATCAGTTGGTGGGCATCCTAGGTCACGCCGAATTCTTGGAGGAAGCCTTGAGCGAAAATGCCGAGCTGCGTGACTGCGCTGAATCCATATTAGCCAGCGGGCGACGCGCGGCCGAGCTCACCCAGCAGCTGCTCGCCTTTGCGCGCAAAGGCAGGCGCCGCAATCTGCCGGTCGATCTGCATCAACTGATTGCAGAAGTGATTGCTCTCGGCAAACGCAGCATCGACAAACGTATTACCATTGAACAGCAATTGAACGCAAAATGCGCGGTGACCTGGGGTGATCCATCGGCACTGCAAAATGCATTGTTGAACCTGTTGCTGAACGCGCGTGACGCCATGCCTAGGGGTGGGACGGTACGCTTTGGCACCGATCTACTCGAAGTGACGCCCGGACCTTTGGAGTCGAGCCGCACGATTGGCAGCGGACGTTACGTCGCACTCACGGTTACCGATACCGGTGTTGGAATTCCACCCGAGAACATCAAGGGTATTTTCGAGCCCTTTTTTACGACTAAAGAGTCGGGAACCGGAATGGGGTTGGCAGCCGTGCGAGGAACGGTACTCGAACACCAGGGCACGATTGACGTAAAATCCGAGCTGGGGCTGGGCACGACCTTTCGCTTGCTGTTGCCGTTGTCAGAAGTCTCACTTAATACTGAACCCTCCAAGCCTAGTCCGGTAAAGTGCACGGTAAGTGGTAAAGTTCTGGTGGTGGATGATGAAGTCACGGTAGCGTCGGTGGTGGGGCGCACGCTGACGAAGGGTGGCTACGCTGTAGAGCTGTGCCATAGCGGGGAACGTGCTCTGGAGCGCTATCGCCCTGAAGCCTTTGATTTGGTGTTGCTCGATGTGATGATGCCAGACCTCGACGGCGTCGAGGTCCTGCGGCGCATTCGGGCCAAAGTCCCGACTGCCAAAGTGATGTTAATGACCGGACACGCAGGAGAGAGTGTCGAGGCGCGACTCCGCGAATTCCCCGATATAATTGTGCTATCAAAACCTTTTCAGCCGAAGCAACTCATCGAGGAAGTTCGGAAGGTTTTAGCCCTCTAGCCTCGGAGTCCGATTGCCCAGTTGGCTTTGACGCACTATCTTGGGGTGGAGGGTTAGGCCAAGGGCGAGGCGTGTAGCAGATGATTCAATCTAATCGTTCCGGACAGGTAATTGGCCATCGCTATCGGCTCGTCACGGAATTGGGAAGTGGTGGTCAGGGTACCGTCTATCGAGGTCTTGATTTGCGTGATGGCGACGAAGTGGCCATCAAGGTGATGGAGCCAACGCCGCATGATAGCGAATGGCGTGAACGCACTTTGCGCGAAGCCCACGCGCTCACCGTGCTTACCGGAACCTCGGCGGTTCGCGTGTTGCACCAGGCATGGACCACCGACGGCGCTTTTTGCATAGTCATGGAGCTTCTTCACGGTGTAGACTTGGAGAAATTCCTGAAGAACCGCGAGGTGCTTGGGACACCCACGAGCCCCCGCGATCTGATCCCGATATTGAATCCGATTGTGGAAACGCTACAGGTTGCCCACGCTGCGGGGATCCTGCATCGCGATCTCAAGCCGGGCAACGTTTTTATCCTCGATTCGGGCCAGGTACGCCTGCTGGATTTTGGTTTCGCGAAATTCACTCGCATGCGACCGGTAACACAAGCAGGGATGGTGGCAGGTTCGCCCAGTTACATTGCGCCGGAGATTTGGCAGGATGTGTCCCCGCTCGATCAACGGATTGACGTGTATTCGCTGGGGGCCATCATTTTCCGGGCGCTTGCCGGCAGGCCCCCATTTTTCAGTGATGATTTGAGTCAAATGCTCGCGCTGGTGACCTCGGCGCCGCGTCCAAGCCTAAGGCGCCTGCGCCCAGACTTGCCACCGAATACAGACGCCTGGGTCGAGCACGCCCTAGCCATTTCGCCCGAAGAGCGCTTCTCGAGCGTAAAAGCCCTGTACAATGCATTTTCGTCGTTCGTGAAGAGTTAGTGACGCGGGGACCGACCCTGCGCGCGGATTCTGGTCGAGCCTTAGCCAATAACTTGATGCATTATCTATGTGGATGCGCACCTGAGAAACCCCCTGATTGTTTGGCACAACTTTGGCCGAATGCCGTCAGCGGGCAGGAGGATCTGCATCATTCCCCCATTCACACATCACATACCTCGCCCGCAATCGGCAGCCAGGCTCGTTCGCTCCAGTATTCCGCTACTCGATCGGCAATTTCCGCACGTTCGTGACTGTTACAGTGCACGATGGCAAGGCGGCCAATGTTGGCTTGTTCAAACAACTGGCGTAGCTCGGCCACTGACGTATGGTCGTGAGACGACCGAGTCGCCCACTGACATTCGTGAATAACTAGGTCGGCGTGCCGATATAGGCGTAATGTTTGAGGCGTGAATTTGCCGTCGCCGCTGATACAGACGCTAGTCTTTGCATCGTCGATGCGAAGGGCATGACAGATAACCCCGTGCTGGGTGCGAGCGGTTGAGAGCGTCAAGTGGCACCGCTCGACAGATCTTTCCGGCTCAACTTCTGTGAAAATAAGCGGGTAGCACTGTTCCGGACGAAACGAACCCGGGTAGCCTAATTCTAGCAGTTCACGCAGGAATTTGGACGACCCAGGTCCGCCCATCAATTCCAACGGTTTGGCCCGCCCCCTGAGCCTCAGTGTCAATAGCAGTGTTGGCAATCCAAAGCAGTGATCCGCGTGTTGATGCGTGATCCAAATCGCGTCCAGTGCCTCGGGATCGGCCGAGACCCGAAGCAATCGCTGCGCAATGGCAGGGCCACAGTCGATCAGAATGGTGAGGCTACCCGAGTAAAGGACCGCCGTAGTGGCTCCTTCGGGATGCGTCGCGTCACCGACGCCTAGAAAGGTTATTTGAGGCAATGGGTTCCAAGCCTGAGAAATCCCCTCAATTCTTGGCACGAATTTGGCCGAATGCCGTCAGCGGGCTCGGGACCCGCTGACCCACAGATTAAAAACCTCCGAACAGCTTGTCCAGTTGCAATGCGGGCACAAATCAGTAGCAAGACGTCATATTTGCCGACGTTGCCTGATGCTATGGGTTCGTGGCTAATCACCATTTTATCCGTTCGAAATGAGGGGATGATTCAGGGTCCTAGCTTCATTGACCGAGTGAGAATCGGACGCTTACGCTGACCACCGTTGGCCCTTTCGGCGGCGGACCAAAGCTAATTTCCTTGAATGCGCCTTCGAGACATTCGCGCAGCCCTTCACCTTTCAAGGCGGTACGAACTTGTTCAAGCTCCGCTTTGCCGCCATTATGACCTATCTTGAGATCTGCTCCAAACGTGCCGCCGCGCGTGGGATCTTCGGCCTTCTTGTAACAAAGGCGCATCGCCTCGAAGGAGCCTTCGATGGCCTGGACGAACGGTCGCTTGCTGACATCGTCGTTAGGACCACCGCCAATGTGCATGCCTGCCAATTGGACCTTGAGCTCGGGCAGCGATTGTCCGGCCGCCGCCGACGCGGGCACCGCTTGAGCAGGCTCTGTCGAGCCGGCGGGCGTCGCTGGCGCGGCAAGCGGGACCGCGGACGTGGAAGCCACCGGAGCGACGCTGCTCGGCGCCAAAAGTGCCGGCATGCCAGCAGAAGGCGCCCCAGTGGCCGCCGGCGTCGGCTGGCGCACCTCAGGGCATTCGGAACGCCCCGCACCCGAAGCGCAACCCACGATTATGGGCAATAAGCCCCCAATTAGGCCAGTCAGGGTCGAACACATGGCGCCGGCATAGCATTTTCGGGTCCCAGCATGCGAATATGCGGCAACTGTTGGCCCGCATGCCCGCTTTCGACCCAACTCAACGAGCCAATTTCTTTTCTATTTTTATTCCGGCACTGAGCTTCGCGCTAGCTTGTCAATCACCGGCGAGCCAGCCCGCGAAAAAGGCCATTCCCTCGGCGAGCGCCGCACCGCGAGCGGACGCTCCGGCGCGGGAAAAAATCGAGGCGTTGCTCAAGCGCGACGAAAGCCGCGAGCGCGATGAGCCCCCAGAAATCTCCAGCGCCAGCCCACGCCATGAAAGGAAGCCGTGGATCGTCGATGACCTCGTTAACGTGGCCCCCGCGGGGCCCGCTACGGCCGTATCGCAGGGCGTTGTGATGATCACCCGCGACAACGGGGTTAGGCTCGCGCCGCTGAGCCGTGTGTCCAGTGGGTCCCATTCCAGCTCGACGCCAGTGGTTTCGCTCGATGCCGACCCCAAGGAGTTTGTCGCAAGGGCCCGCGGCCCGGCCGTCGTGGGCAACGCGGCTTATTGGATTGAGGGTTCACGCCTGGTTCGTCAATCTATTGATGGCAGTGGCAAGGAAACGCTCGCCGGCGATGCGCGCGCGTACACGCAGGTGGCAGGCCCGGGCGATCTCGCCGTCAGAACGGCAGCCATGGTCGCGTATGTAGCCGTGCATCCGACCGATCCGCAGTCGCTGATTGCGAGATTGTGGGTGCAAGGCCAAGGCAGCCGAACCCTGAGTCCCGAGGGCACCACCGCCAACACGGTGGCGCTGGTGCCGCGAGGCACGGATTGGTTGGCCCTGTCGCTCGAAGGTCGCACCGGCATGAGCCCGCTGCACGCTCGATTGATCTCGATGACTGAAAGCGGACCCAAGCTGGGAGCCGACTTTATTGTGTGGGTTGCCGGCTCGGCGCAACCCATGACGATGATCCATGGCCTAAGCGACCGAGCTGAACACCTGGGCGCTCTTGCCGATCGAGCGCGACATTGCTCGCTTTGGACTAGCTCGCGTAAAAGTGAGTGAAAGCCAAAATCCAAACCAAGAAGTGGTGTGGCGCAATTACCCCAATGGCATCGATCCAGCGCCCACGGCAACCGGTCAACTCTGCGGCAAACCGGTCGTGCTCTATGCGCGCCCGAGTGCTGCGACTCCGCATGCGCCCCAGGAGCTGCACCTGGCCGCGGTAACCGAGGCAGGGCTCGGCCCTTCAACGTTGATCAGTTCGAGCCGCAGCTTTTGGGACGTCTCGCTGGCAACGCTAGACGCGGGCGCGCTCGTCGTGTACGTCGCGGACCATCGAACTTGGGCGGTGCGCTTGCGTTGCGTGCGATGAGCACCGACTGACGCCCAGCGCTGATTGTGTGGGGGCGGGTAGCGGGTTGTTTGAAACCTGTTTGGTTCTGGCTGGGCCAGGTTATGGATCGGACCATCTTTCATGCCACTTGCCATGCGCCTGAATCCAAGCGCGCAAGTGACATCGGGCGCGGTGGACGTTCATTCGCACCGCTTCCGCGGTAATCCCTAGGAGCTCGGCTACGTCATTGACGGACCGATCTTCGAATTGCACCAAAACTAAGCACGTTCGCTGTCTCTTGGGCAGCGTGGCGAGGGCTTCATTGAGGCGGATGGCCAGACGTTGTCCCGATACCACATCGTCCGGTTGCACCGGGGTTACGATTAATGATTGGTGGCCAAATTCGCGAAGCATGCTTTTGCGACGGCGTTCGGTTCGGATCCACTTGTGTACATGTTGACGGACCACTGCATACAACCAGGACGAAAACGCGGAGTCTCCTCGAAATCGCGCCGCGGACATGGCTGCATCTACGCAGATATCATGCAAAAGCTCAGCAGCGGGTAACTCCCCCAATAGCGCGCGAGCAATGCCGGCCACTTGGGGCTGCAATGTGACAAACAATTCACCGGGCGCAAAGTTAGTTTGAGGCAGCGGGGGCGCTGTTGCGGCCAAATCCTGGGTTGCGTGCACCGCGCGGAAGCGGAGATGGCTAGATCGGCGGGGTTCACTGCGTTGCTCTATCGCCCCATCAGGTTTTATTGCTGACGACAACAACGGGCGAATCATGCCTGCTTGTGCACGAGTCATCGATTCTCCAGTAGCCGTCTCGAGTTCTTATTGAACTTGCGTCACTTATTTGGCTCCGTCAGTTATTTGGCCTGCCTTGCAGGTCCATTCAAACCTTCCCTCTTGGTGGAAAGGCTAGAGTGAATAGTGCACAGTGTCAAGCCATAGTGCGGCGACAGTGGAAGCTTACAGGTGCGCCCAGGAGTTACCGTGATTGAATCGTTCTTACTCCCGAAATGCCCCGAGATTCCCTCGGTATCCCTTCAACCCCGCAAATGTCTTGTGTAACGGGAATCACACATGTACCAAAACCAAACTCACCCGAACTTACGCAGTTACTAGAAAATTGTGAAATCGGAGACAATCGACCTGTCCCATTGTCAGAAAATGGAAGGTCAGACTGAATTGTGCGTTACATTGCCGGCGATGCGGGTACTCACGTGTCGGGTTGTTGTGTCCGACCCGCAGTAAGTTGCGTCAGAATTAGTCTCGCTGACGTATGGTTTCCCAAGAACCTGCGCCCAAATACTTCGTCGGAGCGCACGCTAATGAAAGTCGTCCATAATTAAGTCTGAATTTTGACCAGAGGAGATTTTCTTCCGCGCACGGTACACTCTTAATGCCGCGTTACGTTTCGTTCGCATCGTGCACTAACGTCTAATCGTAAACAATCTCAGCGCGTCGGACTATGGCTGACCCGCCTGGACGAATGTTTACCGTTCAAAAAAAGAGGAGGCACGCATGCGTCGCATATCAACGTTTTGGTCTCGAACTTTGTTTGCATCGGCATTGGCTGCTGGCGGTGCTGCGGGGGCAGTCAGTTGTACTTCGGCGTCACCAGGCGAAGAAGAATCCGCTAAGAGTGTGGAGCAAGCGTTGCTGGGCGACGCTCTGCCCGGGACGAACGCCACCACGTTTGCGGCTGCCAAGGCCAACTTCGCAGAAGTCGAAAACGCCGTGGACGGTCTGGGCCCCATTTTCAACGCGAATGCCTGCGGAACATGTCACCAGAATGGCGCACTGGGCGGTGCGGGACAGCAGACCGAGAGCCGCTACGGCAAGCTCACCAACGGCGCGTTTGACACAATGGCGAGCACGGGTGGATCGCTCCGGCAGTTATTCGGAATTGGCGGATTCAATGTGGGTGGCTTGAATTGTCAATCGGGCACAGACGCGAATCCTGCACCCGGAGCAACCATTTTCGCTAGCCGGCTAACGACTCCTCTATTTGGGCTCGGGCTGGTGGATTCATTGCCGGATTCTGCCTTTGACACACTCGCCAGTCGCGAAGCGGCTGCCATTCGCGGCATCGCCAATCGAGTTACAATCGCGCTGGCTAATCCAGCCGACCCCTCGCAATCGAACGGCGCAACCCGCGTGGGCCGCTTCGGTTGGAAGGCGGGCGTGCCCGATTCTGGCGCAATTTGCAGCGGACGCTTATCTCAATGAAATGGGCATCACAACAACACACTGCAACCGCGGAAGCGTGAACAGTACCTTTGCAACCGAGAATCGGGCCAACCGCGCCCCCACTAATGCCCTGATCAACGGTTGCCCGGATGACGAATTTCCCGGCATTGACGACGACTTCGCGACGGCCCATAACAACTGCGCGAACGGTCTCAACCAGTTGCAAGACGACGTCAACAATTTCACGTTCTTCATGGCCCACCTGGCGCCGCCGCCGCCGCTCGCAATCACGGCCGGTTCGTCTCAAGATCGAGGCCGAACTCTGTTCAACTCCGCGTCGCTCGCCTGTTCTGGATGCCACCGAGCGGACAGCGATGTCTTCGTGTCAACCTCAGCCGGAGGAGTACCCGCCGGAATAGTCTTTGCCCCCTACTCGGATTTCCTGGTGCACGACATGGGAACGCTGGGTGACGGCATTGGCCTTAATGACGGTGACTCAGTGGCGGTCACGCGTCGCATGAGAACAGCACCTCTTTGGGGCGTGCGCTCCCGGAACAAGTTGCTCCATGACGGGCGGACCACGAGTCTAAGTACAGCCATTCAGGCGCACAACGGTGGCTCGAACGGCCAAGCCACGGCATCGGCGCTCGCTTTCACTGCGCTGACTGCTTCCCAGCAGACCGACTTGCTCAACTTCCTCGGAACTCTGTAAGTACAAAAACTCGGGTCCCACACCAAGAATTCAGCGGCCGCGCCGTTCAACGCGCGGCCGCTGCCATTCCATCTACCCGCGCAATAAGATCCTTGCGGCCGTGAGCATTACGACCACTGTTGAATTTGTATTTGGGGTCACAGCGGCACGTGGAAACGAGTTACGGCGAGTAACACGCCGTACCGACTAGCGAAGCGACAGCTGGGCGCCGAGCCGGCCGCACCTAGTGCTTGCGGGGACACGGCGGCAGCAACGTTCACACAATTGTTGACCGGGAACGGCGTGGTGCTGGCGTTGGGAACCGTATTCTTGTTTGGGCATAGGAGCAGGCCCACGGCTGTGTTATCCGGAAATGAATCAAGTGCGGCTGACAACGCGTCTCGAGTGACTTCCCACTTCGACTTCGGACTCGAATTTGGCGTAACCTCTGTCATGGTACTGTTGGTATCAACTACGAATTCCATTAGATAACGCGAGCCCTCGGGGTTCGAGTTCAAGCCCACGCACGCAGCTAAAGTAATTTCGTTCCACTGCGCGGGCGTAATGGACAAAAGTCCGCCGGATAGACTGCTGCCGTTACCGCCGGTTGCACCCTGGCCTCCGTTGGCATTACCACCCGGCGTTTGGGCCCCGTCTTTGGCCACATCTGCGCCACAAGCGGTCAACAGAAGAATAGTGCCCGTTTGGAAAGCATGTGAGCGAAGCATAACCCTTGCCAAGGCCTCGGATGAGGGAAGTTCCAGCGCCGGCATTTGGATTCGAGCAGGCGCCGTTTGATGGATTGCACGTCCCAGCTACGTGACAGGCGTCCAGCGCCGTGCACACGACGGGATTGCTTCCCGTGCACGTGCCACTTTGGCAGCTATCTGTTTGCGTGCATGCGTTGCCATCATTGCGAGCCTTGGCCGCTCATAACATGTTGTTTTGATTGGGAATTGCATGCACTCGCTCAGCGGGCCGTGACTCCTGCGCTTTAGGATCGCCAACGGTTCTTTACCCTAATTCGTCGCCGTATATCCGGTGAGCGCGTTAACGATCTGTGGGTACCAGCCGATGGTGCCGTTCCAGGCCGCAAACGTATAGATGAAACTCCAATGTGCCCAACCAAAGCCAAATTTTTCTGCCTCTTCTGAGACGAATCCAACGTAGGCGGCGCGGGATTTAATATCCCGGGATGAGTCAGCACCAAACTCGCCCACATAGACGGGAATACCCGTTGTCTTCGACCAGCCGGATACTTTACTGAATTCACTGTCAATCGCCGCTTCGTTGTTGGCAGCCATTTGGTCCACACCTGCGTCACCCGTGGCGTCCTGTGGATATAGAACGGGCCACTGTACGTTCGTAAGATCGACCGTGCCAGTGGCTGGATTCGGAAGATCCCACCCATGATTTTCACAATCCCAGCCTTGTACCAGCGCAAAACAAGCCGGATTGTAGTAATGGTACGTTGCGATGATATTGTTGTCACCGGCAGGGAAACTCACGTCATTGTTGTAGAGTTCGGAAATATTATTGTAATTAACTCCGCCAATCATCAGCGTCCGCCATTGATTGGTCGCGCGAATTTCGGTAACGGCCGCGTTCATGTCCGCATTCCAAATAGCGGCAGTGACTTGATTTTGCGGCTCATTGAGTATCTCGAAGATGAGCTGTTTCGGATAGTTCTGATAATGCGCCGCAATTTGCTTCCATAGGGCCAAGAACTTATCGTGCTGACCTGCCGGATCCGCGTAGTATTCGTCGTAGTGATGAATATTGAGGACAGCAGCCATGCCACGCGTTAGTGTGTGCGCAATTGCCCAGTCAACACGCGCAAAAAACACCGGGTCAATCGTGTAGTTCGGGGCGGTGTCTGAGGCGTGAATGTTCCACCGAACCGGAATGCGAACGTTATCAAAACCTGCCTCCTTAATGGCTTCAAAGAACCACCCATGCAATGTATTACCGGTCCAAGAAGATTCGACCGGTGTTCCATCCAAGAAATTGCCTACGTTCATTCCACGTGAGAGCAACTTTATTTGCTGCGTGGCGTCCGCGTCCTGTTCGGTGGGTGGAGTCATATTGACCGTCCCCGGTGGGGTTTCAGACGTGTTGAGAATAATCGGATTGGATATAGAATTAGTAATTGGAGGGACACCCCCTCCGTCCGCAACATTGGGAGTACTGTCGCAACCGAGCAGCAGAACCAGGACAGAAAGAGAACTAATGATTGTTGAACGCGGTGTCATCACTTTCAAGATACCACGAACCTTGCGTAATTCAGCCTAGACGCTGCGTTTTGCAAAAGAAGTACCACAAATCGCAACCGCTCAGTTAACTGCGCGTTCCATTGGTACCCTCATGTTCATGATGTTTCGTTATCAATGGACGCGACTCTGCCGGGCCCATGCCGCCCACGCCAAAGGTTAAGCATGCAATTCCAGATTCACGCCGCAATCAAACCTACCGTGCCCACGCAAGTGTCGAAGCTGGACTGGGATTTCTTTATATCGTTGGCCGCCGGGGTCCCGGCCCCGGCAGCTACGCTCGATTGAGTTGTGCTTTGCCTTATGAGTTGCGCAGAGTGGTATTTTCTTGCATCATTTGACCGTTTCTGTTGAGTATCGCGCGCGTGCAAGCAAATACGGCTCCCGAGGACTCCCCAGCGATACTTGCGCTGCATCCCGAGCGGCCTCTTGCCACAGTGCCGGTAGACTACAGCGGCCTTAGCTACGAGACCTCCGAACTCTCAGAGCCGAACTTCTTTTCCGCGTCCAACCAGAGCCTAGTGGCTCTATTCCGGCTGCTGAGCGCTCACGGCGTGCTGCGGATCGGCGGGAACTCAAGTGAGTTCTGTTGGTGGAAGACGGCCGCATCCGCCGCAGCGCCGGCACTGAAGCCACCGCCAGGACCCTTGGAGCAAAACTGGATGCCCCACGCGCTGACGGCAATCACGCCCGAGGCGATCGATCAACTGGCTGGCTTTCTGGATGCAACCGACTGGAGTCTTATTTATGGGTTGAATCTCGGCACTGGAACGCCCGAGCGGGCCGCCGAAGAAGCGGCCTATGTGGCCAAGAGAATCGGTCGGCGCCTGCAGTATCTGCAGATCGGCAACGAACCCGAATATTATCGCGACGAGAACAACCAGCTGCGGCATCCTGGTTGGTGTTTCGACGACTACCTCGCAGAGTGGCTGCAGTTTGCTCGGGCGGTGAACTCGCGCGTGCCGGGCGCGAAGCTGGGCGGACCCGATGTCGGTTCCAACGCGGATTGGGTCGTGTCTTTCGCGCAGCGGGCCAAAGGCGAACTGAAGGACTCCATCGAGGCCTGCACGGGCCACTACTACGCCATGGGTCCACCCGATGATCCGAGGGTCACCCTCGAACATTTGCTGCGCACCGATCCGCGGATCGACGCCAGTATGAACCGAATCATGCCCGCCGCACGCGACTCGAAGCTGGCTTTCCGCATGACGGAGGGAAACTCCTGCTACCGGGGAGGCAAGCCCGGCGCGAGCAACGCATTTGCCGCCGCGCTGTGGGCCGCCGATTACATGCTGCATCTGGCCCAGCTTGGGTGCGCCGGTGTGAACTTTCACGGAGGCAGCACCCAGCAGATACGAGCCGCGCTCGGCGATCATCTGCCGGGTGAGACGGTGGCAAAGGATACCAATGCCGCGCAGCGTGGGACTTACTACACACCGATTGCCGGTAGTCCGGAAGTGGGCCACTTCGCCCGGCCCATCTTTTACGGGATGATGCTGGCGAATCAATTCGCGAGCCTCACACTGTTTGAGTGTGAGCTCAAGGCTACTCGCGCAAATGCCAGCGCTTATGCGGCAAAGACGCCAGATGGCTTGCGCGTGGCGCTGCTGAACCAGGATGCGAGCCAAGATTTACGGGTCGAGCTGCCGCGGAGCGCCGCGAGTTCACGGGCTCGAGTCTGGCGGCTCACGGCGCCCGCGCTGGATGCTACGGCAGGAGTCAAGCTGGCGGGCGCGGAAATCCACTCCGGTGCCTGGTGTCCCAGCGAGGCCGACAATCTGGAACTAGATTCGAACCATTTCCGCCTGAACTTGCCGCGCGCCAGTGCAGCTTTGCTTTTCATTTCAGGGTAAACTGTCGCAATCGAACTGAGCTTTTTGTTGCGGCGGCACGTGGACACGAGCTGCGAATCGGCAGCCAGACACTGTGCCAACCTTGTTTTCGGATTGGGGACGGTTCCAACGGAGCATGAGTCCAGTCACCTCACGCATCGCCGTCAATTGCCCCCAGGAATTTTTGACCCAAAGTCGCGCCAAAACTGAGCTTCATAGTGCCGGCAACAACAAACCTATTTGTAGTCATGTGTATGCAAAGGTAAGTCAAAATAGACTGCTTGAATTGCACCAACTGATATTATTTTTTTTATGATAACGATATCCGAACCGCGGAACTCTGGTATAATCGAAAAATTGAAGGAGGCTGGTATGCTCGTCCGTCTAATTTCTTGCGCTCTTGTGGCGCTTGTAACCCTTTCAAGTTGCTCTAGCTCGAAGAACGGCGTTGACGGAAACGCCACCAATACTCCTCAATACAATCCTACAGCGCCGGTGACGGGTGCGGATGGTGGAAAGGGTGTGCTTACTGGCGCCGCTGCGTTAGCTGCCTGTTCGCCCGCGGTTTGTGCAACCGTTGTTGACCCGGCCCCGACGTGCGGCCCCGAAGTTTGCGATGGTCTCGATAACGATTGCAACGGTATTATCGACGACGTTGACGCCAATGGTGATGGAATTTGTGATTGCATCAAGATTGCAACGTTGGGCGTGCCGGGAACATGGGGGCAGGGCGATGTGTTTGGAGCTTGGCTCAGTGCTCGCGCAACTAACGGTGCGGTGTCTTTAGGTTCTCAAACACTTACTCAGTCTTTACTTGCCCCCTTCGATATCATCGTTGTCCAGAACGTGAATGCGAAACTGCCGGCTGACAATACCGGTGGCATCGGTCGGGCCTATTCGCAGGCTGAAGTCACGGCGCTTGCCAATTTTATTAACCAACGCGGCGGGATGATGACGCTCACTGGGTTCTCCGACCCAACCGAGCTTACCAACGTCAATGCGTTGCTAGGGGCATTTGGATTGAACTACGGCAGTCTGCAGATTTTGCAGAAGCCTGCGGGGGGGACGACCGTTCCGATAACGGTCTGGTATCCGCATCCAACGAGCGTAGGTATTACGGAGGTTGGCGTTAACAATGGGTACGAATCGCAATCGGCCAAGAATTTAGGCACAGTAGTCGCCATGCAAAGTGGCTACGTCGTAGGGCGTGCGCTGCAATCCGGAGCTGGCAGGGTGTTCCAGTGGGGTGATGAGTGGATTACGTACGACAGCGAATGGACCCAGCATCCAGATTACCAAGTGGAACTGTTTTGGCTAAACATCATCAAGTGGTTGACCCCACCCAACTATTGCCAAGTTGCCATTCCCCAGATCCTCGTCAACTAACGGGGCCCAGACGACCAACACAATCAAAACGTCGCAACGAACCGGAGTGAAAAAGTACAGCACACTGTACATTTTCACGGAGGTAGACGGTGCTGGTCCTTCGACCACTCCTCGGCGTCGTCGCGCAGCGAGGAACGCCCGAAGGGCGTAGTGAACCTGCGGGTCACCAATGAAAACCAAACGCACGGCGTGCCGGCATTTCAAATGGAAATAGCAAACATGGAGTCACCGGCCGCGAGGATTCCCGTTAGAGTTTCGCGATTGCATATTCCCAAATTAGTCGCTTCCGAGCAGGCTTAGACCTGTTGCGCGAGTAGCGTGGCCTGAACCGTCAATTGAACCTCGTGCCACCTTAGATTCTGGAAAGTTGCTTTCAAAGTCATCATTACTGGATGAGTACAATTATCGGCTGTGCGCATATCGAGCCGGAGGATTTCCATGAATCGCAAGACATCGTTATGGTCGGCTGTAGTTCAGGCGGCGTTGTTAATCGGTTGCAGCGGCACGGACAGTTCGACTCCGCCTGCGTCTTCGGGTGGAGCTAACAATTCGGGTACCGGCGGCGCGACGAACTCGAGCGGCGCCAGCGCGATTGGGGGAACGCAGGCAGCAACCGGTGGAGTCAGCGCGGGCGGAGCAGCCGGGAGCGGTGGCGCGGTTAGCAACACCGGCGGAACAGCGGCCACCGGGGGAGCCGTCAGCACGGGTGGAGTTGCGAACAATGGAGGATCAACCGCAACCGGCGGAACCCAGATGACGGGTGGCGCAACGGCTGCCGGAGGCACGAGCGCCACCGGAGGGACGAAGACCACCGGTGGCACCACGAGCGCGGGAGGCACGAGCGCCACTGGCGGGGCCAAGACAACCGGCGGCGCGACGGGCACCGGAGGCACGACGAGTTCCTGCCCGGTAGTGACACCCACCGCATGTACCTCTGCACCCACAGTGCGAATCAACGAGATCGATGTTGGAGCGACCGTGGTGGTCAATGAGGATGATGCGGATCTCAAGTTGCTATCGATTTCACCTATCCCGTCAGGGGGCTCACGCGTAGCTTGGATGGGCAGCGACAGTCAGGTGCACATTACTACGCTCGACTGCAATGACAACGTCGTGAGTACCTTCGGTCTGCCAGCGATGGACTATGGCGACATCTACGCCGACAACAACGGCGGGGTCTTGTTGGTGGCGCGAGACGCGCAGGGTGGTGGAACGCTCAATTGCGGTAAGCCCCACGAATCTTTGCGGGACACCGCCAAGTCCGGCAATCCCTTGCTATGACGAGTACATGGTGCGTTTTGACGGCACGACCGAGACTTGGGCCACGAAGCTTACGACCTCGAGCGCGACGCTTGCCCCCGTACTCGACGAGTCCCACGGACCCCAAGTGGATATACTATATTTGGTGGTACGCGCATCATGGGCGGCTCGCCTTCGATGGCACGAACTACGCGGGCTACTATGGCGCGGCTATCAGTGTGTCTCAGACCTGCACACGGGCGGTAACACGGCGATTAACATCCACCAGGGTGATGAGATGAGAGTCGTGGGTCCGACCGGCACGATGTTGACGGGACACAACAGTTTCGACTGGGGCTGCAGCCACAGCGGCTTCGAGAAGATTGTCTGGGATCCGGCGGCAGCCAGGTTTGTAATGATCTGCCGCTCGGACACGTACCCATACCCAGGGCTCGACGTTAATGCAACCAACTTGGTTTATGCCATTGATGCGTCAAACTCTACCGTGAGCAACCTGGTGTTGGCATCGGGAGGCGGTTACTGGGTGCTCGTGAGCAACGTCGGAGCCTTGCACATGTTCAAGTTTACGACGGGTGCGGACACCGCGGACATCAGCCTCGGCAGCGGCACTAGCACGCACCTGGTAAACTACGGAAGCTATCTGTTGGGTTCCTGGGTGCTAACTTCGGGCACGAACTTAGTGGGGCAAATTCTCGACGCCTCGACTGGTGCAACGGTTGGCTCTACATTCCCGATCGCCGTGACCAGTAACCAGTTCCAGGATTTCAGGCCGTATTCGGACGGCAGCGCGGCGTACGTGGCACCCGGCAGTACCGCTACGAAGCTCAAGATTGTTCGGGTCATGCCTTGTCAGTAGGCATGGGGGATTTCTCAGTACGTACCCAGCGAAACGCGTAGAACTTGCGGCGCGGAACTGAAGTTCAGGCCCCAATCCGTCTGATCGCCATTCCAGATGCGCACCGGAAGGAAGACTCCCTTCTCGTAGCTGCCCTCTTCGGCTCGCAGGAACTCACGCTTCTGTCCGGAAGCGGCCTTGAAATCAACTTTGCAAAATGCACCGGTCACGAGAAAATGATTGCCTCCCAACTTGGCCACCAAGGCGCGGCCGATTGGTTCGGAATTTCCCCGCGGGATGCCGCCGTAACCGTGTGGAGACACGCCATAGCCAACCGTGGCTTTCCAATCGCCGAAATCCAAGGTTTGTGCGACCTCACCCTTCTCCTCGGCGACTGCTTGAAGCTTGCCTTCGAAATTCAGGCGAGCGACCTCTCGCATGATCGGTTCGAGCATCGTGTAGTTCAGCGCAACTTCACCGAGCGATTCCTCAGTCAACCTTGCAGCGCCCAGCGGATGATCGGCATAAACCGTGTAGTCGAGACCAAATGGTGACCAGCCAATGGCTCGATGTCCCAATGCAGCAAAACACATGCGGGCTTGCCCCGTATAGCCGCTCGTTTCAGGCACAAACAGCGCGTTGTCCGACTGGCTGTAGAGCTCAAGTACCTTGCGGTAGCGAACGCCGTCATTTTGATAGATATCAGGAGCGAGCAAATCAATGGCAGGCGCGGCCGCCTTCCAGATCCACAACACATTGTCGGTGGGTCCCCCGCTTTCGTACGAACTCGCGGGCCCCGGCGTCAATGGGTCTCGCAATGCGGCATTGACATACATCGGCAGCGCATACTCTGCCTTGCCGGCGGCGGCGACCTGTCCGATGAATTGCGCGATGTGCCAGGCGTGAAAATACTCGTCGGCATTGTCGCCGAAGACATCGGACCATTTGCCGCTGGCGGCAGGCGCCTTGGCACCCATTGCTTTCAAGAGATCCTCCGGCACGGGCGATTTGAAAAGCTTCTCCGCCTGAGGCGAAAAGTCGCGAACGCTGCCCCAGGTGCCAGGCTCATTCTGAACTTGCACCATGATCACAGTGTGCCGGCCGTCCTTGGCTTTTAGGTGGCGCATGAGCGCGCAAAATGCCCGGATGTCCGCCTCAAGGGTCGCTATCGCATGCGGCGACGGAGAGTCCACGCGTTGGCCGTTCTTCCCCATGATACGCGGGTATTTGTCGGGCTGTTTTTTCATCCATAGCGGCATGTAATGCGAGCTGCCATTTTTCCAAGTGGCGAACCAAAGCAACACCAACCGCACACTATGCTCGCGCGCTTGCTTGAGCAACGTGTCCACGATCGACGTGTCGAATTTTCCGGGTTCGGGCTCGAATTGCTCCCAGTAGATAGGAACCTCGAGCGTGTTGGCATGCAGCGTTTCAATCACCGGCCAGACTTTGGGCAGCGTCGCTGGCCAGGCGCTCGAGTTGTGGCACTGAGCGCCTAGGATCAAAAAGGGTGCGCCATCTACCATCAATGCGTGCCGGCCGTCTCTGCTCACCAGATGCGGCAGCGGGTTTTGGTCGATTTGTGCAAATGCATTATTGGGAGCCATGGTCGATAGGAGAACTGTGAATGTGACTGCTACGAAGACACGGAACCAAGGACACTCGGGCGCGTTTTTCATAACTTTCAAAACTATTTCCACATGGCCCGCGCACGTCAAGGTATTAGGACCAACCGGACCCCTCCCAGCCAGTTGCCCCCATAGGGTGACCATGGCCACAATCCGTACCTGGAGCTAGCATGGTGAGCCTCGCGGTCCTCACTCGAATGCAGCTCCAGCAACGCCTCTGTTCAGATTGCGGTGAACCCATCGGCCCTAAGCGGTTGCAGGCGATACCGGATGCGCATCAGTGTTTCGATTGCGCGAACCAGGCCGCAGGTGCAGCACCCGTGATTGCGCCACCAAAGTCGATTCCTGCGAAGCCCATGGCAACGACGTACCACTTGAAGCGCTACCTCGTGAACGTGGGCCAAAAGACAGATCCGGGAGCCCTATTCAGGACACTGGTGCGGGTCAATTACCTCTTCCCTCACATCAGTGCCGCGGAGATAACCCCGATATTCATTCATTGGAGCAAACGGACGAATTCGCCCTTTGACCAGGCACAGATCCGCCGCCTAGTACTCGAGGCCAAGCAATGGGTACAGGACCATCCGAATAAGGTGGGCTAATCGACCGAGCGTGCGCGGTCGTGCACGGTGGGTCAGCGCGAATCCCCGGATCGTGCGCGCGGCTAAGGAAACCAACCTCTTTGCACGGACTTAGCCTGGGTCAATTCGTTCAAGAACACCCGTTCGACATCAATTTCCACGCTGGTGTGGCGCCCTTTTTGATTACGGGCGGTTCCACGGAAAGTATGTAGTCCACGCGTCGGTTGGCCTGCTCGTCCACTTCGTCAGCGGTCACCTTTTTCAAGGCCGTCTCGCCGAACCCTTCGTAGGCAATGGGAATGCACAAGCCTTGCTTTTGGAACCAAGCGGCGATGGCCTCCGCACGGTTGCGAGACAAGGTCATGTTGTGTTCGGCGCTTCCCCGGGTGTCGGTATGCCCAGCGATGAATAAGCTGATGGTGCCGAGGCCCTTGCCTTGCACTTTGTGAAGGACCTCCTTGATTTTGGTCAAGCTTTCCTTGAGCGAGGCAACCTCCGAGTCTCGAATGATGGCCTTGTTGGTGTCGAATTTCACTTCCTTGTGGTCTATCCTGACGAACCAGGGAATGAGCGCGACGGCTTGATAGGCGTTGTTCTTGGCGGTGATGCGAATCTCGATCTTCTCGATTTGGTCTCGAGGGACCGGATTCCAACGCAGCTCCTGCTCTAGTCCTGCGTAGTGAAACGACTTGTCGATCACGGTCCCGTCTTTGCGGATGAGCTGCATCGACAGGCTGCAGATGGGGCCGTCCATCTTGGCCATCAAGCGGCCCTCTTCCAGACTCACCGTCTTTCTGTCGACCGAGAGAGTCAGAGCAGCGCCGCTCTTGCGGCATTCACTACTAGGCTGCTCGTCCTTTTGTTCGCCCGCGGCGGGGGACCCTTCACCTTCGCCCGTTTCGGTGAGCTTGCTGGCTTGGCCGTGTGAGGCCGTGTTTAGCGGCACACGCTGCGTTTGCGCCGCTCCGCCCTGGACCATGGCCAACCACGAAGCGACCGTGAAAATCGATGCGAAGTCCTTCATCAGTGTGACAGTGTACCAAGAATTGGCGCTTCGCACCAACAATACACTCGCCTACAGCTGCCCGGCTCGGGCAGCATTGCCAAGTTGAGGGGTGTCGAGTGCTATCATTACTTGTCACTTGATTCCTTTGCCTGTGATCTATCGCGACACTTGTCGCATTGCCGGTTTTGAGCCCGTGGCTCTCCTTGCCCGGCAATTCAGCTGGTCTCCGTTGCGGATTGCACTCAACTTGAGCGCTCATTCCGGCCGGACTTAAGCGGTCGTTCCGGGGCACTTGAACGGGATCGGAGCGAAGCGACGAGTGGCTGGGTTCAGGCTTATTGAGGCAGGGTTTCCAGGGCTTTCTTTCTGCGTAGGGAGGGGCCACCTAATTTGAGCACGTGGGCGTTGTGCACGAGCCGGTCACAGATGGCGTCGGCAATTGTCGGATCACCGAGCGATTCGTGCCAAGTTTTCGTCGGCAATTGTGTAGCAATTACTGTCGATGATTTGTCGTAGCGGTCCTCCATGACTTCGAGCAGGTCACGCCGTTCGGTGTCATTCATTGGATTGAGAAGAAAGTCATCGAGGACTAACACATCAATGCGGGCGAGTTTGGCGAGCAACGAGGCGTACACCCCGGAGGCTCGTGCCAATGCCAATTCCTCAAGTAGCCGAGGGACTCGAAAGAAGAGCGAGCGGTACCCCATTCGACATGCAGAGTCAGCTAATGCAGAAGCCACGTAGGTCTTTCCCACACCGGTTTTGAACATTTTCACGAGGGAAGCCCGGGTTGAGTAATTTTGCCTCTTTGATTCGACGAGAGAGCCGCCGGTTGTCGCGGTCAGTCCATTCTCGATCAACGATAATGCCGAGTTTTTCGTCAAAAGAAAGTTGTTGGCCAGGGGCTGTGTCCATCAATTCGCGTACGGCTTTTGCCATGCTGGTGAGTTTGAGTTCGTGCAGTTTCGTCAATGTTTCTTCAGTAGTGGTCAATGGATCGTGTCCTTTCTGTCGTAGTAGTCGCCGCCTCGCACGTTTTCGTGAACACGCGTGGGACGTCGGTTGGGAGCAGTAGCTTGTGATTGTTGGTCCAAACCGTTTTTCAGAATGGCCTCAATGTACTTGCGCTTGGGACCACCCGGGATCGGCACGCTCAGCGCCCGCTCGCACGCCGCGTTCAGGCGTCCAGCCCCGTATGTGTCAGCGACGGTTCAGCCTTTGGAGCGACGCGAATCGATGGCCACAACGTTCCCGGCTCGGGCCAATCGGCGTGTTTCGAGTTCACGACAGAGCTGGCTGACGACGTCGAACTTGCCGGCGGCTACAGCGGCTGTAATTGCATTCGCTAACGCTTGTTCGACCGCATCGACTTGCGGTCCTGGCCCACCCTCTTGGCCCAGGCATGGGCCACGCTCTGACTCGACGATTACGGATTCAGCATTATTTCCAGCGCGCCCGGCAGGATTCGAACCTGCGACCACCGGATTCGAAGGGCGCCCCCTAATGAGCTTGCGGCATCTTTTGAGCTAAATCTTGAGGCCGACGGGTGTGGTGCGCCGCCTGAAAATCAAGCGCAAGATGCGGATCGGTTACGATTCTCCGGCACGATTCTCCAGGCCCGAGCCGCTGATATTGGCCTCGGTGCATACCTCAAGGAATTAGCCAGCGGGTACGCTCTGGCGTTGGCTGAACGACCCTGCAGTTGAGGGATCGCCATACCGCTCTGCACTTCGGTCCAGGGCGGCAGGCGGCACCTCAGCCGCGAAGGGACGGCGCAATGTCACAGCGACCATCAATGCCACCCGCCGCGTCAACGATTACTATTTTGGCGGCGGACTTGGTTTCAACGAGAGCCGCGCAATTATTGGATGAATTAGCAGGTGCAGGGCGCGATACGTGCGCCTCCACAACAGATTGAAGCGGTCGCAATCCTAGTCGATAACGCTGCGAAGCAATTGCACGCACTGAGTCAGAGCATCGTTCGGCCCGACTTGGACCAGAGCGACATGCTGCCGACGGCTCGCAATGCAGCAGCCAGGTTGGCGAAGGATAGCCTGGCCCAGCTCGAGATGCTGCCGGAGCCGAAGGGCAAGGCCAAGAAATGAACTCAGCAATCCTTGTAGGCTCCGCCCCTAATGAATACGTGCAAGACCGTCAACTCGCGGCGCGTCTCATCAAGTGTAAATCGAACGCGCCAATCGCCAACCTTCAAACGATACTCGCCAGTGAAGGGCTTGATTGTGTCGATGTTACCTACACCAGTCTCGCAAAACAGCTTGACCGCCGCGAGAATCTTTTCGCGTTGCTTGATCGGAATGCGGTCGCGCTCTTTAAGTGCGGCTCGGGTCCAGACGTCACGCCACGGTGTCACGCTTCATCGAGCCAGTACTTGCGAACTTCCTCGTGTGAATACAGTTGACCACCGGTGCTGACTTCGGCTTTAGCTGCCGCTACCGCTGCGCGCTCCTCGGGTGTCTCGGGCTCATCCGATGGGGGAGCGTTACTTAGTGCCACCATTACGGGGTCGAGCTTCTCAGCGGGAGGCATACCCGAAGTATGCACCAGGCCCGCGGGTTTGCATAGGGAGCTACCTCCTATGCTGGAAAATGGGCCGAATTTCCCGTACTTGGCGCCCGCAATAGGTGTCAAAATAGGCAACGCCCCCGAGGCTGGAAACGACGGGGGCGAAGGCGAAAGCGGGAAACTTTCAATGGCAAAGAGTAGCAAACCCAAGCTCGAGGACAAGCCAGATCCCGAGTGCACGAAGCTGGCCAGCGAAATCGCTGAAATAGCCAGGTGGGTAGCTGGAAACACCAGAACGAAAGCCACGGATCTGGACGGCGTCCGTGCGAAGCTTAGTCGCGCACTGCAGGTCCTGTGGGGGTTGCCGGTAGACTACGAAGACAGGCAAGCGCTGCAACGCATGCACGCGGTACGTCTTATTCACCAGACGATCGACGACATTGGATGCACAGACGCGCTGAGCCTACTCAGCGAAGTCAACGGTCGTTTGTACGGGCACCGCCCCGGCTGGTTCATGAAGCAAGTCAACTGGACGCCCGCGCAAATCGCACTAGCCCAACGTGTCCTCGACAATTGGAAGCACGCCAAGTGGGATCCAATCAACGACCTGCTTGAGATTTGGAATCTGCGCCATCCTGGTAAGCGGCGCGGTGGCACGAAGACGTCCGGCAAGGTGCACCCTCTCAAACAAGAGTATCGAGACCACCTAGAAAAAATCGGTGCATAGGGTAAGGTCCCCTATACTGACTTCTCACCATTTCGGGGGCAAAACGGACAAGCGAGGTCCGAATGCCAATCACTCGAAATCAACTGTACGCATTGAGTGCGCGCGCCCAAGTCAACCACGAAACCGCGAGAAAATGGCTAAATCCTGACTATCGCCCACGAATGAAGCCAGTAACCGAGGCTCGGATTTCGATAGCTGCGAAAGAACTTGGGATTAAAGTACCCCAGAAAGAACAGGCAGCAAATGCCTAAATCCAATAGGGCGCCCGGGCTCGCGACCCAAAGGCACCCCGTCTCTGTCACGCCGAATCTGCCGCACACCGCCCCGGTTGTCAATGACCCACTTGGTATTGAGGCAATTGTTGACCGCGTATTTGAGCGACGCTGGGATGATTTGCTGACCGCGGTCGGTGAACGACAGACCCCTCCATACCTCAACACATCCGGCGTCTGCAGCATGTTGCAGATTAGCCCGGCGCTGCTGAAGAAGTTGATCGACCAGGGCCTACCCTGCATTCGACTTTCGGAGGTTCGCAGATTTGATCCGGAGGCTGTCCGGCAATGGGTTGCACAAAAGGGGCAGCCATGATTGTCGAGTACGGCCGCGCGCGCAGGAATGGCCTGCAACATGGACTCGCTACAGCGAAGGTCTGCGCTGAACCTCCCGAATCCACGAGTCCAAAAGATGGTGTGATCGATCGCGGAAGGGAGATGTTGGATCTTGTTTGCCAGGCTGCGGGCCTTGCAAATGCCAATGCGTACAACCCTCAGCCGCGACGCCTCGTCCTGTCGTGGGACACCCCGGAGCCTAACAAGCTTCAGCGGCAAGCGGAGAGGCGGCCACAGTGAATGCGCCCGATTTCGAAAGGCTAACACGTGAACTTGGCAGGGCCATCCGCAGCAACCTAGATCAAGAGGTTGAGCAGATACTTATACAGCTTGGCGCCCGTGGTGTCGAGGCACTGGAATCATTAGAAGATTGTGGATCGGTTTCTCCTCAAGCATGGGGAGCCGATCAATGAGCGCAATTCTTATTCCGGTTTTGCGTGGTTCCTTAATCTGCGGCTGGCCCAAGTACGACAAAGGAGGCTTCGCCCGTTACACGTCCGTTTCCGAGGTAATGACTACGTGTTTTCGTACCGATGCTCACTTCGCTCAGTACAACAACCCTGAAATTACCCGACGACTCGGCAAGGAGTGCCTGACCAAAGAGCACCTATCGCAACTTGGGGGCGCCGTTCGCATGGTGCTTGTTGTATTTGACGCCGATACACCCGATCACGGTGACCCAACATCAGAATGGCTCGAAGCGGAGCGCATCAAGATCGAACGTCTCAGCGCCGAGCACCCCAGGACTTTCGTATATTTCACGCGGCATGGTTATCGACTGGTCGCGCTACTGCCTGAGCAATTCCTTATCCGCACATCCAGAGATGCTAACGTTTGGACGACCTTCTATCATCGCTCGTGTGCATACATAAAGCGTGCCTTTGATATCAAAGTCGATCCAATTGGCGACTGGCAACGTCTGTTCCGTGCGCCTCATGCAACACGTGACGAAGGCGGCCAACCCGAGCATCTACCGAGAATTGGCGACCCTTCGGCGATTGGAATTTGGGAACCAAAAATTACGCCGGCAGACGCCGAAGCGGCCAAGCTACTTGGAAAACAGCCACCAAAGGCGAAGCCCCCGCGCAAGACGTCCGAGGCTGGCGACTATCACGGCAAAGGCGTCATTGGTCGCCTACTAAGTGAAGATCATCTGCTTGGCGACGAAATCGAAGCAGGTATGTGGGCAATCAACTGCCCACTAGAACCTGAGCATAGCGACAAAAAATCATCCAACAGATCCACTGTCTACTATGAGCCATCTTCATTTGGACACTACCTCGGGACGATTGAGTGTTTGCACGAGAGTCACGGACACCATCGCAAGACGTCCAAGGACTGGCTGCACTGTTGGCCACAGGCGCGCATTGACTCAGCACGAGAGGCAGAAGGACTGCCGGCATTCAATCCGCCCAAGCCACCAGTAGTCAAGACCGAAGGTGCGGCGCCTCCGATTGATTTCGACGAGCCGGAAGATCCTACCGGTCCCAACGGTGGGACGCCCGTTATTTATGTGTCGTTAGAGCTTGAGGCCACTCAGGTTTACACCCGAATCATTGCTACGCGCGCCAAGATTTCGTGGTCGAAAATCTGGCTCGGTCGATACAGTGACAACGAGCTAGCGCGCATAAACATCGAAGCCGAAAAGCTACGCGGGAAACCTTTCAAGGTCATCGAAGGCAATGCCGGCGGCTGGTCGTCGTCTAACCTGCACGAGATAGTTGAGAAGGCGCGTGCCTCACGTCCGCAAGGTCCCTTGTTCATTGTGTTGGACTTCTTGCAGCTGGTCGGTGCGAACGTGGGTGAACGGGTCGAGCTACGGGAAAAGATTGGTAAGGCTGCCTATGTCGCGAAGCAACTGGCACGAGAATTCGGCGTCGCAATACTGCTCATTTCAAGTACCGCCCGCGACAAGTACTCGCTGCTCTGCTCGGCCATGCAGGAGGCTGGACTATCAACACTGCCCGGCGAATTTGGTGGCATTTGCAAGACGATCCTACGGCCTCAAATTCTTGTCGGCCTCGGAAAAGAATCCGGCGAAATCGAGTTTGCTGCCGACAGTGTGACTGTGATATCCAAATGGCCTACTCGGCTTGAAGGCGGTGACACCTTGCTAGTGCTTTCGGTTCCTAAACTGCGTTACGGCAGGGAATCATGGTGTGTATTGGTCGCCCATGGCGGAACCCAATTAAGTGAGTTTCCCTGTGAATCAATCGACGAACTGCCAGAAGTAGCCGAAAAGCGCGGAGGCAAAGCGCCGGTACCAGAGGAGGACTTAGTGGAAAGGATAATTGAGTCCGTCGCCAAGAACCCGGGCAAGCTCAGGTCCGCTAACGACATTGTGAAAGTTACAGTTGGCAATAACGGGAAACTTTACGATGCCATCAAAATTGCGCGTCGTGACGGGCTGCTTTCTGTGGGATCAGATGGTTCCTTTACCATTCAGGAGAAGCACTAATGCAGTATGTTTTCTGCCGCTCCCTTTGCTTGGAAGCACCTATAAGAACCGCCCCGCAGGCAAGGATACGGACCGGACTTCAGGACGTCCGATCCTTGGCCTGCTGTGGTGCTTCCTTTCGCCAATTGCTTAAGAGGAAGCAGGAAGCAGGAAGCACCCGGCTCAGTCGGCCTGTATCCCGGAACACTGCCACCGGCCCGTGCTTCCTTTCGCACGCGTCACGTGATAATCGAAACGCCGGCCGAAACCGTCACACGCCACGTTATTTGCCTAGCAAGGCGGCTTACGTAGCCGGCGCTCTTGCCTACCGAATTGGCATATTTGCAGGCAGTACAGCAGAAATCGGAGACGAGAAAAATCCAGGAGAATAATCCAGGCCCATTTTTGCCGCAATTTCGAGCCGGGGGGATTGCCTGATGGCCATCCGCTCTGGACACGGCAACGGCACAGGTCAGCCTCGAATCGAGGTCGTGTCGCCCGAAGATTTGCCGGATGATTGCAGGCTAGCGCAATCGCTACCCACAGGCGAGCGTGGTCGGTTTGCTACTGGGAATCCTTTGGCGGCCCTGGTTGGCAAGGCCAAGGCATGCAGTACCAGTCTTGCCGTTCGCCTGGGGCTCGCAGAACTACCCGACCGCGCCCCATCCGCGCTCTACGAACGCGCAACGTCTGCTTTAGGACGTTCCCAAGTTGGAGATATCAATGCCAAAAACATCCTTGCTCGGTCGCAATCTTGCTGATTTGCTCGACGAACCTCACCAGCCGATAACGCAAAACTGCACCCCAGAATTGGCGGCTATTGTATCCAAAATGCTGAATTGGGAACCCGTCACGATTGCATCATTGGTTGCGGAAGGAATGTCGGAAAATGAGGCGCGGTCGCAGTTCGCGAAGGCCTCGGCGCTTGTGCTCAAAAATCACGGCGGTTCCCTTGCAATAGCTGCCCGTTTAATGGCCCTCACGGGAGAGAGTAACGCAGTCGCCGCAGTGGCGGCTTCTCGCGCTTTCCAGGAGGTCCTGTTTGACGCAAAACGGGATTCAGACAGGCTGGACAAGGTGCGCGAGCGGTTCGAGGACTTGGCCCGGGGCAAGTCATGACACCCCGCGAGCTGGCTGCCGAGTTTGCCGTATTGGCGGCAATGGCCGGACCTGGCCGCTTGCGGCGCCTCCTTGAGGCTTGGGCGGCTCACTTTGAGAACGTCGCCAAGCGGAAGTCCCCAAAGGCTGAGCGCCCCTTATGCGGCGCCAAGACTCGCGCTGGCCGCCCTTGCCAGGCTCGAGTGTGCGTCCGTCGTAATGGCGCCATGTGTCGCCGCTGTCGCATCCACGGCGGTTTAGCGACAGGCCCGACATCGCCCGAAGGCAAGGCGCACATTGCAGCAGCTCAACGCAGGCGATGGGAACAGTGGAGGACCGAACGAAACACCACGTAAGACCCCATAACGCGTGCGCCCTCGCGCGCACGTGATAGTCGGATCTAATTCGCCAGACGGGGGGATGCCCGAATGTCACTTCGTCCCCCGTGGTCGTGGTGTCCTACTTGTCCCGAAGTGGCGGAACGTGTCGCAACAAAAACGACGCAGTTCACGTTTGCGTTCGAAAATGAACATGGTGACAGCAGTGCTTCTAAGACCCCATAACGCCTATGCGGGCGCACGCGCGCGTTGTGGGGCGGATTAAATCGGACATTGCGCGGTCAGACTTGGCATAGCGGTCCGGGGGCTGTCCGGTCGTCATGGCGTCCGGCTTACCTCCCCGAGGATTCTAAAACCCCATGACACCCGTGCGCACGCGCGCATGCGCACACGTCTCGTAAAGTATTGGCCGATAGCCGAGCCACCCATGCTGACGGGGCTTTTTTAAGCGCACACTTCCGGCCACTTTGGACAATCCCCTTTCCGCCCTCCTCTTTTTAGGTGTGACACATTGCGACATTTCATCGAAAAACCATTGGTCACTGCACCAACGATTGGCCAATAAAGACGCTAGATTCTTACCAAATTCATGGCCCGTCAGGGGAGGTTGTCACATGTCGCACTTTGTCACTTACGAGGCGCACGCGGTGATGTGTTCTGACATGGCCTTCGGCCGCGGCCACTGTCAGCTTTTTGAGCAATCCACAGGACTTGCGCCGGTTCTAATTCGCTCCTGAAGGAGTTGCGGCAGGGTCAGCAAACGGACACCGACCAGCGCGCCTCGCGTTCGCCGGCCCGTCATGAGGTAGTTGGTAGCGGTCCGGGCGCGATTCGCGTGCCAACATATCCGGCATGGGCGCGGCCGGACTCCTGCACTGATTGAAACCATTCGACATCTACATGGGCTTGGGGCCAACTGGTTGGAGCCGGTGCCTTCCAATCACATAATCAACTCGGAGTCCATGCCTAGGTCTGTGCCAGTTTCGATGATTTCAGGATCGAAATCATGAAGTGGTATTTCTAGTCTGTTGCACATTGATTCGATCTGCGTGGGCCCCATGGGCTTGTCGGCTTTTCCTTCAATTACACACTCGCGAGTTACTTCGCCAATCTGCCTCTCAATAATTGTAATCCGAGCCGTCTTCCCGTCACCCCTAGTGATGTCTTTCACTTCACATTTGCACCCAAATTCCTTTTCTAGCTTGTTGACTATTTGCCACAAGCGCGGCCAGGATCTGAATGGGTAAGACATGTTTTGCGCTCAAACCGACGGATCAATATACTCTAACCTGACGGTCCGGTGCCTTAGGAATCATGAATGCTGGTGGGATAAGATTCTTAAATTCCGAATCAAATAGGGTCGGCAGATCTTCGTCTGAAATTCGCTTGGCCTGCTCAAATCTCATCCAGTGCTTTTTGGGCGCAGCAGGAATCCATGCCAACGGTTCCCTGTTTTTCTTCAAGTCTATTTGCACATGCCCAACTATGCATGCCTCAAGCCCAAAAATTGCGTCATCAATTGAGTTACCTTGTCCGACGATGTCATGCTGTAAGCATTGTGCGACCCATTGATCGCAACCGTCGTGATTGCATTCCTTGAATAGCAATATGTCTAATCTCTTGGTCATTGGTTCCATTGCGAGCAATCTCTATGGGCAGAATACCCCATAGAGCGGCTCCTCGACGATAAACTTGAGGTCCATGGACCGAAGGCGCAAGCATCGCTAGATAACTGGCTGTTTTTGCTTGGCCAAAAGGCCTGCACAGATGGCTAGTTCATAGCGGCCAGCAATGTTCGGCGCGCTCATTCAGACAAACTGGCACCGGCCTACTGTGCTGCGCGCTCTAACAGCAGAACAACCGAGCAGCAGCGGCAAACGCATGAATGAACCTCCCAGCGCAACGGGAGGCTTCTCGGCTGTCGGCTCCTCCCCAACCGGCGGGACCATTGCTTATGCAACAGGCGGCTCGGCTCCTACAGGCGGCAGAGCGCCAACAGGTGGGCAGTCCGCAGCAACTGGAGGCACTAAAGCGACCGGGGGGAATACTTCGACAGGGGGTCAATCGGCTACTTGTACAGCAGAGTCGAGCGATAACGGCTGCCCGTCTCAATCGCCATACAATTACGGTGTCCAATCCTGCGCGCAACTGGTTGCTGATTGCGGAAATGTAGATGGCAGCACTGTTGAGTGCTGCACTTTCTCGAATGCAATATCCAGCTATTGCTGCAACTTCGGAACAGCTACGGTCGTCGGACTTGGTGCGCTGTGTATCCAGGGTGAGGACCGACTCTGCGAATCGGGGTTAGTCTGTTTGAGTCCCGCAGGAAGCGCACTTGCATACGGCGTCGGCGGGATCTGCTGCACTGCGGGCGGAGATTGCGGGAATACGGCGCAATAGAGCAGGCGAGAAATTGCCATGAAGAACAATATGCCCTCACTATTCGCGCTGTCTTTCGTCATTGGCTGAGGATCAAGATTTCGAGCCGGCTTCAACGGGCAGCGGATTTTGATTGCTCGTCGCGCTTTCGTGGTAACGTGGCGCGGTTCATCCGGGAGAATAGACCGTGGACGAAACTGAATCGCCGAAAGTGCTCTATCAGGGACCTGTTCGGGTTCCACTAGGGCTGATGGTTATGTGCGGCTTCTGTATTGTCTTTTTAGGCGTAGCCGCGTTCTTTCCACTTCTGCTGCTTGCAGCAGGTCCAGTTGCGCTCATTGGATTCTCGGCGTTCCTTTATTACTGGGCAGTGGCCGCTCGCACGCTTCTCGTCATCACTAGCGAAGGAATCAAGCTTGAGAGTGGCTTGCTGGTCCGCAAGACCGAAGTCATCGATTTTTTTCGTGTCCAGGATATCGCGTTGTCTCGTGCGCTCGGACGGGAAACTCTAACAATACAAGGCACAGACGTTCGCACGCCGAGAATCGAGCTGTGCTTTCCTGGGGCAGCCAGACTGTTCGACGAGATTCGCACAGCGGTTCGGAAAGCCCGGAGTAACGTAATGCCAGTTCAGCAGGTTTAGGTTTGGACCCGATGTCCGCCACCGGATTGCTGCCAAGACTGTGGAAAACGGCCGCTTCACGCGCACTCCGACTAGCGCAACCCAAATTGTGCCTTGTTGGTCAGTTTCCCATTTTGGAATATCGCATTCATGGCAGAGCCGTTTTCGTTGGACCATGGTAACCCGCTTGCGGGAAGCGTAGCCAGATTTGCTTGCGCTTAGGGCAGACTTGTGATCGATGGGGTGACGGGCAAGGGGGGATGTGCTTGAAATTCCGCCAATGGCAACGTGGGTTACGGACCTACAGCATCTGGTTCCGGAATTCGTCAAGGACGCTCCAGCTCCGGCCAAACGCCGAGCTGCATTCACACGTGAGGTCGTGGAGGCGGCGACTTGCCGCACCTGGAGGGAGCCGTGGATTTCTGCGGTCCCCTGCGTGGCTCGAGTCGGCCGGAGACTGTGTCGAGGTCGCATTCGTATCGTGATCTCGACGCTCGAATCGGTCGAGTGGTGTTGCACGGATTGTCCCGAGAATGGCGTCATTACGGGGCACGTTGAAACACCCTCAGACTTATCAGCATATGCGCCAAAAGGGAAGCTCGTGTTCTGGGGGATCGATGACGCGGAACGCGATTTTCTCCGGGAGCACACCGCCGAGATGTTCGAGCTGCGCTCGATCATTTCTCGTGCACGCCCGCACGTAGACGTGCCGGGACTGCTGCTCATCGACGCGACAGTCGACGAGCTGGATGAGATGTACACTCTCGTCGAGGAACTGACCGACGTTATGCCGCGTGGGCGTAGGCGCGAGTTGCTCGACGGGCTGCGAGCGAGTCTATGCAATTCGATGGACGGGTTCTAGGGTTGAGGACCTATTGCGACATCGCTGCTAGCATCGCCCGGTTCAATTCTGGCAATGATTGGCTCTTTTTGACGGTTGGCGCCAAGCGTAGCTCAGGGTGCATCAAAGCAATTCGGTCGGGAAGCAATTCAGCAAGTCGCTTTTGCGGCCAGCCCTCGATGAGCAGTCTTGTAACGACATGCAAATAGGCGCGAGGGTTGATGTCGTGCCCGACGCAAGTGGCGATGATGGTCAGGATGTTCGCGGTTCGCTCACCGCCGAGATCTTCCCACGCAAAGAGCCAATTCTTCTTTCCGAGAACCAACTTTCGCAGCTCGCGTTCTCGGCGATTGTTGGTCAATTCAATATTGCCGTCCTGGAGGAACAGTATCAAACGGTGCCATTGGCGATGGATATAGCCGAGGGCTCGTCCGTACTCGGACTTGGGCGCAATGACCTCTCGCTGCTTGTCCACCCAGTCGCGCAAGACTTCCACGACGGGTGTCGAGTATTGCCGGCGTCGGTCCAATCTCTGTTCGGCAGTGTCGCCACACAGAGTCGCCCAGCGCTCAATCGCAAAGAGTTGACGAATCAGATGCAGTGCTTCGAGTGCGACGGTCTCGCCCGAGCGAGCCACTTCAACCAGGCCGCGCCGTGCATGACTCCAACAGCCTGGACGGCGTCCGCCAGCGCGTTCGACGAATGCCAGGATGTTGGTTCCATCGCATTGCACGGTGCGCGCGAAGTCGTCACCGAGAAACCGACGTACACTGTCCGAATCGCCTTCGGGCGAATAGAAGAAAGTCACCCAGCGGTCATTTGTCCAACACCAGACCGTGCCGATGCGAATGCCTTCGGGCGAATCGCGATCCAAGATCGGAATTCCCGTAGCATCCGTTCCCAGTAGCCCCGGTCCGCGAGTGCACTCAGCAATGGCTTTGGCGATGGGCTGCAGCCAATCAATGTGTACCGCGACGCTATGACCGAGAGTTTGCGGGGCAACCTCGACTCCAGCGCGCCGAAAGCGACTGCTTTGTCGCTCGATCGGTTGGTGTTCCAAGTACTTGTCGGCAGTGGCTTCAACGATGAGGGTTGTACCCAATACGCCGCGCTCGACGAGTTGATTGGGAGTCGGAGCCGACATGATCGCGTTGTCGTGCGGACAGGCCACACGCTCATCGCGCCGCTGGATGACGACAACGCGAGCTGGAATCACATCCAGTATCTCGCACACCGAATGTCCGACGGTCGTCATCTCGGCGCCACATTGCGGGCACACGCGCATCGGGGCTGGCACCGGATTTTCGACAGTGATGCGCTCAAGGTGTGCTGGCAGCGCACGGCGTCCGGGATGCCGACCTTTGCGGCTGACTTTGGGCTTGTCCGTCGCGATATCCGTCAACCTCTTTTCGGGTTTTGCTTGCACCGGTTGCATAAACGGCAGCGACAACTGTCGCTCGACTCGCTTGAGCGTCTCGGAGCGTGGGCGCTTTCGGGTTAGATGCGCTAGGCGCTTATTTAGCTCGGTGTTGATGTCGCGCATCCGCATGATAAGCCCGATGATGGCAACAACCAACTCGACAAACCTCAGCGAGGTTATCATCTTGTGCAACCAAGCACGCACCTGTTCCAGGTCAGGAACATGGGCTGAGGTGATCGGCTGCAACGTGGTCATTCAAATTGTAGACACGCCACTTCTCCGATTAATTCCGGGTCGTGCGACGATTTTCGAAAATCGACTCGACCAGGATTATGCTGCTCGATGCGGCTCCCACCGCGGTCGGCGGTGAGCTCCTTGCAGGTCGATCCCTTCTACAATGAGATTCAATTCGGCAGATTCAATCGCCTGGGCTTGCAGTGGAGCGCCTTGCAAGAACCGTGCGTAAAAACGGCCGCGTTCCAATCTTTTGGACCACATTGCGAAGCCGTTACGGTCCCAGTAAACGATGCGTACCCGATCACAGCGCTTCGAGAAAAACACGTACAGGTAGCCCAAGTATGGGTCTTGGGCAAAAGCATTGCGCACCATCGCGATTAGGCTATCAGCGCCTTTTCGACCGTCCACGGGTTGTGTGGCGATGAACACGCGTACGCTCGGGGGAAGGCCCAGCACAGCGTACCTCTATTCGAGCAATTGCAACAATCGACGCAACGCCGACGGGTCAACCGAATCTGCGAAAAACACCCTATGCCCTGACCGAAGCGTTATCTCAATTTGGCGATCATGCCGGCCATTGTCAGCGGTCCGAACTTCCACAAATGCCGGCGTTGTCGCGGCTCCCGCCGCCAAGATGCGTTTCCACCTATACAAGCGCTCCGCGTCAAGACCCTCACGCTCAGCGAATTTGTTGACCGACAAGCCCGACGACAATTGCTCACCAATTACGCGTCGTGCCTCCTCAGTTGACCAACGAGCGCGGCGCTTCTTGGGTACGATCGGTGGAACACGAGCCAGCGACTTTGGCAAAATGGGCCTCCGCCGTACGGCTTGCCACCAATCCCCTTGACCCTCCATACGCCGCTCGCGGATGGGTTACGGACCATGAGTACATGGCAGTCTTATATCCCGCAAGACTCGAACTACTTTGCAATGTTCCGGGCGCTCCAATTATGGCTGTTACTTGGTCGTATGTCATACCCTCGCCAACGCGTTCGAACGTAGAAAGCGTCACAAGTGGCGTCGCCGACGGTAGCAAATTCTCTTCATGCAATCGTCTAAACGAAGCAGCAGCAGATTCCTTCACCTCTTGCGCTTTGGATTCGAGGACCCCGATCATGTAAGCGTTGCTGACGGAGAAGCAAATGGGGACGATGACTCCGCCTATCAACAGGTTCTTCAGTCCATACTTGCTTCGCTGGTACAGCCATGCCGGGTATAGGAAGAGCCAAAGCAGACAAATGCCGAAGAACCAAGCGATCGGCCCTGAGCGCCTTCGCCCTTTCTTGTCGGTGTCCTTGGCACTGCCAGCCCCAAGACTCTGTGCTTCAATTGCTCCAAACATGGCCGTAATCCCGACAGTCCCCAGCGATATGAACAACAGTATTGCACCCGGGGCTTGGAGAAAGTTCATTCCCCCAACCCAGAACCAAACCAGGAAAGTTGACAACAGTGGAACCAGGAGCATCAGAACCCCGAAGATTTCCGACTTAGCAGTTCGTGAATCACCGACGGGAGCTCGCAAGTCTGATTGGCAGTGTTTGCACTTAATCGCGGCCGCCAGAATTGGCTCAGAGCAGTAGGGGCAGTTCTTTGTTCCGTCCGCTACTGCAGTTCCGAACAGCACTGCAAATTGCGGATGACTTTCAATTGCGACCCATTTCTCTGTGTTCTCCGCGCATACCTTATTCCCTCGGTTGACGGAGCCGGCTTGAATTGCTTTGATGAGTTCCAGCTCCTCAATTGGACCCTTGCAAGTACCTGACAATTCGACGTACCACCGCATAGGATTTCTCCGCTTGGAGCCCAGGTTATCAGGCCCCTGCACCCCACTAAAGACAAATCGGTTGAACGGAATGGACCTACATGGACACACCTATTTTGATGCTGGTTGACGATTTATCCCTTGCAGTTGGTACCAGTGTGGTACCATCGGTTTGCCAATGACGAGAAGCCGCCAATTCAAGCTGGTGTTGACCGACGAAGAGCACGAAATGCTCATGCAGTTGGCCGAAACAACTGGCATGTCAGCGGCGACCATACTTCGCCAGCACATTCGGCAAGAGCACGCCCGGGTCTGTGGTGAACCAAAGCCGAAGCGTCCCAAGAAGGAAAAGCGATTGTTATAGTAATTGGCCTCGCAGCAGCGTCACTTGCTCGAGGCCCGGCTGAACCAACTGGAGTGATTCAACATGCAAAGCATAATCAAGCAAACGAAACCCCGCAAAGGCTGTCTTCAATTTCGGACCCGAAGCTGGCGCGCAATCTTGACCGTAACGGTCAACGGCGAGTCGGTGCGCAAGGTCGTGAATCTGAATACCGATTCGAAGGCAGTGGTCCGACGCAAGATGGCTCGCATGCTCGCGGAGCCCGATCTTGCTGGTGTACAGACTGCAGCCGTAGCTCCGGAGACGTACGCGGAGCTTGCCGCCCGAGTTGCACTTAAGCGCCAAGCCGATCGGATTTCGGATGTGGATTCCGAGGAGGGACGGGAGCGCTTGTGGATACTGCCCGAAATAGGACAACTAGCGGTCGAACGCATCAAGGCTTCCCACATTCAGGCCATCTATGAGAACGCCAGGCAGCAGGGCAAGAGCCTGTCGCACTTGCGGCATTTGCGGGCCATCCTCCGGAGCCGTTTCGACGTGGCCCTCGAAGATGAGATCATTCAGTCGAGCCCCATGGCGCGGGTTCGTATTCCCAAGATTGACGTCAACCGTCGGGAGCGGGCTGTGCTGACGGACGCCGAGCTGGTCATTTATCTGGGTTGGCAGCACCCGCAGGAACGTCACCGGCTCGCTGTACTCGAACGCCAGACTATGTCGGCCCTTGCTCGCTGCTTTGGTGGACTTCGCACGGGTGATTTGCATGCGATGAAATGGACGGATCTGAATGTTCCGGATTTCACCGAAGGCCGAGCGCTGCGAGTGAAAACCAAGCGGCCGCAAACTATTGTGATACCCGAGGCACTACGTCCGATCCTAATGGCCTGGTGGGTGCAGACGGGCAAGCCAATGTCCGAGCTGATATTCCCTGCGCTCCGTGGCAAGCAAGCGGGCGTAGGCGGTAAAAACGTCAGTCACGCGGCAGCGATGCGGCGGGACCTAAAGCGCGCCTTTGGGCTCGAGGCGTGGAACCCCACGAGCAATCAATTCGAGCCAACACCTGGCCGCGAGATGACACCACGGGAGCGGGAGCTACTGGAGGAAACCGAGCTTACTCTACCAGTGGATTTCCACAGCTGGCGCCGTTCGTTCGTTCAGGCAGTGGCCAACACTGGCATGAATGCTCAACAAGCTCAGAAGCTATCGGGTCACGCTGACTTGAGCGCATATCAACGGTACCTGGAGAACACGGCAACGACTCTCACAATTCCAGCCGCAGCACTTCCGGATCTAACAACGAGAATAGTTTCGGAGCGGTACGATTCTCCGGAGCCCGACTCAACGATTCAGCATTATTTCCAGCGCGCCCGGCAGGATTCGAACCTGCGACCACCGGATTCGAAGTCCGATGCTCTATCCAGCTGAGCTACGGGCGCACGCGGCGAGTTTGCCTCTTAGCGCGAGCTAAATAGAAGCTTAGTCTAGATGGCGTCAAGGAGTAGCATCTGGCGTTAGGCCGGCCCTTCCGCTACGGTGCGTCGCATGCCGAGCACTTCGGTTCCACCGCCGGCCATTGACGCGTTGCCGCGACAGGCTGTCCGCGACCCAGACTTCTGGTTGCTCGCGGTGGCGTTTTTGCTGTTGTTCGTCTGCGGAATTCAACTCCTCATTTTCCCATTTGGTCGGACTCAGGCATCACATGCCCTTCTGGGACGCGCCATCGTCGCGGGGTACATGCCGATTCGAGACGCCTGGATTGCGCAGGCCCCCGGCATTGGACTTTTGCACGCCGCGGTTCAAGTGACGCTTGGACGGTCAATGATGGCCTTTCGCGCCATCGAGACACTGGCCGTCGTCGGAACCGTTCTTGGCGCGACTCGGATTACTAAACGATGGGTGGGGCTTGAGCGAGTGGGCTTGGTGGGCGGGGCTGTTTTCGTGCTCACTTACGTACAGCTAGAAATCGACCAAACCGGTCAGCCCGAATTCTTCGGCGGCGTGCTGCTGCTGCATGCAATTTCGCTTTGCTCTCGGGATCTGTCACCTCGAAATTCCAGGATCACCGCCGTATGGTTAGGATTGCTGCTAGGCCTGACCGTACTGTTGGTGCCCTGCCTGGCCATAACCATATTTCCATTGGCTTGGCTGTTGGTGCGTCACGAAAAAGCGCAGTCACGACGAGGCAATGCACCCTGGGTAATCGGCAGTTGCATTGGTTTGGGCATCCTCGCTCCGATTCTGGGGCTCTCCCTATGGCTACTGGCAAGGGGAACCGGGAGCGTCTTTTTACGTGATTGGCTGCAGCCAATGGCGCGTCTGTGGCTTTCGTCTTCGGTGATCGAATCGGCATCAAATTGCTTTGATGTCACGAACGCCGTGGTGCTCCGCCAATCCGCAATTTTGACGGCGGGGCTCTTGGCCACTTTCACGCTCGGGACCATTCACGAACATGAAAGGGCCGGCCGACGGTTACTGCTTTCAATTACTGCGTTGGCGATACTTGGACTGGCTGCGCAAAAAGATGATACGCCTGGGGCGCTGGCCGCAGTGCTGCCACTAATTTCGACGATTGCCGGCATAGGCATCTACAAGGCCTGGCGGCGCATGTTGGCATTGGGCATGGCCGGTAGCATTGCATTTGGCATTACCGCAATATTGCTGTTTCAGATGTGCTCACCCGTGAACTACCCACCCGGGCGGTTTTTGCAGCGAAGTAAGATTCGTCTTCTGTATCTTACCGGACAGACTCCATACCGGTCGAGGGAGATGTTAGAGAGCGAGTTATACAATTCAAAAGAATACAGTTTGACCGCCAGTCGAAGGCTCGCCGCAACACTGCGAGACCGGTCGCTATCTAATCGCGATGTCTGGTTCGACGGTGACGATCCACAATTAGCGTGGATGCTTGACGATGTTCCGAAATGGCGATTCTTCAGGCCCGTTCCTGCCGCGGTCGCGCGAATAGCACCCCAGCTGAAATTGCGTGCTGAAGAAGAAGCTTACCAGACAAGACCCCAATATATTGTGTTAGCAGAGCCAGTACTGGACACCCAGAAATCGATCGAAATACCGCCTCGCATGCGCCCCGACTACACGTTGATAGAAACCCAGGACACGTGGACTATTTCGCAACGAATCCACGCAGCCGCCAAGCCGTCCGAGGATCCAGAATTCTGCGATCCGAATGTGAACTAGTTTTCTTGAGGCGCGAAACTTGATGCATTTGAGTCAACTTTTCAGTTCGCAGTTGTCTGGGCCGGGGCCCAGACAACCCACACAATTAAAACGTCGCGACGGACGTGCGGGTTACCAATGGAAACCAGACGCACGGCGTGCCGGCAATTCAAATAGAAATGGCAAACATGACTTCACCGGATGGGGAGGATTCCCGTTAGATATGACTCAGAATTCAGACACCCGCAGCAACGCCATTGCTAGATTCGTCGTCGCGGTATCAACATTTATCATGCTAGCCGTCGGCTTATGGGAAATTGCAAGCCCGGTAGGAGATGGCCATTTTGCGGTGGTCGGAGCCCGCGGCATCATCGCAGATAACTTCTTGACGTGGAAAATCAGTGCGCCGATTCGCTCGTACTTTATTACAGCCCCGCAGGGGACTGACGTTTACGCGCATCATCCCTGGGGCACTTTTTGGATCATCGGGCTGTTTCGCTACCTGCTCGGTAGGCACGACTGGATTCCGCGCCTATATCCAGTGGTGATGAATGCGGCGATGCCCGGGCTGCTTTACGTGTTTGGCCGCTCACTTTGGGGCAAAATACCGGGCGCGTTATGCGCATTGGGCTGGTCGGTTTTGCCAATAACGCTGGCCTTTGCCCAATTCCCCGGCTTTGAAGTCCCCGTCATTTTTGGGTGTCTTTGGGTGAGTTGGGCCGTAGTTCGATTTCGTCAGACTGGTCTCAGACGCTGGGGCTTTTGGGCGATCCTAGGAATACTATTTGCAGCGCACACGGATTGGCCAGCGTCCCTATACATATGCTTCGTTCTTGGACTCGCCGTGCTCGGGTTGGCATTTGCACCTGCAAAAAGTCTGGAGCATCTTCCGGCTCGCCGCGCACTTAGGTTTTGGGTGATCGGGGTAGTCGCGCTTGTCCTATGTTTACTCTTCTATTTGCGAGCCTTCGACAAACTCGGGCTAACCCAAGAATGGCTGCATTCTGCCGAATTTCGAGCCACGGGGCACGAACTGCCCCTGAAGAATGTACTGCTAACTCGGCGCTATTGGCTCGAAACCATGTTTACCGAGATTGGCATCGCCATCATTTTACTGGGCGCGTTGGTGATGCTGCTGCGGCTGATTTTAACGCGACGCTTCGAGGAATGGCTGCCTTTATTGCTATTGTTGGTGACGTCGGTTCACTACTTCTATTTCAAGAACGCAGCCGACATCCATATCTATTGGCCATTGCCGTTTGCCGCACAATTCGCTCTGTCATTGGGCGCCATTGGAGCTTCTCTCTTGACTTTATTTCGCAGCCATCGACCTAAAGAGCAAGCTCGCGACGCGAACTATCGGATTGAACTCACGGTACTCGGGGTACTGGCACTGGTCGCGCTATTAGTGTTGCCGGATGGCCTACGCGGCCTCAATTATGCGCGAAACACTGGCGGACGTTTCAACGAGCACGGTCGATTGATCCTTCAAGACATCGACAAGACTGCCGCATTGAAATTCTTCGCCGCGAAGCTTCCGCGTCAATCTAGAATTGCCCTGGATGTTTCTCTGCATCCCAATTGGTCCCAGGAATTTGCGCTTGAACGTCCTACCGCTGAGGTCAGCCTGCAGTCTGCGGGTAAAGGCGGCGAGCGCTATCGGATCTTAGACTCGCGGTTTGCGCCAGCTGCAACGCTCAAGCAGATTGCGGCACGCAGTCCAATTACGGCGGTTGGTCCCTATTGGCTGATCGACGGAGATAAGGCTCCGACTCCAATTGATGCGTATCGCTTCGTCGAGCGTGAACCAAAATTGTGGGAGCGAGTTCTGCGGCAAGCGCACGATCCGATGCAGCGAATCGAGGCAGATCCCTTCGAAACCTGGGAGCTGCGCTGGCATTTCGCGCAAAGTCCCAAGCCGGAACCCAACTTACGTCCGCAGGGCCTTGAGCAAATGCGTGTTTACTACAATCTAGCCATAGCGCTCGGCGACCGAGAGGCGGCGAAGAAGTATCGTGAGCAGCTGGAGCTCGGCTTCGATCGCAATTTCGATGAAGCGTCACCCAATGGCACTCGCCTGCTTGGGCAGCGCTTGACCGAAGGCGTGCTGCCCCGTCTGGAACTGTACTTTCTCGCAGGTGGCCCGCTGGACTCTAATCTCACATATGCGATTTGGTCTAGGGTTAAGAAAAGCGCCCGCTTTTCCTTCGTGATTCCGGATGATACGACCAAGAGCCAATCACTGCGGTTTTCCATTCCGCCGGCGCTTTGGAAGGCTGGGATGATTTACGTCAGCATCAGCGAGATCCGCAAGCGCCCCGGGCTTGAGGAATTCGAGGGCGCTTGGGCGAACGCGCTAGGTCAGAATACACAACGCATTGCGACTGAGCCGATCCGAAAGCTCTTGGAATTGAATTAGGATGGAGATTCCGTGCCGTAACGCCAAAAAAAGAACGGACAGCACCTGAGCGGCTTCGAGGCATGCCTCGAAGCCACCCGAGAAAGGAAACACGGCGACTCGTGTGGAGGGGGGGCACTGGAGTCGCCGTGTGGAAGAACCCGGCAGTAGACGACAGTGCGTTGCAGCTTTCGACTACCGCCGTCTGCGAAGCAGGCATGCCGCGTGCCTGTGCGGAAACTGCGCAGATTCAATGGGTTATGATGACCAAGCCATGACATTTATTTCACAGTTGAAATAAATGTGCTTTCCTGTTTGCAATATTTGGCGGCGACTGTAGGCATATCCGCCCTAAACTTACCCTGAACTACACAGGACCCGGGTTGGACCTGTGGCAAGGTAAGCGGCCGGCTTGGTTGGCCCGCCGTGGTTCGCCAACTTTGGGCAGAAACGTCATGGTGGTTGGGTCAAGATTTCGAGGGGGGCTGCGGCTGGGAAAAGTCCCGCTAATTCTCGCCGTCTGCGTAGTCGCGTTGGGCGAAACCGCGGCTCACACAGTATTCAGGAATCGAGCACCCAGCCCTCAAGACTGGCAACGTCTAAAGTCCCAGGTGGCGTCCCTGTACCAGCAGGGCGATCTGGTGGCCGTGGCGCCCGCCTGGGCTGGGCCGCTCGCTCGACAAGCATTAGGGGACGCGATGATGCCCTTGTCGATGGTAGCGCGATCCGACGACGGCGATTTCCCGAGGGCGATCCAAATCAGTATTCTCGGTCAAGTTCGCGAGGAGCTATCGCAGTGGCAGGAGATTCGTCACGAGTCGTTCGGTTCGTTTAGGCTTTCGATTCGGAACAATCCCCACTTTGAACCCGCCTTATATCAATTCATCGATCACGTTGAGTCAAACTCACTTTCGGTTTCCGTATTGCGCAATGGCAATGATGAAGCTTGCTCGTATAGTGAATCTGCGTCGATGGCGGCGGGAGGCCTTGGGGGTGATCCGACGTCCCCGAGAATTCGATTCAGTTGTCCCGGAGGATCCTTTCATTGGGTCGGCGTGACGATAATCGATGACGAAGAGTATCGGCCCAGGCGCTGCATCTGGGCGCCGCCGAGTTCAGTCGGTCCAGTCATTTTGAGATTTCATCAGGTGCCTCTCGGTCGGAAATTGGTGGGTCACGCGGGGGCGCCTTGGTTGATGGTTCGCGACGGAGTGGGGCCGCCCATAACGTTGGCGGTGAGTACCAGTCACGGGCCACTCGGTTCGATCGCTGCGAGGGATACCGACGGTTGGATCCGCTTCGAATGGAGCACCGAGTCCCTGCAAAACACCCACTCTGACGTGCAGTTGACCATCCTTGGAACCGCGCACAAGGACCAGCGCTTTTGCTTCACTTTGGAGTCGCGATGACCCTCGACGAATCGACCAATCCGCAAAATCTGAGCGGCCCGCTCGCGCACGCGAATGGCTCAAATCGGAGCCGAAACGATGCCGCGGCGACTCTTGTCGGCACTTGGCGGCAGCAGCCTGTTAGTCAGCCTTGCCATTGGGTGTCTCACGGTTACCGCGCTGCTGCTGACCTCGCGCAGCATTGGTTACTCGCGCGATGAGAGTTTTTACTTTGATGCGGCCAATCGATACATCGACTGGTTCAAGATTCTTTTCAAACATCACCAGGCGGCTTTGGCCCGCGCTGCGATCGACTCGCACTTTTCAATCAATCACGAACATCCGCCGCTGATGAAGACGCTGTTCGGCCTTTCGCACGAGTTGCTGTACGAGCAATGGAAGTGGTTCTCGCAGCCGGGCATCTCTTATCGCTTTCCAACCATGCTGATGACCGGCATGGGCGTAATCGTGCTAATTCAATGGGGCTCTCGAGCGCACTCACGGCCGGCGGGCATCGTGGCAGGACTTTCCTTCGTGCTTTTGCCGCGCATCTTCCATCATGCCCACCTCGCCTGTTTCGACGTGCCCGTCGCCTGCATGTGCCTGAGCTCGGCCTACCTGTGGTCCCGAGCGATCGACTCTGGAAAACTCCGTTGGTCATTGGCCTTGGGGCTAGTCTACGGATTGACGCTGGCCACCAAGCACAATGCCTGGCTTTTCCCGGCTGCCTTTTTCCTGCACGGGGTCTGCGCCAAAAGCGCAGCGTTCGTGAGAAGCGGTTGGCGGGTGCGCCTGAAACTGCTCGCGCCTGCGCTATGCTTGCTAGTGCTGGGCCCGTTAGTGCTGTTCGCGCTTTGGCCTTGGTTATGGTTCGACACTGCGCAACGGTGTTCGTACTGGTTACAATACCATCTGAAACATGAATACTACAACATGGAGTTTCTCGGCTTCACCTATTGGAAGCCGCCGATGCCCCGGGCTTACGCATGGATAATGACGCTCGCAACCGTGCCGCTGACCACGCTTGTCCTCTTTATTATTGGGGGCATTGGCGGCACGTGGGACGCCGTTTCAGCTTATTTTAAACGACCACTCAGCGGCTGGCACATCTGACACGGTGCTATGGGCGATCTGTCTCTTCATTTTCTACTCGCCCTGGTTGTCAACCGACACACCGATTTTCGGCGGCACCAAGCACTGGTTCTCCGCCTATCCATTTTTGTGCCTGTTTGCGGCGCGTGGCTTTGAAAGCCTCAGGCAGGCGCTTTTGCGTGCGTTTCCCGAACGACTTTCTAGGCCCACAAACCTGGCCTGGGCGACTGGATTTTGCGCCGCGTTGGTCTTGGCACCGGGCCTTGGTCACCGTCATCGACATGGGTCCCTGGGGTCTCTCGACGTATCTGCCAATTGTCGGAGGCGCATCGGGCGCCGCAACCCTCGGACTTGAATCGCACATTTTGGGGTTACACCTCGCTCGTACTCGCTTCCGAGCTCAATGCCCGAGCCCCGGCGCGCGTATTTCTTCACGATACAACACCGCAGGCCTTTAGCATGCACGAACGTGACGGGGTGTGGAATAAGTCATTGTACGATACGATGTCTGTGACCGAGTCGGACTTGGCTCTTTACCACCATGAACCGCACATGGAACGTGTCGAATACGAAATCTGGGCGGCTTATGGAACATCGACACCGGTTGCCATCGGTGAGTACGAAGGTGTCCCGGTCGTCTGGATGTACGAACGCCCGAAACGGCGATGAAGCGCCCAAGAAGTGATGGGAAAGTAGCCCTGTTTGATTTTCGTGGCAAAGGGGGCGAAGATATCTGAGCAATGGGCGTAGCGTGCAAAGTGGGCAGCTCGGTTCTCGGCATTTTTATGCTGAGTCTTGCCTGTCAAAAGCAGGCGCCCAAGGCTCCGGTGACTGGCTCGAGGTGCAGTCAGCACGCGCTTCAGTGGGTACGGACAGATTTCTAGTTCGGCAAATGTTTCGGTCACTCGAATCGCGGCGACCGGGGACGGTGGCTTGGTTGCAATTGGAGCATTCAAACAGAGTCTTCGCGTTGCCGGCGGCTCAGAGCGGCCCTTCGAGATCGGCGCTCGTGGGGACACAGATGCCTTTGTGCTTAGACTCTTGGCGAATGGGAATGTCGCTTGGCACCGGAGAATTGGCGGGCTAAAGAGTATCGTGGGCCTTGAGGGGCTACTGGTCCGCGCTGATGGTTCCTTGGTAGTTGGAGGTCAATACATGGGGGCACCTTTGATGGATTCCACGCCAGGTCACCCGGAATTTGCGCTGCCTTCGACTGGTTCCAGCGGATCAGACACTCCCAGTCGCTTGTTGCTAGTCATTTACGAGCCAGACGGCGTCCTGCGACGAGCAGTCACTTCCGCCGACATGGGTAAAGAGCGAAGGATCCATTCGCTGGCCAGCATTGGGAACGACCTCGCAGTGTCCGGCACATTTTCGGATAAGTTGTGGCTCGGCGATGCTGCAAACCCAACGAAACTGGAATCGCGTGGGCTGACTGATGTATTCTTGGCACGGCTTTCTGATAACGGTGAGGTGCGCTGGGCCAGCCGCATGGGTGGACCGGGCCTGGACGCTGCGGGTCCGCTGGTAACCTCGCGCGACGGCTCGCTTCTAATTGCCGGAACATTTGCCGACCGTGGCAACCCGCAATCAACCCCGGTGTCACCTGGCGCAACTTTTGGTGATGATCCCACTCTTATACTGCGGTCACAGGGGCGATACGACGCCTTCATTGCTCGAATCAGCGTCGATGGACATCTCAGTTTTGCCCAAGCGATAGGCGGACCCAGCGATGAACCGCAGGAACCCGATACAATAGCTGCCATTGTAGCTACGCAGGATAACGGTGCCCTGATTCTAGCGAATGCCTCATTACCAGTAAAGGTCGGACAGGGAGGTCATTTTCTAGAAAGCGCAGAGTTCGACTACGGCTCATTGCTTGCGAAGTTCTCGGCTGACGGTTTACTCAGTTGGGCATTGCCTTTGGGCCCACCCACCATGAGCGATATGACTATGGCGCCAGGGGGCGATTTGTTCGTATTAGGCAAGGTGGACGAGCGAGTTTACTATCCTGCAACCGGCAGCCGAAAACAGACATTCACACCGGAAGGGCTCGACGATATTCTCCTCGCACGCCACGGGCCCCAGGGTGAGTTGCGATGGCTAATGCGATTCGGAGGGGAAGGATCGGACATCGGAGCAAATATCAGCGTTGACCACGCGGGTTTCGTAACATTTTCGTCCGTGTTTAGAGACGATTTCGTGATCGATGCCTGCCCCCCGGTAAGGCTGCGCAGTCAAGCTAGGACTAGCGTGCTGTTGGCGCGAATTGCTCCCGATGCGGTCCTCAACGACCAGCTTCGCGAGCGACAAATTGCCAAGACTGAGGCCCAGGTCAACTTGCTGCGCGCAGCCGCCGAGAAAGGGCGGCAAAGTAAGCAGTTCGAGAATGCCTGCGACAAACTTCGGGAGATAGTCGAGTTAACCCCGAAGGATCCTGGCGCAAGACTCGATCGCGCGAGTTGCCTCGCTCAACTCAGCCGCAATGACGAGGCCGTATCCGAATACCATCAGGCCATTGAGCGAGCGTCTCGCAATGTGGACGTTGCCTCGGAGTCCGACGAGAAGCTTCGACGGGAAGTCTATCTGCGCCTTTATGCCCTAATGCATAGCGTAGCCCTGCCAACCGAGGGTTGCCAGGCTCTCCCCGCCGAACCTGGCTGCGCGCAACAGCTTTGGGCCTGCGTCGGGCAAGGTCAATCGAGCGGGACACAGGGTGGCGCCACACGAGCCATTGCTCGCATTGGAGTCTCGCTCGAAGCGGCGAGAATCGAACCGGATGAAGAGCTTGATCCGGTCATGCCAACCCTGGAGCATTGGGGCTTTTCCGATAGCAAGATTTGGCCGAATTCTCATAATTGGTTAGAACGAACCGAAGCGGTCGATGTGCTAATCAGTGAGCACAGCTCATTCATTTGCACCGAAGCTCAAGGCCCCGATTGTAAGTCGGATGAAAGCTCGATCGAGTGCAAGGTTGTGACGGCTAATGCCTGCCTGGGACTAGTAGGTGTAGTTTGTGCCGAGCCGGATGCTGAAGAGTCCGAACGCAAAGTTGACGAATTTTACCTCTGGCGAGGCGGGAATTAGAACGTTCCCCAAATACCAGCTGATTGCGGACCAACGTACGCGCGTACCAGAGCTGCCGCGTGCTGCTCGTCATGACTCTGGCGTAAAAGCATCATCGTCAGAGCCGTCCCAAGGCCTAAACCCCCGACGACATAGCCCACTATTGATAACGTTCCAGCACGGGCTGCGTCGTGATCCGAAGCTGACACGTGGGCCGCTTGGTCGCGACAATCAGCGCTCGCTACGGTTTGGCACCCATTGACTACGAACTGGGAATAGGCTCGGTCAGCATCAATCGCAGCGTTTGACCATTTTATTAGGAAATAGGAGCCTGTTCCAACTCCAAGGACACCTACACCGTAGGCAATGTATTGACCTAACTTGAGACCTGCCAACGCATCTTTAGGACGGGTGAGTGCTGTGGTTGAAGTGGCTTCACTACCATGATTATTGAGCGGCTGAATGGCGACTCCAGCTTGCCTCACGGACATAAGCCGCAATTCTACGGTTTTCTTTGCTAGTTCGGGGAAGCTTTCCCGTACTTGCTCACTGGCGAGGCTCTCGGCCTTTGCTTGGAACACATGTTCCCCTGGGTTAATCGGAAACGGAACACCAACGGCTGTGACGGGCATCTCTGTCTCGTCAACCAGCAACTGAGTTGCGCTGCCGCCGGTCACCAACAATGTGACATAGGGCAATCGCGCCTCGATCGCTGGCAGTTCATCGATCCCAAATTGCCTGGCCTGCCTAAATACGTCCGGCGCGTTTGGTGCCAGATTGCTTCGATCCAGCTTGATATAGGCTTCTCGCGCTTCCACGAGGTGATTGAGTTTGGCCTCGGCGCGAGCAATGAAGAGTAAGTGCGTTGGGGCATCATAAATGCTTTGGGCCTTTCGTAAATACACTACAGCCTTCTGCCAATTTCCGACAGTGTAGGCTTGCATTCCCTGCTCCGCGGCTGCCCGCGCCGCAGAGCGTTCTTGGTCGGATTGCGCGAAGGCCAATTGGGAAAATCCCAGTGGAAACGACAATATCAGGCAAACCCCGCCGATGCCCAGTGGTCTCATGATCCACCGGGGTCACGCCGTAACTTATCTTGTGGGCTCACTAGCTTGGATAGACGACACCTTCTACGTCTTAGGGTAAGCGCCCCAATTGCCGAGGCCCCCAGCAGCCATGGCCAACGATAGTGACAACCCAGTCCTTGCAGTGAACAGGCGAAACCACCGTAACTACCAGTATGGACCGTACGTGCTTGTGAAGCCGTCGATGATATGGTCAGGACCGGTCGCGCGTTGGTGCCGTCAGCGTTGATGATCCAGATTGAAGAAGTTTTGGGTCGGTAATAGGTGGATGCGTCAGCACCCAAAGCTATTTCTTGAATAATTTTCGTCCAAATAATTTGCCGGCCCCCTACCACCCAATGCGGTGCAACATTCGTAGCGCCGTCCGCTGCCACTAGCGTGGTGAAAGGAGCGCTTCCGTCACTGGGCCCAATGAGTATACTTGTGGGCTCTACTTCAACTCCACTAGCCGTGGCGCGAGCATACAGAACTATCTTAGTGCCATCCGGCGACAATTCGAAATCATTTGCTCCACCTGGGATGCTATCTGAAGTTGCCGCGAAATTACTCGACCCGTCAGGTACAAGAATCTTGTTTTTCGTTGCCGTCGAATCGCAGAGATAGGCCCCATTGACAGGTTCGAGACGCCACAACCTCGAAATAAGTCCTCCCGGGATCGATAGCGTTCCCGCGTCAGCATTCCCCATAATTGCCTCTGAGGAGTACATGATATTGTTGACGATTGATACGCGCCATAATAGATCGATGGGATTCTTGGCCCCAGTACAATCGTAAATCTTACTTGTCAGCAAATTATTGCTGAAGGCATTTTCGACATCGACACTCAGATACACGGTGGCCAAACTGCCCGAGTTCTCAATCCAAGCGACATGTGTATCGTCAACCCAATAAATGCTCGGTTGCGCTAAGCTACCGGTAGTATCGGTTCGAATTATATGCGCGTCTTTTCCGTCAATCCCAACCGTATAGACGCTCTTGCTTCCGCTCGCGTCGGTAGCATTTGATAGTACCATTGCAATGCGCTGCCCATTGGGAGAAAAAGCCGGAAATTCACCTCCGATCGTCGAGACCGGTGGCTGGCCCGTGCAGCCAGTAGCTGGGCCCGCTATTTGGGTGTGCAAGGTGCCAGTAGCATCGTCTGTATATGTGTAGGCGAGAAGGGTCGACAACTGCGTATCTGTGGGATAGTAGGCACGAAAACTGAATTGCCCGTCGTTCTTGAATTGGCTGAGCCAACTCGCTTCGGATGTTGCAGAGTTTGAGAAGTAGCAACCAATGTTGCGTGGCAACTGTCCGTCCGATTTCACGATGGCGCCTGCACGAGTGTAAGAACTATTATCCCCAGCAACGTTCAGATACGCGACATCAATTACTGGCACGGAAAAACTGATTTCAGTGGAGTTTGACAATTCTCCGGCAATTACGGTCAGCCGAACCCGGTATTCACCGCCCAAATCGGGCTAAAATGTTGGGCTAACCGCAGATGTCAAGTTTAATGATTCTGTCGTCACATCGCTGCCAGCAGGAACGCCGACGATAGACCATTGATAGGTCAGGGGTTCGCCTGATGGGCCTGTCGATCCCGAACCGTCCAGTTGTGTAGCAAAGCCGACCAAATCTGGCTTCACGGTGATGTTGGGTTTGATGGTATCGCTGTTGCCCGCGTCATTGTTGCTCCCACTGTCTTGTCTGCCTGCACCCCCTGTGGACGTGCCGCTGTCCTGCGTGCCCGAGCCGCCGGTGGACGTTACTCCGTTGCCGCTAACGCCAAAGTCCCTCTGTTCTACTGAGCAAGCGGAAATCGCGGTAACGGCGCCGCAGACAGTAAGGAAATTGGCGCGCCAGCGTTCCCTCATGTTGCCTCTCGTACTGCTACCACAAAGGGTCGGCTTCTTCAACACGGTCAACTGAAACGGCCACTATTCGCTAGGTTGCGTCCCAATTCGAAGCAAAAACATAGTGATTCCATGCGCCAGCAACTTATCTCAACACCCGCATGAATGCGAGACAAGCACGTTGCTGAGGGGCAACGAAACGACAACAAAATGCTACTGGGATACAGCCGACAGACATGCGGCCGTGCCTGTTATCTTTGAGAATAGACTGTTGAATTGGGTATAGCAGGCGTCAGTCGCCGTCGCGGAAGGGGGAACCGGGAGATTGATATTTATAGTTCCAAATGACAACGAATAACATGTCCAACTGCTTGCTGGCTGATTTTCGCCGCACTCGAGCAGGTCAAGGTATGCGCTTCCACAAGTCGCGTCAGCGTTTGCCAGCTCGGTATATGTGGAGACGCACGAGGTAACGTCGTACTGCGAGGTGCAGGACAATGGCGGCGATAGAGTTCCCAGTAAAGCGGCAACATTATCGCAAGTTTGCTCGATAACCGAGACGCCACTGGAGCCGCCCGTAGACGATAAACCACCTGCTGCTGCCGTTCCGCCGGTTGCCGTTGCGCCGCCCGCCACAGCCATGCCACCCGTGTTTCGAATTCCACCCGTAGCCGCACCCGCTGCGGATGAACCACCGCCAATCGCTTTGGACCCGCCAGTTGCGCTGGCACCCGCGGTGGCTTTGGAGCCACCCGCTGCAGCCAAGCCACCCGTAGCGGGCGAGCCGCTCGCACTGACACCACCTCCGGTCGCGCTGGTCCCACCTGTGCCGCTGCCACCCGCGGTACTGCTGCTGCCGCAAGCGACCAGGCCGACAGCAATTGCCAGACCAAAAACAGAGGCGACCGTGTAAGTTGAATTTCTCATGATGCTTTCTCCGCTAAAACGCCGTGACTTTTCGCCTTAAGGTCGATAGTGACCCCTTGATTGACTAATTCGCATTCTGAAGCGCAGTGACGCAACCCGGCAACGCATTCAGCGCCACGAGATCGGCCAGACAAGTCGTCGCGCCGCTGGGTGCCGGAATCGTGCCGACACAACCCCAAGCAGTGGCAGGCTGACTCGCTCCGCATTGCAGAGCTAAAACGTATGCCGCCTGGCAACCGGTGATGCCGGCCACCGTAGCGTTATTGTACTTGGCAACGCAGGTCGTGGGGCAATTGGCCAATTGGCAATTGGCTAGATTGGCGGCACCCGTGATGATTCCACAATCGGTCGTGCAAGCCTGCACAATCGCGGAGACTGCACTGGATCCACCGGTTCCCGCTGTACCACCCGTTGCCGGTGCGCCACCCGTCGCTTTGCTTCCACCCGTCGCGGGTGCACCGCCGGTTGCATTAGAACCACCCGTAGCCAACGTACCACCGGTCGTTGATGCGCCGCCCGTCGCGATCGCTCCACCGGTAGCTCTCGATCCGCCCGTACCGTCGGTGCCGCCAGCGGGTGCCCCGCCGGTAGCCGTGGATGTTGTACCGCCCGTGGCAACTGATCCCCCGGTCGCCTTTGAACCTCCAGTAGCCGCTGCGCCGCCAGCCGTCGATGTGCCACCCGTGGGACCACCCCCAGTAGTTATAGATGTCGCGCCGCCGGTAGCAGCAGCGCCGCCCGTGCTAAGCGCGCCGCCAGTGGTTGAGGCGCCGCCTGAAGTCGAATGTCCACCCACCGCTGAACCGCCGCCCACTGTGGTTGAGCCGCCCGCTGCGGACGAACCCCCGGGACTGGTTGTGCCACCATTCGCCTTGCCGCCGGTCGCTTTCAAACCACCCGTGCCCCCACCGCCCGCGGTCGTGCTGCCCCCGGTACTCGTCGCAGCGCCTGCATAGTCCACGTTAGTTTCGCTGCTGCCGCAGCCGACGAATCCAAGCGCAGCTATTGAACCCAGAACCCCCATCGCCGAGTAAGCTGAGTTTCGCATCATGAATCTCCATCGCAATTCCACTCCGACCAATGCTGACCCGGCCGCGACCGCCGCAGGGCCCGAGGCCAGATTGTGCATACGATTTCACCCGAGCGCCATCCTCGTTACTCGAAGGGCACGCCGGGCACCCCGGACGAGCGCTCTGCTTGACATGTGATGAAATTGCCCACCGACAGGTTAAACCCGCCATTGTTGCGATTTTTTGCGCTACGCGGCACGGTTTTAGGAGCTGGAGGCAAGCGTCCCCCTAACCAATCCACCAGCCGCTTTCCCAATTCGAGGCGCGCCAAGGCAAGCTGACGACCATAGTTGTCGGCGGCCTGGGATGACAGTGGACCGAAGGAGCGAACCGTGATGGGTTTAGCTTCGAGGGTTTTTCTCTCATTGGCCGTGATGACGCGCACGTGAATCGTTGGCGTCATCGTGTAAACGACTGGATCCCAAGTATTTTTTCGTTCAACCTCCTCCACGTACGTGACATCTTCTACGAGCACGTTGAACGAATTCGGCTTATGCAGTTTACTGTGCTTCATGCCGACGACTTCAAGTCCCATCGCGCGAAGCTGTTGTTCCACCAGAGGCTTATGAATCGAAACGATGTGATTGAGCGCTGCCACTTGTACCAGGAGGCTGGAAGTATGGCTATCAACGCTCGCGCGGGAAGTGCGCGGCGTAAATGCGCTCTCGCTCCGGCGTTTGGTAATTGAGTTTCCCGGATCTACGGCGACGACGGCGGCGCGCTTGGACCAGGCGGCGTCCTGCTCGGGGGCAGCGGCTGTGGTTTCGACAACCGGCGCGGCCGCGTTGTATGGCGCGCCAGAATGCACCTTCTGACAGGCAAAACTGGCCTCAATTGCCAAAATTGTCAGTACAATGACCCCGAAATTATTTAGAGATGGGCGCATCTTGCCTCTCAATTCCAGCTCAAACACCGACTTTCACGCCGCCTAACACAGGGTTTGCGGGTAATCAAGAACCAGGCAGCGGCACGATAAACTAGGTTTTTTTGGCTGTTTCTAGCGCCTCAGGGTTTCCTATTGCCCGGTGCGCGTGCCGGGCGCCCTCTCAAACCTTGTCAAATGGCGTCGAACTGGCCTTGGCGCGCCGAGAACCGTTCCCGGTTTGCATTTGATGCGGTCTGGAACTATCTTGGCCCCGTCATTTGGACCTGGTTGGTAATCCGTGCCGAGGAGGGCCCAAAAGTTGGGGTCTGTGGCTCGGTACCCGGCCGGCAAGTTTTGGGGCAGTGCCCCACAGGAGGATAGAGTGAAGCGTTTACAAACCTGTTTAGCAGCTGCCCTGCTTGCTTTACTTGGCGTTGGTTGCAGCAGCAGTAGCAGCACACCCGCCGCCACCACCACAACACCTGACGCCGGAAGCGCCGGGCTCACCGCATGCCATGCCTACTGCACCGCGATGGGAACGAAGTGCGCGACTACCACCGGGGATGCCGGAGTGGACTACCCGTCCGCCACCGCTTGCGAGACAGAAGCATGCGGCGTCTTCCCCGCGGCACCGTCTGCCACTTGCGAATCGACTGCAGCTAGCTACTTTGAATGCTTGCAGGCGCAAACCAACATTTGCGCTGAGGGATGTGCTGCCGAGAAAACGGCAATGACCTCGGCCTGTTAGTTGTAATCTGCCACTCGCAATTTGATCATGATGGCGCACCGAGTAATTGGTGCGCTATCTTTGTTCCACTTGCCGTTAGTTGACCTTAAGGCGAAAAAACTCATCAATCGTGAGTCAACTTTTTCTGACGCGGTGTTTCGGGTCGGGACCCGGAACACCCACATGATAAAAACGTCGCGACCGACGAGCGGGTCACCAACGAAACCATGCGCACGGCGTGCCGGCATTTCAAATAGAAATAGCAAACATGGCGTCACCGGCCGGGAGGAGTCCCGTTAGCTTTTTGGGGGTCGTGACGGCACGGTTCAGCCGCGCGTTCCCGAAGGCCCCGCTATCGGCGAGTAACTTTCAGTCTCGCCGACGAAAATACTCGAAGTTAACCCGATAGCCCGCCGGGTAGTAGCGGCTCTGTAGCCACTCTGCAAACTCGGGAAAGTCTGCAATGTCGGCGGCGGAATCAGTGGCGTGCCCGGTTACGCCGGGGAATATGTCACTGTGCTGGACCGCGACGACCATCGGGTTATTCTTTCTAATATCGTCCATGAACCATTGGCGCGCTCGCGCTTGCTGCCAAGGGCTGCGCTGCGCCACATTATAGATAAATCGACTCGCGGGTCGTCGCTCGGCGAACCAGTAAATAGCCGGTTCGAAGCCCCAAACGAGCACGCTGTCATTGGGCCCCGTTTGACCTTTCATCCACTTTGCGACCTCGCGATCCGCCGATAAATCAAAACTGGCCGCCTTCGCTATTTTATCGTCTAGCTGTTCACGCGCCAAAGGATCGCGAAAGTGACGCAAGTAGTGCAGCCGCTCAAGCGTCCTTTGCCAGGCACTACCGGGCAGATCTTGGACAACCGGTGCAATCGAGCGCGACCAACACCACCGCTAGCATGAACGAAAGGACCGACACGGTCCCACGAGCCTTAGCCGACCACCAAAGCTTGGCCCAGCCAAGGCCTGCCAAGAATGAAAGCAGCGGGATCGTGGCGCCGTAATGGTATTCGAAGAATTTTGCCTGCATGGCGATGCCAATAATTTGAAAAATCGCAATGCCGCAAATCAGGAAAAACCCCTCCCATTCTCGGCGATGCGCGGATGGCAACACCAGGCTGGCAGCCAGCCCAACCGGTATAAATGCCGAGAATTTTATCAAAGATTCAACCATTGCGTAGTGCAGCATGCCCAACGGCGAGCTATCCGGGTGCCAGCCGAGCGCCGTGTAGCCGGGAACAAAATCGCGCAGTGTCCACACCAGTGCGGAAAGGGCCCGCGCTCTCCAAAAGTACAGCCCCATTGCGCCAATGACCAAGGCCGCCCCGGTCCCTAGTGCGGCCAATGGCAAGAGGCGTTTCCAGTTACTCGAAGATTCCAGATGTTGCCGTAACAAGTAAGCGGACACGACAATCAGCGCGCCCCCGAGGGGTGGTTTCATCAGACCGGTAAGGCCCAAGAGCACCCCTGCGACCAGCGCCGCCCAAGGTCGGGTTGTCTTGTCCGCGGATGGGGTGATTGCGCACAGAGCCAAGACGGTCAACATGCCGCCAAAAGATTCCGGTTGACCCGTGTGCCAGAAATCGAGCATCACGTGCGCATAGACAGCTATCCCGCCAGCGATCCATCCTGCCAGAGAATTTCCCTGGAGTCGCTTGGCCAGCACCACTAAACCCAGCAGCGTTGCGAGTAAACCCAACGCCTCCACGATTCGAATGGCCGCCATATTGCGGCCGAACAGGGCCTCGGCCGCTGCGTAAACAAAAAATACTCCCGGTGGCTTGAAGTCCCACAATTCCAAATAGGGTGCCCTGCCGTGCAGTATGCCGTCACCAATCAGCGCATAGATGCTCTGGTCACGGCCCCAGGAAAATGTCGCCACCAGTTTAATGCAGGCCAAACTTATCAACGCGACTGTCAGTGACAGAACCTTGTCGCAACGTTTGGTTGGCGAAGATTCAATCCAGCGATTGAGCGTAATCTTCCCAAACATTCCAAGGCCCATGACCAGAGCACTCCGGGCTAGCAAGATTGTTCAGCGCATTAAGGTCTATGCGCGTACGTCATTACCAAGTAAGCGACGGTGTCATGCCCAGTCGGATTGCGATACTCATGGGGAGCGTCAGCCAGGAAATAGGTAGCATCCCCAACCCGCAGATCGATGGTCATTCCGCCGAGGCGAATCTCGAGAGCACCCGCGGTTACCACCAGATTCTCCGTGGTGCCTGGCGCGTGCGCGTCCGCTATTTCAATGCCACGCGGTGCTAGCCGCAGTTCGTAGAATTCCGCCGCATGCGGGCGATCAAGAGGGAACAGAGCCCGCGTTGAAAAACTTCCGTCGGCAGATTTGAGTAATTTGGCGCGCGCGGCACGAAATACCAGGGGATCTTCCGGCGCGGGCCCACCGAGCAGCGCGGAAAAGGGAACACCTAGAGCTCGCGCAATGCGCCAGAGAACTGTGATAGTCGGGGTACTTCGGCCCAGCTCGATTTGGCTAAGCATGGCGCGACTCACCCTAGATTCGTAGGCCAATTTGTCCAAGGATAGCCCCCGTTCGGCGCGCAAAAGACGCAACGCGCTGCCAACCTCCGGAGAGTCGTTGCTGACGGCAGGTTCCCGGGGTATCTCCGCTGAAAATTTGGCGTCGCCCCGCGGCTGTGGCGGTGATTTTGAGGGCTTAGCTAACTCTTCGGTGGGAGTTTTTTTCTCTGCCGCTGTTCGGGGAGCGTTCCGAGATTTGTTCTTGGTTTTCTCTCGAGCCATTGGCGTACTATAGGCGAAAAAGTCGTGGCGCTTGGGTCCAGTTTTCAGATTCCGGGACGGACCCGCAGTCCGCCATTTTAGGTCTGCTTTCCTGGACAATCGCTGCCGCGCAGAAACTGAGGGGCCGGTACCCGCGTACCAAGCTCAGTGTCAAATTATGAATCAGCCGCGGTATACTTCGGGCCCGCTCCAACAACGGGTGGGTCGGCCCCCACGATGAAATATTCCGAATCACCGCTTGAATTCTCGCATACTCCGTTTTACCGGACAGGAGTCTTACATCGGAGACGCTGGTTCGACCCCTGCAATCGCGGGGCGGTGCCGGTCGGGTCCGGATTATTTTGGAGATACGGCCATGTCAAGTGAACCAGCGAATGCGCCCGCCCCTACAATTCCAAACGGCGTGGAGGGGCTCTGCTTCGAATCTGCGGCGATTCACGCTGGGCAACGCCCGGACTCCACGCTGGGCGCAGTCATGCCTCCAATTGTGCTATCGACGACCTTTGCACAACTTTCACCGGGCAGGCCTCGGCCCTTCGAATATTCCCGCTGCGGCAATCCGACCCGGGCCGCCCTTGAAACATGCATTGCCACGCTTGAATCAGGCCGATTTGGGTTTGCCTATTCAAGTGGCTGCGCCGCAGCCAACAATATACTTGAACTCCTCGGTCCCGATGAACACCTGCTTTGCTGCGACGACGTTTACGGCGGCACGTTCCGATTGTTTGAGCACGCCGCACGCCAGCGCCATATTCAAACTACCTACGTCGATTACACTCATCCCGAGCGCCTGGAGCAAGCAATTACCTCAAAAACAAGGATGGTTTGGGTCGAGTCGCCCACCAATCCGCTGCTCAAGGTATATGACCTGCGGGCGATGGCACAAATTTGCCGGCAACGCGGTCTATGCCTGGTGGTGGATAACACCTTTGCATCGCCTGCGCTGCAGCGACCGCTCGAACTCGGCGCGAGCATTGTGCTTCATTCGACAACCAAGTATCTCAACGGTCACTCCGACGTGATTGGGGGTGCGGTGGTTACCAGCGACGAAGGGTTGGCTCAGCGGTTAGCGTTTCTTCAAAATGCGCTAGGTTCGGTGCCCAGCCCGTTTGACTGCTATTTGGTCCTGCGTGGCATCAAAACCTTACCCCTTCGTATGCGGGAACATTCGCGAATCGCGCTGGAACTAGCCACCCGCCTTTCGCACACTTCGGGGGTGCGTCGGGTTCTTTACCCGGGGCTTGCCAGTCACCCGCAACATGAGTTAGCCATGCGACAAATGCCCGGTGGGGCGGGCGGTGTGATTAGCTTTGAGATCGAGGGCGGAGAAAAGGCCGCTCATGCGTTTCTGATGGCTCTCGGACTGTTCACGCTTGCAGAAAGCCTCGGAGGCATTGAGTCGCTCGCAGAACACCCTGCAACCATGACGCACGCCAGTGTCCCGAAGCAGCAGCGCGAAGCAGTTGGCATCTCCGATGGAATGATTCGTTTATCGATTGGTATTGAGAATCAGGAAGACCTTTGGAAGGATCTGGACCAAGCTATCGCGCGCGCTCGAATTGGCCGATAGCCGATAGCCGATAGCCGATAGCCGATAGCTGATGGCCACGTGCCGCAGCTCCAAAAAATTACGAACGGACACCATTTAGCGACCGGCTTCATCCATGCGGCGCATTCCCTCCAGCAGCAACGCTTCAGGATTCGCCTGGATAACTTGCTGGGGCGCTTGAAAATTGGGATCAAGGGCAAACTCTCCATCTGCAAGCTGGAGCATCGCGTAGAAAGCTTCTTCACCGCGCAACGATGCCCATAGTGCGTTGTATATTGCACCATTCACAAAATGTATTTCTCCAGATTCGGACTGCGTTCGAATCTTCATTCGTCCCGTCTTTCTGCCGTAAAAAAGGATTTGAACAATCTCCGGAAGGCCCATCTCCTTGAGCGAGCCGGTAACTCCGCGCGCACCCTTCGCCGTCGCTTGCCGTTCCAATACTTGGCGTGCCTTGGCAACAAATAATTCAGCGCTAACCGGCTTGGTTAGGTAGTCCGCGACGCCCATGTCGAAGGCACGCTGCGCGTCGGCTCGTCCGGTGCGACCGGTGAGTATAATCCAGGGAACCTCGCGCCATCCGGGGGTCTTGCGCGCACTTGCGAGCAGGCTTAGGCCGTCGTCTTGTCCAATGTCAAGTTCACTGACCACCAATTCGAACTCGCCGGTCGAAAGCAGTCTTAGTGCCGGCTCCACACTATGAGCTTGTCGGACCTCAAAGCCCTGCTCAATCAAACGCAACTCCAGCACCGTGGTTTCCTCCGGATCGGGATCCACCAAGAGCACTTGATAGCGATTGGCCAGCAAGCGCGCTTTCAAATCTTCGCCCGTGACGGTGATGCGAAAGATGTCGACCAAGTTAGGGTCGAAGATGGTCCCCGAATAACGCTTGAGCGCCTCGCAAGCCTGGGCGGGACTGAGTGTCGTTCGATATGGATTGCGACTATTTTGCGTCAAATCCGCGTAGGTGTCGGCCAGTGAAAGCACGCGAGCTCCCAGCGGGATTTCCTTGCCCTGCGCCCCATCGGGAATTCCTTTGCCGTCGTATCGCTCGTACATGGCCGCAACGATCTGCTCGAATTCGCGCGGCAAGTGCACGGCTTCCATCAATCGAATCGGAGCTGCAAGTTGCTTACTGGCTGCCACCTGGTGCCCTTCGTACTCGGCCACGTTGAGTGCGGTCAGGTGGTAAGTCCCCATTTTGCCCAGGTCGTGCAACTGCGCTGCAATGACAAAGGCCATTTTTTGAATGTCCGACACTCCGATGCGCTCCGCCAGTTTTCGCATCAAACGAACTACGTGCGCTGAATGCCCGCGGAGTTCTCCCCGTCCGTTCTCAAGCACGGTTAAAAGGACATTGAGTGTCTCTTGGTAGGAGTCGACACTAACCCCGTCTTGTCGAAGAAAATCGGATTCCGACCGCCCTGATTCGAGATCAGTCGTGGACAGCACTCGTTCGCGAGGCATCGACTCTCGCGCCAGTGACGTGGCCATTGACTCTTCGGAGACCAAGTTTCGCTCGAACACGTTCAACATAGTCGTGAACTGTTCGTGCGCCCCACGGTCCAGCGAGGCAAAGGCGTGTATGTCACCCGCGTAAGCCTTAACGATGGCGGCTTTCACGGCACGGGGACGTCCCACGAACAACTGGACCTGTTTCACCGATGCGGCCACCTTCAATTCTTGCACAATGGAGGGGTCACCGGGATCGGGCGTAACTACGCTGAGTGTGCCCGTCGACTCGTCGAGCATGATCGGAAATACCGTGCGCTGCTCCGCAAACTTTTGAGGAACTTTTTGCAAGACCGCACGATCAATGGCGGCCTTTTTAAGTTTGTCCGTCGAGACGAAGCGAGTCTTGTGTTCGGTTGCCAAAAATCGGAGCAGCTGTGTTTCATCCAAAATGGCGCGATCGAGCAGCGCTTCTTCGAAACGCTCCCCCAAACTGTGCACTCCGTGCAACACACTTTCGCGTTGTTCAGCCGTGATCAGGCCCGAGGTTGCCATCATGTCAAGGAGACGTAGGTTTCCCGTCGGATGCATTCGATCCGCTCATTTTCACTGGGGTGAGCCTGGCGAGCAATGCCGATCGCATGAGAGGCGAACCTTTATGTCGGCTATTTGGCCGCTCCGCGTCCAGCTGGAGGCCAAGTTACATGGGTTGCCCCGCCAGTTGCGGGTTGCCGGGCCAAAGCCCAGCGAGACCTTGACTGAGTGCAAATGATCGACTAGAAAACGCGCCCTTTCCGGCGGGCCGAGTGCCCGTACCGAGGTTTTGATGCGCACGTTCGTCGAAAAGCCAGCCGCCGCTCAAGCAGCCCGAAAATGGTGGGTGATTGACGCCAGCAATCAGCCGCTAGGGCGCGTCGCCACGCGAGTCGCCACAATTCTGCGCGGCAAGAACAAGGTTACGTTTACACCCCATGTGGATACGGGAGATTTCGTAATCATTATCAACGCGACCCAAGTGCGATTGACTGGAAGAAAGCCGGTCCAAAAACAGTATAATCGTTATAGCGGCTATCCTGGCGGGCTCAGATCCATCTCGTTCGCGGAAGTTCTCGGAAAACATCCCGAGCTGCCCATTCACCAAGCCGTAAAAGGCATGCTGCCCAAAAACGTTTTGGGTCGGCAATTGATTACCAAGTTGAAAATCTACGGCTCGGCTCAGCATCCTCACGCTGCCCAAAAGCCCGAGCTCATAACACTTTGATTCCGGTAAGGACGCTTCCAACAATGACTGAGACTACCCATTCCTATGCCACTGGCCGGAGAAAGACTGCGGTAGCCCGCGTGTGGCTCAAAGCCGGCACCGGAACGATCGTGGTCAATCAACAGCCTTGTGACACGTACTTCGAACGCGAAACGTCGCGCATGATATTGCGCCAGTCTCTGGATTTGGCGGAAGTCACGGACAAGTACGACGTGCGAGCGACAGTGACCGGTGGGGGCAAGAGCGCTCAGGCAGAAGCAATTCGCCACGGAATTGCCCGTGCCCTGTCTTCCGACAATCCGGATCATCGGCGAGTATTGAAGCGCGCTGGGTACATTACTCGAGACGCCCGGGCTAAGGAACGAAAGAAGCCTGGGCAGCCCGCAGCGCGCAAGCGTTTCCAGTTCTCTAAGCGCTAATTCGGCTCCGCGTAACTAAGTCTTCAGAAAATGCTCAACAAAGAGCCGCGCGCAGGGTCGGGCCCCTGCAGAACTAGCTAATGCCTGCCGGTTTCGTACTGCGAAGCGACTTCACGCCCAAGGGAGATCAACCCGAGGCGATTGAGTCACTCTGTCGTTCGCTCGATGCAGGCATAAGTTGCCAAACGTTGTTGGGCATTACCGGGAGCGGCAAGACGTTCACCGTTGCACATGTCATTGCACGCCTGCAGCGACCGACGCTGATAATTGCTCCAAATAAGACGCTAGCCGCGCAACTCTACGGCGAGATGCGTGACCTATTTCCGGAGAATGCGGTCGCGTACTTTGTCAGCTACTACGATTATTATCAGCCGGAAGCATACATTCCAACCACCGACACTTTCATCGAAAAAGACGCAATCATAAACGATCAGATCGATCGCATGCGACACACGGCCACGCAGGCGCTGCTTTCTCGGAGTGATGTCATCATCGTCGCCAGCGTCAGTTGTATCTACGGCATCGGGTCAGCGGAGACGTATAAAGATCTATTGATTGAGATCAATAAAGGTGAGGAATTCCCCAGGGACGTGCTGCTGCGACGTTTGGTAGACATTCAATACGAACGTAACGATGTGGACTTCCACCGCGGTACCTTCAGAGTGCGCGGAGACGTCGTTGAGATTTTCCCTGTGTATGAAGCCACGCTCGCGATTCGGGTAGAATTCTTCGGCGACGAGATCGACAGCATTCACGAGGTTGATCCGCTGCGCGGTCGCGTTCTGAGGTCACTCGAAAGCTATGCGGTCTATCCTGGTTCACACTACGTAACTCCACGCCAGCAGCTAGCGCGATCGATTGAAGCAATTCGAGAGGAGCTCCGTGAACGGCTTCAATGGTTTGACGAGCAAGGTCGATTTCTCGAAAAGCAGAGGTTAGCGCAGCGCACCCAATATGACCTCGAGATGCTCGAGCAAATGGGCTTTGTTCAAGGAATCGAGAACTATTCTCGGCACCTATCGGGACGCAAGTCGGGCGATCCGCCGCCCACGCTTGTCGATTATTTCCCGGATGATTTTCTGCTGATTATCGACGAGTCGCATCAGACGATTCCCCAGATGAACAGCATGTACCGGGGCGATCGATCACGAAAGGATACGCTGGTAGAATACGGGTTTCGATTGCCAAGCGCCTTGGACAATCGCCCACTCAAATTCGAAGAGTTCGAACATTACATGAAGAAGGTCATTTGCGTATCGGCTACGCCCGGTGACTTTGAACTCGAACGTTCGGGCGAGCACGTAGTCGAGCAATTGATTCGACCGACGGGGCTGATTGATCCAGAAATTCTGGTGCGCCCCGTTTCCGGTCAAGTGGACGATCTTTTGACCTGTATCAAAGAGCGGGCTGCCCGGGACGAACGCGTGCTGGTCACCACGCTCACCAAGCGCATGGCTGAGGATTTGACTGACTACTACTCGGAGCTGGACGTTCGCGTGCGCTATTTGCACTCTGACGTAGAAACTTTGGAGCGCGTCGAGTTACTAAGAGCATTGCGTGCCGGCGACTACGACGTACTGATTGGTATTAACCTGTTGCGCGAAGGTCTTGATTTACCCGAAGTGAGCCTGGTTGCCATCTTGGACGCGGACAAAGAAGGCTTTCTTCGCAGCGCGCGCAGTCTTATCCAAACGACCGGAAGAGCCGCGCGCAACTCCCGCGGTCAAGTCATCATGTACGCTGATCGCATTACGCCGGCCATGAAGCAGTGCATCGACGAGACCGAGCGGCGCAGAGCAGTCCAGACTCGATACAATTTCGATCACGGTATTACACCCGAGACGATCAAGCGTGCGATCTTGGAAATGGGGCCCGCCAGCGGCGCGCGGGATTACTACGCCGTCCCCAAGGGTAAGGCAGCGATACGGCGCGAGCCTGGGGTCCCTTCGCCGGAGCAAGATTTGGCTGAACGCGTCGAGTTAGTTAGGCAACAGATGTTCGTTGCCGCGGAGAACCTCGAATTCGAGACAGCGGCGCGGCTGCGCGATGAGCTACGTCGTTTGCAGCAAGGCCTCCCGGAAGAAGAATCGATGCCGCCTGGCCTCAGTCAGCCGGCACCGCGACCGCAGTCCACTCGTCCCCGATCGCGACGAAGCGGATCACCGGGGCGACGCACTGGAAAGAACTAACGGGACTCCTCCCAGCCGGTGAAGCCCTGTTTGCCGTTCCTATTTGAATTGCCGGCACGCCGTGCGCCTGGTTTCGTTGGCGACCCGCTCGTCCGTTTCGACGTTTCCTTTTGTGTGTGTTTTCGGGGCCTCGACCCCGAAAACTGCGTTCTGAGAACTTGACTCAAGAGCAACGAGTTTCGCGCGTTAAGGTCGCTAAGGGCCCAGCCGTGCTGGCATCATCGCTTGAAGATCGCTCAAGAAATTATCGGTGGCGGCTCCGTTCCACTCAGTATTGAGGACACCGAAGGTCTCTTCGGCGCCGAAAGTTCGACTGTAGCCAGAGCCTTCAGTGCCGTTGAGAGCCCAGACCGCCCAATCCAAATCATTATCACTGATATACTGGCGAATCCAGGGCCACCAAACTGGACTCGGTGTGGTGTGATTCGTCCCGAACTCGCCGAGCCATAGCGGTGCCGTGTATGCCTGATTCTCAGTGATGATAAACCCCCAGGCGGAGTCCATGGCCGCCTTGAAGGCGCTATAGTCCGTAAAGGACCCAACACCGCCGTTGGATGAAGAGTAGTTGTGAGGCGAGTAGACGAGACGGTTTGCCACGCTCAGATTCACCGGTCGGTAGCTGGCACCAAACCAGGTTGACCAGAAATTGCCTTCAACAATAATCAGCAAACTCGAATTCTCCTCGAGAATCGCATTGCCGCCTCGCTCGGCCGCGGCGGGCCAATCTGTCTCCGAATTTCCGTCGCCCCAGGACGGTTGCAGACAGGCGCAGCCCGCGTCCGCGGGAGAATCGCAATCAACGCAACCGGGTTGCGAATCCGGCACCTCGGCGCGGAGCTCGTTGCGCAGATCCATACCTACCACGGCCGGCTGCGACTTGTAGCGTTGTGCCAGGCTGCGCCAATCAGCGATCCATTGCGACTCGGGGTACTCAGCCGTATGCCAGAGGCCGTCACCGTGTAATGTATCGCAGCACCAATCACCGCGGCTCCGGTGATTGTCGAGAATGACCACGAGGTTTTCTTGAGCGAGAGCATCGATCACCGCGTCCAAGATTTCGAGCGCATGTTTGCCTGAAAGGTTCAAGTTAGACGAAAGGAATTTATCGGCAATGACCGGGTCTTCTTCAATCAGCTGCAATGCCCAGGGGATGCGTACGGAATTGAATCCGAATTGTTTGATGAGCCGTGCAATGCTATGCATGTCATTGCGGTCAAGCCCCGCGGGTACAAGATCCGGGGACTCGGCGCCGTACCAATTGACGCTGGCCAGTTTGAAGCGGTGATTGTTCGCGTCCATGATCCATCGTGAGTCAGTGTGCAGCGGCAAGGCTGGCGCCGACGCATCGGGCCGCGCGTCGGTCACCGACGAGTCGCTGATCGTCGTCGAAGAGCCGCCGGTATTGCCATTACCACCCTGAGACGGATGACCCGCGCTACTCGTGCAGGCGATGGGGATCATCACTGATAACGCAATTGCGTAAGTCAAATTGAGCGCGTGTAATTCGGTGTTGGGCATAGGTGGCTCCGGGCCAGAGGACGCACGTACCGTAAGCACACAGGGCGTTTTGCCCTGTGTCGCGACTGAACAGTAGTGCCACTTCACCCTTCAAACTAGGGTCAGAACGACGCCCGATATGGAGGATTCTCTGATTTTGTACTTAAATCATTGTCCGCTGTTCGAAGCTTGCCGTGAGCTCGACGGTACTGCGAAGGTGAAACCTCATTGATAAGTCGAAATGTCTTGGAAAAGTAGAGAGGGTCCGCGTAGCCGACCATTTGCGATATAGTCTTGACGCTGAGCTTGGTCGTATCCAGCAACTGCGTGGCCCGGTGAATGCGCAGCCGCGTCAAGTAGTTCTTGGGTGAATAACCGGTAATCCGTCGATAGAGCAGCGAGCAATGTGACGCTGAAACCCCCGCCATGGCGGATAAAGCGTCGACATCCAGGGATTCATCCAAATGATCCTTCATGTACGCGATACTTGAAAGAATGCGCTGCTGCGCGTCAGGAGTGTCGCGGCGACCTTCACGGCGAAGTCGGATCATCAAACCCATCAAGTGTGTGAGTAGCGCGGAAGCATACAGTAATCGAGGCGGTGAATAGTCGTCTTCAAGCACTTGATGGAGCTCCTCGAAAAGCCCAACCAGGGAAGCATTCTTGCCTAGGTAAACGACCGGGCGCTGAATGCTGACCCCCAGTTCTTCTAGCAATAGGTCTACGTGCGCGCCCATCGCATGGAACCAGTAGACGGTCCACGGTCGCTGGTCACTCGAGCCATAGGCGTGTGGTGCCGCGCGCGGCACGACCAGCAGATCACCAGGTTTGATCTCAAAGCGATGGCCGCCGAGTTCACACCAGCCTTCACCTCGAATGCAATACTTAAAAATGGTCTGCTCTACGCCTTGCGGGCGGTGCACCTGGTGGCGTGCGGCATTCGGGAAGAAACCGACGTGACTGGGCAGCAGGTACTTCAGGAGCGGCCGGGTTAGCGCGGCCGCCCTGACTGATCGCGGCAGCACTATCCAGTGTCGTGGCAAATCCGGCGACGAGTGTTGGTGTTCACTGGGCAACATCTTCGAGCAACCATTCAGTCGGCAACATATCCTGTGGCTTCAGATGTCTATGCACATCCAGGTAGATAATGCATCAAATCCTTGGCCGGCATTCAACCTGAAGCCGCAGAAAGTTTTGAAGCCTACGATTCGTTAGAAGTCAGAGTTCTGTAAGATCAATTTGAAATAGCTTATTGAACGTCAACCGGCTTTGTAAACTGCAGCGATGTGGTGACCGTAATTTCCGACTGTGGTGGGTTACGTTCATTATAAAATAGATCGAATGGGTAGTCATTGCCAGCTGTTAGCCCTAACACATCCAAGTTGAGCGTCGACGGTTGTCCGTGGTGTATGCCAGATAGATCAACTACAAGTTGACCATTGATGAATAAGGTCAGGTCGTCATCCCCCCAGAAGTAAAATGTCTGCCCGGCTTGGTACGTGAACATCATGTGAAACTCAGTAGTGAACCCGTAGTTGTGTAAGTTGCCATTTTGGTCGGTTTGACCTTCAGGACCATATAATGCGTTGTCTATCGGAAAAAAGAACATATTACTGTACGTAAACGTACCGTCCCCGTTCGGCGCAAGTGAAAGCGAGATGGGCGCTTCCAAATTGATATTCGCGCTGGGGTCTTGGGTATTGTACCAGTAATTGAAGTTCGTTGCTCCGGTAGTGGTCGGGGTTCCGTTGGGTTTGTTGTTGACATACTGGGGTTTTGAGTCCGAACCAATTGTTGTCTGAATAAAGCAACTGTCCGGAAATGAAGATCCCGTAAAGTTACCGCAGTCCTGAGGCTGAGTTAAATCTGATATAGCCGGTTGCGGATTTTGCTCCACGTGATCGCTGTCACACAGTTTTGGCGGCGAGTTTACGCAAGGTTTCATGTCAGGAAATGTCCTGTGAAAATCACGAATCTTGCCTGACAGCAGCATTGTGCCGTCATCCTGAAGAGCTTTACTGGGGTCTGAACCAGTTGGTGCGTTATACGAGTTGCCTCCGCCCGTTCCCGTGTTGGAGTAGCTTCCTCCTACGCCAGCACCCGTGGACCCACCGGAAGAGGTTGGCGTCGCGCTACAGGCGATGCCAGCTAGTGTGCAGCCAATGGTACCCAAGAATGCAAAGCTACGACGCATCGAGTATTTCATGATTGCCGTCCTGACACGAGAACAAGATCAGGGTACTTTATCGCTTGGCCGAGCGCGAAGCAAATGCGGATGATATTGGCCTGGGATTCGGAGAAGCGGCGGCCTGCAATCGTCAGTGACGGGAACGCCATAGTTCCGTTGAATGATGCCCGCGGATTCACCGGCGACCGGTGCTTTGGGACGGTAATACCAGCGCGAAGAGCAACTTCGAAGCGGCGGAATATGGCGAAGTGCGAGCCAACGGCGCTGATGAGCTTGTGGCTAGCGTTGGCTCCAATCTGCAAACAAATAGCGAGTTATGCCCGTGTCTCGGCATTCTCGGTGGCCGCCCCGGTTTGAACTTTCACGCGTGGAAACCAGCCATCGGCGCGATGTCTACAATGACCAAGTGGGCATAAACTTGCAGGCCGGCCTCCGAGCGCTTGGGGTCAAGCCCGAAGTCCCCGAGGTTCGCTGGCTGCGCGATTGCGTGAATTCTCGATCGGGCTTGGGTCGTCGCACCAGATGGCCCTTTGACGACTCTCGGAACGAGACGCCGCAAGGCCGCCATCAATGCAAATGGCACCTCTGATTGGCAGTGCCTTCAGTAAAAGCGGACGGTGCTCGGTACCAGCATTTCGAGGACGGTACTCCCATTGCCTAGTTGGCCGGAAAAATTGTCGCCCCAACAAGATACGCCATATTGATTGAGCGCACAGGTGTGGTCACCGCTCGCGCTAACCATGGTTACTCCCAACAAATTTTCCACGAGCACGGGGTAGGGCGAGCTCGCACCGCTTGGCGAACCGTTTCCCAAGCTGCCGAAGTCCGAGTTCCCCCAACATACGACCTGACCGGACTGCTGGAGGATCGCGCACGTGTGGTCCCATCCAGCAGCTATAGACGTGACACCCGTTAGTGGTGTTCCGCTGCTGTCGTATACAACCGGGGCCGGGTAGGTTCGGAACGAGCTACCGCCACCGGGACCGCCGTCTCCCAGCTGTAATACGAAATCGGAGCCCCAACACTCCACGCTTGTATTGTTATTTCGCATCCGTTAGAAGGGCGCAGGTATGGTCCGCGCCTGGAGCAATCATGGTGACGCCGGTGAGAGGCGAGCCGTCTTGCCTGAGCACTTGAACGGGCGTTAGCGAAAGGGTGGTTGTTCCGTTACCGAGTTCGCCCGAGTTGTTTAGGCCCCAGCACACCGCCTGACCGTTCGCCAGCGCCACGCAAGCGTGACTTGGGCCTTCCGCGATTTGAATTGCACCAGTCAGATTCGCCGTGCCGTCAACCGATGAAACGTCGGACGCAGCCAAAATGCCGAAGGCGTCACTTATCGTAAGGACGGTACCGTCTTTGAGAAGGGCAAAATGAGCAGTTATTTGGGTTGCGTTCTTGTTGGGGATTCCCGCCACGATTGTTGGCGCAATGGCGCCCGAGTTCCCGCCACCCTGGGAATTGGGGCAGGTATTCGCCAACGGTATATTTATGTAATCGCCCCAGCAGGCTACATCGCCCGAGTAAGGGGGTTGACTTTCATCACCATCGGCAAGAATGGCGCAACCATTATTTCCAGACATGGCCACAGCGATAGCATCGTAATTGTTCGGCAAGGCCAGGGGCGCAGGCTTTAGTTTGCCTTGAAAGTCATAACAATCCAGTTCGTGGAAAGAGTTGTCACCCCAACACCAAAGGCTGGCATCGTTGCGTATCACGCAAGTCCAACCGTCACCGGCAGACACTGCAACGTTCGGCACGGGTGAGGATTGTGAGAGTTGAGTGATGAGGCCAAACTGCGGGCTGCCCCAGCCCGTCGCGACGTCGTAGCCATGCCCTGCAGGGAAGGCCACCGTCCCAGTGTCGTTGGCAGGATGCCCATTGGGACCGGAACTACAAGTGGGGTTGGTAACGTCGACACCAAGTGCGTATTGAGCTTCGTTTGGCTGTCGAGGGTTAAGCTGCAATGGTGAGGTGACATCATTAAAGCTTGAACCGTACACATCGCCTGTCGCGGAGCCCCGTGTCTTCCCAATGGCATACAGCACTGGGTTAGCGAAGCCGACCGGTCCGAGACCGTACAATGCATTCTGTTCGTTAACCAGCGCCATGAAGCCAGCCCAAAGGGGCGACGAGAAGCTCGTTCCCCACATGGCCGTGGGTTGCCCATTATAATCTACCTCTATGTCGTTGCCAACGACAGATACATCTGGAACGTTTCGGTTATTCTGGGACACGTTGCTGTTTGCGTCAGTGACGAGATTCTGCTGATAGTATGGAATGCTCGCAGAGGTGGTAAACGGGTTGCTGCAGGCATCTCGCGTAGTGCCGTCACAAACAAAGCCGCCGCTTAATGTGATGGGAACCTCGTACAGGTAAGGGCCGCCAGCCGAACTCGTTACCAGGTCCGTCGCCCCGACCGTTGTCACATACGGGCTGAGGAGCAGTGAGTCCACGACGGTGCTTCCATAGTCGCCAGAAGCGATGAACAGCGTTTGGCCTTGCGCCGCGAGCTCCAACAAACCGTTGTCAAAGGGGGAATCATCGCCCATCGACCAGGAAGAGCTGAGCTGATTACAGAGAGGCTTGGCTGTCGCCATGCCGTTCACCAACGTATCGCGGTCAGGCGCCCTGTACGTATACACTTGCACGCCGGGCGCCATGGCTAGCACCATTTGAATGTCTTGGGTGATTTCCGTATCGGTCCAGCCTGGGCATTCGCTATGTGTCAGCGAACATTGGATGTCGGGGTCCGTGGAGCAATCACCGGCTGCCCCTCCCCGGCATTCCTCTTGCGTATTACTACCGAAGTACACTTCCTGCGGGGTCAGCAACGTGCTGTTGCGATGAGCGCGCTGCCAATAGAGCTCTATGTCATGCAATGAAAAGCCGTCCCCAGTGTTCAGGCCCACGCATTGCTGAGCGCCGGTGCGAGCTGTCGGGCTGCCAGATGTATTGGACGCATAGGCGTACCGGAAGTCATCTCCAATATAATAATTGGAATTGTCCGTCGCGGAGCCATTGGGAGGCGGCTGCACGATAGGGTTCTCAGGTTCGTTGCCACCAGGCCTTGACACAAACAAATTATTCAAATTGCCGATATATAACACGGTCGCGACGGTCGTGCTCAGATCGAGAGACGGCTCTCGATCCGGTGCGTAGAATTGCGTTCCGTCGGGCCGCAGATAGTAGTTGAGGTCAACGTAGAGCGCCTCCTCAATGGCAGCTGCCGTTCCGCTGACAGCAACTAAGAGATTATTGGCGAATGATTGAGTCACTGTAAGATTGTGATCGGTAGCCCATTTGCCCACAGCATTGACGCGTGTCGAAGACGCGCCATACCTTGCTGCAAACGTGGGCACATCCAAGTACTGCCGGTAATTTGGGCTGTTCGGGTTCGAAACGTCCTGAACGAAGGCTTCGAGCGGCGGGTGTCCATCGGTTGGAACCGTTACTGGCAAGCCGATAGCCAGCGAGATGACCGTATTGCCTGGCACTGGCCCAACCAGCGGCGCGGCCGCCATCGCTGGCGTAATGTGTCCGGTTAGCTGCTGCATCCCATGCGGCGCATCGCACGAGGGCGCATTGACGCCCGATGAAAAAATGAGCTTCTTCTGGTAATAGACTGCAAAGTGGTTGTCCGTGGCGTAGTTGTTACCCGTGAGACACGGGCTGTACCAAGTGCTCGTTCCCGGGCTGAAGTTGGCGTAGTCGGCTAAGTGCACGGCGACTTGCAGGTTGTCCCACATTTGGCCTGGGGCTAACTGCGTGCTGTCCGTGGCGGAGACTACAATCTCCCAGCTCGCTTGGTGGTTTGCATCCGAGCCGCAGGCAGGCGAGACGGGAGTGGCCGTGGCTGTCACGCTGGACAGTTGGTGAAAGCAGCTGTTCGGGTCCCTCGCGCAGCCACCGTAGTTAACCTGCGCCACCACAGCGTCCGAGCTGGTTGTGTCATTCACCCAGAACTTGATCGTGATATCCGAAAGCGAAACTGGGGTGGTGCCCGTATTGGTCACCCGAAAGAACTGCTGTGCTTGATTGGCCACGCAGGACGCGGTCTGTACGTTCAATTGCAAACCCGCTGGGTACCACTGGGCACAAGTGGGGTTGCTGGTGTTCGGCACATGCTGCACGCCGAGCAACGGGTCGCAGCTGTCAGTTGTGCAGGGGTCGCCGTCATCAACCGAAACAGGATTGGTGCCCACGCAGGTGCCGCTTTGGCAGGCGTCGGTTTGAGTGCACGCATTATTATCTGAGCAAGTCGTGCCGTCGGGAGCTACTGGGTTGGAACAAGTGCCGGTGCTGGGGTTGCACGTCCCAACTGTATGGCAAGTGTCCTGGGCAGCGCACACGACGGGATTGCTTCCTGTGCATGTGCCGTTTTGGCAACTATCTGTTTGCGTGCAGGCATTGCCATCATTGCAGGACGTGCCGTTGGTGACCGGCGTATGCGTGCAGGTTCCTGCTGAGCACTTATCCGTCGTACAAGGGTTGCTGTCATCGCAATTCGGCGGCGAACAAACGGGTGCGGCGCTGCTGCCTCCGGTGGCTTTGGTTCCACCGGTCGCTTTGGTGCCTCCCGTGTTCGCACCTCCGGTAGCTTTAGTTCCACCAGTCGCCTTGGAGCCACCTGTACTCGACTTGCCACCGGTTGCTTTAGCTCCGCCAGTTGCTTTGGAACCGCCCGTCGAAGAAGCAGCCTGCTGGACCTCGCCAATGTCTTCTGTCTCATGCGCGCTACTGCAAGCTATGGCGATTACAGCGGGCATTGCCAAAGCTAGAGCACTGCGCAATCCACTCCAACCACGATGAACTATGCTTCCGTCAGCAGCTTTGTTTGACATCGAAGTCACTCCCCTGCGCACGATTTGCGCAAAAGCACACCCGTAAACCAACCACCTCGCTAATGCGAGAGATTGGCCCTATCTATAGTAAATGCGCGGCGAACGTATCGGGAACGGTGGCTTGAGTCAACAAGAATTTGTTGTTTTATTTCTCACGGTACCGTCGAGTTGATTGCTTGCCGAAACGCACAATTCTCTACTCCTTTCTGGCGAATGTTTTGTCGTGTGACGCGCAGGGGCCCAACCCTGCGCGCGGCCTTTTGTTGAGTATATTTCGGAACTTCAGAGTTTTCCGCCGGAACCTAGTCCACCCATCGAGCCATGGGATTTCCCATGTGTGTGCGATTGCAGCGCGGGTTAGCTCACAGCGGAGGGAGCGTTGAATCTGCCGCTGAGTTCCCACGCTGGGTTGGGGCCGCCCGCTGGTCCGCGAAGCGCACCAGCGCCACTGAACCGAGGATTACCGCCGAGGCCAGCCAAAACCGGGGCTTTACCTTTTCATCCAGCCACCACCAACCCGCCCAAGTAGCCACAACCGGGTTGACGTACGTGTAAAGCCCAACGATTCGGGGTGGCAAATTCCGAAGTATGAATACAAAACAAACAAAACCAATCAGCGAGCCCGTGAGCGCTAGAAAGATAAACGCCATCCACCCGCTCGCGGGAATCGCTGGGTTCCAACGTTCACCGAGAAGAACAGCGCTGGGTAGAAGAAATGCCGATGCGAGCAGCATCTGCAGGGCGGCTTCCAGCATCGGCGGCAGATGCGAAGCGTGCCGAGATTGCCAGACCGAACCGTATGCCCAACTGAAAGAGGACAATAGCAGAATCAATGTGCCCACCGACGAACCGAGCAACAAACTCGGCGAGTCTAAGAGCAGGCTTACTCCAGCTAACCCCGCACTCAAACCTAGCCATGCTAGTGGTGACGTGCGCCGGCTACTCGACGGCCAGTGACCATCAATGAGGGTCATCCACAGTGCAGTTGTGGCAAGCAGCAATGCTCCCTGTCCGCTCTGAACGGTGGTAAAGCCCACGCACGTGAGCGCGTTGGCCACGGCTAGTGATAGGCTGCCCGGAATCGATCGCCGGATCGCGACGGCCCAATTATCCGGAGCCTTACCGATTGCCAAAAGCACAACCAACAACAGCGCGCCGGACACGGCGAAGCGAACCCCGGACAGCAGCAGCGGCGCGAAGTAGCGAACCGCAACACGAATGGCAGGGGCGGTGGTGCCCCAAAAGAAGCAAACCGCCGCAAAGGCAATCCAGGGAAGCGTACGCTGTTTTGACACGGCGAGCAGTCATTAGCCGGCAACGCCGAACCTGCCAATCGAAATGCGATTCAGCGGGCTCGGGACCCGCTGACCCACAGAATAAAAACCTCCGAACAGCTTCTCCCGTTGCAATACGGACATAAGTCAGTCGTTAAACGTCACAGCCGCCGACGTTGCCAGATGCTATGGGTTCTTGGCAAATTACCAATTTATCCGTTCGAAATGAGGGGATGATTCGCGGGCGTGACGGCACACAATCGCCGATTGGGCTCCGGCCGCGCTTTCTCTGCTTGACCAGGTAGGCTTACCGTTGTTCCTTTGTCGGACGATGTCAGATCTACCGGCGACGCTTCGACCTTCCGCATTGCAGTCGGCGACCGATTCATTTGCCCCCACATTGGTTCCGCGTCCAACCCGGGTAGTGCTTCGGTTGGGCGATGATCAAATAATTACTGAGCCGGGCACCGCGCTGTTCAATGTCTTGCCCCAAGAAGTCAATGGTAGTCCCGTGGTCGCCGCGCTTTTAGGGCGACGGCCTGTCTCGCTGACCACCCGAGTCGCTTGGGACGCCGAAGTCGAGCCTATCGTTTTGAGCTCGTTTGAAGGCGGTCGAATTCATCGCCTTTCCCAGGCGCTACTCTTGCTCGAAGCCGCACAGCGCGTAGCGCCGGATAGCGATCTGCGCCTCGCTCATTCGGTGGGTTTTGGTCGCCGCGTGCTGGTGGGGCTCGGTTATAAGCAGCGCGCCGAGGAGCTTGCCCAACAATTACAGCAAGCCATGTCGCAACTTGTGCTTGAAGATCGACCCTTGATCGAAATTGGTGTCGGTGCCAACGAAGCCATCGAGTACTTTCGCCGCGTTGGATGGTCCGATACCGTGGAGCTTTTGACAACTTGGCGAGACGCTATCGTGCCACTTGCCACATACGGTCGAGTGTATGCGCTCATATTGATGCCGCTCTTGGCTAGTACGCGCATGGCTAGCGGGTCTCGTATCTTGGCGGACCGCGGCGGACTGTTATTGCTGTACGGAAATGGGAAGAACGCCCCGGTTCGAGCCAGCCAAAATACTGAAAATGCCGGGCCTTTAGTCCGCGCTGAACAATTGGGGCCGGACGCTCGCGTGCCGACGATGGAAGATGCTGAACCCTTTCGTTACGCAACTCAGGCCTCTGGCTCAGTTAGTAATGAAGAAGCGCTCGCCGTATCGCGCCAAACCATTTCGATGACTCAGCAGCAGGAACGTTGGCTTGAAACCCTGGATACGCGCAGCGTCGGCGCGTTCAACCGCGCCTGCATTACCGGTCACGTGGGTGAGCTGATCAACGTCAGCGAAGGGTTTCATGAAAAGCGCATCAGCCGAATTGCGGACGAAGTCCATGGCCGCGGCAAGGCTGCCCGTATCGTTTGCATCGCCGGGCCTTCGAGTTCAGGGAAAACGACATTCATCAAGCGATTGCGAGTCCAGTTACAGGTCTTGGGCATGAATCCGATTGCAGTATCGCTCGACAACTATTACTGCGATCGGGAGCTGACACCCAAGGACGACCAGGGTGAATATAACTTTGAAGCCCTCGAAGCCTTGCGCTTGGACTTATTTCAAGAGCAGCTAGCACGATTGCTCAAAGGTGAATCGGTGACAACCGCGCATTACGACTTCAAGCGGGGCAAGAGCGAACCGAGGGGTGGTCCCGAACTGAAGGTGGATCACCACAGTGTCCTGATGCTCGAAGGGATTCACTGCCTGAACCCGGCGCTATTGGCGCAAATCGGCAAAGAAGAGGCATTTCGCGTGTTCATTTGCCCTCTGGCGCAGTTGCCATTTGATCGCGCGACTCGACTTCACGCTTCCGATGTACGTCTAATCCGCCGGATTGTTCGAGACCGACATTCACGGGGCTACAACGCGGCAGATACAATTGTGCGCTGGGATAGTGTGCGCGCGGGGGAACGAAAGCATATATTCCCATTTCAGCACCACGCGGATGCAGTATTCGACTCGTCTCTAATTTACGAGATTGCCGTGCTGAAAGTTTACGCTGAACGCTACTTGCTCGAAGTACCTAGACGCGATAGGGCTTGGCTCACAGCCTTTAGATTGCTCGGCCTGGTGGATCGCTTTGTTGCGCTGTATCCGGACCGAGTACCTCCAACCTCCATTCTTCGCGAGTTCATCGGGGGCAGCTCGTTTCAGTATTAGCGACCCTAAAGCCCAGAACTCATTCATCTTGAGTCAACTTTTCGGCAATGCAGTTGGCTGGGCCGGGGCCCAGACGACCAACACAATAAAAACATCGCAACGAACCGGAGTGAAAAAGTACAGCACGCTGTACATTTTCACGGAGGCAGACGGTCCTCGCGCAGCGAGGAACGCCCGAAGGGCGTAGTGAACCTGCGGGTCACTACTGAAAACCCAACGCACGGCGTGCCGGCATTTCAAATGGAAATAGCGAACATGGCTTCTCTGGCTAGGAGGAGTCCCGTTAGGTCCTTAGGATCGTAGCCAGGTTCCTACAACGAGCACGATCCTGGTGACGGGAATTGGACTCCGATATCGATCGCTGTGGCGGTGGCACTTGCGCCGCTTGGTATCGTGCCCGTAACCGTGTGCCCTTCGACGTCTGTGAGCACCAGGGTTGCCCCGCGCATATCGTTTACGCCCGAGGCTGACCAATAACCATACGTGGATTGGGTCAGAGCGCTATTATTGGCCGTGCCGCTCTTCACGGGGAAGATCGTGTTTTGAATGTAGATATCGCCGGTGTAGCTATTGTTGAAAGCCACCATGATATGGTTGGTAATCGGGCAAGCGATATACTGCCAACTTCCACCGGATGGATCGCCTCCGGTATTGGATTGGCCAGAGGGCACCATCGTTGCGCCAAACAGGGAAGTGCTTAGATCGAGATGGTTCGTCTCGAGGCAATGTGGATTGGCGCCGCCGCTAGTGGGACATTCGTCGATGATGGTCGCAATGACTTTGGTCCCATTCGAGCCGGTGAACTCGATGCAGGCACCGCAGCTGCTGATGGGCCAGGTCGTTGAATTAGCCTCGCTCGGGATCGCGGCGAAATAGGTGTTACTGGCGGGACTCGTGCTCGCGATATTGATGACCGTGTCCACTGAGTTCCACGAGTTTGTTGTCGTTTCCGTGCCGTTATAGCCACAGGCGGTTTTATAGTAGCCATTCGTTATGGACTCGCCTTGGCTAAAGTAATACTCAGTGAACGTACCGCTGCGGACGGTCGAATCCCAGGTGCAAGCGGCATTGCCCGTGGAACCACCGGTAGCCGGTGCACCGCCGGTTGACTTGGTACCACCTGTTGCAGGCGTGCCACCGGTAGGCGCTCCGCCCGTGGCCGGTGCGCCGCCAGTGGCTGGCGCTCCGCCTGTGCTCGGGCTTCCTCCAGTAGATGGTGCGCCGCCCGTCCCGCCACAGGGCGGACTGTCGCAGACACAGGTGCCGCTGTTGCAGCGCGGCGCGCTGGAAGGACAGACGGTGTTGCAGCTACCGCAGTTGTTGTTATCCCATAAGACGCCCACACATTGCCCGGCGCAGATAAGCGCGGTCGTGTCCCAACACTCACAGGTGCCACTGCTGCAGTGGCTATTCGCCGGGCAATCGGTGTCAACCGTGCATGTTCCCGGAGCGTTCGAGCTACCCCCTGTCGCCGTCGTGCCACCAGTGGCGATCATCCCGCCCGTAGCGATTGTGCCCCCTGTAGCGGGGTTGCCTCCTGTGGAAACGGTACCGCCCGTAGTAACTGCGCCACCCGTTGACGATGTGCCACCCATGTCAATTGCGCCGCCGGTCGCCGCAGTTCCGCCGGTCGATTCACCCCCCGTGGCGGCGCAGGGATCCGTTCCCGCTCCCCCAACGCTATTACTATTGCACGTATCCGAAGTTGACTGACCGCTGCAGCCGTAGGCCATAACAATAACGGTGAGTGTCAAAGCAGACTTACGAATGTTGATATCAAGGGTCATGCGCATGCCTTATCGTAATCAAGGGGTTATTCTGATAAAGTCAGTGGGTGATGGTGTCGCTTGCACGGTTCGAGTGATCAGCCAGTAGCTAATCATTCAAATATTATCACGCGGATGGCCATCGACCCAGCGCGCACCCGGCATTATTGTGTTGATTGCGCACAATTCATTCAACATGGGCCAATATTTTAGACTGTCGTTGTCCAAGTTGAGGCACGCAGCGCTGCACCCAATCCAGCTGAGCACTCGTCGTGGCTGTGATCGGTCAACCTCATCTTGGACTGAATTGGCACATGTGCCGTGGCCGGTCGGAGATCCAAAGCAGCCCCCGGAACCGTCCCCCCAACAAAAGGCCAAAACCAAGCATTCTTCGGAATGTGAGCAATACATCGCCCAATGCGGTCCTTGGCACGTACATTGCTCGATATCCGGCTGGGACTTGGCCGTCTTGTTGGGTTGCGCCGGCTAGGTGGTGTCGGTGGATGCCAACCCGACCTCCCACGGGGCGCCGGACCAAAACGGGAGATCGATTTGCGCGCCCTCACAAATCACGCGCTCGGCGACCGCGCGAATTTTAGGTGTGTGACCTGTTTCGTCGATATGGTCCGGACTAATTCGAGCCCGTGCAGGTTATCACCCACAGCGTCAAATAATCGCTCGCCACTGCCGAGCAGTGTGGGAACGAGGCTAATTTCCATTTCGTCTACCAAGCCCGCTTTGAGATATGCCTGCGCCGACTTTGCTCCGCCCCCGAGCGCAACGTCGAGCCCCGCCGCGGCGTGACGTGCCTGCTCCAGTGCGGCGTGGATGCCCACGTTAACGAAGGTGAAAGTGGTCCCTCCATCCAGCGTGAGGGGTTTGCGCGCATGATGCGTAAGCACGAAGACAGGGTGGTGGAAGGGCGGGTTGTTGCCCCACCAACCACTCCACGGTTTTGCTGGGTCCCACGGACCTGGGTGCCCGCCGAACATGTTGCGCCCCATTATGGTAGCCCCAATGTTAGCCAGTGACTCTTGCAAAACGGCCGAGTGCTCATTGGTCTCGCCACCTTCCATACCGTGCATAGCGCGAAACTCTCGGAGCGCAAAGACCCACTCGTGCAAACGCATGCCGCTGATGCCGAGGGGATTTTCCACACTCTGATTGGGACCGGCAACGAAACCGTCTAGCGACATAGAAATTCTAAAGCGGAGCTTGGACATATTTTCTCCTTTCGTAACGGGGCTATGCCGACGCCATCATGCGCATTTGCAGGCGTATTACCACATTTTTAACTTCTACCAAGGTTCCGTGGCCGACGGCAGGCTTCCACTCGCGCGCGGACCTCGGCATCGTAGGTGGAACCGGCGCCGGTCAGCTGGTAACGTGGACGCGTGTCGGGAGATATCGAACGCACATTAGCCGCTCTAACGATCGCCAAGGTCAAGTACCTGGTTGTGGGCGGCGTAGCTGTTGTGATGCACGGGCATCTCCGGGTCACGGCGGACTTGGATTTAGTGCTAAAACTAGATCGTGCCAACCTCGAGAAAGCCGTTAATGCGCTCGGTGAAACGGGATTTCGCCCTCGCGCTCCCGTGCCTTTGATTCAATTTGCCGATGCGGAAATCCGAGAATCCTGGATTCGAGAGAAGGGTCTGACTGTGTTCTCACTGTGGAGTCCGGGTCGCCCCGGGTTTGAGCTAGACTTGTTTGTACGAGAGCCATTCGATTTCGAATCTGTTTACGAAAGAGCAGTAGAGGTACAGCTAGACAGTTGCACCGCGAAGGTCATTGCCATATCTGACCTAATTGCACTAAAAGAATCCGTCGGGCGTCCGCGGGATCTCGAAGACATTGCGGCATTGCGGGCACTGGCAAGGAACGATGGCAATGGCGACTAAACCGGAACAGCCGACGTTTGACGTTGGTCATGAAGGACACCAGAGCCGGCAAGCTCGTCTCGGGCTCGCGATGACTCCCGCGCAACGGTTGTCCTGGCTTGAGAACAAGCTAGCCGAAATGCGGCGGCTTCTGGGCAAAGCGCGCCGCGACTCTGCGAAGTGAGTTCGTCGGGCTGTGCGTGCCGCTTAGAGATTGGCGCGTACGCGCTAACGACATTGTAGAAGCCGCCAAACGCGCGCAGTCATACGTAATGGGTCTCACTTTCGATCAGTTCAAGACGGACTCGCAGAATGTGGATGCCACAAGCCCGCCGACGGGTGGAGGCAGCCCAAGACAACGAGTGGGGTTAGCAGCGACCGCGCTATGTCGTCAGCCACATTTTGGAGCATGGGTATTCAGGGTAGTCCGCACTCGGCTGCACTTCGAGGAATGGATCTGCAGCGCGTCCGCCGTCCAATTTGGAATCGATCTATCGCTGCAAGGGACCACGTGGAAAATCAACAGCCCGCACGTGACAAAGTCGCGGCGGGCTGTCCACGAACAACTCACCGCGCGCGTGACTGCCGCCGGTGGGAGCTCCGACTGTGGTTGATGGTTGAAGACGCAAAGGTGACTTGCCGCCGCTGAGATCGGCGCCGTAGGTACCGCCCGTGCCGACAACTCCCGTGCCTCTCGCGCTCTCGCCGAGCACACCAACGCCACCAAAAGAATCCGCGCGTCCCGTCACACCGAATACCCGAATGTCTGCCCCAGGTTCGTTCAAGCGGTGAAGTATCACTTCGGTATTGCCGGTGTTCTCACCAACAACCCCGCTCTTGTTAAACCCGGACGTTGTTCCCTGCACTGCGTCGGATTGCTGGCTCTGGCCCCGCACTCCAGTCGATAAAGTGGACTCGCCAAAAACTCCTGCGCCTCCGGCTCCGTCGCATTTTCCATGTACGCCGACGCCTACTCCTTCATTCGTAGAGGACCATAGGCCGTCCACGCCTGTGCCGTCAGGACCATCGGAGCGGCCATAAACGCCGCGGCCACCTTGGGCTGCATTGGAAAATCCGCTTACTCCAGCGCAATCTTGCCCGCCCGTATTCCCGGTCACTCCGTGCCCCGCCTGGTTCGTGACTTCTAGGCCGGGGGCACCGAAGTCCACATCAAGTTCAGTTGTGTTGGTCGCATTGTTAGCGTTTGTTCCGAGTAATAGAGGGTCGCCATTAGCCATGTTTTGCCGGACCAATACCTAGGACCGTCGCGGAAGTTTCGGAAGGGCTTCGCGCGCCGGGACCGCGATGCATGGCCGCTGCAAGAGTCATTGCACCCTTGTTCACTCATCAATTCGCAGCCCCGGTCGCGCTAGCACGGTGGTGTCGTCAACTGGGGCACCGCGCAGATCCAGTGTTTTCAATGCCTTCAGCGCTTTTAGCGATTTGACGTCTTTCACCCGCGTGTTCTTCAGCACCAGCACCGTGAGTTTTTCCAGGGAGGCCAGCGGTGTTACATCCTGCACCGGTGTGTCATCGAGCAGCAGTTCCGTAAGGCTCGTGAGAGTCTTGAGCGGGGTCAAATCGCGCACCTCCGTGTGCGCGAGGTCCAAACGGTCCAGTTTGGTCATGCCCGAGAGCGGCTCCAGATCGCGAATTGGGTTCAAGCTGAGGCGCAGGCTTTCAAGCTTGGTCAGGGTTGCAATTGCCGATAGGTCATCAACTTCACCCGGACCAATGAAAAGCTCTTTCAATTCTTTCATGTGGGGAAACAGGCACACGTCGAGTTCGGTCAACTTCGACTGGGATATGTTCAGTGTCCGAAGCCTTGACAGGTCAGCAAATGTGACAGCGCCGTCTTTCTTTTGAAGCTTCAGGCGCACGGCACTCTCGACGTCCGCATTGGGAAATGTGGCGCTCGCGATTTTGGGGCAATCCGCAGGGTTCTTCTTCGGTCGAGGCGCGGGCTTTGACTCTTGCATGCTTGGAATTGCCGGCACGCTGGGCACCGGCGTCGTCGATGCCACGACGCTCGCAGCGGCTTTGGTTGGCATTGGTTTTTGTTTTCGTCGCAACCCAAACCGAAAACGGCGGTTGCCGCCAGCAGAAATAAACCGGAGACCATTATCGCGCGCATGATGGCCAACGCTAACAGAGTCTCGGTGCCGACAAAACAATAATGGAAGACCCGACCCTGCACGCAGCAACTTTACACGTCCAGATTGAGAATGCATCAATTCCTACGCCACGAAGCTAACGGACTGCGCCGCTGGGGTTGGGGCCCCGGCGGCCAACAAGACGAGAAAATCCCGGTCTTGCTTCGAGATTGGCCCGCGCCACGGTGGCGAGAAGGCTTCGTTCGCGGCCGGAGGCAATTCCGAAGCATACGAGTGGTCGAGCCGGCAGCTAAAATAGGCCGCTTGGGTCGTGCTACGCTCGTGTCATGATTTCGCGGATTCAGCGGCTTGACCAGGCGCTACTTGACGAGGTCACCGAGCGCGCCCTAACTTCGGCGCGACGCCGCACCAATCACAATTTCCATTCCAGTGCCGATGACAACCCACATCGATTCTTGAATGCATTGGCCGAGGGCACCTACTGTGCGCCGCACCGACATCGTTCACCACCCAAGAGTGAAGCGTTTTTGGTATTGCGTGGCCAGGTTGCTTTATTTGTTTTTAACGACACCGGAACGGTCGTTGAAACTCATATCCTCGGTGCGGGCGGCCTTTTGGGCGTCGATGTGCCGCCGGGAGTCTGGCACTGTATCGCCGTGCTCTCGAAGACCGCGGTCTGTTACGAAGTCAAACCGGGACCTTGGGATCCAACGACGGACAAAGATTTTGCACCTTGGGCACCCGCCGAAGGCAGTCCCGAGGCTAACGACTACTTAGCCTCATTGATCGCTGGACTACAAACCGACCCAGCCTGAAGCGGTCACGCCGAGGCCTAAGGAGAAACCGGTCAACCCGGAGTCATAGCTGGTCGCATCTACCAAGGCGCCATTGCGCAGGATACCCTGAGCACTGCCGGTCATGCTGGCAAAGCCGAACACAAACGCTGGATCGAGACTGAAGCCCGGTGTCAAAAACCAGCGAATGCCCGCTCGTCCGAAGAGCCCCACACCGGTGTAGCCCGTGTTCACATTAGTGGTCGTGACATTGAGATCGCTGGTTGCCGTTTGATTGTCCGTCACTCGAGTTAACCCGGCGATCGCTCCCACAAATGGGCGCACACGGGATTCAGGCAAGAACATGTAGTCAAGCTTCGGACCAATGAAGAGCGAGAATGTTGACTCCTGGATATTGTTGTTCGAACTTGCCTGTTCCGAATGATTATAGCCGGACCATCCACCTAGCCTCAGCAGCCCGCCGATAACGAAACTATCGTCGAGCCCGTATCCGATTTCCAGGCTCAAGTTACTGTGATCGCTGACGCCCCATCGCGTTTCGTGAATGTCCCACTTGTAATCGACCGTTCCAGGCGCCCCCGCCGGGACCAACGGCGGCGCCGTTACCCGCTGCGTGAAATTGGAATAGCTGACGAAATCAGTACCCAATCCGATCTGCAACGAGTTGGCCACCGTCTGAGCCTTTGCATGGCTCGAAATGATTGAGACAAGACCAATGGCAGTCAGGGTTGCGAGTGTCGGTTTACGCATGATTCCTCCGGAGCATTCGATTGGGTTAAACTTGACGCATTTGCTTGATAAGAGCGCGGGCGGTTGGCCCACCGAATCGATAGCGACTGTACTACGCGGGTGGGTGCAGTCACGTTTCATGTACCGATTAGACGAACTCTGGGTTTCCTCAAGGGGCATTCGCATTCACGAGGGCTAACCCCAGTGGCTCTCGGCCCCTAGGCCAGTATAGTTTTCACCGGCAATTATTTGCCCCTGCGAGACAAACGCTATGATCAAATGAATATTCCGTGCCGCAAAAAACCAGCAGAAATTATTTTCGATCGGCAGCAAAACTTTCTGACCTCGCGGAATAAGACTCTAACGGGACTTCTCCCGGCCGGTGACGCCATGTCTGCTATTTCTATTTGAAATGCCGGCACGCCGTGCGTTGGGTTTCATAGGTGACCCGCTCGTCCGTTCCGACGTATTGATTGTGTTTGTGTTCCGGGGCCCGACCCGGAACACGGCATCGGAAAAACTTGACTCAAGATCGACGAGTTTTTGCCTTAAGGTCGCTAATGAGAATCCTCTCAGCCGGTGCCGCTAAGCTCTCCTAATCCAGATGGAGACTTCGACGGCCCATGCAGCCTCGGGCGTTTTCGCGCCCACGGGATGAACGTTTCATCAAGAACCTTCCAGCCTAATGCAGCGTAAATTTTCCGCGAAGTTCAATATTCTGAGATGAGCTGCAAACGTATACCAAGTACTGATCGGGGTCGGCGGTCCATTGATGAGTACCCACGTCAAAATAGGACAGCGACCGTTGATTGAGCGGTACGCTCACGCGCTTCGTCTCGCCTGGTTTCAACAAAACTTTGGCAAATCCCTTCAGCTCCTTAAGCGGTCGCGGCACACGTGCATGCGCCTCTCCCAAGTACACTTGCGCTACCTCCATGCCCTCGCAAGAGCCCGTGTTACTGACGTCGAAAGACACCGTCACCGTGCCCAGGCGGTCCACCGTCTCGGGTGACACAGCCAGCCTAGCATATTGAAACCGCGTGTAGGATAGCCCATATCCGAATGGGAAAAGTGGTTTTTGCGGCACTTTATCGAAATGTCGATAGCCCAGAAACACGCCTTCACTATACGCGATGTGCTTTCGACTGTCGGGGAAGTAGCTGTGGTAAACGGCGCTGTCCTCCCAACTGCGTTCGAAGGAAACCGGCAACTTGCCCGATGGATTAATGTCGCCGAACAACACCTGAGCTAAGGCCGTTCCACCTTCTTGACCGGGGTACCAGGTCTCGATTACGGCCGGCACATCATTAATCCAACGGCGCATATCGACACCGCCGCCGGAGGTGAGGCTCACAATTGTTCTCTGGTTGGCGGCGCGCACGATTCGAATCAACTCGTCTTGGTCAGGGGGCAATTGAAACGTTCGATCATAGCCCTCGCTTTCGTTGGTCGGATCGAAACCCGCTAAGACTATGGCCACATCGGCACGTGCAGCCAGGACTTTGACATCGGGGTCGATGAATTGATCGGCGCGCCGCACGCCTAAATTAATTTGAGCGTGATGATCGCGATGGGCATATTCGAAGCGCACTTTGACGGCTCGATTACCCAGCAAATGCATGGTTCTTGCCAGCAAGGGCTGTTTTTCCTGGCTGCGATCCAGGATGAGCTTGCCGTCAACCAATAGGCGATAATGATCGAGGCCGTAAGTTGCGGCAACGAATCGATAATCTCCGGTGCTCGGAGGCACATAGTACCCCGACCAGCGTACGGAATACTCTTTAGCAGGGTCCGAGGGGCGATGAATTGCCATGATCCCAGGAGAACCGAACGCGCTCGTCGATGCGTGTGACTGCTGGGCTGCCTTTAAGGTCAAAATTGGCGAAATACTCCCCGGTAAGGCCGCGCTTTGCCGCCGGTCCAATGTCCGTCGCAAACTCCGACGTGTCGAAGACCTCCGACAGGGTGACAACGCCCGATCGATAGGTAACACTGGCGGCTCCGGCAGTAGAGTCCGCAAGCCCCTGCAAGAAGCTGACCGCGTGAAACGGCCGGACTTGGGCGCTTCCGCCGCCCACCGGCACCGCGGGATAGGCGTCCGGTCCGACAATGAAGAGGGACTTTATCTTCGTCTTATCCAGCGGGAGGATTCCATTGGCATTCTTGAGTAGCACCAAGCTTCTTTGGGCTGACTCCAATGCCAGCTTTCGACCTTCTTCACTGTATAAAGGCCAATTCAGATCAGTTTGGCTGTGGTCAAGCCAACCGAACTCGATCGCCTTTCGCAAGATGCGTCGGACCTTATCATCCAGAGTCGCGAGGCTGACTTTCTTTTCATTGACGGCAGCTATCAGGGTCTGGCGATTCATGAACTTGCCGGAAGGCATCTCAACGTCTAGCCCAGAATTGGCCGCCGCGACGCCGTCGTAGGTCGCGTCCCAATCCGACATGATAATGCCGTCAAACCCCCATTCTTTCTTGACTATGTCGAGATTAATCGCTCCATTTTGAGTCATGTGGACGCCATTGACCAAGTTGTAAGAATTCATAATCGCGCCTACATGCGCTTCCTTAACGGCGGCTTCGAACGTCGGCAGATAGATTTCGCGCAATGTGCGCTCGTCTATATCGGAACTGGTGCTATGCCGGTCAAACTCGGAATTATTGCCGAGAAAGTGTTTGACGGTGGCACTCACCCCTTGGGACTGTACACCGCGTATGTAAGCAACCGTCACGCGAGATGCAAGGTAGGGATCTTCTCCAAAGTACTCGAAGTTACGTCCGCACAGGGGTGCGCGGTAAATGTTGACGCCCGGTCCCAACAAAAAGTGCACACCACGTGCCCTCGCGTCGCGACCTATCAGCGATCCAATTCGATTCGCCAAATCCGGATCCCAGGAAGCAGCCAGCGCAATTCCAGCCGCATAGGCCGTGGACGGCCCGTAGTTGCGCACGCCGAGGGGGCCGTCCGCCATCTTGAGCGCGGGTAGTTTTAACCGGTTGTTGGCGCGAATGTAAAAACCATTGACCCCGCCGAGCATGTCGATCTTCTCTTCGAGGGTCATCTTCGTCAAGATCGACTCCGCTCGCTTTTCAACATCAGGCAAAGGGATTGGTGCGGCATGCGCCGTTGTTAGTGTCGGGGTAAATGCCCGCAACGTTAGAATGAGCGAAGCATTCTTGACGAATCGTGCGAAGTGTCCCATTGCGTGCAAGAATAGCTTATCAATGCCGCATGCGCTCCCGCTCTTCGAGCGTGGCCTCCAAATGAATCAATGCGAAGCGATCTTTGGGGCGGGTCAGCTTTCTCTTAATTTCGATCAACTTTTCGAGCGTAAGCACGTCCACGGCGTGGCCGGCAACTTCAATCTTGTCCGTGTCGGGCAACAGGTCCAAATAAGCGAGCCCTTCACCTAGGGTGCCCATAATGTCCAAGTCTAAACGACCGGTCCGCAGTCGTTGGCTTTGAGCTGATAAGAGGTCGGCTTCCGTAGGGGTGAGATTGGGCGAATCATCTCGGTAGGTGACGCCAAGTACGGCTAGAGCGGCCAATAGGCGCTGCACGTTTTCCGGTTCGCGATCGTGCACGATATCGAAGTCCATCGTGTTGATAGGCACCCGCTGTAGCACCGCAGCCACACCGCCGACCACGATATATCGCACTTCGTGAAGACAAAGCGTTTCAATGATTCTAACAAACCGATTCGTCAACACGGCGGGCGCTCTCACTCAATTGCAGCATTTCTTCCAATGCTTGAAGGCATTCCGTCGGTGACCTTTTCAAATTCGAGCGAATCAGTGAGCGATCCACGCCGTTGCTGTCATGCAACACGTGTGAACCCACGGATGAAACGCCCACTTCAATATCGGTTTGACGCGAGGTAGTTTCGTCTTTCTGGCCTAGCACGTGACGACGTTACCATAGTCGGATCCGAATTATCCATGATTGTGAAGCTCTCGACTAATTTCCGGTCCCCGCCGGCTTAGCGTGACTGGATTTTTCTCTGGAGTAGCAATTGGCCCCTTGGACACCCCGGCCGTCTGCGAAAAATTGACGAGACTTCCTATTAAATTGACTGTCTCCTAAGCGGTGAATGGACATGCCGGTGGTACACTGTGGTTGTGTGTTAGAAAGCCCGCCGGCATGCGGCGAAAACCTTTGCCAACCCGTACGAAGTTGCGCGGAATCAGGGGACGCACCAGTGTTTCCGTGGGTTATAATCCCATATTTTGCAGGTTTTTGCAGTAGTTTTTGTATAGTGTGAAGTTTTCGGGCACCATCGGCCCGCCATGAGTCAGAAATCCAAGCCTACCTTCGCCAAAAAGAGCTTACGCGAGACGCAGCCTTCGGTACTGCGCCAAGCCATGATACGGAAACTACCGAACCGGTTGACGGCCAAAGCCGAAATTCTATTACCGGCGGTTCCGGGCATGGCTGACTATTATGTTCAGGGCTTGGGGGCAACTTGGGCAGCCCTGGGACGCCATTTTACGACCGCGGAACTTGACTATTTGCGGCAGGTGCTGGGCGACACACTCAAACAGGCTTTCGATGCCTCACCCTATTCTAGAGTCGCTGTGGCCTATGAGACCGATCCGCCACCCAAGACAAGCCTGACTTGGCACATGTCGATTCGTCACTCGACCATTGAATCTGAGTACGCGGAGTGGGTCGCTATGCGTGAGCCCCCATTGTTTGGACATTATCCCGACGCGAAAGTCATGGGTCTGGCGCACTCGCTGGGAATACCCGGCGAAGTAACCGTACTCGATGTGGGAGCGGGTACCGGCAGAAATACATTACCATTGGCGCGTGAAGGTTTTCAGACTGACGCCGTCGAACTCGCTCCAGCCCTGGCAAATGTCTTGCGCGAGGAAGTGGCAAAAGAAAGCCTTTCCGTGCGTGTCTTTGAAGGCAATATCCTCGACCCAGAACTTCCCGCCCCTCAAAGCCATTATAACCTCGTGCTTCTCGCCGAAGTGGTTGCCTCACACTTTCGAACCACGCAGCAAGTTCGGGAACTTTTCGAGGCCGCTAATCGGCTGCTGGCTCCCGGAGGGGTGCTGCTGTTTAGTGTCTTTATCGCCATGGATGGCTACAAGCCCGACGAGACCGTGAAGGCTATGAGCCAAGTAATGTGGTGTTGCATCTTCACCCGTCGCGAAATTCAAGAAGCGGCGTCCGATTTACCCTTCGAAAGTGTGTCCGATGAGTCTACGCTCGAATACGAGAAGGAACATCTTGCCGCCGAGCAATGGCCACCTACCGGGTGGTACGAAGCCTGGACCGCGGGACAGGATCTTTTTGACTTGCCGGTAAGCAAGAGCCCGATGGAAATGCGTTGGATCGCTTATCGTAAAAAGTTGGGATAATGCGCGGGATAGGAGCAGCGGAAGTTGTGCGCATAGACCGCATCGCGCCCGGCGGGGACGGCCTGGGACGGCTTTCAAATGGTGAGTTCGTGTTCGTTGGCGGCTCAGCACCAGGCGACCGCATTGAACTTGGCAACGTGACGCGCAGAAAAGGGGCTAACCACGGCAGTATTGGCCGCATTCTTGGCTCGGGGCCCGATCGAATCGAACCACCATGTCCTTGGGCCTGGCGCTGCGGCGGTTGTGATTTTATGCATTTATCGCTGGAGGGGCAAAAGCAGGCCAAACTTTGTATACTCAGGGACGCATTGCGCCGAGTCGGCGGCACGCCCTTGAGCTTCGATTCAATTGGATACGTCCAATTAGAAGATGGCTTTGCCTATCGGTCGCGGCTGCGGCTCCACGTCGATCATAATGGCAAGGTAGGCTTCTTGTCTCTTCGGTCGAACGAAATAGTGCCGGTCGATCTTTGTTTGGTGGCGGAACCTTCCCTCAATTCGACGCTGGCTCATTTGGCGAAGGCAACACCCAAAGGCCGGCGACTGCTGAATGCTTTGCGATCAGATCGAACTGCGTGCCGCGAGCCTTGAGCCTAAGACATTGGTCCGACTTTTTGCCCAAGCCCGACTATCCAATTGCAAGCGCAGCATTTGAGTCGCTATTTCCGAAAGGTACAAAAATTGTAGTTGCCGGGGGCTTGGATGACGACCAATCAATTCAACGCTACACTTTGCCGGGTGATATTGTGCTCTCGGTCCCGGGGTCCGCCTTCACGCAGGTGCATCAGGGCATCAATTCCTTATTGGTGCAGGCCGTGGTGCGGGCCGCGACTTTGCGCAATTTGAACAGCTTTGTCGATGCCTATGCAGGCGCCGGCAACTTCACCCTGCCCCTGTTGGCGGCGGGGCTTACTGGGCAATCGATTGACTGCATCGCGGCAGGAATTTTGGCAGCCCGCAGCGTTGCCCGCGACCGCGGGTTACCCTTCGATGGTTTTCAAGTGGGTGATGCCAAAGCACTCCTGAAATCATTCGTTCACAGTGGACGTCAGTTTGATCTCGTATTATTGGACCCGCCCCGGGGTGGCTCCAAAGACGTATTGGAACTGGCCTTGCAATTACGACCCCAAATCGCGGTCCTTATCGCCTGCGACCCTGTGACGCTGGCTCGAGACCTGAAATACCTCGTGGCCGCCGGCGGCATAATAGAAGACTTAACCGTGTACGACATGTTCCCGCAAACGCACCATATGGAAACCTTAGCGATCGTCGAGTTGACAGAGAATTGACGCGTCCATCGTCATCGCTACTCTCAGCCTCCCGCGGTCCCGTGCGCCCCGTTCGATGCCCGACTCCACAGTGACCATTGTCCGATACGCCGGACCAGAACCAGATGCAGATTATCCAGCCGTTCTTGCACATTCGGCGCGTTTTCTTGTACGAGCAGGAAATCGTAGGCAAAAAGCATATCCACCGTGATTCTGCTAAGTCTACTCTCACTCGGTGAACTGAGGCGCTCGACGCATTTAATGGGGTGATAGCCCGCATCGCAAAATGACCACGGTTGCAGGCTTTGTGTTTCGACGGCCAACCACTTGCCTACGTGCTTAAAAGCAAAGCCGGTGAAACCTCCAAAGGAATAGCGCCCCGGGTCCTTCATCCATTCTGACCCATACATGGGCAGTATCTTCGAATGAGGCGGAACGCTTGAGCTTAGCAACGATAAGGAACGAGTCGCCACGTCATAGGCGCGAAATGGACCCACCAGGGCTGCCAAGTGCCAAGCCGTGAAGGCGACCCAAGGGGAGTATTGTGCAAACCTGCGCCAACCGACTGCCGAAGTTGTGGGGATCAGCGGGAGCATCAAGGCTAGCGCGATGCCGAGCCTGGTTCCAAAGCCCCAGGCCGGCTCGGGCCAGCTGATGAACTCGGGACCCAATAGGTAACCAAGAAATAATGTCAACGCCATGACTGAGGCCCTCGAAGCTCGAAGTCCTCGCTCGGCGCTGGGCGTCTTTTGTGTCAACACCAAACATACCACGAAAGCCAAGAGCAGCCACGGAAATGACAGGGCCGCTGCGCCGTCTAGCGTCCACTGCAGAACGTCGCGATCTAGCTGGTCCCAATGCTCGGCGTATGCAATCCATTGAAATATCTGGTTTATTTTTGGGATCGGGCCCCGCGGAAACAATACTAAGCCGATTAGGCTCGTGACTCCGAATGCAGCAACCAATGTCCAAAGCCTCGACCGACCTTTTAGGCACAAGGCACACCAAATTGTCACCATGGGCACCAGGATTGCTGTCAGAAAGAAATGAATCCAAGGCGACACAAGTACGATTGCGCCCAGCAGTCCCCAGCGCCAAATGCGGTTCTCTATGGCATTTCTTTCAATCAACGCTAAGGCCAATGGTATGCATGGAAGTCCAATGACAAACGGCAAATAGCCCATGTTAAGGTTGGTATTGAACGCCAAAGCAAACGCCGGAAGACTCAGCCATGCGCTGAGTTTCATGCAGCGCAAGAGCCCGTGCATCGCCACCGGCAACGCCAGAACCCCAATTGACGATAATATTTTGATGCAAACGACAGGAGCAAATAAGTATCTGAGGTAATGATAGGCGCGGTAAAATGCCAAGTGACTGACAGCTCCGGTTCTAAACGCGTACCACTTGCCGTAGATTGACCCTCCGCGCCAAAGATCGTGCATGACTTCGCCGGAGTACGCAACGTTAGCCGCGTCGATGAATGGGGGATACGCGCAGCTCCAAACCAAGTATAGTGCCGCCACGCACGCGATCAGCCAAGCGATCTTCAACGGCAAGTCGTCGGGGTCACGAAAGCGCGCCGGTAATTCACGCAAGAGACGCTGGGTGCGGGAATTCATCTGCTTACGACACGATTGATATAATTACCCGACGCTCGTGTCGCGGTCCGTCGAATTCGCAAAAGAATACATTTTGCCAGGTTCCTAGGCAAAGCCGACCCCCAATGATAGGTATCGTTTCCGACGGTCCAGTCAGCGCGCTTTTGATGTGCGCCGCGGCGTTGTTATCGATGCGATCGTGCAGCCAGCCATCGTGTTCGATAACCAATTTGGACAGTGCGCAGATAAAGTCGGTTCCAATATTGGGATCGTCATTTTCATTGATGGCAATCGCAGCCGTAGCATGCGGAGTGAACACGGTAAGCTGTCCTTCTCGAACACCCGATTCACGCAAAATGGCGTTCACATTCGTGGTGACGTCGACTATCTGGTGCTTTTCCTGAGTTGCTACTGAGAAAGTCCGCGAAAAATGAGGCATGGTCGCCTTATACCGCTAATGCTGGCCTGCACCTAGCGGGAATCTACCGGCCTCTTTAATAACTAGTTCGCAGCGACCCATGCGTTTGGGCCTGAATTCATGGGTATTCCCCTAGCTTTTCTGGTTCAATTTCTCACGCCGAAGTTGACTTACGGAAACGCATCAGTCTCCGGGGGGAACCCGCCCTGAATCATGGTCGTATCCGGGGCTCGTGTCTAAGCGACGGAGCAAATTGCCCTGGTGAACCCGTAAGCCGAGCTATATTGAGGGCTATGCCGTCTTTGCTACTAAAGGTGATCGGCCCCGACCAGCTTAGTCTAGATGAATCGGTGTCAGATGCTGCGGTTGCCGCCAAGCGAGTGCTGATGCTGTGCCCACCATTTCAGCCATTAACCCTATCGTCGCTGGCCGTCGCGCAGTTAGCTACATTGCTACGTTCGCGAAACATCCACTGCACTGAAGCATACTTACATTTTGATTTTGCGCGCCTAATCGGTGAAGACAAATACTGCTTGATTACGAATGCAGTTAGCGGTCTGAAGGGTGAACTGCTTTTCGCCGAAGGACTGCACGGCACACCGAATAATACTGAAACTGGAGCGCTGCTGTCGCAACTCTACGGGCCCCACGACGAACGAGCGCGGGCGCTGGCGGTGCTTGGCAAGATTTGCCTGGAGCGAATCGAAGCTGAGAAACCTGACCTGGTAGGGATGTCCACCTCTTTCAACCAATTGTTGCCCTCACTATGGCTGGCTCGGCTTATCAAACAAGTATACCCCAAGATTCAAATCGTCCTCGGTGGGGCAGCCTGCTCAGAACCCATGGGGCTGCGGGTACTGGAGGGGTATCCGGACATCGACTACGCCGTCAGTGGCTTCGGTGAACAAGCGCTATTGACTCTGAGCCGCAGCAACCCGCCGAAGGGACATCTCTTGCAAGGCCATCAGGCACCCGAACTCGACAGCCTGCCGGTACCGGAATACGAGCAGTTCCTGAAGGAAGCGGGGGAGTTTGCTGTGGGTACCAAACTAGCATTGACTTTCGAAAGCTCGCGCGGCTGTTGGTGGGGGCAGAAGAATCATTGCACGTTTTGTGGACTTAATGGGGTTGAAATGAACTTTACGGCTAAATCGAACGAAAGAGTGGTCAGCGAGATTAGAACCTTATGGGATCGCTATGGACGTAATCTATTCGCAACCGACACAATTATGTCGCGCGAACACCTGCGCACGGTCATGGTGGATCTTGGAAAATTCGAAAAGAATCCAGCGCTTTTCTATGAAGTCAAATCAAACATGGCCGAGACGGACATCGTCGCGCTGAAACGAGCCAACGCCACGACTTTGCAGCCCGGAATCGAAAGTCTGAGCACGCATCTACTTACCTTGCTCAAAAAGGGAGTGACCACGATACGCAATTTGGCCTTGCTGAAATGGTGCCGTGAGCGGGGTATCAACGTACTTTGGAATTTGCTCTGTGCAATTCCTGGAGAAAAGTCTGAAGACTACGACCAGCAGTTACTGCTGTTCGACAAGATTCCGCATCTTCAGCCTCCCAACGAGGTAAATCCGGTTCGTATCGACCGCTTCAGCCCCTATTTCAAGACCTATGCGGACTTTGGCTGGGAGCGCATCGAGCCTTTCCCTGAATACCGCTGGCTGCACCCGCATTTCAGCGATGAAGCCCTCAACGAGGTCGCCTATCATTTTAACGGAATCGGCGGCATTAAACCCGGGAGTTATCTGAAACGGCTGAGGGCCGCTACCCAAGAGTGGAGTGAACGGAACAAACAAAATGACGGCCTTTTCCTCGACCCGGAAAAGGGCTTGGTACGTAATGAAAGCGGCCACGGCATGCGTTATGGGCTAAAGCCGCCCCTTCAGAAAATCGTAGATTTGACGCACGCCATTGTCCCGATTGACAAGCTGATGGGCGAAACGGGTTGCCCACGCACAGTCATCGATCAATTGGCGAAAGCCAGCATTCTTTATATTGAAGGCGACAAGGTGCTAAACCTTGCCATCCGCATCCAGCCGCCAGATCTCTAGAACGTTTTGCTAGAGCAAACCGCTGGCGTTTAGTTCGGTGAGTAGTCGGAGCAGTGCCGGTGCCGGAGCACCCAGTTGTTTGGCGCGCCGGGCGGGCTCGAGAAACATCATGTCGATTTCCTGCGGTCGTCCCGCCCGCGCGTCGAGCAACGTGCTGGGCGCATAGGCACCCATCGTGTCGGTGCGACTCAATTGCAGAGCCGCCCAACCTGGTTCAATGCTTACCGCTTGTCCATGTGCCGCCAGGTCCAAATTGCCAATTAGAACGGCCTGCTCGGCTAGTTGCTGCGCGAAGGCACGCCGCTCTGGGTCGCCGACAATCTCATCCGTTGTGCAATTGTAAAGCAGGCATAAACCGTTAAATGGCAAGTTCCAAGATAGCTTACGCCAACGCGCTTCCAACAAGGATTCGGTATTCTCACAGACAACTCCAGCGGATTCGACTAGCCGCGCCAGACGCTCGCGGTGAATGCGATTGTCCTGAAAGTGCCCAGCTGCAACATGACCGAAAGCCACGTGTCGAATGATGCCTTCATCGTCGCGATTGACTCCGATGAAGCATAACAGTCCGAAGATTCGCTCCGCCCCGAACCATTCTGCAAATCGATCTTCAATGCCGAGACCATTACACATGATTGCGATGCTCGTTTTTGGTCCCAACAGCGGTTCGACGAGCCTCGGCGCTTGTCCAAGGGCGGTTGTCTTGAGCGCGACGAGCACCCAATCTGGCTGCGAAGACCGAACCAATTGTTCAGGTTCAGTTGCGACGCAGAATTGGTCCGGCGAAATCTGCAACATTGAATGCAGGTTGCTGCTCTTGATCTGCGGCGTTGAAGTTTGATAAACCACAAGTCCACGTCTTTTTAGCGTGTCAGCATCGCGACGCGCCAATAATCGTAGATCGTGCCCGGCCAAGATGAGCTGGGCTGCGTAGAATTGACCCACCGCACCGCAGCCCACTACCGCAATCACAGCCTTGTCAAAGGACGGTTCCCGAGAATTCATCGGCTTATTGTGCCAGAATTTGCGCTCAAACGCGCGCTAAGACAAGTATCAACGTCGGCGGCACTGGCGAAAAAGGATCCATTATTAGTATTTTTTTGGCACGGCGGCACGTGGACCATCAAGTATCCCTGTGACAGCTGTTACCCAATACGCATAGGTCTACGCATTTTTCCCGAGATCCGAGTGGCAGTGACACTTTGAATGAGTTAGCGTTTTATCGACTTCGAATTGCGTCTTCCAAAGGAGTGATCGTCTATGAATCTTCGCATGTTTGCCCTATCGTCAGTATTTATAGTGCAGTCCGCCTGTGGAGGGGCTTCGCGTGGTTCACGCGGAGCGGGTTCGGGAAATTCGACGGAACCGGAAAAGGGCAATCCGTTCGAAAATGTCAACTTTTATATCAATCCGGATTATGTGCAAAAGGCTGAGGGCGCAGCCGCCCAGGCATCGCCCGCGGCCGCGGCCGCAATTCGTAAAGTCGAGTCCTATCCAAGTGCAATTTGGCTCGACAGCATTGCTAAGGCTGCCTCAGTCTCTCGGTATTTGGACGACGCCCAGCAACAGCAGCTAAAGAATGGCAAACCGACTCTAACCGTGTTCGTGGTCTATGATTTGCCCAATCGTGATTGCTCGGCCAAGTCGTCTGCAGGCGAACTTAAGGTCGAGGAAGACGGCGAATCTCGCTACAAAACCGAGTATATCGATAATATTGGAACGCAATTTCAGGCACATCAGAGTCAGCCGATCGTGGCAATTGTGGAGCCCGACTCTCTGGCAAACCTCGCCACCAACTTGGGCGTGCCTAAATGTGCCGCCTCGCGGGAGACCTACATGAAATCGGTGGCCTACGCGATATCCAGGTTGTCGCTGCCTAACGTGAGTATTTATCTGGACGCCGCTCATGCAGGCTGGCTCGGCTGGGATGACAATCGCTCGCGAATTGTCGGCATCTTCAAGCAGGTCTTGCTGATGGCGGGTGGCACTGACAAGATCCGTGGGTTTGCAACCAATGTTTCGAATTTCAATACGCTGAGCGGTCGCGACGGTAAAAAGCTCGAGCCGAGCGATCCCTGTCCTGACGAAATTACTTACGTCCACCGGCTGCGGGACACGCTGAATCGACACGGAATCAAGCACAAACACTTCATCATCGACACGTCGCGCAATGGCAAGGGTGGGCTTCGAAGAAAGTGGGGCTCATGGTGTAATGTCAAGGGCGCCGGGCTGGGTGAACGCCCCGGCGTTTCTCAGGAATCGGGGGTTGACGCTTACTTCTGGGTTAAACCTCCAGGAGAATCCGACGGCGTCTCCGATCCGACTCAACCACGCTTCGACGCCAATTGCCAATCCGGCGACAGCGCCAAAGGTGCGCCTCAAGCCGGCGAGTGGTTTAATGCCTACTTCCTCGATCTGGTGAAAAACGCCCAGCCTCCGCTTTGAGGTAGTGTACGAGTCGTCTGATTATCGACCTGAGCCATTGGACAGGGTTTCGCCGTCGTCACGACCAGCAGAATTTCATGGACACATCTACCCGATCGGACAGGCTGAGTCTCACCGGGCATTGCTCGGCAATGGTTTCAAGTACACGACGCACATCCTCTGACGCCGTTTGGGAGGCTTGTGCCGGAAATGTAACGTCAACCGTTAGACGTGCGATGCGACGAGGGCGCTCGGTGGTCATCTCCTTTACGACATGGACCGTCGTGCCCACCAGGTCAACCTGCCTTTTGCGTGCCTCAATACCCATCACGGTCATTAGGCATGAGCCCAGAGCCGCGCCCACGAGGTCGGTAGGCGAAAACGCCTCCCCGCGGCCGTGATTGTCTACTGGGGCATCGGTCACCAACTGCTTATTTGACGGGCCGTGAACCGCCGAGCATCTTAGATCGCCCTCGTATGTAGCGTAGAGATTCACCATGCCGGCGAGTCTAGCAGAATTATGCTCTCGGACAGGCCGAGAGGGGCCCTCGAAATGCGCTGGGTGCCACAGCACCCTCTGAGAACCTGCATTTCAGCCCTCAGTCCTTGACACTGCATAGCGGTAGGGTATCAGCGGGGCCATGCGTGCAGCGGTGCGGCCCTGGTCTCATTGGTTGGGCGAAAGAGTTCACCCGCTGCGTCTCGCTATTGAATCTCTGTGCACCACCTGGGCACTCTGGCCGCTCTCGGTTCTCGTGTATGTCTTCTTCGCCAGAATGTTTTATCCAATCGATCTTGAGTGGTGTGAAGGAGGAGCCCTTTACGAAGCCTATCGCTTGATCCATGGGCTGCCGCTCTATTCTCGTGTTGACCCAGCTTGGGCACCACTTCCTTACCCCCCGGCGCATACGGCATTGCTCGCCCTGGTGGGCGTTCTGCACTTGGATTTTTGGACTGGGCGATGTTTATCTGTCGCCTTTTTTGGGCTGTTGTGCTCGGCACTCTTTCGTGAATTTTATCGACATCTCAATCGAAGCAGCCTTGCAATTGCGGTTGGCGCACTTGCCGTCGCTACAGTTGCCTGCGGCTATCCGGTGATTGGGCAGTGGTATGACCTGGTGCGCGTTGACACCATGATGCTGGCGCTGGTACTGCTTGGAATAGCGCAAATTAGCGAGCGGCGAGCCAACCCGCGAAGCGTCATGCTTGCAGCAGCGCTTTTTTCGGCAGCCATATACACGAAGCAGACTGCGGCATTTTTCGTGGGCTGGGCGTGCCTGTTCGCGATGATTCGCGAACCGATGCTGGGTTTCAAGCTATCTGCAATTACCTTTGGAACATGCCTATTAACGCTGGGCTTGCTTCAGTGGACATCCGACGGTGGCTTCTGGTTTTGGACGATATCCAGCCTAGAGAACCACAAAGTCGACGATGCGCGCCTAGTCGAGGGACTGCGATACGTCTGGGAATTTGCCCCGTTCAGTATTGCAATTCCAATTGCTGTGCTTGGATTGGGCCTACGAGGCATCCTCAGCGAGCGGAGCGTGCTTTGGACAGGAACTCTGTGCGTGGCCGTGCCCGCGTCGCTATTGCCCTATGCTAAAGCCGGCGGTTACCTGAACAATTTAATGCCAATGGTTGCATTGGTTGGTCCCGTAACCGCCTTCCTGGTGGCGGATGTTGCGAAGCGAAGCGGCGCCTGGGGGTACCTAACACGCTGGGGATTACTCTTCGGATTATCATTATTTGTCTGGAATCATCCACTAAAGGCCTCCGACTATTTACCGACAGCGAAGGACTGGCAGGCCGCCGGTGAATTGAATGCATTGGTGGCATCCAGACCTGGGGGGCTGGTTGTTCCCTATCTTGAATTCTTACCGGCCCACAATGGACAAACTAACCCTCATTGGCACAGTATGGTCGTGTGGGACGCCATTTGGCGCGGCGACTACATGAACCAGATAAGGGCGCTTCAAAAATCAAAGGCCCGATGGGTCCTGCTCAATTCCAATGATGTCGGCGATTTCTCCGTTTACGTCAGGTCACACTTCGGCTTTGTTGAACGACTGCCTGAGTCTATGCGCATTCGGATGATCACTGGTGCCGGCATCATCATCGATGAACTGTGGGACAGGGACTTGCCAAGCGCGGGAAAAAGCAGGTAGAGCTGTGAGCTCGACGGTCCCGGCTGGGAGGAGTCTCGTTAGTCCTCAAGGTTTCTCGAGTAACCAATTGTAATAGAGTCGCAAGCCGAGTGGCGACGGCCAAGGATAATCAAGATGATTGGCGGAAATGTGTTTAAACCCAGTGTCTTGCAGGCTGCGCTCGACATCGGCCGGCCTGGTAATGTGAAGTTCATTAATTCCCTTGTAGCCAATGGCAAAGAAGCCAGCTTCCATCAACTTATTGACCGAGGGCATGCCGAGCAAGAACAAACCCTTCGGTCGCAACACTCGATACACCTCGCCGAGTGCATGTTGGTATTCCTGCAAATGCTCGAATACCGAGAAGGATACGACGAGGTCGAAGAAGTTCGATTCGTAAGGTAACTCATAAACATTGCCCCGATGCAATTGGGCTTGGCAATTTCGGCCAGCGAAATACTCTGTCAAGAGGCTCGGATCGGCGTCAAGGTCGATTCCATGCAGCTCGTGCGCGCCATTGGCGAGCGCCAACAATACGGCACCTGCGCCGTATCCTACCTCAAGTGCCCGCTCAAAACGCCTGTTCGGCAACAGGCGAAGGCCACGATTGATGCGTTCGCGGTAGATCCAGCCAACCATTGGATGCCGATAGTACTTCAAGGGATCGGTAGGACCGCTTTGCGGCAGCCCCTTCAACATATCTGGCGTCAGCTCATACGATTCCACGTTGTCCTCTCGATTGTGACTACGCTAAGCAAGCGTCAGTTTCCCATCCTCAGCTTCTTGAAGCCGAAGGCCGTCATCTTCAGCAGCAGCCAGCCATGACTGAATCGGCTGATCTTCGTCTCTCCGTAGGTGCGGGCACGATATCTGACCGGTAGGTCCAGGATTCGCATGTTGAGGCGGGCTGCACCAAAGAGTAAGTCAAAATCGCCGAAGGGATCGAATTCGCCGAAATAAGCTCGATTATCGGCAATTATCCGGTAGTCGCTGCGCCGCAACACCTTGGTTCCGCACAATGAGTCTTTGATCGGCTGCTCCAAGACCCATGACAATGTCGCGGAAAAGAACTTGTTTCCCAAGAGATTCAAGAACCGCATGGCTTCGCCTTCCATTGGGTATATCAGACGTACGCCATTGATGAACTCCCCTTTGTTAGTCACCAGGGCACGATAAAACTTTGGCAAGTCTTCGGGTGGAACCGTAAGATCCGAGTCCAAAATCATCAACACGTCATAGTGGGCGGCATCGAAACCTTTGCGAACCGCATCTCCCTTACCTTTGCCATCCCCCTGATGCACCAGGCGCAGCTCGAGTGGCCCGCTATATGACCGCATCACCCCTTCGATCTCCTGAACCGTGCCATCGCTGGAATTCCCATCAACGAAGATGAGCTCGGTACGGGGACCCATTAGCGGCGTACGTGCCACCGCTTCGCGTATGTTGCCTTTTTCATTGCGACATGGACATATCACACTCACGGTTGGAAGCGGTTCAACGATGACCTCAGGCAGCGCGCGGGCGATGAAATAATCTACCAACGCCAATTCACGGGCAATCGGCAATTTGGCGCCCAGCTGATTGGCGACAAAAGACAACGCAGGTACCTGCGCTGGCAGCAACACGTCGGTGCCTCGTCGAAATACTTCATAGCCCGACAAATGAAGAAGACCCGCAAGGTCTGACATCGATAGCCAGTTTTGATCGGGCCACTTGGTCTTCAGACGAATCAATTCGGCAAGCCTCAGCATTGGTTCCCAGAGGAAACTGTAGTAAGTTACAATGAGCCGTCCATTGGCGGCCAAAAGTGGTCGTAGCCTTTCCAAGGCTACTTGGATGTCTTCCAACAGGCCTATCGTATCCGAAAGGACAATTACATCAAAGGGCCCTTCGGGAAGCGGGTCTGTCTCCACGTTCACCACACGAAGGTCCAGGTTAGGATGTCTCTCGCGCGCCTGCTCAACCATGCGTGGGGATATATCAATGCCAACGGAGTTTTGCGGTGCAACGGCGGCCAGCAGATCGCCAAGGCCGCAGCCAATTTCGAGAACGCGGGAACTGGGAACCAGGAAACTCGCCACGAGCCTTTGCAAGTTGGCCGTATAATACGCGTGCCGATTGAGTGTCTGGGCCCGCACTTCCGCAATGCTATCGAACTGAGCAATTCGAGCCTGACGTCGCTGCATTTCCCGCAGTTCAAATTCCGTGGCTGATCGGGGGTTCGATGGTGGACCCAGGTTATTATCGCACTCGTGATTGGCCACGCTAGGTTCCTTGAGGCGCCAATATGATGGCACAGGAGTCGAATTTTCAAAACGCCATTCTTGCGGCCGGTACCAGGATCAGCCGCGAACTGTGGGTCTGTGCGCCTGCCGCCGTGCGACCTCGAAGTTCGAGGCGTCATTTTGGCATTCAGCTCGACTCACGTTGGCTCTTGAGATAATAGTTTTCGCGTGAATCTGCTCGGGCGCTTCATTCGATCGCAGCTGGCCAGTCGCAGAGTCGGCGCGGTTTGGGTTCTGTGCGTGGGGCTGGCCGGAACGGTCATTTTCACACGAGCTGTCAACGATTCTTACCCGATTCAGGATTGGTTGTTTTGGTCCATCCTCATGCTTTGGACGTGGCTTGGTCTATTTTCGATCAGTTGCATGAGTTTCGGTCAATTCGTGCTGGTGCGCTTGCTTCGGGTGGATAAGCTGACCGCATTGGAGTCTGCCGCGCTGAGCCTGGCAGTTGGCACGGTCGGGTTCGTCATGGGAATGTATCTGGGTGGGGCATGCGGGCTCTTTAATCGAGCTTTGCCATAGCTCTACCCCTGACCATGCTCGCTATAGGCGGATACGACGGCTGTCTGCTACTTCGCCGAGCCAAGGCCGCGGCAGCCGAAGCTCGCTACAACTGGCTATCGTGGGTGGTTATCGGATTCGGATTGATCTGCGTGGGCCTGGTTTACTTGGGCGTTTTGACACCAGAGACAATCAGCACTGATGCGTCAATGGTCCATATGAGGATCGCCGAGGATTACGCTCGCACAGGCCGGCTTATTCCCTTTGTAGCCCTATACCACACCTGCGTTCCGCACCTCGCGAGTATTCTATTCACGTGGGGATTCATTGTACCAGGGCTGCATGCGGCGCAGCATTGGATGCTGGCTCTGCACTTGGAATTTTGCCTGTTTCTGTGGACATTGGTCGGTGTGTCAGCCGCCGTGCAACGGCTGGTTGGAGATTTTCGCACGCGGGCGGGCTGGGTTGCGATTCTGCTGTTTCCAGGCATTTTTGCCTCAGACAGCAATCTTGGCGGCGCCGCTGATCACGTAGCTGCGTTCTTCTCCATAGCAATCGTGCTCGCAACGCTACAGGTGTGTAAAGACTTCTCGAAAGGCAACTGTGCCTTGCTGGGGGTTACGTTCGCCGGCGCACTGTTGACCAAATATCAAGCGGCGTATCTGATTGCACCGACCGCACTGGTACTCGCGGCAGCTTGGCTCAGCCATTGGTACATTGAAATTCGACAGGCGCGACCCGTCGAGTCATTGCGCCATCGGCGCGACCTACTGTGGGCACCCACGATTGTGGTCGCGGTTACAGCCGTGTTGGTTTCACCTCATTTCATCAAGAACACCGTCTTTTACCATAATCCTGTGTATCCGTTCCTGCAGCGGACATTTGTCAATAGTACGCCGCAATTCCCCAATGCCTGGCTGTATGTGGCCCACCTCTACGAGGATACCACTCGCGTGCCGACTGGAACAATGCTCGAGAAGCTTCGGCACGCCTTAGAACTATTTTTCACCTTTTCGTTTAAGCCTCACTATTTTATCAAGGACATTCCTTACTTTGGATCTTTGTTTACTTTGATGTTACCAGGGTTACTATTCGTCCAAAATCGAGGCAACACAGCCAGGGTCGCGGTGATTGGATCAGGCGCACTTTTGGCGTGGGGTATGACATTCAACGTTGACCGAAACCTCCAAACATTCATGCCGGTACTGGCCTGTGCGACAGGCGCGTTGATCGTCAAGATGTGGAAACTAGGCTGGTTGGCGCGAGCGGGGTTAATTCCGCTGATTGGATTTCAAGTGATTTGGGGCGGCGACCTTCCAGTCTTTGATTCTCGCGGCGACCGAATCAGAAGCGCCATGGACCTGATTGCGACAGGTCATGAGGGTCGAGCCAAGAAGCGTTTCGATGACTATCGACGATCGTATGTCGCACTGGGAGAGGCCGTCCCAGAAGACGCAAGGATGTTGCTACACTTGGCCCATGACAGCCTGGGCATCGATCGCGAGCTGTGGCTCGATCGCGCGGGGTTTCAGGGGCTAATCTCGTATCAAGGTCTTCGTAACCCTCGTGAGCTATTCGAGTATTATCGTAGGCTTGGGATCACTCACGTCATTGTGGACGTGCGCGAGGACCATCCGGCAGCGGTGCAAGACGAAATCCTAATTCGAACACTCCTGCGTCGCTCTGCGAATTCGATGGGGATGTTTGGGCCGTATCACTTGTACGCCCTGCCCCGATCTACGCCGCCTGCCGAGCGCCCCTACCACGTACTTCTACTCGGCATTACGGCCTATGCTCCCGGACTTTATCCCATCGAGCACTTGGGAACGGTTGAGTATCTAGGTGGAGATGTAAAAACCTACAGCCGACCCGATCGCGTCGTTACACCGACAAACGTCGCTTCAATGCTTCCATTGGCTGACGCGGCATTGATGCGCCGGGACTTCGCCACTAACGAAGAATTCCGGAATGTGCTCAACTCGCAATTCGAATTAATCGACAATTGGGCGGGCGAAAGCGTCTTGTACGTGCGGCGGCGCTAATCCCGTCAATACACCGGCATCAGATGATTCGCGACCATGAACGTGACCAATGCCATGAGCGCGACTCGCTCTGCCCATTGCCTCCAGGCGGGTTGCCGTTCCTCAAACCACTGATCGCTGAACAGTAGGCCCGCCGCGAACGCGATCCAAAATAATGCAGGTGTGAGATACTTGGCCTTAAAGACGCGCCAATCCCAGAGCGGATAATTCCACGCAAAGGCGATTGCCGAAACACAAAACACGGTGGCAATCAAGAACAGCACCCAACCGAGCTGCCGCCATGCTTCGGCGATCCGGCGCTGACGCAGGATGAACCAAGCCGTGCCACCCAACAGAAGGAATGGACAGGCAAGAATATAGAAATTGCTCACGCTAAGCGATGCTTCCGGCTCAGCCCCTAAGCAACCGTCTTTTTTCCAGGTTTGAAGCCATATCGAATTGAAGAACGAATCAACGACGGGATATTGGCTTTCCGTGATGCTGCGTTCAGGAAACCGCAACAGGTGGACAAGCAGGCGAAGCGGGGCTTTGTCGCGCAGGGCACGCGCCGCGGCAAGATCCAGCGGCCGCTGCCAGTCCATCGCGGCGGGAACCCGGTGACCCTCGGCGGTAAAGTACCGATGTGAATAGAGGGGCGATATGACGATGACACTCACGATAAGTGCCAGCATGGGAGGCCACAAATCGCGGCGCCAATTTTTGATTCCGTGCCGGACCAAAATAATCAGAAATGGTAGGCCCATCGCAATCAGGCTGTTGAATTTAGTCAGCATACCCGCGGCAAGCGTTAGCCCCAGCAGCACCACGCCGAAGCTGTATCTCGCAGCTCGGTACCATTTCTCCGGTACCGGTTTCCAAAACAGCACTGTCGATTGAGCGAAAGCCATCATGAACCAAAAGAACACGGGGCCATCGTAACCGGTTTCAATGGCTAGCCACACCAGGAGCGGAATCGAGAAGCCGCCGTAAAGTAGCATCAGGCCCGGCAATGTCGCAAGCCAGCCGATGTGCCCGAGCGCACTGCGAAAGGCAAAGAATGCTCCGAGCACACAGAGCGTCGAGAGCAACTGACTGGCTTCGACTTCCCGGGGAATTACGGCGTAAACGAGCCGTCCCATCAAATACGAAAGCGGCGGGTGGTAACTCGCGATAAGGGCGCGCGGTGGCGGTAGTGGTTCGAACCAATGCGTCACGCGAAAGACGGTCAGCCAATGTGGCGCGTCAAATCCTTGGTACCTGCCCCAAGTGCCGCGAAGCACCAGCAGCTTGAGCATGACGAGCAGCAGCGCGAGCGCGGGCTCGATGCGCCGATAGCGCGCTTGCGGGACGACGACCGGCGGCATCAATAAACCTCGATTTCGCGCAGCTCTAGCCGCTGTTCGCGCAAGAGTTTCACCCGAACGTATCGGGCTACTTGTGGAACAACCTTCTGAACCCACATTTCGAATCGAAGCTCTTGGCGGGCCACTTCAGTGAAGTCGCGACCATTGCGACTGAGCTCGATGCCCAGCGGAATTTCATTCTCTTGGCGACAATCGAAGCGCTTGATGGCCACCCACGCATCGCGGCTGAGCTCAATCGCCGGCCGCACCGCGGGATACGGGTACCGGTCATAGCAATTGTACACGACGAAGCGTGACAGGAGTTTTTCGGAACCAAGGTCGAGTAGGATCCAGGGATTGTCCTCGGGCTCAGTCCGAAAACCCACAGCCCAGATATCGCCATCGACGGCACCCTTTACCGACTCAAGAGTGCCATCGTTGCTGCTCGTGGTTACTTTCGCTCCGAGCGCCAGATTCGTTCCCGGCTTTCGGATCAATCCGCGAGAAAAATGCCGTCGAGCCCGCCACCAGCGCGCCAATGCCAACCCAATGCAACCAACCAGGAACCGTCACGAGACCGCGGGACCATACACTGGCCGCGAGCCCAGCGCACAGTTTAAGTGAGGTCGCAATCGCCACCGCTGGGGCCGGGGCCCCGGCTGCGCTGTCAATCTGGAATCGCACAAATAATGAAGCTAAGGAAGCTTTTCCTCTGGAACTTAACCGGCCCAGCCCTGGCCAACGGCAAAGCCTCCGACAAGATTGCCGCCTGCGCACCAAAGGATCCCTTCGACTCCCATCACGCTGCTATCAGTAAACGGTACGGTAGCAATACCTTCACCGGCGTTGCATACAAAGTTGCCCTGACAGGGATTGGAAGAACGGCAGAGGCTTGTAGTTGGGGGAACTGATGCGCAATCAGTCACGGTTGGTAGGGTGTTGTTGGGAACGACATTTGTGCAGCCGGGCGCGCAGAATCGATAACGTATTATGGTACCGGCGCTATTCGAGCATCCAAGCCCCGCTTCGATGCAACAGGGGTCATCCGTGGTCAGTGAGCACTCTCCTGCGTTTCCAGTACAGGCTTCCCCGGTTCTCCCATTGGCGAGCGCGGATTCGCAGTCAGCCCAGGATACGCCGTCGTTGGTGCCAGCGTACGTGCCATCGCTATTTTGATCGAGCTTAGTCGACGTGACAAATTGCACTTGACTATTCACACACATGCGAATTGATCCGGTACCGATTGGTCCGGATCCGGAGGAAAAGCAGCCCCCCGGACTGCAACTGTCGGGAGCACAGGCTTGTCCCATTTGCAAAGCGGCTGCGGCTGAATCTGATAAATCGCAAACATTTACAGCGGTCGTATTACTTGCACCGCCCGTGGCCAAATTTGGACCGGCATCCGTCATGCCGCTCGCACCGCCAGTGTTCAAGTTTGGACCCGCGTCGGTCGCACCACAGGGAATCAAGCTAAAGCCACCACCGGTCTGCGTGCAGCTCCAATTTCCTGATGTGCACTGACAACTGTATGTCGGCGGTGTGCCGGGTATGGCACTTACACCAGGGCCGCAGGTGGCGTCCAGGACCAGCGTGCAACTGCCCGTTCCATTGCAAGCTCCCGAAGGCAATTGGGTGACATGGCCCGATGTCGAAGGGCAAACTAGTGGAGTGGCGGCACTTGCACCACCTGCACCAGAACCGCCATTGCCCGGCGAGTTGCTTGCACCACCGGTACTCGTTGAGAACACGTCCACCTTGGGTCCGCAGGCCAAAGATAAGCCGAGCGCTGCGCTTGAGATGAGCGTTCGAGAAAGCAAAGGTCTGGTAGCCACGCGATTCGATTGTGCCATGACAGTAGGGACCACGGACCACAACAAAAGGCTCGATCATTGGCAAAAATAGCGGAGCTTACTGATTTCTGAGCCATTTTCACGCGTTCGTGGTCCGCTATTAGGTAGATCGTGCACCAGCCCGCATTCCCTCCGCCGCATACATCTCCCGAAAAGGGCGCGGTGATACGGCCGGCAACCAGGGGGCATGAGGTTCCGGATTCGGAATTGGTGGAGCGCGCACGCGATGGGGACCATTGGGCAGAAGAGATGTTGTATCGACGGCACGCTTCCGTTCTGTTGGGCCTGTGTACACGCTTGCTGCGGCATGCGCCAGAAGCCGAAGACGTCGTTCAAGACGCGTTCGTTGATGCTTTCGATCAAATGCGGTCGCTGCGCGAGCCTTCCATGTTTCGACGCTGGCTAACGGGAATTGCCGTTCACAAAGCGCATCGGCGGCTGCGGCGACGTAAACTCCTGCGCGCCTTGGGCTTTGCAGACTCAGCCCAGAATGAATCTCTGGAGAACTGTCTGTCAAAGGGAGTCTCTCCCGAGGTGTACGCGGAAATCGTATGCCTCGATCACGCGCTCACCGAGCTACCGGATGCACAGAGAATTGCCTGGCAGCTGCGCCATGTGGAAGGCTATCGGCTCGAAGAGGTGGCTGAGCTCTGTGATTGTTCGCTAGCCACCGCCAAGCGACGTCTGGCTCTGGCCGATGCGAGAGTGAGAAAGCATGTGCAATTCGAGGAGGTGAGTCGTGTCTAACTCGGCTTTACCCAGGCCTTTGATTGAAATCTTGGACGACCAGCAGCCCGAAGAACGCCTTCGGCGCGTTTGGCGAGGAATTCAAATTCGCCGCGAGACGCGAGCCGAATCAAGGCCGTGGCGCGGCCAATTCCGGCTGCTACTCGCAGCGACTACGGTGGGTTGCCTGGTGATATTGGGTGCGTTCGCCTGGAATTGGGTTCATTCGCGAGAAGGTGCAGCGGTCACGCCTGCCTTGGTTCCCACGAGCATCGAACCGGGCAATGCACCCCGCGAGGTCAACTTCGGGGACGGCGCGCGGGTCGCCGTGGGCGCCGGGGCGCGGTTGGATGTCCTCGAGCAATCGTCGCGCGCCGTGGTTCTGGCGTTACGGCACGGATTGACGCAATACGACATTCGACCGGGTGGAGCGCGCCGCTGGCGAATTGAGAGCGGGCCCGTGGTGGTTGAAGTCGTCGGAACGCAGTTCTCCGTCGAGCGCAGCGAAGAGGCCGTTCGCGTGGAGGTGCTGCGCGGACGGGTGTTGGTGCGCGGAGCCGGCGTACCGGATAATGTGCAAGCACTGGACGCGGGGCACTCCCTGGTCGTGGAGCTGGCGGCACCGGAGAGCATTGCTAACACCGACACTGGTGCGCAGCCCATTCAGACACAAGCGGCGAATACGTTACCTGCGGCGGGTGCCAAACAGCCTGGAGCCAGCCCCACAAATCCTACCGCGTCGCAATCTGAACCGGATGATTGGCGCGCCGCCGCTACCAAACAAGATTGGAACCAGGCCTGGGAAACATTGGGCGCCGAAGGCGTAGCGCGCGAAACGGCGCACACGGATGACGTCGCGGTTCTGCTTTCGTTAGCCGACGTCGCGCGCCTCTCGGGACACCCGAATGATGCCTTGACACCGCTCCGGCAAATTGTCGCAGGCCATCCGGAGGATCCGCGCTCTGCAATAGCCGCGTTCACGCTCGGGCGCGTGCTTCTGGACGCCCTGGGCAATCCGGTGCAGGCTGCCTTTGCCTTCGAGAAAGCGTTGGCGCTCAGGCTGCCCAGTTCCCTCGCTGAAGATGCGCAGGCTCGCCTGGTGGAAGCGCATGCCAAAGCGGGAGCCATTGCGCAGGCAAGAGCCGCAGCCGCTACGTACCGGGCTCGCTATCCCGCAGGCAGGCGACGTGCGGATGTCGATCGGTGGAGTCCTCCCGAGTGAGGCTCACCCGGTTGGCGCACCTCGCCGTGCTCAGCGCCGCGCTATCGCTGTGCGGCGGGGCGCGTGCCGATGCTCCAAAAATAGTTTTATCAATTACGGGATGCGAGGCTGCGAATGTTAGAGCGGATCGACTCTTCGAACTAGCGCGCACCGAGTTAGCCCCGCGGTTCTTGATGCCCGGTGACGGCATTCGGAAAACTCCCGAGCTGATGGCAATCGTTAGCCTATGTCAGGGCTCGTCCAATCTTGCAGTGATCACGGTCGTAAAATCGGGGCAGCGCCTGGCGCAGCGAGCCTTGGACCTCTCGGATGTAGTCGGCGACATGCGCGCGCGCACGCTGGCCGTGGCGTTAGCAGAGCTCGTCGCAGCATTGCCATCCGATCAGTTAGCAGCAAGCGCTGATCCGGACGCCGCGCGCGGATCGGCAACTGACCCACTCGCCACCGAGATTGCGCCACCAAGTGCCGAGGCTTTGCCAGTTGTGCCGCCTCCGGTTACGCGTGATTCAGCGAGTAGACCCAAGTCGAATCAGAATTCTCCCGGCGCGCGGCTAAGTGCCGGCGCAGCTCTGCGTCATTTTTTCGTGCCTAGCACTTGGCTGCTGGGGCCTTGGATCTCAATGACGGCCCATAGAATTTCGGGCGAAGCGCTTTTTCTTACGTCGAAGAACCAAGCCTCGGATAGTTCGGGACCGCTCGGTTCGGTGAGGATTTACAACCCGAATGGCGCAGCCGCTTACCGATTTTTGTCGTTCGGAGATTCGCCGACCCTCGCAGCGCGTTTGCGGGGTGAATTGGGCTGGACCTGGGCCAAGGGCATTTCACAAGATCCAGCCGCTGTGCAAGGATTCACCAAATCCCATTGGCAAGGCGCGGCGCTGATCGAGTTGTTGCTCGAGAACCCGATGAGTCGAAGTTTTGGAATCGAAGCGCGATTGTCGAGCGGCGTAGCCCGTGGATTGACGGCGATCTCGGGCCGTAACTCGTTTGCGTCAACCGACGGTTTTTTTGTCGGTGCGGCACTTGGACTTTGCTTTGGCTGGCGTGCGCTGTAGCGAGGCTCCCAGGCCTCAGGTCAGCTAGGACCCGAGTCAAGTCCGGCCTTCACCTTCGTGAATCCATTGAGCCCCGGGTTGGCACTAAGGTGTGTATCCTCTAGATAAAGACCAGAACCATGTGCCAACGAGTAAACTGTAATTCCTGCGGCAAACCCACATATGCGGGCTGCGGCCGGCATATTGAACAAGTGCTAGGCGACGTTCCCACTGAAAAGCGATGTAAGTGTCGGGAAGAGCAGCAATCAAAGCAAACTGCGCCGAAGGATTCGTGGATTAAGCGTTGGCTTGGAACCGGCTAAGCTGCGCCAACTAGTTACGCTTATGGCCTTGCCAGCATTCGCAGGGGTAAGCCCCGGAGCAATTCGTCAAAATCCGCTCGGACAGCGGTCCCTTCGCCCATTAGCTCAATGTGATAGCCGGCCTTAAGATGAATATGCACATTGCACAGGCCTTCGGTGCCGTTGCTCGAGCAATCATAAAATCCTGCTCCGAGGTTCGCAGGAACGTCCAGCAATGCCGCCGGAGACGACGCGCTCATTTTTACCCAGTCGTCATAGCTGATGGGAGTTTTACCCGGTTCAGCTATGGTTACACTGATTTTGGTTTTTCCGCGGGAATAGAGGCGACGTACGTAACCGGACATGGTCTGAAAGGCTCCCGCTTCAAATGAGCCTGCATGGTCGGGCAAGTACTTGATCAACGCGGAACCGAGCGGGGCTGGGGTTGCATCAGAAGCAGAGGCGGGCGTCGCCGCTGTGTGATTACTGGGGTGTGGACTTTCTTCGGGCGGATGTCGGCAACTTGAAGTCGCAAGTGCCGTCACACCAAGAACCGTGCCACAGGCAATGAATTGCTGTAATGCACCGGGGAATAGTCGGGATTGGGCTCGGCGCATTTTGAACTTATTCGATCAGTGGCGAAGCACTCTTTGCCCCTACTTGGCCGGATACCATTCCCTTCGTCTGACCTCGATTCCTTTCTCATCTTTCAGTGCCGCGGTGAGTTCATCCAGGTTTGAAGTCTGGTAGTGATACGGATAGACAATCTTGGGTTTGAAGGCTTTGATGCAGTCGGCCGCTTCCGCGGGGGGCATGGTGTAGGGCAATCGCATGCACACGAAAGCGACATCGATGTTTTTGAGCGACTTCATTTCGGGAATGCACTCCGTGTCGCCCGATACGTAAACCCGCTTGTCGCCGAAGGAGAAGACGAAGCCGTCCCATTTTCCCTTGGGATGGTAGAGTTGGCCGGATTTCAGGACCCCGGACAATATTGTAACTGGGAACGGCCTCGACCTCGAAATTGCCGAAGGACTTCTTGTCGCCATTGTTCATGGCCGTTCCCGAGCCGAGACTGCTCACAACATCCGAAGGCCCGATGAGCGTTGTGGACGGTTGTCTAAGGGCGTCAATTTGCTTTTTATCGAAGTGATCAGGATGGTCGTGGGTAACGAATATGAAGTCCGCCTTCGGCAGCCCGTCATATTTGCCTTCTCCGGTGGGATCGACGTAAATGGCTTGCTTGTCAAACGCGAACAGCAGAGACGCATGCCGAATAGGACTGATTGATAGCGGTCCCTTGGAGGTATCAATGGTGTCCCCCGAAGCGGCACCCAGATTGGCCGCGGCGGGCGGGGTTGCCGGCCCGTTCGCCTTGGGCTCGTTTGCGGCACTTTCTGCAGGTTTCGGGGGCGGACTTTCCTTGCGGGAGCAGGCGGTGAACAGGCCATAAACCAGCAGGACCAGGGTTCCCATTTTCCTCGACATGGCCCGAATGTAGCGCGAAATTGGGTCTTGGGTTTGGACTTCATCTCGATTCGTGCATTTGGTACAAATTTGGCGGATCATTCCCACACCAGATGGGTAACTCTATGAAAAAATTGGTACAAAACAGTTCTGAGCCAGGCTGCGGACACCTTTGCCGTAGGCGCATACTAACCATTGCAGGCGCGCTGGGACTGGGGTTCACATCGGCAGTCACGGCCTGTGGCGGTGGTGCCGCCTCGGCACCTGCTGCGAGTGCCGCTCCAACGCCTACCCCCATTGCAACGCCGCCGGCCAACGCAAGTTCTGCCGCGCCGATCGCGTCCATTGCGCCCGCCGCGGCTGCGGCCCCTAATGCAACCCCAGAGCCAGGAATCTGCAGATAATAAGACTCAGGCAATTTCAGCCGAGTCCAAAAGAGCATCCCACAGGCAGCGATAAGAGTTCCGCGAGCTTCACCGAACAGACCGGCAGCTCGCAGCCGTCTCAGTCGGCCGCGGATTCACTTACCGCAGCCCGTGTGGCGTTCTTGATCGACTACGCGAATTCCGAAGCCAAGACCAAAGCCCTGGCCAATTGCGAAAAGGACCCCAAAAAGGATGATCCCATGGTCAAGGCCGGTTGCATGCAAAAGGCGCGCACTCAGTTTTTGCCGGATCTCCTTGTGTTTCAGAAGGACAAGAAAGGCCATATCACGTTGACGATTTACAAACGCAATGATTCCGAGCTCAAGGAAGTCTACATTGCGCCGGTGAGCTTTGCCAACGAGACGCAGTATGGTCTTCAGCTGAAGTTCAAAGGCGGAGGCAGTGGTCAACGACCTCTGTTCAAAAACACGAATAGCCCCACGCTCAATATGCCCAATGACTACACTTTGGAAATCGAAGACGCCGAATTCGGCAAACTCAGGTACGATGCTAAGATTGGCTTGGTTGATAAGTAGAACAATTCTCCCATGCCGCTAACCAGTACGAATCCAGCGAACGAACAGATTCTCGGCACGTTCGAGGAATTAAGCGAGAGCGAACTCGAAACACGGCTTGACCGTGCCGCAGCGGCATCAAAACTCCACCGGCAGTCCAAATTCTCGGAGCGCGCCGACGCCATGAATAGGCTGGCTGATCTGCTCGAGAAGAATCGCGACGAGCATGCGCGGCGCATGACTGAGGAAATGGGCAAAACGCTGGTTTCGGCCCTGGCCGAGGTGGACAAGTGCGTGGCAACTTGCCGGCACTATGCGAAAAACGCCGCTGCCTATTTGGCGGACCAAGTCATCGTCACCGAAGCCCATCGGAGCTACGTGCGTCGGTTGCCGCTGGGGCCGGTGCTCGGCATCATGCCCTGGAATTTTCCCTATTGGCAGGTGATTCGCTGGGCCGTCCCCGCCGTCATGGCGGGCAACGTCGCTCTGCTCAAGCATGCCTCCAATGTGCCAGGTTGCTCGCTCGGCATCGAAAAAGTCTTCACTGAAGCAGGCTTCGGCGAGGGCGTTTTTCAATCGCTTTTGATCAACTCGAGTCGCGTAGCTAGCGTCATAGCCGATCGCGCGCGTGATGGCGGTATCGCTCACGGGCAGCGCTGCTGCCGGGGCGGCTGTCGCGGCAGAGGCGGGCGCTCACGTCAAGAAATGTGTCCTCGAACTCGGCGGCAGCGACCCATTTATTGTGATGCCGTCTGCCCACTTGGACAAAGCCGTACCCACGGCAGTCGCCTCGCGCATCGTCAACAACGGCCAGTCCTGCATCGCGGCCAAGCGGTTCATCGTGCATGAAGCGTGTTACGCCGATTTTCTCGCCAAGTTCGTGCGGTGTTTCGAGGCGCTGAAAGTGGGTGACCCGATGCAGCCAGAAAATGACGTCGGCCCAATGGCAACCGAGGCTGGCCGCGACCAACTGGAGCAGCAAGTGGCGCGCGCATTGGTCGACGGGGCTCGTTGCATGTGCGGCGGAGGCCGTCGCCCGGGCCCTGGCTATTACACCATGCCGACGGTGCTCGCGGATATTCCAAGTGAAGCCGCCATCAACCAGGAAGAAGTGTTTGGACCCGTGGCAATGGTGTATCGCGTCAGCGACATTGAAGCCGCGATTCGACTGGCCAATAGCAGCCCGTTTGGACTTGCCAGCAGCGTCTGGACTCAAGTCGTATCAGAACAAGAACGCTTCATCGAAGAGCTCGAAGTGGGGCTCACCTTCGTAAACGCAATGGTCGCCTCCGACCCACGCCTTCCCTTCGGCGGCGTCAAGCTTTCCGGTTACGGAAGAGAACTCGGTCCCCAGGGAATTCGCGAATTCGTCAATTCGAAAACCGTGTACATTCGCGAGGGTTAGCTGCGCGATTGCGACCGGGTCCAGTCTAACCTGGCACTAAAATCACAAAAAGTGCAGACTGAGACGATAATGCAGCTTGGCCGTCATGCTTTAGCGCGTCATATCTCCACAGCATCCTTCACTCTGGCCCTGAGTTGCGGCGGCGAAGTGGATTACGTCACGGCTATCGCTAGTTCCAACTCCGGTGGCACATCGAGTACCACCACTTATCCAGGTTCCAGCGGCGGCTCAGCTTCGACGGGTGGCAGCACTAGCATATTGGACGATTGCAATGGAATGTTCCAATTTGAGATTGAGCGGTGTGGCATGGGCAGTCCGCAGCAAATCGAAGTCGAACAGTCCTGCGACATTCCTCTGAATCAATCACCTGATGATGTTAGCGCGGTAAATATTGCGGTAGATTGCCAAGCCGTTCAAATGGTCCCCTACAACGATACCGACGCAGGCAATGTTAGCGGATTCGTCATTGACTACAGCTGGAGCCCAGCACACCTAATATTGCTAGGGGCTAGTTGTGCCCAAGTCCAAGTGCCTGGCGTGCACTACGTTTATGTCATCCTAGGCTGCATCGCGCCGTAATAGATTACAAGCTTGCGCCGTCGAACGGGTAAAGCATTCAACTCGCCCCGCTGGCAATTCACAATCCCCTCTGTCTCGCGGTTTCAAAGCCCGCACAGCCAGCGCGCACCAGCAGTCGCCTCGAGCGACGCGACATCTCAGCCGCGTCGCGAGGCGCTAACGTCTTATTCTCAGCGAATCAGGAAGAACCCTTAGAGGCAGCCTTCTCCTTCTTCTTTTGCTTTTTCTCCTTGGCGGTAAGCTTCGGCTTGTTCGTAGTTTTGGGTTTCTCTTGTCCCTTGGGCATACCGGTTGTCTCCCTGTTTGTGAGTAATTATTAACCCGCCGTCATTCGGCGCTGGGTGCCTGCAGTATAACGCGTCCGCTTACAAAATGAGAAACTCTTCTGCGCCTTCTGGGTGAAACCCTCGCAGCGACAACCGCCTCCCGGGAGTTCGGTTACTTGCTGAATAGACGGCACGTGGCTGAGCGTTGGCCCAAACCAATCAAAAAGTCGCGCGCGCCGTCCAACCCAACTCATGCGGACCGATGGCAGGCGCCAGCAGGGGGAAATTGGCGGCACCGCGGTCGTCGGAATAATACGAAGAGGGAGCCAATAAATAGACGACAATTCCCGTTACGAGCAGGCCGCCGCCCACCACGAAGCCGACGGTCGCCGTGTTCGAAGCGTCCTTCGATTGATTATTGAGCGCAATCCCCGCGGGGGTGCAATCGGTCGGATAATTGTTACAAGCGTTCTTGGCGTCCTGCAGTTTCGATTGTGTCTTGAGCTCGTAGACCGTGCCGACTGCCAGCCCCACTAACCCCAGCGTTCCCAGGGAAATACCCGCAATATGCATGGCGGTACCCGTGGCGCTATCGTGGGGTCGAGCCGCTCCCTGACTTCGAGCAGCGCCTGGCGGGGCCCAAACAACCACCGACTGAGAGGTGCCCCCGGCGGTTGGCGCGGGAGTTGCTCCGGGCGCCGCGGGAGACGCAGCTGCCGCTGGCGCCGGCTTATTATTCGGGTCGTCCTCTAGCCGCGGCAACGTGACGGTAGTGACTGTCGGCTGAGTACCAATATCGACGTCCTTGGACCAAGGTTTCTTGCCGGGAGCACTGGCCAAAATATGATGTTTCCCCGGATCGACGGGCACAGCCGTACCCCAAGCAACCGAGCCCAGGTCGATGTCGTCGCGCTGAACGACTAGGCCTGACACTTCTGACCCCGAAGGCACTACCAACGTAAGCCTCGGAAGCCGAGGTTCGAGATCCGACGCATGTTTGTTGGCAGTCTGCTCGCGAGCGGTTTGGCCGGCATTGCGCGCCGCAGAAGCCGCCGACTTGAAGGCGGCCCAGGCGCTGGCAACCTTGCCTTCCTTTTCGTAGCATTCCCCTAGATAAAGTAGCGTCCCAACCGCTGGATCGAGACGCTGGCTTTCTGCCAGCTTGGGACAAGCCTCGGCAAAGCGCCCCTGGTCCATGAGCGTGCGAGCCTCATTGAAGATGGCTTCGGCCGCAATCTTCTCGTCCTGAGCCAGGCTCAAGCGCGCAAAACTGAGAGTGCCGCCAAAAACCAAAATGGCAAAGGCGCCCCGAGCAACACGAAAATGACTCACTCTCTACCTCCGTAATCTGTAATTCGCGAAGAACGGGCGGGCGCGACCGCAGCGGGCTCGGCCTTCGGAGGCTCCGGCCTGGTCGCGACGGGCTGCGCAGCCTTCGCTGGGACCTGAGCTTGCGGCGGGACTGACAAGACCTCGCTGGGCAATGGCCTAGACGCCGTTTTTTCTGGCACAGGCTCGGTTGCCTTCGATTCCGCAGATTTTCGCCGGCTGTCCAGCGCGGGTGCAACACTCGACGGAAAAAGCCGCTGGGCTGCCGACGGCTCTGCCAAGGGTTGCTCGGAGGGGGAGCCAAGCGCCGTCGGGGCGCGCAGCATCGGAGCCTCGGCTGCAGCTGGGCCACTGCCACGCACTGCGGGTTCAACCGCTGCCGCCGGAGTGCCGGCCGACGCCCGCGATGGGCTCCTAGCTCCGCGCAGTCGAAAGGTCACGAACATTCCCCCGGCCAATGCGATCAAAGCCGCTATTGCAATGACTAAGGAACGTGCAGCTTTTGGTTTTGCCGGCACGCCTAAGTCCGTGCCACTCCAGACAACGCCGGTCCCGGGTGCCGTCCGAGTACTGTTCAGATTGATGCTAATGGCAGCATCCGGATTTCTTGAAGCCAACGCGGGGGAAGCCTGCTGAAACATCGACAAGGTTGGCGGTATGGCGCGGTCATCCGATGGCTGCCCGGGTGGAGCCGACTGTAATGTGGCGCGCGCTGCCGCATACACTTGCAATTGCTCCGGAGCCAGATCACCCACCAGTCGGCTGATGCGATCAACCACGTCGCGACTCTGCGCGGGCGCGAAGCTCACCAGGTCGTGGACCAATTCAGCGACGTTGCTGTATCGACCACTAGGCTGCTTATCGAGGCAGCGGAAAATGATCGCCTCCAGCCCAGCCGGGAGATTGGGGCGCAGCGCCTGCAGCGAAGCGGGCGTATCATTGAGAACTGCGGAACAAACGACGGCCAGGGTGTCGCCTGGGAATGCGCAGCAGCCCGCGATCAATTCATACAAGATGGCACCGAGCGCCCAAATGTCCGTCCGCCCATCAACATCGCGAGACGCGCGCATCTGCTCGGGCGCCATGTATGAAGGAGAGCCCAAGATCGCGTGCGAACCGGTGAGAGCGGGCGAAGATACTGCAAAGTTGGCGTCAGCACGAATCTTCGAGATGCCGAAATCCAGCACTTTGACGCAACGTTCGCCGTAGGCGGTACGGGCCAGGAACAGATTGGCAGGCTTCAAATCCCGATGAACTATGCCCAGGGCGTGCGCCTCGGCGACGGCTTCGCAAGCTTGCAGTACGTAGTCCACGGCCGTTGGAATTGCAATGGGACTGTGCTGTGCAATTTCCTGGGCGAGGTCATGCCCTTCGAGAAATTCCATCACCAGATAAGCTTCGCCTGAGGGCAGGCGCCCCACGTCGAGCACCTTGCCAACATGTTCACTGCGAAGTCGGGCGGCGGTGCGCCCTTCCTGCATGAATCGCGAAAGGGCCTCCGGAAGATCGCCGAGTTCGCGGTGCAGTAGCTTCAACGCGACCCGCTGGTGCAATTCGAGATGCGATGCCAGCAGCACGTACCCCATCCCGCCAGATCCGAGCAGACGTTCCACTCGGTACTTCCCGGCCAACACCTGACCGACTTCGATACCTTCCGTCATGTTACCGACTAACTACGACAGGACCAGTCAACCTCATAGACCAAGCTAGGCCATGAGTAAAGGGTCCGCGCGCATTACATTCGATGAGAAACTTCTTTCGAAGCGTGTCCGTAGTCTTCAACCTTTGAGTTTCAGTGAAACGGCGCGCCTAAGAATCGGCGAATCTATCTTAATGTGACGAATAAGACACACAGTTACCTGAGGCATTCAGACAATTACCCGGTAAAAACAGCAGGAAACCAAGGAAAAGGCTGACTGAGATCGGTGAACAATTGGGGGGGATGGTACATACCGCGCGGGTGCCTTATGAGTGACAAGTTCTCAAGGACAACATGGGCCAATCCCCCCATGGGTTTTTCCATCCCAACCAATTTTCCACCCGTAAAGTGCCATCCACTGACGCAGTAATCAGCGCAACGGACAAATCATGATCGTGTTTCTAACTGCGGGTAAAAATTCAAATAGCACTTGTGCAAAGGGCGCAGCCGTGCAACTTTGCAAATAATTGATCATCTGTTTGTGGAGGCGCCTCTTCAGGTGCAGTCAATGCTCGGCAACAATTACCGACCTATGTCTGATGTCGCCGGCTGGAATCAACATTCGCGTTGGAGGAGAATCGTTATGAATATCAATCGTGCGCTGTGCACAGCTCTGGTTCCGTTTTTGCTGATCGCCTGTGGTCCTGGCAACGCGAAGCAAGGCGCAACCACCGACGCGGGTGCCGAAGACGCCGGCACCGGTGGTAAAGCCACGACAGGAACTGCCGGCGCCAAAGCAACCGGAGGTGCCTCCGGCGCATCAAGCTCGGTTGGCGGTCAATCGGCAGGTGGAGGCAGCTCAGCGGGTGGAAGCTCAAACGCCGGTGGAAACTCTGGAACATCGCAGTCAACGGGCGGTGCGAACGGTGGTGGCGGATCGAGTGTTGGCGGCACCAGCAACACCGGTACCAGCAACACCGGGGGAGCCACTGGCGCCAATACGGGCGGCAGTACTCAATCCGGCACGGCGACGGGTGGTTCGAAAGCTACGGGCGGCACGGGCACGGCAACCGGAGGCTCGAAAGCTACCACAACCACGGGCGGTTCGGCTACTACAACCACGGGAGGCGCCGCGGCGGCCACCGGAGGTATCGCTGCAACAGGTGGGGCTGCCGCAACGGGCGGCGCAGGAACTACCTGTACAGCGGGAGGTCCCTGCACCGCTGGCATCGCAACATGCCATGCGGGCAAGTACACTTGTAATGGCACTACTCAAGTTTGCTCGGACGCGGGCGTTGCACAGAATGGCAGTTCATGCGGAACTAATATGGTGTGCAACAACGGAACCTGCGGGGCATGCACATCTGGCGTGACGTGCACATCTCCCGACCCCTGCGGCATTGCGACTATCTCCTGCAGTCTAGGAGTGCCCACTTGCACGGTGACGTCCGCAGATCCGACCATGGCCGGTCAAGCCTGCGGGGCCAGCGGCACAGGCGTATGCACTGACGGGCACTGCATCTGCCCCGCGAACACAGCGTACTACCAGGGCGACTGCGCCGATTGCCCTTCATTTGGCACAAGCACGACCGTGTATGTCAGCGCGGACACTTCCGCCGGCCAGGACAATGCCTGCTGCGGTCGTACGCAGAATACCGGGTTTGGTGGTCCCTGTAGAACTATCACGCAAGCGCTGCAGCTGGCCCAATCCACCTGGACGGTGTCGGTCAAGGGTGACTTAGCTGGAGGCAACCTCAGCGCAGAAGAAACCTATCCGTTAGCATTGGGCAACGGGGTTCGGTTATATGGCTCCGGAACCGTCTGCGCACCCGGCGTGTCGGGAAAGAACGTCATCAATATCAATGTCGATACAACGACCGTCTACCTCAGTGGCTTCACGATTGGACAAAATTGCCAAGCCGTTGGTTCGGGCGCAATCGACGGAGTTTACGTCGGCTCGACGCAAACCAGCGGGAGCCCAACCGCCTCAATTAGCAGTATGACGATAGAGAGCGTGGTGAACGGCCTTCACGTGGATGGCGGCACTCTAAGCGGTAGTTCGACTATCTCTAATGTATCCAACTATGGCGTCTTTTGCCGGTCGGATACCGTGTCTACTGCCCTTTCAACGATTAGTTCTAGCAGCAGTTTTACAGTAACTCAAGCAGCCAATGCGGATATTTACGCCAGCACGAATTGCGTGGCTGGAGCCACAACAAGCGGCGGGTACGTCGTTCCGTACTTGGGCATCCAAAGTGGCCCCTGTCCCAGCCCTAAGCAGGACCAAATTGGCGTCTATGTTGAGTCCAATGCCAAGGTTAACCTGTATGCTGGCACGATCCGCTGCATGAACGTGGATGGGGTTACGATGCGAGCCGGCAGCTCTCTTGCCAGCAATTCGCCAGTCGTCAGCGTGCAATCCACGACGATCGAGCACAGCGGCTGCACGGGTGCCTACACGGAGGTGGGTTCGCTTCGCATGTACTCGGCTAATGTTTATGAGAATCACTGGGGCGTAATTCAGCGCAGCGCAAGTTCTTCCACGGTTAGTACCGACGCCCTGGTTGACTTGGCGGGCATTAACAACACATCGAATGTTCCCAATACATTCAAATGCAATGGCAAGGCAGAACCCGGCAGCTGCTGCTTAACCGGATCCTGCCCAAACGGCGGCGACGTATGGAACAACTCCGGCCTGCCACTAGACGTGACGTATAACAATTGGAGTGCTGGCCCGGTTGCGGTATGCAGTTGCGATATCAATCTACAAAACTGCACTTGCAGCGGTTCAGCCTACTTGGATACAACCCCCCCCGACGCGTTGGAAGTTCTGCGTTCTCCATATCAAACGAGCGGTACTGGAACCGTCAACACGGCCAATTACACACTGGCTACCGATCTGACTTGTCCGCAATAATTGGCGCCAGTCGCGTGAAGTGATGAACAAGGGCGACGTTCGCGTCGCCCTTGTTGCATTTGCCACCCCTTACCGACCTATCCGGTCGAAATTGTGTGGGTAGCGTTACCGACTGACGGGGTCCTATGGACCGCCTGCTTCGCGGCCATCGAGACTAGCCCAACTTCCGCAGTTAGAGGCATTGGTTGCTGTAATTTCAATGGGTTAGCCGCGAAAGTTGTCACTACATCCCGGTGGCCGATGTCGCTGGGCGCAGGCGTTCTGGCAGGCGCAATCCCAGTCGTTCCAATAAGTGAGACGAAGCTTTGTCAGGTCTGACGACGCAACGGATTCGCAGCTCGCGAATGGGATCGGAAGCGATGGGCAAGATGACGTCGGTGCTTTGAATGGTACTCAGCTCATCGAGAATCGTGCGGGGACTATTGCCGAGCCCCGCACGCTTGTGCCATCGCTTCAACGTCTTGCACATGACGTACGCCAAAAAGCAAACGAAGATGTGCGCAAGTACTCGTTGCTGCAATCCGAGTTGAAGCCCTGACGCGACGGCGTCTACTGAGTCACGTAGGGATGGGCCGGCCAGCCTGCGGCGGTCGAGTAGGTGTTGTACGCGTCGACCACCGCGGTGTCGTAGTCGAAGTTGTAGACCGTGCAGCTCTGCGTGCTGCCGTAGGAGTTGAAGTTGCCGACGGCCATCATCGTGTACTGGTCCTCGGTGCAGCCCGGGAAGGCCGCCTTCGCCTGCGCGCGGTTGCAGGCGATGCCGGCGATGCCAAGCTCGATGTTGACCACGGGGTTGAAGACCGAGTTGGGCCAGTCCGCGGCGTTGGGGTTCGTCTCCATGTCCACGTGCCCGTTCGGCAGCAAGCCGAGCCCACTGTTCGCCGCGCACCCAGGCGGGCAAGTTCGACGAGTTGCACCAGGGCCCGGTCTGCATCGAACCGAGGCAGCCGCACTCGGCCGCGGTCCAGCCGCGCGCCGGGCAGCACCCCGCATTGCCGGTGCAACCGACCGCGTCGTACTGGAAGCGCGACTCGACGTAGATGATCGCCTTGAAGATCATGGCGTCGGGCTCGTTGTACTTGGCCGTGAACTCGAGGATGGGGCAGTCGTCGATGTCCACCGAGAGACCGTTCCACAACGGGGCTAGATTGGTGCGCAGCGGATCCGGATCGCACGAGCCCGGAGCAGTGGAGGCGTCACCGACGGCGGCGGCGTCACCGACGGCGGTACCGTCAGGAACCCCCTTGCACCCGGTCCCGACGAGCAGGCTCGCCCCGAGCATTGCAGCCAGCATCGCATGCCCAAGCCTCGAAAGCGCGCGTGAGTCTTTGGAGAGCATGACTCTAGACTAGCCCGTTCTGTGCCGAAAGTACATCGGGTGAAATCTTCGTGATATCGAGCGGCTCTCCGTGTTTCGGATCCGGATCCGAAATCTGCATCAGAATCAGGACCAGATTTTGTATCGGAGCCAGTTTCTGCATCAGGTAGGCGGACCAGGGCCCTCTCACTACATGTACGCAACCCAACTGCCTTGCGGAGTGCCTCGCCTGGCCCAAGGGTGGCCCCTTCGGATTTGCTGATTCGACGAGTTTCCCGAGTGGCATCAAGGCTCTTGCGGATTACGTGCACGGCAAGGGACTAAAGTTCGGCCTCTATTCCGATCGCGGCACGGAGACTTGCAATGGTGACGGGCGACGAAGCCCCGCCTGACTGCTTGGCTGTTTCCGCTAACGGAAGCGGTAATGATGGGCATGCGCTACAAATGGGCGTACTCATGCGATTGTCCAATTCTTGGTGTTCCAATTTGTTGGGTCTAGCAATTGCTTGCGGCGGGCGCAGTGAACTTCAAGACCAACCGAGTGAATGGAGTGGCCAAGGCGCAACGCCCATCGACTCAGCGGCGCATGCGAAGCATGTCATTCAGATGGCACTCGGAGCTGAGCATTCCTGCGCTCTCATCAGCGACGGCACCGTAATGTGTTGGGGAGGCAACGCCCAAGGGGAGATCGGAGACGGTTCGACTGACCGCAGACTCACGCCCGTGCCTATAGACGGCCTGACTGGTGTAACCCGCATTGCGGCAGGTCATTATCATTCTTGTGCCTTGGAAAGTGACGAGACTGTCGAGTGTTGGGGAGATATGGGCGGCAGTGCATTCGGTAATTCGGCCGATGCCAGCTCAATACCAATTCGAATTTCAGGGCTGCCAGGCGCCATACAAGTCGCGATAGGCGGCAGTCACACGTGTGCGCTAGACGTGTACGGTCACCTAAAATGTTGGGGCGACAACACCGACGGTCAACTTGGGGACGGCACGACTGTATCGAGGCTAGCGCCGCTCGATGTGCCCAATCTTTCCGGGGTAGTGGCCGTGGCGGCTGGCAGTGCGTTCACGTGCGCATTGCTTCTGGACGGCTCGGTCAGTTGCTGGGGCGACAACACGTATGGTCAGCTGGGCGTCAACATGTCGATCTTCACCGTGACGCCCGTTGCTGTCAATGGCTTGTCGGCTGTAACAAAACTCGTGCTAGGTTACGACCATGCGTGCGCTGTGATCAATAATGGTTCAGTAAAGTGCTGGGGCGGCAATTTCAACGGTCAGCTTGGAGACGGTACTTCAAACAGTCGTTCAGATCCGGAAGTTGTTATCAATTTGTCAAATGCGACAGACGTTGCCGCTGGGTCCCTTCATTCGTGCGCGTTGCTGTCTGGTGGTCAAGTACAATGCTGGGGTTACAACAGCGATGGCGAGCTAGGCAATGGCACTTGGCTTGCGAGCTTGTCTTCCTCTCGTGTAGACAATATATCCAACGCAGAACAACTTACGGTGGGATCTTGGCACTCGTGCGTGCTACTGAGCGATCAAACGATTCAATGTTGGGGAGACAATTCAGGCGGTCAACTCGGAGATGGTACGTTGACCAATAGGCTCGTTCCGATAAGGGTCACTGAATTGCCATAGAATCAGCAGCACGATTCAGCTCCTGCCTGGGCTACAAAAGTCAAAATCTCCGGGAGTTGACGCCTCTCAACCAAAACTGGTAACCACTCGATCATTGGAACGACATGCGACACCTGATGCCTAGTGCCGCTTGCCAATAATCCTGCCGGATTATCGGCGTTGCTGCGCAGCGCGACTTCGCCGCAGCGGGCGATAGTTCGCAGCGACTTGCATCAAGCGAGGTCGCTACAACTTGAACCGTTTGTCTACCACCGACGCCATCAAAGAACTATGGCTGGTGCTCGGACGACATTGGCAGCGAAATTACCAGCGCATTGATTCACATTGCTTGATCGGCCGGCGAAGATATTGGCGCCGGAATTGACGATCGTCGAGGTCGTCGCAATTCACTTAAGCGCCGGCGAAACACCGACCATGAAAATCGCTGTTCTGCACCGGTGGGCGTGAAGTGCATTTCGCGTTCCTCTTGTACGAACTCGAACTCACCATCAAACAGCGAGCAAAGGCTTTTCCCGTCATGCCGTTGAACCGGCAGTCCGCTACACCGCTCGGGGCCATCAGGAGCAAACGTCGCAATGACCAGATGTCCTGCCGGACGCACGGTTCGCGCAGCCAGATTCGCGTAGTTCGCCTGGTCAACTGGGTCTGTCAGGAAGTGAAGTGTGGCTCGGTCATGCCACAAATCGACTGGAGGCAAAACGGGGTTCTTTGTCACGTCGGCCACTACCCACCAGACAAGTTTGGCGAGCGGCCCCAGGCGTGCTTTGGCACATTCGAGCCCGGCACCGGATACATCCAGTGCGATGGGACGCACGTATCCGGCGTCGAGTAGCGCATCGATCAGCAGAGACGCACCAGCGCCCACATCCATGACTTGTTGCGTGTTTTCGGTGAACTTTTGAATGTAACCAATTGAGCGCTCCGGGCTGCGCTGATACCAGCTCACGGCGTCCGGTCGCTTTGTCTCGTACACTTTATTCCAATGCGACTCCCGATTCATGCCATATCATGGTGCCAAGACACACCGTCTGTCACCCCTCGAGCGAGCCAAAATCCCTAAACAAAGCAAATCAGCCGCATTGACTGCTCATATTGCAATTCATTGTGACAATACTTGGGTATTCTGCGCGTCTGTCATTCATTGTAAGACCGTTTCGCATCGGAACTGGAACGCGACTCTAATGATCCGCCACAATTGTGTAGATTGCGCACAGAAGGGCAATGACGCTGATTCACAACTAGGCAAGCAGGGCTAGAACTGTGCTACCGGTGCTAGCGATACCGCCTGCCGCATATACGTTGTCCGTAGAGTTGACCGTCACTGAGGTATAAACAGCGTCACTAGAGCCTCCGTTCACGGATGAACATGGCGTTGGGATGTCGGTTCCCGGTCACTACCCCAAATTGGCCGTTACTACTGGCTGAAGGCCGCAACGTTGTGCGCATGTGCCGTGATGATACTTATCGTGCTGGTATCTATATCGTACACGGAATACCAGCCAGCTGTTTCATGCGGGGGATCCCCCGTCCAGGTACCCGAAGGACGAGCTTCGCCCGCCCACGCCCAAAAACTATCACCCCACAGTGACTGATTGTTGGCCATGTCGGTCTCAACCTGGCCATAAAGACTTTGATAGTACTTATCGCGATTGGTCGTGGGCGACGCTGGGTCATACTTGCCACCAGGTGCCCATCCATCTCGGGCAAGTCCGAATTCCTCCAAAACTAGAGGCTTGCCTATAGACTGCAGCATGCTCTCGTGCTGGCTGAGGTAGTTCAGGGCGTAGGTGACTGCTCCATTGAGGTTTGCCGCGCTGCTGTCGTCTGCGTTGTAGTGGTTGGTGTTTTCGGCCCAAATGTGGCAGGTTCCGTAATCAATCGACGCGCTTTGATGTGACTGCTGAAAAAGTGTCGCCGTGACTCCGTTGGTGCCTTCGCTGCCGGTGGTCACCATGTGATTAGCGTCGAGTGACTTGATATAGGACGCGATGGTATTGATCCAACTAGATGGGTATCCGCGGGGTTCGTTGGCCAATTCCCAGGCAAAGATCGTGGGGTCGTCACCATACCTTCGACCATTGACCGTGTTGACGCGATTGATCACTGTCTGAATGTGATTCTTGTAGTTCTGTTGACAACTGGTACAATTGTAAAACCTCTGAACGTAGGTTTCGAACGTCTGGTAAGTGGTGCTGCCCACTGGATACGGAATCGACGAGTTGTCAGACCAGCTCACATATTGGCCCATGCCGCCCGACCATTGCCAGTAGTTGTTCAGAACCATGACTGCACGCATGCCGTGAGCAGCTAGTCCATCGAGGAGCGCATCTAACCCGCGAAAAACCGTTTCATTATATTGACCCGGGGCCGTCATCAATGCCGGAACTATTCTGTAGGGTTGTGAATCCGGCCCCTCCGAGGCTGCCATAACTCTGACGTTGGTAACACCCAGCGCTTGCATGCGATCGAGCTCACGCGCCATTCGCGGCGGATCTCCAGTTGAATCGTTGGTTCCAAGGTTCATGCCCTGCCAAAAGTTCGCACCCACGAATACATAACGTTTGCCAGAATCATCAAATTGAGTGCCATTCGTCTGGATAAACGTCTTGGGGCGAAGGTCAGTCGTGCTGCCTCCCGAGCCAGCACTACCGCCAGCACCGCCGGTCGCTAGGTTGCCGCCCGTTCAACACGTTGCCACCCGCCGTGGCACTGCCACCAGTGGTTTGACCGGCGCCGATCGCGGAAGTTCCGCCGGATGCTTGGCTGCCCCCGGTCGCCGCGTTGCCGGCCGTTGTTGCACTACCGCCGGTTGCGGAATTGCCGCCTGCGGCTTTGCCACCACTGGTCGCCGTATTGCCGCCCGCAGTTGGACTGCCACCCGTTGTTGCACTTCCACCAGTCGCTGCATGGCCGCCAGTCGTTGTCCCTCCGCCCGCGCTTGTCTCAGTGCCGCCAGTACCAATAGCAGTGCTTCCCGCCAGACCTCCCGATGCACCCAGGCCCGCGTTGCTGCCACCCGTTCCCAGGGGCGAGCTGCCGCCAGTCTGGTCGGTATTCGTAGCGCTTTGATTCGTGCCGCTACAACCCAACGCCAGGCAAGCCAGAGCAAGGCTCGGGCCCAATAAGTGACTGACCCCGCAACCACGACGGATAGACATGATTCAATCGCCTCCTTGAAAAAGAACCCCTGATGGTTCCCGCTGGGAAAAGGCCTGTTGGGCATCGAATCACATCAATGGATGCGTGGCAAGCGCCAGCGGAGACTGTGTACAAATTTCGCTTTGGCGCAAGTTTCCTTCGCACCAGTACTCAACCACGCCGGACTTGATTTGGGCCCATTGCTATTCTGGGTGCAAAGAGAGGGCTCTGTGCGCCCATTGTCGGGAGATGAGCGGGAATCCTCTGCTTGACTGGGTCGAGCACACACCCTCAGTGGTAACGTCTTCACAGGCTGCCCCGCCAAGCACGGCTATGAGGCCGCGCTGTTTTGCCGGACATTTCATGGTCGCTAACGGCCGTGTAGCGCGGGATTCGTCGCTTTTTTAGGACCTAGAATCGTGACCGCACGCGAGGAGACAAGTGTGTAAATTAGCTTGCTCGACTTGTTGTCGGATCGTAAGCAAGCGGTGTTTGGGTGCCATTTTGGTTTCGGAGGGCTCAGATGTCGCGCACGATTTCACTCTGGTCAGCTTTAGGTTTTGCTGCGTTGGTGGTGAGCTGCAGTGGCAGTAGTTCCACATCCAGTGGGCCTTCCAATGCCGGAGCGTCCAACCTGGGTGGATCGGTAGCGAGTAGCGGAGGCGCCTTGGGTAATGGCGGCACCACCCTAGCGGGCGGCGCAGGGAATAGCGGTGGCGCGAGCGTAACAGGTGGAAACACGTCAGTCGGCGGCGGCTCGACTGCCGGCGGCAATTCAGGTAACGGCGGTAGCAACGGTAACGTCGGCGGGACAAAGGCCGCTGGCGGGACATCCAGCACAGGCGGTAGCATTGCGGCTGGCGGCACTTCGAGCACAGGCGGTAATTCATCAGGTAACGGCGGGACAAAGGCCGCTGGCGGAACGTCCAGCACAGGTGGTAGCAATGCCAACGTTGGCGGCAGCAAGGCGGCTGGCGGTACTTCGAGCACAGGCGGTACCCAGGCGACCGGCGGCAGCACCTCAGGATGTTCGGACAGCTGCCCATTTGCCAACGGCATTACATGGAAGTGTGAGAAGCGCTTCATGTACGGGGTCAACTACGCGTGGGAGAATTTTGGCGCTGACTTCGGTGGCATCAAAGCCTGGAACCAGTTGGGAGTGGCAGCCAACGCGACTACGGTCGGAAGCAGACTCGCAGACATGGCCAGCAATGGTGCCAGCGTCGTGCGCTGGTGGATATCGCCGGACTTCAGAGGTGACGGGATCGTGTTCAATGGCAATACAGTCACGGGTCTCGGCGGAACCATCCAAGCGGACTTGAGCAAGGCGCTCGATCTCGCGAAACAAAACAATCTCTACTTGATGTTGACGCTGTTTTCATTTGATGGCTTCAGGGGCACCAATGGAAACACCGACGCCAACGGAAACCCGGTTGCCAAAGGTCCGAACCTGCAGACCATCGTAACAAACAGCAGCATGCTCAACGCGCTCGTCACCAAGGCCGTGCGACCCATCGCAGCCGCAGTTGCCGCTAGCGCCAATAAAGATCGCCTGATCGCATGGGACGTCATCAACGAGCCTGAGTGGGCCATTAGCGGTACGGCCAGCGATGGTACTACCTTTGAACCACACTCCGACTTAAGCACCATCAACGAAACCCAAATGCTCAATTTTGTGGGCGCGGTGATTACGGAATTGCGAGCGGACGGCGACGCTCTGATCACCGTGGGCAGCGCAGCCGCGAAATGGAGGAGCACTTGGACCAAGGCTGCTATCGATTTCTATCAATTTCACCTCTACGCCTGGAACAACGAAGTGACTGTCAGATATGCGTACTCCGATCCACCGTCAGCCTTCGGAGCAACGGACAGGCCGGTCATCATTGGCGAGTTCCCTCTGACCGGGCTCGACTACCCTGCCAATGATCCCTATTTTCCAGGTGTTAGCGTGGACTACCCAACGCTGGTTTCTAGCTGGTACAGCAACGGCTACGCGGGCTCATTGACCTGGTCGGTTACGGATGCGAATTACAACTGGAGTACCCAGAAGACTGTCGTCAAAGCGTTCGCTAGTCAGCACTCCTGCGAGACACAATATTGAAATGAGGCACTCAGGGCTTGCCGACGAACGTCGTGACTCTCTGAGCAGCCAACGAGTACGTAAAGCGAGAATTGCTAACTGGGCATCCGGTAGCAACGGAGCAAAAACGATCGAACTTCACCTCCGACGAGGCGGGCACTGCGATTTGACCTTCCCCCGAATACCCCGGTTTTTGTGCGGATTTAGCAGCCCCCCGGGCCCAGTAGTATATTGCGAACTTGCCCAATTCATGACTAGCAGTAGCGATGTGACGACCAGCAAAATGACAAACCGAGGACTAATTCGGCGCAAGGCATCGATGTCAGCACGAAAGACCCGATTAAGTTCGAAGCTGCCCCGCTAGACAGCGGCGGTATTCCTTCGAACACTGGGGGTTCCTCGACCTCGTCGACAGGAGACGCTTCGAATGATGCTGCTATGGGTGGCTCTGACGCAACTGCTCCTGATTAGCCGCTTGTCAGCCGCCTGGGCCAGTCGCTCAACCACAAGTGATTGAGTCAGCGCCGGTAAACTTGTGCGGCGGCTTGCGCCGTGGGTTGGCATGATGAGGGTCTTTGGAGTACCTGCACTCCTCATCACAACTCTGCCTAGCAAATAATTCCCGGTCCCACGCAACCGACGTAGATGTCGATGTGTGTTACCGGATTCGTAATGAACGGCGCCAACACCGAATACGCCAACTTTTCCGAGAATCTCTTCGTCCCGTTGCCACCGGGAATTGACCCAGTCGAGGCACTTTGCTTGGTCCTCAACTATGTCACCGCTGATCAAATGCTTCACCGTGAAGCACGTGTCCAACCGGGTCAGCGCATCCTCGTGCACGGGGCTGCTGGAGGGGTAGGAACAGCTATGCTCCAACTAGGTAAGCTCGACCAATTGGAGATGTACGGGATGCCGGAAAGCATCAATTGGCCCGTTTGCATCTCTCCCATGGCTTGTTGCATTGGGCCGAAAACCGCCCCGCCTCCATCACTGCAGCTCATCATCATGTTACCCGACATCATATTCATGCCGTCGTGCATATCCGTCATAACCGATGTTCGGAGTATTCGGTCGTTCGGCTCGTCTGCCCTGCGCTCTGAGATTGGCGCCACTCGGTCGGTCAGGGGCAGCAACCTAGAAACGTTCTAGCGCTCGGCAGGAAAGCTCATGGCGGCGCTTGGCGTATGCCGTTGATGCCGGGGTTCGTCGAGCCGTGCGTTCGAGCAACGCCGCTGCATATTCGAGTTCCTTGGGGGCTGGTGGAATATCCATTTCGTTCAACGCCAACACCGTGTACCAGAATGGGAAAACCCGCCACCGTCCCTGGCCGTCGCGCATGCTGCGCAGATGCGAGACGCCTTTGCGCAGTCGTTCTTCCTGTCGATCCAACCCGCCGGCTAACAAATTGCGCCACAGCCCAATCGTACATTTGCCGCAGCAGTAAGTGCCCGGATTGGTGTTACGCGGGTCGAGGGCGGCGCGGTGCAGACATCGCATGAGCCCGTCACAAGCGCGCTCTAGTGCTGCTTGGACGGTGGAATCTTCAATGCGGAGCAAACGAAGCACGCGACAGGCCTCTTCACCCAAGATATGGCGCGATGATGCCATCGTGATGCGCTCGCCGGTAAAAACGACAATACCACGCTTCTGCTCTGCAGGGAAGCCCGCGAACGTGTCGCCGTACGCACCGAACAGGCCTTGCCGCGCGGCGATCCATCGCGCGACCAGCCTGCGATTGGCAGCCGAGATCTTTCGCTGTTCGAAGAAGGCCGCGTTCACTGCATCGACTGTCTCAGACAGGCTAGCCTGCCGCGACGCGGAAGAAGTCCGCTGCGAAGTAGACAAGACACAACCGAGTCAGCAACTACAGGTGCCGAGCCCGTCAGGGCAGCTTGAAAATCGCCTTTATTCGGGGCGGTTCGTTCAATTCAAAGCCGAATCGAAATCCCGGTAAGTAGCGTCAGCCCTAAAGTCTTGTGAATGTAGAAGGCAAAAGGAGCCTCGACCGCAAAGTTCACGCGCACCCGCGACGATATGGCAAAGCCGACACCGAAGAGGCCTTCGACTGCCATGTCGAGTTTCGATTGTCCATTGGTACGCGGCGCAATCTTGTAGACCAGTGCCGCAAAAAACGGATCATAGAAATTGTAGCCCAGCTGGGGTAAAAAGGCGTACGAGCGAAAGCGGCTTTCATTAGTTGGCGGCTCCGGCGCAATTTGCTCCGTAAATTGCAGGTTCAACCCGAAGCGCCAACGGTCAAAGAAGTAGTAATGCAGACCGAAGAACTCGGAGAAATTGGCCGAGTCCGCAACTGTTTTGGTGCTACGATTTGTAAAGTCGCGCGTTAGCAGGCTCATGCCAAGGGTGTCTGTTTGAAGCACATCACCGCGCTCGCCCACGGCCCAGGCCTGATGCGGCGTCAGTGAACCCAACGCCGTCACGCACGCGAATGGCAAAATGTGACGGCTCAAACGCTTGTACGGCAATGCATTCTCCCAATGGCTGGGAATTCACGCTGTTACACTGGTTACGGCCTCCTAAGCCACATAATCGTCTAGATTTTCGTCATACAAGTCTTGACCCTTTGGCTGGGTTGGATCAAACCGGTCTCGTGTTGGCCAGCATCTCTTTAAGTCACTCAAGGCGGCAGGAAGTCAGTGAACTTCTGGGCTCGAAGAGTCACGGACGGTGAACCGAGCGAAGCTTGCCAAGATAGCCTGCGGTCCTGTCTGAAGTCACGGCGAGCGGATCAGCCGTTTCTGTTGGTCAGGGTGAACTATACATCACTACCGGTTGACTGGCGAGCGGTGCCGAAGCAGTCTAGGAACTATTATCAGTGCTCCTCCGTACAGCGCGAGGGCAAGAAATAGAGTGAGGGGACGGCCATGGCGAAAATCCTCGAGTATTAGTTTCAGACCTCCTAATAACAGCGTGGGCCATACGAGCCAGGTTAGCTCGCGCCGAACCCATCGACGTCCCACCCATGCGCAAATGACGGCGACGGTGGCTAGCACTGCGGTGCGCACGGTGGCGAGAAATGCCGCGTCGGCCTGTGGCGATGGGGCCACCGCGAGTGCCGTCGCAATCCAACCGGCCGCAGCGCATGCAACGGTCCAACCCAGAAAACTTGCTACGAAAAAGCGCGGCAATATTTCAAACCATAGCTCATTTTGGCGCTCAACGCGCCGTGCGCGTCCCGCGAGAAGCAAGATGCCGTAGCCCACAGATGTTCCGATGAGCGAGATGACGGGTCCGGCAGAGAGTGCCTTCCACTCTACGCGTGCGCTTGCCAGCATCCCATCGCAAAAACCCGCAAGAATACCGGCACTTGTGGCGCCTGCAATCAAGTAGATTGTGCCGTGGTATCGAAGTGTAATGCGATCGTATTGCACACCAAGCCAAAGTACTAGGAGGGCGACGACTAGCCAAGCGGCAGACGAGACTTGCGCCCCAAAAAGGACGTAGCTCCCGATGAGTCCAAGCGCGACAGCAGCCGAACTGAAGTGGAAAAACGTTGCGCTGAGGCCCTCCCGAGGCCGAATTATGCTGAACGCCATTGCGTAACAAGCGAGCGCGAGTATCACGCCCAAAACTCCCGACGCTTGATGGATCGCCGACGACCGAGGAGTCAATCGTCCCACCGTGCCGAACCCGATGAGAATCGCAAGCGCCGTTTGCACGACGTCGAACGGGGCAAGGCTTTGGCCCCGCAACGCAGTCCGGACGCTGGTGCCAACGAGATGGGCAGTCATCAGCATCAGCCCCAGTGCAATCACCTCCAGCCTGGAAAAAGCGGCATAATGTTCTGGCAGACCCTCCGAGCGGGACAAAAGCAGCGCCATTACCAGAATTACGCCGTCGAGGGCCAATGCAGGGACCCATCGGACCGATGGCGCCCGCTCGCGGTGCGCAAGCCAATCGGAGGCAATGACCAACGCGAATAGCCCCACAGCAAATGGCAATATGTCGCCCGTGTTGAATAGTAGCGACCAGGCCGTGGCCACAGCAAATAATGATGACGTCCACGCGAGACTTCCTACCCTTCCTCGTACGGCCACGATGAACGCAGCCCCCGTTGTTACAACAAGCATGAGCGCGGCGATTTGGGGGGCGACTGAACTTAAATCGGGCCGTCGTTTCCCAAATCAATGGATAGGCGATTAAGTACGCGGCAAGTCCATGAGAGAATCCGCTCGCATGCCGATTCTGCCGAGACTCCTTGTCGGCCATGAGCAGCCAAGTGAATGCATAGGCGAGTCCAGTTAGTACCCCGGCCAATTGGGGCAGGATATTATTGTCTGTGAGCATCCGGAGCAGATAGCCGCCCCCGAGTACTATCAGCGTCCGCCCCGCCAATGTCACGATGGCGGCGGGATTATCCAACGAGAAGTTTGCATTATCGTTGCCTTGCAGCGGCTCGTTGTCGCCTTCAGAGTCGAGTTGCGCGGGACGTGTGCTTGCATCGACACCCAATTCCGCGTCGCCCGGACCTGCTCGGGTAACTTTTTGCGTTCTTACTGCCGCGGGACTGCCGTAATAGTTCTCGAGCGCCTCAAGCCTACGCACTCGCTCGTCGAGGGCGTGCAGATGATGCAATAAAACGTCATATTGCCGAGCTAATTCGCGGATATCATCTTCCACGGATCGCGTGCCTCCCACCTGCACACCGCATTGAATTCGAGAATCAAATGTTACCACGCAACCCGCTTAATTGCCGTTTCATTTGAAACGCGTTGGGGGTGAAGGACCTACCGCACCATCGCCACAACCTCTGACGCCACCGTGCCTCGGAGATGCCGCTACGGGAGTTCACACTGCGACTATGATCATCAGTAGTTTACCACTTGCCTTGAGCACCGAGCCATGAAGATCCATGAATGCCAGGCGAAACAACTGCTTGAGCAGCGGTCTGCCGGCGGCAAAAGCGATGGTCGCGTCCTCGGTCGGCCTCACCGCGGGCAAGCGCATGGGGCACGCCGATGCTATTATTAGCGCAAGGAAAGGCGGCAATGTAGAGAACGGCGCCGCTCTGAGGCAAGCAAGCATCGCCGTCGCGCCCACACCGGCAGCCTAGCGAAACCGGTAGCAGCCCTGCCCAGCTAGTAAACTTCAAACAAGCCAATCTCCGAGATGTCTTCCCGGATGCGGCAGTCGCGGCCCCACACCAGATGTCGTCAAGAACCGAGGAAACACACATGACCGAAGAGCAAGCGCAACGCAAAGGCAAGGGAACAGTCTTCGTTCGCGGTGAGATCTGCAAGGGTTGCTCGTTTTGCATCGACTTCTGTCCCACTAACTGTTTGGAATTCTCAGAGGAATTCAATGCGAAAGGTCACCATTGCCCCGTGCTGGCAAGGCCCGAGGACTGTTCGGGCTGTGATCTCTGCGGAATGTACTGTCCCGACTTCGCGATCTATGGCATGCGCTGGAAGAAGTTGGACGAACGGCTCGCCACCTCGCCATCCGACATAGCCGTGGCTTGCAGCGGCTTCGCGGTCCCCGCGAAGCCGTCCCCACCGACGTCGGCGAAGCAAGAAATCCGCGCTGCGGACCCAATTGGCGTCCTGACCGGCGTACATTTCATTGATGGTGACCACGCAGCCTGTGAAGGCGCACTCGCGGCCGGCTGCCGATTTGTTGCCGGCTACCCCATTACACCATCTACGGAAGTGGTCGAGCGCTTTGCTGCTCGTGCTCCAAGCGTAGGCGGCATCTTCATACAGATGGAGGACGAGCTCGCTTCCAGCATCACAATACAGGGAGCAGTCTGGGGCGGCCTCAAGGCCCTGAGTGTAACTAGCGGACCAGGACTGTCACTGATGATGGAACACATCGGGTATGCCGCGATCACGGAGACCCCGAGTGTTTGGGTTGATGTTCAGCGGGGAGGTCCGTTCAACCGGCTTGCCTACACTTCCTGCACAGGGTGACATGATGCAGGTGAAATGGGGGAGCCACGGTGACTACGAAATCATCGCGCTGTGCCCAAACTCGCCTCAAGAGTGCTTTGATCTGATGATCGAAGCGTTCAACCTGGCGGAGCTCTACCGCTGTCCGGTTTTTTTCATGATGGACGAGGTGATTGGGCACATGACAGAGCGCGTGGTGATTCCGCCGGCCTCCGAGATTAAGGTGCTCGACCGCAAGTGGACCAATAAGAAACCTGGTGATTACCAGGTCTGCGCGACCACCAAGGAAGACCTGGTTCCGGAGATGACCAAAGCAGGCGCTGGCCATCGCATCCATGTAACTGGCCTTACGCACGACGAGCATGGCTACCCAGCCATGAATCCTGTGGCACAGAACCGGTTGATCAAAAGGTTGGTGGATAAAATCCGGCTCAACGCCGACAAGCTCGTCAATGTGCGGGAAGACGGAGTTGCAGACGCGCAGGTCGTGGTGATATCTTACGGGATTACTTCTCGCATCGCGATGACTGCCGTGGAGATGGCACGACAGCAGGGGTTCAAGGTGGGTCACCTGCGCCTGGTGATTGCTTGGCCTTTTCCGGCCAAACGGATCCGGGAATTGGCGAAGTCCGCAAAGGCGCTTGTTGTACCCGAGTTAAACATGGGCCAGATGGTGTTGGAGGTTGAGCGGGCGGTCGCGGGTCGCACCAAAGTCGTATCCGTGCCCCACGCTGGCGGCACCGTGCATGACCCGGAGCTGATCTTGTCAAAGATAGTGGAGGCCGCATCGTGAATCAGAACCTGCCTACCGATTTCAAACGGGACCTAAGTCGCAACAACCCGGTGATGCAATGCCTGAGACAGGAGCGCATCCCACATATCTGGTGTCCGGGTTGCGGCATCGGCACTACCGTCAACTGTTTCGCGCGAGCGCTAATTCAAGCTGGGACTAATCTCGATGAACTGGCAATAGTATCTGGCATCGGTTGTACGGGCCGCGTAGCGGGCTACATGAATGTGGATTCGTTCCATACTACGCATGGCCGCGCCATCCCATTTGCTACCGGCCTCAAGCTCGCCAATCCAAAGCTCAAGGTAGTCGTCTACTCGGGTGATGGCGATCTGACGGCAATTGGTGGAAACCATCTTATGCATGCCGCTCGGCGCAACCAGGACTTGATGGTGATTTGCGTGAACAATTTCACGTACGGCATGACCGGTGGCCAGTTAGCTCCCACCACGCCAAAGGACGCCACGCAGACCACCATGCCTTACGGCAATTTTGAGAATCCCTTCAACTTGGTTTTTCTAGCGGACGCTTGCGGTGCGACCTATGTTGCGCGCTGGACCGTATACCACGTGCGCCAGTTGGCGCATGCCATGATGGAGGGCCTGCAAAAGAAGGGATTTGTCTTCATTGAAGTGATCTCACCTTGCTCGACGCTATACGTGCGCCGCAACCGGCTAGGCGATAGCACCGATGAGATCAAGTACTACAAGGATAAAAGCGTCATTAGGAACGGTGCCGATACTAAAGAAACCGGCATTTCGATGAGAGGGCAGATCGTCGTGGGAAAGTTCGTGGATCGCGAGCGTCCGACATGGCGCGATTCCATGAACGAATACTACAGCCGAGTCCTGGGCGACAAATTCCAGCCCTATGGAGTCAACAATGGCTAGAACGGAAATCAGGATAGGTGGTCTGGGCGGTCAGGGTATCATTCTCTGCGGGTCCATCATCGGCAAGGCGGCTGCGATTTACAGCGGCAAGCACGTTACCCTCATCCAAGCGTTCGGGCCCGAGGCCCGCGGCAGCGCCTGCAGCGCACAGGTAACTGTCGCCGATGAGGTCATAGGTTACCCCTATGTCAACGCTCCCGACATCTTGGTGCTGTTGTCACAGGATGCCTGCAATCAGTTCGCTTCGAAACTCAAGCCTGGAGGACTGGTGCTCTACGAGAACGAGCTGGTGGATGTTGCGGGCAAACTGCAGGCAGGGATGCGGGCGTCAGGTATCCCGGCCACGCGCATCGCGGAAGAACTGGGGCGGCGCCTAGTACTCAACATTGTGATGGTCGGTTTCTTTACTGGTGTAACAGGGCTGCTGTCCATTGACGCGGTCGAGCAAGCCGTACTCGACTCCTTGCCAAAAGGCACCGAGGAACTGAATCTGCGGGCTTTGGCCCAAGGCTACGAGTTTGGCAAGCAACACACCACCGGAATGCGGGCATCGGCGCAGCCGGGCAGCATTTTCCCGAGAAGTAACAAACTCAAGGACGGTACCGAGATCGTCTTATGTCGCGTAACGGCGAAAGACGCGCCCGAACTCTTGGAGTTCTACCGCAACTTGCCCGAGGAGGAGCGCTTAGTGCTCCACGAAGACTTTGCTACGCCCGACTGGGCGGAGTATTTCTTGCGCAAGGTGGCCAGTGGGGAAGCAGTTAGCCTGGTTGCCAAGGCGAATGACAAAATCGTAGGCGAGGTGACGTTGTATCGCATGCTACGCGGCTGGACTCGCCACGTCGGGGAAATCCGCATCGGCCTGGCCCAATCCCACCGGCACAAGGGTTTGGTCGGGCTCCTGGTAGCGGCCTTGGTCGGCATGGCACCCGACCTAGGTATTGAGAAAATCATCGCCCAGATGGTCGAGAGTCAAGTTGGAGCCCAGCGGGCCTTTGAAAAGCTCGGTTTTTACCGGGAAGCTGTGCTTCCCGGCCATGTCAAAGACATCAGAGGCAGAAAATTGGAATTGTTGGTGCTGGCCAACGATGTGTCGCACATCTGGGACGCCATGCGAAACATGGTAGAGGATTTCAGGCCTCATCAGGGGCACTAACCGCACTAGCGCGGGTTCCCAACTTGTTTGACTCACGGGGCCTTTGTCTGAACGAACACAAAGAATTGTGCTCGCCCAAAGTTCAGCAACGCCAAGTGCAGCAGTGTCACCCCCAAGTATACGGGCCTGCTGAGCTGACCATAATCACGTGCTGTTCTGAGCGTCTGAATACTGTCACCCGCGGGTAGCAATTCAGAAAACCCGTCGCGTTTCGATCATAGGGGCCATCTGTGATTTGCTTTGAAATTTCCTCCTCTTGTCTCACTTCCGGAGATGTTCGGAACGCCGCGTTTTTTGGGTCGTTGCGTCCCCCGCGACGTGGTCGTGCTAGGATTTCCAGCCGTTGAGATGCTTTCTTTGACTACGTCCGCCTGTTCGGGACCGCTGCTTAGTCCAGCTCGGCTTGAATCACTGTTACGGGCTCTGCTCGAGCGGGCCTCGATTCCTCAGACGTGCGTCGCTGGGCTTCGCGGGTGCCGCAGGCCTTGCAGAAGCAGCCAACGGGTTCGTAATGGTCAATTACCTGCACAACGGCAGGCGCGCCACAAGGACAAACGGGTTTAGGTATCGGACGAGTAAAGGCCATCAGAGCCCCCCAAGAGCCGGCGAAGTCTCTAGTACCACATGGCGCAGGCAGAGTGCCACATGAATTGAGTTCACCTTTTTGCCACCTGGTTCGAGGGCTCGACGTCGCGAAGGGCTTGGCGCATTTCAGCAACGCGGCAATAAAGCACGTACGACCACCGGCAGACATCGAACAATTCTTGCGCAATCTCGGCGAGCAGTTCCCTCGGTTCACGTGAAAAGGATTATTCACCATACGCAGGTTGACCAGATTATGGCATGGGAAGAAATCAGGCAGCATTGAACCGTACCGGTCAAGGTGGGAACGTGGTGCGCCGATCGCCCGAGCAACATTTGCTTGCGGCGCCGTTGCACGGGTGACTATCAGGGTGTAGATGCCAATCAGTAGTAGCCTGAGCCAGTAAAGGTACACTTTGGAGTGGACTGGCTGTGTTTAGATGCGGGCTCGAAAGGGAGGAATCCATGGACAGAATAGGCATAATTCGCGGAGGCACTTTGTTGATGATCGGGCTAATCACGGCGTGCGGCGCGTCTTCACGGTTGGGCAAAGATCCGGCAACGGCGGAAGACACGGCAGCCGCCCCGACAGAGGTCCGGGAACCCACGGCGCCCGGGGAAGGCATCGACGTTGGCGTGCAGTTCGAAGACAAGGGCGACGTAGAGAAGGCAGATCGAACGCCGCCACCGACGCAGACTTGGAAACCCGTCAATAAGAACAAGCAAGCGGCAAACCAGTAACTCTCAGCGGACGCGTTGCGGCGCGCTCATCCAACTCTATTGGTGCTCGTGCAATTTGAAACCTTGGGTGGCGTGCTCGTCGGCGATGTACTTGGCTGCGCCGGCACTGTAAAGGAGCGTCCGACGCATTCTGGCGTATCTCTGGCCTTCATCGGAGACGAATCTGCTGTATCATCGACGCCGATACCGTACGCACTGGAGTCCTAGCAAAGAAAATCCGGCCGCAAACCATTGCTCGGAGCACGCCGATATACGGTGACGTAGTTGACCAGTCGGCGATTGGGGCGCCGAGCATGGTGTCCTGCATGCGGCTTGAACTTGGCCCATTCGAATAATGGCACAGGACGGAGTTGCTGCTGAGCGCCGTGGCGGGCGCCGCAGTAGTGCTGGCAAATGTGCCAGAGTCGGTGGGGCCCGCATTCTTGTTCCTACTCAACCACTCAAACAGAGTCAAACAACGCCACGACCTCACGCAGTACCGCATCAGCGATTTCGGGAAAACTCGTCTCCAGCGCCGGTGTCATGCGCTCCGAGAAGGTCCGGTTATCGTCAACTTCCACGGCGAAGATATGGATCGCATCCGGCTCGGGTACCTTCATCCCTGTTCGCCTGCCCAGCTCGAGCGCCGTGGCAAAATTGGTGTCGTGGACGTTGCTCAGATGCATGGTCTCGCTCAGAGCGGTGCCGCTGAATCGGTAAAGGTTTCCCGGAATCCCGCCGGTGGTTTTGATTGAATCGACCACCACCAAGCGTTCATATCCCTCGAGCACATGCAGCAAATTGAGACCTCCGACCGAGCAGTCCTCGACAATGTCGAGGTTTCGCACGACGGGCAGCGACTGCCGGAGGTACTCCGTCAGGCGCATCCCGATTGCGTCGTCACTAAGGATCGGATTTCCCATTCCCAGCAGCAGAGTCCGCGGCGGCTCCTGGCGCATGCTCAGCGCTCGAAGTGATAGCGAAGGGACCCGCCTTGATAGACGACGACGTTAAGCGGCATCTGTCCGGGTAGCGAATGAGTCGCACAGCTGAAACAGGGATCAAACGCGCGAAAGGCCATCTCGATCATGTTAAGAATACCCCGGTTCGGCTCTTTTCCCGGCTTAATGAGCGCCGACGCAACTTTCTTCGTCACCATCTGGATCGGCGCATTATTGTTCGTCGTGCCCACAATCAGATTCACGCTGGTGCATATGCCGTTTTGATCACACGTGTAATGGTGGGTGAGCGTGCCGCGCATGGCCTCCACGATGCCGATACCCTCGCCGGTGATGCCTTTAGGAACCACGCGAAATGCATCGCTCGTTATCTCAGGGTCTCTCGTGTAGCGTTCCAGCATCTCGACGTTTTGCACCATTTCGACTAACCGCGCCCAGTGGTTCGCCAGCAGACTCCGGCAGGGTTTACCACCGAGCGTCGCAAACATCTTCTCGTACGCTTGCTGCGCGCGCGGGGTCGCCATGCGATCTGCGACATTTAGCCGCGACAGCGGGGTCGCGCAATAGATGCTCGAATCGACCCCTTCTACGAAACCCTTCCAACCGCGCTTCTTGAGGTACGGAAACTTGAGGTATGTCCACGGCTCGACGTGTTCAGCAACGTGCGCGGCGTACTCGCTCGGCTTGTACTTATAAAGCTCTTTACCTTGACAGTCCACGACTCGAACCTTGCCGTCGTAGAAGTTGGGTGCGTTTCGTTCGTCAACGAGGCCCATGAACTGCACGTCTAGTGTGTAGGGCCCATTGAGGATCAACTCGACGTATGCTTTGTTCTGGAGAACTATCTTGTCAAAAAGTTGAAGTGAGAAATCGGCAAACCCCGAAAGCTCTTTTACCATCGGTTTGATCTCATCCAGCTCGGCCTTGGTGAGGCCCTTGGCCACACCGCCGGGTAAGCAGAATACTGGATGGGTGCTCCTGCCTCCGATGATGATCTGCATGTTCTGAGCTAGGGCGCGCGCCTTGATGACTTGACCCCCAATCTCGAGGCCAACCTTGGCTACAACACCGAGGATGTTACGCACGGCAGGATCAGCATCCGGTCCGCAGACAAAATCTGGTGCTGCCAGCGCGTAAAAGTGGGCGATGTGACTGTGAATGTAGTGGGCGTGATAGTACATATCACGCAGTTTGTGCGCCAGCGGCGGCGCTTCGCCGCCGAAGCAACCGTCAACAGCCTTGGCACTGGCAAGATGGTGGCTTGCCGGACAGACGCCGCAGATACGCGTAACAATGCGTGGCAGCTCCTCAATGGGACGACCGACGGCGAATCGCTCAAAACCGCGCAATTCGGGGATCTGAAAGTAGCAGTCCTTTACGGCACCAGAGTCATCAAGAAATATTTCGATCTTCCCGTGGCCTTCAAGGCGAGTTATCGGATCTATCCTGATCGTTCTTGTCATGACTTGATGCTCCGTTGCAGAAGAGATCCGGGCAGTCCGAAGCGATAACCGTAGCCGACGATGTCTGGCAGGCCGTTGAGAATCTCGTCGATTTCCTCCGGGTTCTTGCTATCGATAACCGACGAGATGGCACTGAGGAACTTGGCGCCCTGGTCCAGCACTTCGGGCAGCGGACCGTAGCAACCGCGACAGCCTACACCGGTGTTGGGGCAGCGAACACCACATCCGGCACGTGTGGCGGAGCCCAGGCACAGGATGCCTTGCTCCAATAGGCATTTCTTTTGGTCCTGTATCACTTCGTAGGGCCTGACGAATCGCTTGATCTTTCGCTCGGATCGCTCGCGCTTGCAGTCGTCGCACTGCGCACGCTCGGACGCTCCCACAACCGAGCCTTTGGGCGGCAATTCGCCCTTCACCACCGCCAGGAGCACAGCTTTGACTTGATGGGGAGCGGGCGGACAACCGGGGACAAAGTAGTCGACGGCCACGATGTCCGAGAGCCGGTAAACTCGGTCATAGAACCGCGGCAGCGACAACGGCCCGTTAGCTGTCTTGGTTTCGGTTTGGGGCAACGTTTGATTGCCTTGCTGCAACGACGGGTTGTTCAAATAGGCTCGATAGAAGATTTCATCCTTAGTAGTTAAGTTTGCCAGGCCGGGAATGCCACCCATGTGTGCGCAAGAGCCAAATGCTACCAGAAGTTTGCTTTTCCTACGCAAAAGCTTAGCGAGGTGCTCGTTCTCGCTATTGCGGATAGCGCCATTGAACAATGTTAGATCGAGCTCGCCATCGCGCATTGTCTCAACGTCTTCATACTTCCCATCTACCGCGATCGGCCAGAAGCGAACGTCCGCGAGATTGGCCACGTCCAGGATAAATTCATGGGTGTCCAGGACGGCAACGTCACAGCCACCGCACGCTGAGGCCCAATATAAGGCTATTTGCAGTTTCTTGCCAGCCATGGTTCACCTCTCGACCATGTCGATTTGACGTTGCGCTTTGATGCGGCTAGGGCCGAGGAGCCGCAGCCGCTCCGTCATGTCGTTCACAATGTCGGCGAAACGTTGGCCTTCACTGGCACTCACCCAATCAAGGCGTATACGCTCCTCTTCGATGCCAAGTGACATGAGCATTCTCTTGAGCAAGGGATAGCGGCGCATGGTCTTATAGTTCCCTTCAGAGTAGTGACAGTCACCCGGATGACATCCACAGATGAGTACGCCATCCGCCCCCTCGGCGAGCGCTTTAACCACAAAAGTAGGATCGATGCGCGCCGAGCACATAACGCGAATGATGCGCACATTTGGCCGGTAGTGGATGCGGCTAATGCCGGCCAGGTCAGCACCGGTGTAGGAACACCAGTTGCACAGGAATCCGACGATCTTCGGTTCGAAGCTCATACTAGAACTCCTTCGATTTGCGCGATGATTTGTTGATCCGTAAAGTGCCGGCTCTTGATGGCTGCGGACGGACAGGCGGCAACACATGCACCACAAGCTTTACACACGGCGTTGATTACTTTACTGCGTAGAGCTTGTTCGTCGAATTCGATAGCGCTGTACGGGCACAGGTCGTTGCAGACGCGGCATCCCGAACAGCGATCGTTGACCACCTCGGCAAACATGCCGTCCACTTCGATCTGTCCCTTCGCGATCTTTCCCAGAATGCGCGCCGTGGCTGCGCGTGCCTGGGCGACGGTGTCCGGGATGTCCTTAGGTGCAGCGCAAGTGCCGGCAATGTAGATGCCGTCAGTCGTCGTGGCGACGGGATCCAGCTTGGGGTGGCTCTCGATGAACCATCCGTCTTTGTCCTGACTGATGTTCACGAGCCGCGCAACCTCGGCGGAGTCCTCACGCGCCTCCATACCGACCATCAGGATCACTAAGTCGGCTGGAATCTCGATGACCTCGCCGGACAATTTCTCGTTCACCTCAATTAACAGTTCGCAATCGTCCTTTGGATCCGCTTTGCGGATTACCGGGTGATCGTTTTTGCCATACATCAGGAACATGGTCTTGAATTCCGCACTCTGCGGTAAAAGTCTTCGTGTCCCTTGCCGAAGGCGTGCATGTCCATGTACAGGTCCGAAACGTTGCAATCGGGTAATGGCGCCTTGATCTCATGGGCATATTTGAGCGCCGCCATGCAGCAGACGCGCGAACAGTACCCGTGGAATTTTTGCTGCGACAGCCGACGCAGTGGATAATGGCGACCTAATGCGGCATTTTGCCCTCCTTGGTTTCTATCTTTCCAGCGCGCAGCATGCTCTCGAACTCAAACGAGGTAATCACATTCGGCAACTTTCCGTAGCCGAAGTGCGTGATGCGGCCCGGCATCGAACTCTTTATAGCCTGTGCAGACAACTACGCTACCGACCTTCAGTCTGATTTCGCTGGGTTTCGCACCGTTACCGCTTGCGCTTTGGATGATGGCCTGGAAGTTCCCGACAAAACCCTCCAGGCTCGTCAGCTGAGAACGCAATAGAATTCGGATGCGCTCATGTTCGCGAACGCGCGTGATACGGTCCGTCAGCAAGTCGCGTGCTGAGTCGAGATACGGTGCCATAGAATCTACACGCGCCAAATTGCCACCGAGACGATCCTGCCGTTCGACCAGGCATACCTTATACCCAGCGTCCGCAAGCTCGAGCGCAGCTATCATCCCGGAGATGCCGCCTCCGAGCACGAGTGTTTCGGGGCACATGTCAACGCGCACGGAGTCCAGCGGCTCATGGCGCGCAACCCGCAAGACGGCGCCTCGTACGAGCGCCTTGGCTTTTTCAGTTGCGGCAAGCGAGTCCTCATGAACCCAACTGCATTGCTCGCGAATATTGGCCATTTCGAATAGATACTGGTTGAGACCCGCCTTGCGCAAAGCGTTGCGAAACGTCCGCTCGTGCATGCGCGGGCTGATGCCGCCACCACGACCCGATCTAGGCTGTGTTCCTTGATGTCATTGATAATCATTTCCTGGCCGGGGTTGGAGCACATGTACTTATACGTACGCACGATCGCCACGTCAGGCAAAGCCTTGGCAGTCTCGCAGACTTGATCGCAGTCCACGACTTTGGCGATGTTGGTCCCGCAGTTGCAAACATAAACCCCAATTCTGTGGCTCATGATGTCCTCTCGTCCTACACCGCAACTTGATTGGCAGGCTCGGTGAATTGCCCGGACGCGATGGCTGCCTCGGCCACGGCGTCTCTGTGGACCTGTGCCAAGTACATGGCGAGCGGGCGGTAAACCATATGCGACCATTTACTGAAGGGAACCTCAAGCACCAGCATCGGCACGACACCCATGAGGTGCACGACATAAGCTAGGTTGGCCGCAACATCGAGCCCGGCTCGGTGCAGTATATGTTGTGCGATGCCAGTCAAAGTGACCATCAACAGTAAAATCAGAAAGATCCAGTCCGACTCATGGGAGTGCCTGTAGTGAACTTCAGTTTTCTTGACTCGACCGCGGAGCGCATAGATTGTCGTACCAAGCAGACCGATACTGGCCAGATACCCGAAAGCGTGCACGGACCAGTCAATTCCCGGGCCTTGCTGCATGCGCCTCAGGAAAAACATGATGAGGACCAACATGGTGGCGTAGCTCGCCATCAGCATCATGTGGATGAGCCAAGGACGTTTACTGTCGCAGCGCCGGTAACGCGCCTGCGTCGCGAAGTGAAACGGAAGCAATAGCATGTGCTTGAGGTAGCTTCCAATCGATGTATGTAAATTCTTGTCGCGTCCGATCGTAAACCACCACATCCTTATTGCGTTGATCGCGAGAAATGCCGTCAGCACGCCGGCCATGCTCCAATCGAATACATGCACCACCCGGTTGGACAAGAAGGCGCCGGGCCCGTCGTAAATCCCCAGTTGGCCGTGGTGAAAACCGTACGTAAGCCAACCTGCCGCCGTAAGAACAGCTGTCAATATAATCGCGACAAGCTCTGCCTTCCACGATCGGTAAAAAAGGCGTGAGAGCCCAGTAATGTCATAGCGTGACGTCAACCAGCGCCGCAGGCTCATCATCGTCTCGCCAGGCTCCGCCCCTCGCGGACATTGTGTGGAGCATTGGCCGCAATAGTAACATAGCCAGGGCTCCAACGAGCCTTCAAGCTTGCGCTCAAGCCCCATCTGCAGAAATCGCATGGGCCTACGCGGAAAAAGAAAGACTTGGTCCGAGTGATTGCAGACTGCGGAACAATTGCCACAGTGGTAGCAGTTCTTTACGTCTTCCGCGCCGTATCGCTCGAGGTCATTGATCAGTCTGGGATTGACTCGAATAGCCATGTGGCCCCCTTCTACAGTGGTGCGAGTTTTTGCGCGCGTGCTTCAATGTCCGCCAGGCTCAATGTGGCAAGGTGCTTGACTCCCCTGCCTCTTGACACGCTCTTCAGCACGCCAGCGGCAACCGCTGAAGCCTGCGCTACTGAATCGGGGATGTCTTTGGGTCCTTGGCACATGCCGGCAACGAACACGCCGCCGCGCTCTGTATCGGTGGGATCGGAGTTGTAGTCGAGCTCGCTGAACCAGCCGTCCTTGCCGAGCTTCAGGCCAAGCATGCGGGCAAGATCCTGGGTGCCTTGCGCAGGCACCAAACCCACCGCCAGGATCACCATATCGACGGAAAACTCAAGAAGTTTACCGTTGAGGATGTCTTCACCGCGAATCATAAGCTGAGCGTCTCTGTCGAACACTTTAGCGGTACGGCCGCGGACCATGAACGTGCCCTCGCGCTGAATGCGCTCGGCAAACTCTTCGTAACCTTTTCCGAATGCACGCATATCAATATAAAACTCATAGCAGCGCGCCCCAGGCAGCTTCTCTTTCACCAGGTGCGCGAATTTGAGGGAATACATGCAGCAGACGCGAGAGCAGTATGGGTTGTACTTTTCGTCGCGCGATCCAACACAGTGGATAATCGCCACGCTATTCGGCTGCTCACCGGATGCGTCGGCAACCCACTCCTCCGTCTTGGTGCGCTTGTTAAGGCGCTTGCTCTTCTTGACGATCTTGCCACCAGTGGGCCCGGAAGCGTTGGTGAGACGCTCGAACTCCAGTGAGGTCAATACATTTGGATTAACGCCGTAGCCATATCGATCTATACTCGAGGCATCTAACAACTCGTATCCGGTCGCCAATACGATATTGCCCACTTCTATCTCGATTGTCTCATCTTGTTCATTCAGCTTGATACAGTCTTTGGGGCACTTTTTGACGCATGCGCCGCACTTTTTACCGTTCGACACGACCCAGGTACAAGCCACTGGATCGATCACGTAGCTATTGGGAACCGCTTGCGGGAATGGAAGATAAATGGCCTTGCGTTTCGAAAGCTCACAGTCAAATTCACTGGGGACGGAAATAGGGCAGTAGTCGGCGCAGACTCCGCACGATACACAAGCAGAAGCGTCAACGCGACCGGCTCGCCTGAGCACCTCGACTTTGTACGCTCCCGGCTGACCCGAGACCCGTCGCACCTCCGAATTGACCAGCAAGGTAATCATATCATGCTGACCTACGGCGACCATCTTAGGCGTTAGGATGCAGGCGGCGCAGTCCAGCGTGGGAAAAGTCTTGTCGAACATTGCCATGTGACCGCCGATGGTGGGGTTTCGCTCCACCAAGTAGACTTTCTTGCCTGCATCAGCGATCTCAAGGGCTGCTTGGATACCTGCCACGCCACCACCAATAATCACCGTGGAAGGATGAGTGGGCGTGGTGTCAGGAATGGCCGCTAGCGGAAACGGGACACCGTGCACCGCACAAGCCAGTATGGATTCTGCTCGTTCTGTGTCGTCCTGCGTACTTGCGCCGTGAGCACTGAAAGACGCCAATCTGACCTCGTCGGGATCGCGTCCCGCGAGAACCATGGCCCGCGTGAATGCTGGTCTGAAATAACCTGGGGTGTCCCCTGCAACGACGATACGATTGATGCCGCTGCGCTTCACATCTTGGGCGATTTTCAACGGGTCAAGAGGGGGATTATGTCCAAGCATACTCACGGCTTCAACGCCGGGTAAGTTGGCGGCGTATTTTGCAATCGCCGAATAGCCCACACTGCTGTCCCGATTCAGGTAGCAAAGATACACGCCAGTATGCATGAATCCTCCGATACGACCGGAAAGTGGCGACAAGCCCACCTCCCGTTTAAGCTTACCTATTCCGAAAACTTATTCGCGCCCTATGGATACCGTTTTTCTCACTTAGAGTCCACTATTATAGATTCTGCACAGGGACATCACATGACCGCGCAGTCAACCGCATTGCGTTTGGAGATGACGTAAATAAATCTGGAATTAGCCGAGACAAGCGCGATTGATTTCCGTAGGCGAACAATTACATAAGTAGAAAGTACGGATGAAGTTCTGGCAGCCCTCGACAAGCGCGAAAAGTTTTCGTTGATGGACGAGGCGATCAGCACAATGTGCAGCTGAAGCTCTCGCCCAGCGCGACGGCCACAAAAGGTGATCAATGATCGACGTGTCGATGAGGAGTGATTGCGTACAAGGTGCTCGCCAAGCACAGTCAAGGCGAAAAGATTACGCAATTTGGTGAGTCAGTGTCTTGCTCTTATGGATGAAGTTCTCGCGAACTGCGACGATGCACGATGTCTTGTGCGACAAACGGCCCACCCTATGCCCGGCATACCAGGGAGTTGCGTCTAAGCGGGCCTACTGGCCGCGATTGTTCGATATCCCTCTCTTGATCTTCTTCATTGCCTTGGCGCAGCATATGAGCATGGCCAACGGGCGGGTCGCTGGTGGTCTGGGTGGGCCCCGCGTGCCGGGCGGGTCGCCCCTAATTGTTCGCAGCGAACGGATGTCGCATCTGTTCTTTGTCGCTCCTCACGAGCTGGACAAAAATCACGCGCTGTTCAGCGTGCTGATTCGCCGATCCATCTGGTTCGTGCGTCTGCGCTGGCTGGTGCCGCCGACGATGGTAGTGGTGGCGCTAACCGCGTGGGTCCTCGGACTTCGGTTTCATCTAGTCGGGGTGCTATGCGTGGCGGCATTCGTGCTCTGCTACAACCTCGTGTTTTCGTTGCTGCGCAATCGTGTCGTCACGGGTTCGCCAAGCTACGTTGAGAAATTCACGCATGCGCAGGTCGCCGTGGACTACGCGGCTATGTTCGCACTCATTCATTGTACAGGCGGGATTTCAAGCCCACTCGTATTGTTCTTGTTATTCCACATTATCCTGGCCGCCATTCTGTTACCGCCTGTCTCAGCCTGGGTCTTCTCGGCGGCAGCGGTATTTGGGTTGGTCTGTATCGCACTTGCAAGTCATGTCACCGGCGTCCAGCACGTGCTACAACACGGTTCCGTCTTGCTGGCGCCAATCACCGATCGCACTTTGACGGTAGTCGTTCTGTCCTGCTTCGCAGCTGCCGCTTTTACCACGGCGTATGTCTGCACCAACATTCTGCGCATGTTGCGACGGAGTATGCTCGATCTCGTGGAGTCTCAGAGTGCCTTAAAGCGAGTGGGCGATGAACGAGAGCGCTTCATGCTCACCGTAACGCACAACCTGCGCGCACCCATTGCCGCTGCGATGAGTCATGTCAACCTATTAATTGGTGACTACTTGGGAGCGTTAACTCCGCAGCAACACAGCCACCTGGATCGCCTCCAGAGCCGCCTGCGCAGTTTACTTGACACCATCACTGAGCTACTCGCCGTGGCTCGCTACCGCTACGAAGTACGCCAGATTCAGCGGCTTCCGGTTGATCTGACCCACATATCCGAGCGGGTGTATGGCGTCTTCGTCGAGCGCTGCAAACAGAAGGGCATCGGGCTAACTGTTGATCGCCCGGATGACGAGTCGTTGGTTGTCACTGGTGACGTCAAATTGCTCGAAGAAGCGCTGGAGAACCTAGTTTCAAACGCGGTGAAGTACACGACGCATGGCCAAGTAACGTTGACACTCGGCCGCGCTGAACCTTGGATCATGATACGCGTGGAAGACACGGGGATCGGTATTCCAAGCGCCGACTTAGGCAAGCTTTTTACAGAATTCTTTCGCGCCCACAATGCACGTGCGGTCGATGCGGGGAGTACCGGTCTCGGATTGACCATCGTAAAGCAGACGGTGGAACAACACGGTGGAAGCATCGAAGTGCGCAGTCATGAAGGCTTCGGATCCGTATTCACGATATGGCTACCAGTAATAGAGGACGATGAGGCGGCCGATTCGACTGGGCCCGATGCGCCAACACCCCACTTTAATTAAGGCCCAAACAACAGCAGACAAAAGGAAGAAATCATGCCCAAGTTACTTGTGATAGAAGACGACGCCGATTTGATGTCACACTATGAGGTTGTTTTGTCTTCGGCAGGCTACAACCTCGAACTTGCTGCTAGCGCCGATGAGGCCCGCAAGAGCCTCAGTGGCACACCGCCTGATTTAGCCATCGTCAACATTATGATGGATAACGGCCTTTGGGGCTTCGAATTGGCACGTGAGATACATGCGCGCTTTCCGAATTCGCCGATTCTAGTCGTGTCAGCACTGAATGACGAACTCAAGGAGCATTTGAATTTCGAGCCGAGCGATGACTTGCCAATTCGCAAATTCCTCGACAAGCCCGTTAACGCCGCGACACTTCTGCGTGAAGTTGAGGAGGCCCTAGCCGAACGCTAAGCGATTCGTAGTCCGCGAACATCGAAGTCAAAGCCAACCCAGCCTTGAAGCCCGAGTTTGGTCGCTTGAGCCGTTCCATCAACAGCTCCCGGCGACTTCGCATGACGTCAGCCAGATAACCGCCGAGCATAGGCAGGGGACGGCTGGCTTCTCGAATTGCTGTTCGAATCCGGTTCAATATTCGGCCAGCGGCCGCTCGGAGATGTCTAATGATACTGGCCAACACAAGACGGCGCCAGTCCCTCGACCCAACCGGGGCACCGCTTACTGCGCGAGTACCGGGCCCTGAGACGTACCGTTGATGTTGTACGTGATGTTTGTGATCTTGCAACTCCCGGACGTGAGGTCGTCGATTTCACTGCCTATTTCGATGCGTGTGAGCCAGAGGTCCTTCGAGACCCCGGAGCCGTAGGTGCTGCTGAAGAACCAATTGAGGAAGGCCAGGATATCGACGGTCCCGTTGAAGCTTTGGACTGATCCACCGCTATACTCGAATTGGAAGAAGCGCCAAGTAGGAGTATTGGGTGAGTTCCAGGTGTCGCTCTGGTGACAGAGGTTATACGTGTTGCTCCCCGAACTGACCGAGCCCGACACCCGCTGTGCACTTCCAAAAAGTTGCGTCCCAGCCCCAGACTGCCATTAACTCGGCGTAGACTCCGCCGTCAGCGCTCGTAACGGGATTGTTCTGACTCAACCAGAACTCGACGCCCAAATCCCAGGAGGCCGAATTCTGCAGACTGATGGCGAGGTTATTGAGTGTTACGCTGGCGGTCGTGATGTTTTTGACCTGAATCGGCAGCAAGGTCGTGGACGAAAAAGCGGGTGAGGTCAATAGCGAGCTGCCAGAACCAAACGGAGCCACGCCAAACTCGAGTTCCGGGAAATCTGGATGGCTGCCATCGTCGCCGCAATTGCCACGATTGAAGGTCCAACCCAGCGAGCTGTCGGAATTGACCTCTACGCTCTCCGGTGCGCTGCAACTCTTGCCGGCCTTCTGGAGCGCTACGGACCCCCAATTGTTGTTGAGCAGGCGCGCGTTGCAGAGGTTGAGGTAATCGGCAGAGACGCTGGTCGGATCGCCGGGCTTGGCCAGAGCTTTGCCACCCTGGTCGACTCCAGCACAACCCGCTGAGCCGCCCGTCGCGGGCGTGCCGCCCGTTGCGGGCGCGCCACCCGTTGCGGGCGTGCCACCCGTTGCGTGTGAGCCACCCGTTGCGCTGGTGGCGCCAGTTGACGTCTTGCCTCCTGTAGCGTTCGACAGGCCCCCCGTCGCGCTGGTACTGCTCTTTGTCGTCGTACCTCCGGTAGCGCTTGTTGAGCCACCTGTGTTGCTCGTACTGGCCTTGGCTGTCGTGCCACCGGATGCGGACGACGCACCGCCGGTGACGCTTGTCGCACCATTCGCAGTCGAGCCACCTGTGGCAGGCACGCCTCCCACCGAGGATGCGCCGCCGCCAGCAGATGCGCCGCCCAATGCTGCGCCTTGTGTAGACCCACCCGTACTGTTGCTTCCGCCGCCTGCAGCGCAACCTGGATCACCCACGTTGCAGATCGTGGAAGAGGCATTTTGCCCCGAACAGCTGGCAAGAGACAATATGGATGAAAGGCACGCGGGAGGCGAACTAGTGTCGATTTAGTCATTGGCACTCCGGGGCGGCGTTGGTTGCGAGTCGTGGAACAACCCTACCAGACACCCTATCCTTCCATAGGATACATCTGTGCGCACTGACGTTAAGCCGGTTTGCGACTCTGGGCTTCAATAGTTGGCACGGAAATCGTTTGCATACCCATTGTATTTTGCCAAGGCTGTTCAAATTCGGCAGAGGGCAGCGGCTAAGTGGCGACGGTAAACGTGCAGAGAGTTCACGTGTAATTGGCAAAGGCACCCCGGATGGCCCTCCTGAGCTCAGAGACAGGTCGTGTAATTGGGCGACACGCAAATACCGATTAAGCATGCTGAACCGAGTTTACAGGCAGGTCCGTCGGTCATGCTAGAGGCAGACCGGTCAGGCGAATTTAGTATGGCCCCGGGGAGGTGACCGCATCGCGCAGAAATCCTCAAGGATTCTGCTGCATCCAGTTTCTGGTAAGCAGTACACGAACTAAGTCACGATCGATGCCAGTTTCTTACAGGCACTGCTGCAAGCGTCACTAGGGCTGCCATTTTGGGAACCGTCGTCGCACTCCTCGTATTGTGACTGTACGATGCCGTCACCACAATAGGGCCCATAGACGCAACCTGGAGCGCACTCCCCATAGCCGCCGGCATTGGTACCATCGTCGCATTGCTCGTAGGGTTTCTGCACAACCCCGTCACCGCAGTGCGGGCCATACACGCAGCCCGGAGCGCATTTGCCGTAGCCACCGAGGTTCGAGCCATCGTCGCATTGCTCGGGGGGCTCGACGACGCCGTCGCCGCAACCGCCTTCGAGCTTGCAGTTCGGGCTGCAGCCGCTTCCAGTTACGCCGTTCTGGCTGCCGAGGTCGCATTGCTTACCCCAATCCGTTTGTAGGATTCCGTCGCCGCAGCGCTCACCCTAAGACACAGCCCGGAGCGCAGGTGCCATAAGTGCCGTCGTTCTTGCCGTCGTCACACTGCTCGCCGTCGCTCGCCTGGACGATGGCATCGCCACACCAGGGCGCACGCTGGCAAGTCGAGGTACAGGTGCCATAGGCGCCGCTATTGGTGCCGTCGTCACACTGCTCGCCGCAGTTGGTTTGAACGATGTCGTCACCACAATAGGGAGGTAGTACACAACTGGGAGCACAACCGATGCTCTTGGTCAGGGTGTAAGCGCTGTTGTTGATGCCGTTGTCGCACGCTTCGTTCCCATTGACGATGCCGTCGCCGCAGTAGATGTCCCGGGTGCAGTCGGGCTTACACTTGCCGTAACCACCGGTGTTGTTCGCGGCTCCATTGTCGCATTGCTCACCCGGGGTCACGATCCCATCGCCGCAGATCGGGGTGCAGGTGCTCTTGGCGTTGTTGAAACCGGTCAGGGTGAGCATGTAGCTCGAGCCCGTCTTTTTGCGCTCGGCCTGGAAGACTTGAATGTCGTAAACGTTGCCCGACGTGAGATTGAAGGTAGCGGCATTGCTCGGGCTCAGCGTGACCGTGCCCATGGTGGGGATATGCGGCCCACCGAGATCGACTGCCAGGATCCCATTGATGAAAACCCAGACGTCATCGTCACCCGTAAAAGTCAGCGTGTAGCTCTTGGTCGCGTCGAAGGTGAACCAGTACTTGACTCGGCTGGTAAAGCCGAAGTTGTGGGTCGTCCCGTGTTCGTAGTAGGCAGGATCGATGACCCATCCACCATTGTAGATTTCCTGGGGAACCGTTGCGTAGCTGTACTGGGCAACCGGAGTAATGCCTTGGTTGTCGATGGGGAAGAAGAGCGGATTGCCATCATGAACGGCAGTCTCGTTGTACGCTAAGTAACAGCTCGTAGTGGTACTGCTCTGAGGCGTACAGGGGGCAAAGCAGTAGCCATCCGCGGGAACGGTGCACGCACCGCAGCTCGTCGGCATTATTCGAGCACGTGTTGTACGAAAACTCTTTCCACGGCGTGCCGTCCGCGCCGTAGCGGTTTACGTAATTGCCGGTAGTCCCGCTCTGCCAAAGGATTATTTCCCCGGGGATGGGGTCACTGAAGAGATTGGCGACGCCGGCGAGCGAGAAGTCATACCACTGGTTGAAGCTGGCCTTGCTCGTAATACAGGCGGCGGTCGAGCCATCGGTAGCGAGCACGGGGAAGACCGCTCGCATTGAGCTGGGTCTCTAGCAGCCCGGTGGTCAGTGTGCCGCAACCGACTTGGAAATCCTGGCTCCCTCCATAGTTGTAATCGATGAAGTCCCGGTAAACAACGGGCACCCGCATGATGCAGCTACCATTGAGCATCTCACAGGTTTGGATATTCGAGCACGTGTAGCCACCTTCCACCTTGCAGGAAGAGCTGCAGCCATCACCACTGACGGTGTTACCGTCGTCGCATTCCTCGGGAGAGATGACCAGCCCGTCACCACACTTGGACGTGCAGCCCGCGCCGGGTGTGCACGTTGGTTCAAGGTGGCAAGTCGCATCGCAGCCGTCACCCGGGATCAGGTTCCCGTCGTCGCAGCCCTCGGTCCCTTCCTTGACGCCGTCTCCACAGGTCGTTTTGCTGGCATGTGTATTTCGGAGCCGTGCCGGTGCAAGCCCACCCAGCCTCCCATTGGCAAGTCGCGCTGCAGCCATCGCCATTGGTCGTGTTGCCGTCGTCACATTGCTCGGTGCCGGCCACGATCCCATCGCCGCATTTGATGATACAAGGAGCGCCGGGGTAGGGGCAGACATAGCCAGTTTCCACCTTCGAGCAGTCAGCAGAGCAACCGTCGCCACTCACGGTGTTGCCGTCGTCGCACGCTTCCGAGCCGCCGATGACTCCGTCCCCGCACTTTACCGTGTACACGCAGGGCGAGCCAGGCGTCGGACAGGACCAACCGGATTCGATCAATTGACAGTTCGCCGAACAGCCATCGCCGTCCACAGTGTTGCCGTCGTCGCAAACCTCCCCGATAGAGACGTCCACATTGCCGTCTCCGCAACGGGGGGAGCGCGTACACGGCTTGCCCGGGGTCAAACAAACCCAGCCCGACTCGGTTTGACACGTGCTCGAGCAGCCGTCCCCCGAGGTCGTGTTGCCGTCGTCGCAGGTCTCACCGCTGGTGACGCGGCCGTCGCCACAAACGTAGAGTTTGGTACAAGGTTTTCCAGGTGTCGTGCAGGCATATCCGGCATCCTGACTCAGGCAGTCCGAACTGCATCCGTCGCCGGAGGTGGTATTGCCATCGTCGCAGACCTCGCCCGGATCGAGTACCCCATTGCCGCAAACATAAAGGGATACGCAGGGCTGACCCGCAGCGGGACAGGTATAGCCGGTTTCGATTTGGCACAGGCCGTTGCAGCCGTCTCCGGGAAGGGTATTGCCGTCGTCGCAAGCCTCCGAGGCTTGATTGATCAATCCATCGCCACAGGCTGGCTCCGATGCGACCGTGCCGCTGCTCTTGGTCGTACTGTTGGTGCCCCCCGCGCCACCAGTGGAATTAATCTGGAAGCCATTGTTGGCTCCCCCGGTCGAACTCGATTTTGCCCCGCCTGTGCCAGAAGTGGCAGCTGTCGGGGGACCGGAATTTAATCCGTTGCTCGAACTGCAGGCGGCCGCAGCAGCCGCGACGACAAGAGCAAGGACCGCTCGGGAAGACCAATGAAGGGTGCACATGGAAACTTGGGAAAAGCTTACCAGGCACCCCCGCCCCTGGCAGCACAAATCCCGTGAAATTTACGCCAGAATCCTTTACCCACCCCATCACACATGTCACCCTGCTGCCCGGCTCCGGGGCTTCAGTAAAGCGGCGCGCCGCCCCCGACCGAAGTACAGGTTCATTTTTTTTTGCTGCGGCACGTGTTCAAAGGGTTGCGGCTTACGTGCGCCCATGCGATTCGTCCTTTCCCGGTGGTTCTCGCGCGGTCTGTTGGAGTTCTTCCGAGGACGGAGCCTTCACCGCATATCGAAATCGGTGTTATAGAGGGCGCGGTGGAGGGTTTCGGCAAGCACTTCTAGGGTGAGCGGCTTTTGAATGAGGTCAAGTACTCCAAGATTGCGCACTTGCTGCTGCGTCAATCCAGCGGAGTATCCCGTGATCATGATGATGGGAATTTTTGGCCGAAGCTCCAGGATGGCTCGCGCAAGTTTGTCACCAGTCATCTTGGGCATTGTCAGATCGGTAATTACAAGTTCGAATTCATATGGATCTTCCGTAAATCGCGCTAAGGCGTCCACAGCGTTGTCGAACACCGTGACGCGATATCCAATACGAGCCAAAAGTCCAGCGCAGGCCCGCCCGACCGCATCCTCGTCGTCCACGAATAATATATGTTCGCCATTTCCCCTAGCCACCACACCTGCGACACGAACAGCAGTTGGTGTAGTTTTTCCATCATGCAGTGGAAGGTTAACTACCATGCGCGTGCCTTCACCTGGGCGGCTGCGCACTTCGATAGTGCCATCATGCTCACGGACGATTCCATGCACGACTGCCAAACCAAGACCAGTCCCCTCCCCCAGTTTCTTGGTCGTATAGAACGGTTCGAAGATTCGCAACAGCGTTTCCTCGTCCATTCCGATGCCCTCGTCATGCACGGACAGACTCGCGCACCAAACTTGACCTACGGACGCACTGGACTTGAGCATTCCGGGTTCGGCCAGAACCCTCTTCAATTCAATCGTCAATACCCCAGAGTTTGAACCCATAGCCTGGGCGCCGTTCGTTCCCAGATTCATTAGCACTTGATTGAGCTGGTCGGAGCTGGCGAGTACTAAAATGGGCTCGTCCTCAAGAAGTGTCTTGATTTCGATGTTTGAGGGCAGCGTTCTGCGTAACATCGTTACAGCGTCCTCAATCACTGCTCTTAAGTCCAAGACTTGACGGTCTTGCTTATGACGACGACTGAAGGTTAGCACCTGTTTGACTAATTCCTTTGCACGATGGGTCGCACTTCGTAGTTCCCCAAGATGGGAACGCATGGTCTCGGGGGAGCCCAAGTCCATCGCCAGAAGCTCCGTGACAGCTCCAACTACAGTCAATATATTGTTGAAGTCATGCGCAATGCCACCAGCAAGCGTACCCAATGCTTCGAGTTTCTGCATTTGCCTAAGTTGCGCTTCGGTTTGCCGCTGGAGACGCTCCGCATGTCGTTTTGAAGTAATGTCGTAAATGGAAGCAATCATGCACGGCTCTGCACCCACTAGCACCTGTTCGGCATTAAATAGTACGGTCAACCGCGCGCCTCGACGTGTTTGAATGATGATCTCCAAGTCCCGCACTGACCCTGTTGCATGAAACTGCTCAAAGAAAGCCTCGCGATCTGTTGCGCGATGCCAAAGCTGCAACTCTACCGCGTTGCGACCGATGAATTCCGCGCGCTGGTACTCGAATAGTTTACAGCAGGCCTCATTGACTTCCAGAAATCGATCGTCACTCAAGCGTGAGATGGACAACGCCGCAGGGCTCAATTGGAACGCCCGAGCGAACATCGCTTCCGATTCTACATCTCCACCCAGGCTGTCATGAGCCTCGTCGTCAACTTTCCCAGACATTTTGGGAGCCTCCAATCGATTTTCATCATACACGAATGCCGTGAATTATGGCACTGATGCTGTTTAAATCCCCGTTTAGCGACCTTAAAGCCCAGAACTCATTCATCTTGAATCAACTTTTCGGCAACGCAGTTGGCTGGGCCGGGGCCCAGACGACCAACACAATAAAAACGTCGCAACGAACCTGCGGGTCACCAATGAAACCAAACGTACGGCGTGCCGGCGTTTCAAATAAAAATAGCAAACATGGCGTTACCGGTCGGGAAGAGTCCCGTTAGGCCAATAAATCTGAACAATTCAAGCCTGCCCAATCTGGCAACGGCTAACGGCTGAGCAAGCGACGGTGAACTCGCGAGGGTAATCGCGGCGCAATTTGGCGAGACGACCACTAGAACCCAACAACCGTAAGGGGCACGGGACTGGCCGTTGTCGTCCCGTTTCCAAGCTGTCCAAAGTCGTTATCTCCCCAACACTCGACGGTGCCATCGTCAAGGATTGCACAGGCGTGCGCAGCGACTGAGTGCCGGTTTTACGAGCACCCTCCCGAACCCGGCGGACATGAAACGCCACAGTTGACCGTCGCGCCCGCGTCAAGCGAAGTCACTATGGAACAGCCCGCAGCGCCGGCGCATTGCGAAGTAATCGGGCCTTGGCCGCACGTGCTTGGTCAACAACTCGCCATGATGGCACCGCCCGATGTGATGACACATATCTGGCCGCTCGGGCATGAATACGTGGTGATGTAACCGCTGCAGGTCACACTGCAGGAGGTCCCCAACTGGACCTCCCAAGTACCATTGGTGCAAGTTGCCAATGTGCGCCCGGAGTTCGGGCAATCGTCGTAGAAGCAAGACAACGCCGTGTTGCCGCAAGGTGCGGCGTTGTTCGGTGGCGTTTGCGGACATGTCGCCGCCGATGTTGTTCCACCGGTGTTGGCAATTCCACCAGTTGCCACAGAGCTGCCGGTGGCTTTGGATCCGCCGGTGCTCGACGTGCCACCGGTTGCCACGGTGCCGCCACCCGAGTGGGATCCGCCATTGTTCGACGCGCCACCCGTGGTTCCGCCGCCACCCGTGGGATGCGTGCCGCCAATACCCAATACACCTCCGGTCGATTCGGCACCACCCCCTCCCGCTGAGGGCGCACCGCCCGTGGAGACTGCACCACCGGTACTGCCAGCACCGCCAACCGCGCAAGCATCGCCGGGCAGACGTTGCCGATGCTGCAAATTCCGCAGCTGGCGTCACAACAATGTTGACCGGCAAGGCAGGTACTGGGGCCGCAAGATTCGGGGCTAACACCCCCGCAGGCGACTAGCAATATTGGTACTAGCGTATGCGATATTATATCAAACCGGGAGCCGGTATTCTTCATTGCTTTGCTCGCTGGCGTCCGAAAAAACATACGGTCGAGTCTACGTGGCAATGTCCATGCCTGATAATTCGTGACCCAAAGGTCAGCATTGGCACCCTATGAAATTGGCGAAGATCGCGTCCAAATGGGTGATCGGCCGTAACGCCCACAACTCTTAGGCCGTGGATGGCTGTGCCACCTTTGCAGCTGGTACTTGTGCCAACAAGGACAATGCAGAGATGCGATGCCCTCACGCCTGCGGTAGCTCGTCGCGCGAAAAGCGCTCGATCTTTTCACGAATGGCGTCGCGCGCGGTACGAAAGCGCACGAGCATCTCTTCTCGCGAAATTCCTGGGTCGTTGCTCGCCGGGTCGGGAATTGGCCAATGAAGACGGCGCGCCTTACCCAGGAAAACCGGACAGACTTCTTCGGCGCACAGTGTGATGACCGTATCGACCGTAGTCGGATCAATCGTCTGGACAGATTTCGAGCGATGGGTGCTCAGATCTACACCCACCTCGCCCATTACTTCGATGGCATAAGGGTTCACTTGAGAAGGTTCACTGCCGGCGCTTTGCACTGAGGCGCGATTTCCAAAGATCATTCGGCCGAGGCCTTCGGCAATTTGGCTGCGGGCAGAGTTCGCAACACAGAGAAACAGGACGCTTCGGTTGGTTTGGGCCATCTGAATACGATATTGGCTATGGCACGAATCAGCGCTAGGTTGAACATTGCGGAGCGACTACGTCGATTTGCTCGCCCGGAAAGTAGCGTTTCTGTGCCCAAAGCGCGGCATTGACTAATCCGATGAGCACCGGTACTTCGACCAGCGGTCCAATAACGGCAGCAAAGGCCGCGCCGCTGTGGATACCAAACGTTGCAACGGCGACGGCAATGGCCAGCTCGAAATTGTTGGATGCTGCCGTAAACGAAAGCGTCGCGGATTGTTGATAGTTGGCACCCACGCGCTTGCTCATGAAGAAAGACACCGCAAACATCACGAGGAAATAAATGAGCAACGGCACCGCAATACGGAGCACGTCAAGCGGAAGTTGCACGATGGCCTCACCCTTGAGCGAGAACATCACGATGATGGTAAATAACAGCGCTACCAACGTGATGGGACTGATGCGCGGAACGAACCGCGTCTGGTACCAGTCAACACCCTTCGCACGGACGAGCACGCTTCTCGTCAAAAATCCGGCCGCAAAGGGAACGCCAAGGTAAATTGCAACACTCTTGGCAATCTCACTAATCGTGATGTTTACGACGGCGCCTTCCAGGCCCAGCCAACTAGGGAGCAATGTTGCAAAAAAATAGGCGTAGACCGAAAAGAATAGAACCTGGAATATCGAATTTAAAGCGACCAGGCCCGCGCAGTACTCGGTGTCGCCCTTGGCCAGGTCATTCCAAACGATGACCATCGCGATGCAACGCGCTAGGCCAATGAGGATGAGTCCCAGCATGTACTCCGGCTTATCGCGCAAGAACAGGATTGCGAGTCCAAACATGAGCAGCGGACCCACGACCCAATTCTGAATCAATGACAGGATGAGCACGCGGCGATTGTGAAAGACTTCGCCAATTTTCTCGTATCGCACTTTGGCCAGGGGCGGATACATCATCAAAATAAGACCCACCGCGATCGGGATCGAGGTCGTTCCGAGGCTGGTCTTGCCGCTCATCTCTGAGATCGCTTCGGGAAAGAGGGAACCTGCTGTCACACCCAGCGCCATGGCGACGAAGATCCAAAGCGTGAGAAAGCGATCGACGAACGAAAGACGCTTCTGCGGCACTACCTCGGTTGTCATGGCTTTCTCGCGCGCACAAAGGCGCTCATGACGGCTCCGTCTAGGGCACTGAGTGTCGCGGTCATCTCACCGCCGCAGCAGGCGGATGACGCCATTTCCTCGGCGTCGTCTTTGGAGTAGATGCGAGTGGGTTCGACGTCGATATCTGTGAAACCGGCAGCCTTCAGCTTATCAACGTATTCGCTTTCAAGCAGCGCACCGGCGACGCACCCGGTCCACAGGTTCATCGACTTGCGGATGGATTCGGGGAGTTCACGCCGAATGACGATGTCGGAAACTGCCACGCGACCGCCCGAACGAAGCACGCGGAAGGCTTCTTTCAGCACCCGATCTTTGTCCGTCAACAGATTGATGACGCAATTGGAAATGATGACGTCCACCGAATTCGAAGGCAGCGGGATGGCTTCAATGGTGCCCCGCAGAAATTCTACGTTCGTTACGCCGGACTTGGCTTTGTTCTGTTGCGCAAGGGCAAGCATTTCATCGGTCATGTCCAGACCATAGGCCTTGCCCGTGGGACCCACTCGTTTGGCAGAAAGCAAAACATCGATGCCACCGCCCGAACCTAGGTCCAAAACGGTTTCCCCCGCCTTCAACTCCGCCAGGGCCGTGGGGTTGCCGCAGCCGAATGAAGCCAGCAACGCCGCTTCAGGCAGCTCCGCAGTTTCAAGAGCGTCGTATAGGTCCCGCGTAATCGGATCAGTGCCACCAAGAGGTTGGGCTGTTGTAGAACCACAGCAAGAGGGCTTGGCGCCTTTTAGGACCGCTTGCACGGCCTGTCCGTAGCGCTCTTTGACAATCTCACGAATATCATCCGTTGGCTTAGCTTTGGCCTCGCCCCCACTGCAACAATCGGGAGAGCAGCAACTGTCTTTATTTATTGCGTTGTCGTTATTCGTGCTGGTGGTTGTCACAATATTCTCCTAGATTGATTAACCTCAATATAGCTGACACGGATTCTGCTAATCCTTAATCGCCTCTACAAACTGTCTCACGCGCGAAAGCAGCGACTTATCTAGTGCGTAATACACCCAAGTGCCACGCCGCTCGGCTGTAACCAGACCTTCTTCTCGCAGTAGCTTCAAGTGATGAGATATTGTGGGCTGCGAGAGATGCTTGATGTGCTCTTCAATGTGACAGGCGCAGACTTCGCCCTGCGCCGCAGCAAGCAGCCCCAGAATTTCGAGTCGGGTTTCGTCGGCCAGACCCTTGAACAGCGACGCGAATTGCTTGACGGCCCTGCCACGCAAACGCGCCCGCGGAACGCAGCAGCTCGATGGTGCGGAAATCTCTGCGGCAACGGGAAGGCGCGACGTCACGAAATCAATCTTGTCACTGAATCGACACTTGTCAATATAGATATTGTTCGATACAAACTCTTTGCCGGCCCGGGGGCGCAAGCCCTATGTCGATTCAGACCACTTGCCGGAGAATTATCAAGATTCAGTCCCTCGTCAGATTTCGATCAAAAATCATCCGCAACCACAAGAGGAGATGTCCGCATGAGCGATATCACAAAGGTCCTATTCGTCTGCGTGCATAACGCAGGTAGGAGCCAAATGGCCGAAGCCCTGCTGCGGCAGTTGGGTGGACCGGCATTTGACGTAGCGAGCGCGGGCTTTGAGCCGCGACCAGTTAACCCGATTGTTGTCGAGGCGATGAAGCTCATCGATATTGATATCAGCGGCGCAAAGTCCAAGTCCGTGTTCGACCTCTTTCGTACGGGCCGTTATTTCGACTACGTCGTCACCGTTTGTGATGAGTCGGCTGCGGAGCGTTGCCCAATCTTCCCGGGTATGACACGTCGGCTAGGTTGGAGTTTTGACGATCCAAGCGCATTCAAGGGCACGCCCGATCAACAATTGAGTCAGGTGATCCGAGTACGTGACGAAATTCAAGAGCATATTGAAATGTGGTTGAAGGAACTCCCGAATCAACCTCGATCATTCCTAGTACCCGATCGCCCAATTACCTAAGACGAAAAAGCCCAAGACCCCGCAGGACCCCGCCAGTCATGATTGCATCAACCTGCGGTCAGCGGGTCCGCTCGCGGCATTAGGCCGAATTTGTGCCTATCGCGACCGCTGGCACAGCACAGCAAATAGATTTAGAGTCGGGGCGTGACGGGTATGCGGTACGCTCACGAAATCTAGGGTGACGTCACGACCCACCATTGGCAATTGGGATCGCAGTTGGGCTGGCCATCACAGGCTTCCGGCGGTGACTGGACACGCCCGTCACCACAATAGGGAGCATTCTTGCAGCTCGTCGTGCAAGCCCCCACGCCGTACGCGTTAGCCTGATTCTGATCGCCCAAATCGCATTGCTCCGGACCGTTTACGATTCCGTCACCGCAGTAGCCTGCATACAGGCAGTTCCAGGTGCATCCGCCATAAGAGCCATCATTAATGCCATCGTCGCACTCCTCGTTGGCATCGACCACACCGTTACCGCAGTCAATGCGACAATGGGTGTCGCACGTGCTGGCATCACTTCCGTTGAGGATTCCGTCGTCGCATTGCTCACCGGGGTCAACCACTCCATTTCCACAGGTGGGAAGCGGAACCCAGCCAACGCAGCCCGGCATGCAAGAACCCGGCTTGCCGCTGTTCGTGCCGTCATCACACTTTTCGCCAAATTGACCGTCCACCGACTTGTCTCCGCAATATGGGGCCGGCCGGCACTGATTCGTGCAGAGGCCAATGCCATACGCCTGAGCGCTATTCAAAGAACCCTCGTCGCATTGTTCAGGCGGATTTTGCAGAACGCCGTCACCGCAATATCCCGCCAGCACGCAGCCGGGCATGCAAGTCCCATAACTCCCATCGTTCTTGCCGTCATCACATTGCTCGGAACCCTGTTTAAACCCATCGCCACAGTAGGGGCCCAAAGTGCAATTGGCATTGCATCCACCATAGCCACCGAGATTCTTCGCCGCCCCAAGATCGCACTGTTCCCCCGGGTCGAGCACGCCGTTACCGCACTTGAATATACAGCCTGTCGTGCACAGGCTTACTGGCGTTCCATTGGCCGCCCCGTCGTCGCATTGTTCAGTGCCGCTTCTGACGCCGTCTCCGCAGTAAGGCGCAGGGAGACACTTCGGTGGTGCATTGGCCAGGGACCGTACGCGGAATCACTGTTAGCGGAGCCATTGTCGCAAAGTTCTCCATAGGCACTGTCCAAAATGGCGTCGCCGCAATAATGGGGCAAAATACATCCCGGACCGCACGCAAGGTGCGAGTTGTCATAAAGAGTGGTATTGTTACCGTCGTCACATTGTTCGGGCGGGGATTGCTTGATGGCGTCTCCGCAATAAGCAGAAAGCGTGCAGTTGGCATTGCAGGTGCCGTATTGGCCCGTGTTCTTGGCGGTGCCAAGGTCACAGGCCTCGTTGGACGTGACGATTCCGTCGCCGCAGGTGCTGGTACACTGGCTGATTGCGTGCACGAATCCGCCCAGCGTGAGCTTGTAATTGGACGCCGTCGTGTGGCGCTCAGCCTGGAAAACGGCGATCTGCATACATGCCTCCAACCGTCAAATTCAATTGGGTCGCATGTGCGGCATCCAGAGTGACGCTGCCCGCAAGCTGAGAGTGCAATCCGCCCAGATCAACAGCAAGCCGACCATTGATGAACACCCAGACATCGTCATCTCCCGTGAAATTCAGTGATTCGCCCCCTGCGTACGTGAATGGGTATTTGAGTTCACTGGTAAATGAGAAATTGTTGCCGTTATTAGTGGTCTTTGAGTTGTTTGGGCATTGGTCGCACCAGCTGGGTGGGTTCGTCGCGCAGGCGGCGCATGAGGTCGGGCTCTGCCAACCTTGACCGTTGATTGGAAAGAAGCCGCCTAGGGCCTTGTAAGGGGCATCGTTCGCGCTGTCGAAAACGTACGAGCCGTTCGACTGTTTCACGAGCGTCAGGGAGGTCGCTATCACGCTATTGAGTGGGTCATTATGGTACCAGGAGGCAAAAGTGGTTGCACTTCCAATTTGTTGCCCACATTGATCGCTGCCAGTCGGTGACAAGAACGCCGGTAGCCCGTCCGCACCCAGTTGGCTATTCAATAGCCCCGTCGTGGCGGAGCTGCACGAGTAACGTTCGAAATCGGGATGACCCGCGGGGTGAGCACTGGTCGCCGGTGTTCCGTAGTACATCACGTCGCGGATCAGAATCGGTACACTCAAAGTCGCCGGTGGGGCTTGGGTGACGACAGTGCAGGTCCAGCCCGATTCAATCTGGCAAGTGGAGCTGCAACCGTCACCGGAGCGCGTGTTACCGTCGTCGCATTGCTCCTGCGGAAACTTGAGGCCGTCGCCGCATACGGCCGTGCACGTCCCATTGGTGCAAGCCGGCTCGCGCGTGCAAGTCGGTGAACAGCCGTCGTACGGAATCACGTTACCGTCGTCACATTGCTCTGAGCCTTCGACTACTTCGTCGCCACAGACAGTCTTTCGGCAAGGCTTGCCCGCAGTGGGACATACCCAACCGTCTTCGCGTTGGCAGGTGCTGGAGCAACCATCACCTGATGTCGTGTTGCCGTCATCACAGCTTTCAGCGCCCGCCACGATGCCGTCGCCACAAGTCGCTGCTCGGCAGCCAGCTCCGACGACGGGACACACCCAACCGGGTTCGAGCTGACACGCGTTGGAGCAACCGTCGCCACTGACCGTATTGCCGTCATCGCAAGTTTCCGCTCCAGTAATCTTCTTGTCCCCACATACCGTCGTATTTTTACACACGGACGGAATGGGCGGCACTAGGGTCTGACCCGAATTATCGCAGGACCAACCGAACTCGACCGTGCAATTGGCGCTGCATCCGTCGCCGCCAGTCGTATTGCCGTCATCGCAAGTCTCACCCCGCAAGTAGTTGACGGTGCCATCGCCACAGCGTGCCGTCGCGACACAGGCTTGTCCCGGTGCGGGGCAGGTGTAACCCGATTCCACTTGGCAATCCGCGGTGCAGCCGTCACCGGATACCGTGTTGCCGTCATCACAATACTCGCCGGTTTCGAGAATGCCATTGCCGCAAACTTCCTTCGCCACCGGGCTGCAAACGCCTCCAGCGCGCGGACAATTGTAACCCGGTTCGACCGTGGTACAGTCCGCGGAACATCCGTCGCCGGATACCGTGTTGCCGTCATCGCAGGCTTCGGTGCCTTCACGCGTGCCGTCACCACAAATCATGGTCGAAGAGCAAACTTGTTGCGGCGGGACGAGCGCTGGCGTCGGGGTGATGCACGTGCAATTCGGTTCCAAATGGCAATTGCCGTCGCAACAATCACCGGGTTTTAGGTTGCCGTCGTCACATTGCTCTTGGCCGTTGAGAATACCGTCACCGCAGTACTGATTGAGTTGACATGGTTGACCCGGCTGGGGACAAGTGTACTCTGGCTCTATTTGACAAGTGCTCGAGCACCCGTCACCGGAGATGGTATTGCCGTCATCGCAGGACTCATTGGTCTCCAATTTGCCATTGCCGCATACGGCGGGCCCGTGCCGATGATGCAAGGTTGGCCGGGTGTGGGACACGAGTAGCCCGGATCCACACTCATGCAGTCAGCCGCGCAACCGTCTCCTCCTACGGTATTTCCATCATCGCAGACCTCACCGCCCGTGACCTTTCCGTCGCCGCAAAGTACGGTTGAAACACAGGGTTGGCCGGGAGTTGGGCAGGCATAATTGGCTTCAATGCGACACACACCCGAGCAGCCATCGCCCGGAATCGTGTTTCCATCATCGCAGGATTCGCCCGTTTCAACGACCCCATTGCCACATACGGGACCCACAGCGCCAGCACCCCCGGTACAGCCACCCACACAGCCCCCGTCGCCCACTTGGAAACCAGACCCGCCTGTGGAACCCGTACCCACATCACCTCCGACGCCGATCGTTCCGCCTCCCGTCCCCGGTATGCCGCTGCAGGCCAGCAAGATAAGTGACGTCACGAGCAGCAACGGCGAGATGGCACAGCGCATGAGGGCAGCTCCTTCGAGAAAGACTTGAATCGAAATCAAGCCAAATTAAAAGATAGCAGTCTCACTGCACCCGGTCAAGCAAAGATGAAGCGTCAACCGATTCAGAGTCTCGTGCACTCTGTCGGTCCAAGTCGCACATCGGCGCAATAGCATGATGGGAGCCGTCGGCTGGGACTTCAAGCCCGAGAAGCATCATCGCCATTAGAACTGGGTTCATCAGCGCACTTCGCGACTTCGTTGCGTTTCCGGTGCGGGCTCCGCGTCGTCTCCCGTAGGCCGTAAGGTGACTGTCGCGGATTGCGGATCGGGGTCAACGGTGGTTCCGGCGCGTGCCGTAGCGTAAGACGCGAGTGCCTGTTCAATCTGCTCGAACCGTTCGTAGCTGTGAAGGCCAGCGAGGCGATCTATCAAGATTCTCAGCTCAATGTAAAGCCGATCGGCGGACAGCTCGACTGTATTGGTGGCTGGAGGAATGTTGGAGATGTTCATTATTTCACCTCGCCAGAGTTATCTATTTTACTCCAAATCGCAGGGCCCAGCTCGCCCCAATTGCAGTCAACGGACAGGACGGCCCGGTGTAGCCAAATACCGTCAGCGGGCTCGGGACCCGCTGACCCACAGAATAATGACCTCGAACAGCTCTTCCAGTTGCTTAAGGACAGCAAACTCAGTCGCAAGACGTCACAGTCGCCGAAGTTGCCAGACACCATGAGTTTTTGGCAAATCACCAACTTATCCGTTCGAAATGAGGGATGATTCAGGGGTCCATGACAGCAAATTCGGCGGGCAGACCGGCAGGTGTAATGTCGGCAACCCTCAAGGACGTACGCGGCGCTTGAGCTGAGGCGCCATTGCGATTAGGTATGACTGATGCAATCGGAAACGAGTGCGCGCACGCTTGGGCATTATGAAATGAATGCTGAGGGGTTTCGGGACAAACCATCGACCATGATGTGTCCCAGAACGTAACTGCATTTCTGGCAGTAATGGAGGGCAAGCCACCCTTTAAAATTCTCGACTTTGGTTGCGGTCCGGGACGAGATTTGCGCGAGTTCCGAATGCTGGGGCATGAGCCGACGGGGCTCGATGGATGCAAAAGCTTCGTTGAAATGTCCAAGGCGTACAGCGGTGTCGAGGTATGGCATCAGGATTTCTTGGCATTGTCGCTGCCTAGCGGGTACTTCGACGGCATATTTGCCAACGCTTCGTTATTTCATATTCCCAGTCATGCGCTGCCTCGCGTGCTCATTGAAATGCGCAATGCCCTCAAGCCTCGGGGCGTCCTCTTTTGCTCAAACCCCCGTGGAAATGACGAGGGGTGGCAAGGCGAGCGCTATGGATGTCACTTTGAACTGGAGCGTTGGCTCGAATTCTTCAGGACGGCGAGTTTTGAACTCGCGCACTATTACTATCGTCCAGAAGGGTTGCCGCGTAAGGAACAACCGTGGCTAGCTCTTGTGCTTCGCAGAATGCCTTCGTGCGCGTAACGCTAATCTGACGGTCAACCCTCATCCCGCTTTAGCGCGGGCCCGTAGGCCCCGAGCAGTTCTCGATTCCAATACTTACCCAGCGTGCGTTTCACTGCGTAATCGGTGAACCAGTAGCGATAAATGACGGTTCGCACTTCTCTCGGACGTTTTCCCGCGAAGGGATCAAAGGCAAACAACCTAAGCACGGAAGGTTCCGCCTTCAAGAGACACGCGGCGGCCCGCAGTACCCAGCGGTTGTGATTGACGGTGCCGAGCGACGCGAACCACAGGTTCCACTCGAATCTCGGTTGATACGGGGCGAAAATCCCGGGGGCTTGGCTGAGATTTTGGGGTTTGTAGCGGAACGGATAAGGAATGTACGTTTCGCCATCCAGCGTCCCTTGAAATTCGATTTCATAACGTTGCCGTGTCATTACGGCAAATAGGCCGTAGCTGTTGGCAAAGCGAAACGGCATCAGAAATGTTGCCGGCCATTTCAAAATGCCAGGCAGCTCTTCAACGGGCATGGTTGGGAACAGCAATAGCGTCGCGTACCAGACGCACGAAAGAAATGCCAATTGGCTCCACGCCAAGACTCGGCTCACACAAGGCCCGGGCGAGGCAGGCGCGACTTGTGAGTGCCGCAGCGACCATATCAAGCGAGCCATCAATCTGCGCACGAAGCGTCGGAGCCGGCGTCGGAGTTCGTCAGAGCGGCCCCGGATTAGTTGGATTTTGGGTAATCATTTAGCCAGCGCAATTGAACTAGGAAAGCGGTTGCATAACGAAAGGCCCGATCATCGACGAGTAAGATTCCGAGAATCAGGACCAGATAGTTCAAAAAGGCGTAGTTGGCTGTTAGAATAATCCCACTTGCAGCGCTGTAACGACGAAAAAGAGTGCTATCTTGTATGGCCTGCTCAAAAATGCCGCCCCAACCAGCAGGAGTTCGACCAGAAGCACAACCGCGGTGCAGAAGCATGAAACGCGTGAGGTAGGTGCTGTGCGTGCCAACCAATCCAGGTGGGCAATGGTCCGTTTTCGTATATAGTGGTCCAGCGCCGTAAAGTTGCGCCATTGAATATCGCCGCTCGCCATTTTGACTACGCCCGATTCGAAGTAAATTCTAAACCATTCCCAAACCAGCATGAATCGCGCAATCCGCGAGGGTGCATTACTGACCGCCAGGCCCGGACGCAGTCCCTTCGGCGCAAAGAATACAGAGAACAGCCCCGCCTCGAGCAGCATGCCATCCGACTGGTATGCGGCAAATACGCCTGAAACACTGATAATCGAAAGAAAGAGTAATGTACAAAGTGCGACGGAAATGCCGAGGCACGACATTTGCGAACAGCAGCAGCGAAGCAACTAGTCCCAACGCGACCGCGACCCAAAGTGCCGCGGCGCCTGCGCCCGTGATCCAAAATAGGGTAGGAACTTCGAGATAGCGGTCGGGCGCCGGCAATTGTTCGCGGGCGGCTGCTAAATAATTTACGGCAGGCGAGATCCCGCGCGGGCCGATTAGCCCCTGAATTTGAAACGCGAACGAATAAAATGCCGAGAAGAATACGAACCCAATCCCGCGCAGCACGAACCACCGAGCAATAATGAATCCTTGCGGATCGGGCCGGGTGAATTTCCACAGAATAGCACGCAAAGAGGGTGCGCTCGTCGCGGGACTGACCTCATGCATAAGCACCGATGCGCTTGCCAAATACTTGTCGTAGCGCCAAGCGGGCAGCGTGGTAGCCGCACATGCCGTGTACACCGCCCCCGGGTGGCGTCGAGCTCGAGCACAGATAGACCCCAGGGATTGGTGTCGAGTATGAAACCAGGCTCCAGGTGGGGCGTCTTAACATTTGTCGAAAGTCGTTGGCCCCCCCGGTGATGTCGCCACCCTCGTAATTTTCGTTGTACTTTGACAGGTCCGCCGTTGTCATCACGTGTCGCGCCATGATTCGGTCGCGAAACCCGGGTGCGAACCGCTCGAGTTGTCCTTCAATAGCAGTCGTCATATCGGTAGTGGAACCGTACGGTACGTGGCAATAGGCCCAGCCCGTGTGCTTGTCAGGGGGTGCGCGGGAATTATCGAAGAGGCTTGGTTGGGCTACCAGCACATAGGGCTGCCCTAAGTGTTCTCCCCGATTCACCGCCGCTTCGTAGGCGGCGATTTCTTCGAACGTGCCACCGAGATGGACCGTCGCCGCTTGCAGGCACTCCTTCGCTTTCCAAGGGATGGGTCCGTCGAGCGCCCAGTCGATTTTGAATATGCCAGGAGCGGATCGAAACCTCGTGATTTGCTGCTTGTACTTCGAAGGCAGCCGCTCACCACAGATTCGTACGAACGCACGCGGGCTGGTGTCGAAGAGTATCGCCCGTGCCTTTGGAATTTCATTCCAGGTGACTACTCGGCGTTCAGTCTCAATGCGGCCCCCCAAGTTCAACAAGCGGTGGGCCAGGGCTTCGCCGATTGACCGAGAACCGCCTTTTGCGCAGGGCCAGCCCACCGCATGCCCCGCCACTAACAGTGCGAGGCCAATAGCGGCACTAAATGGTGCGCTAAGGGGCAAAAATGAATGCGCGGCGCAACCTCCCAACAGGGCCCGGGCCAAAGGGCCTTCGAACCAAGACCCCGCTAGACTTTCTGGCAGATTTCATCGCCGCCAGCCCAAAGCGAGCCAGCGACAATGGATGTCGCGGCAATCCCAGGGGACTCAGTAACTCCGGAAACAAAGTCTCGGAATCTGCCACAATCCGACCCACTTGGACTCGATAGGATTGCGCGTCCGGGCCCAGACCCAGCGCCGTTTGATCGACGGACCGCTTCAAGAGCGCGACTCGGCCGTCATCGAAGGGATGCGCGAGGGCCGCGGGAGGCTCGACCCAGTCAAGGCCGAGTTCTTCCAGTGCGAGGCGGCGAAATAAGGGCGAAAGCGCACCCATGGGGTGAATCGCCGAGCACACGTCGTGATGAAAGCCGGGTAACGTGAGCTCAGCGGTGCGAGTTCCGCCGCCGACGGAGTCACGTGCCTCGAGCACCAGCACGGAGCAGCCGTTTTCGGCCAAGGTAATGGCCGCCCCCAGCCCATTGGGCCCCGAGCCCACGACAACCGCGTCGTATTCGTGATCCGTCACTGCGTTAGATAGAACTTGATCGGCGCAGTTGAGAACCCTCTAAGGGGACTCCCAGAACTCATTCATTTTGAGTCAACTTTTCAGAATGCAGTTGGCTGGGCCGGGGCCCAGACGACCAACACAATCAAAACGTCGGAACGGACGTGCGGGTCACCAATGAAAACCAAACGAACCGCGTGCCGGCATTTCAAATAGAAATAGCAAACATGGCGTCACCGGCTGGGAGGAGTCCCGTTAGGTATTCAGCCAATGATCTCGTTGAACTGCTCGTCATCCAGCCGCGCCTGGCGCGCAGCCACGAAGTGCTCAAAGCTGGTTTTGAGATCTGCTTGCAGGTCTCGAATCTGAGGCAGAATTCCGCGCTCCGACAGCTCGCTCTCTAGGTCTCGACACAGAAAACGCACGCATAGGTACGGGCGATCCGCGGCGCTCAATGAGCAGCCGCGCGGGCCCCGGAACACGCAACCCGCGTGTTCAAAGCGTGACGCGGCTAAGCGCGCTAGGGTGGTCCCGGAAAGCTTGAGTGCACCTAGTTCTTCTTCAGTGAACAGCGTTAGGGTATGGCCGCCGCAACAATGACCTCCCGGCCAGCGCCCAAACGGCTCCGGGTGTCCGCTCGCACAACCAGCACAAGACTCGACTTGACCGAGTGCACCGAGCAACGCCGCGCGAAGCCGCGCTAGCTCCGTTGCCCAGCGTCGTTCCGACGAACTCGCCCGCACCGCGTCGGGCGCTGCCTTCAAACGTACCCTGATTTCGCGCAATGTGTCCGCGCCACTTCGCGAATAACGCAGGCGATCGACCAGATAGCTGAGCGGAATGAATTGCATCGGGGGCCGAGCTGCCTCTTTTGACATCTGCACGGGGGCGATCCTATGGTCGTGACGGCACGGAATCCAGACTTTAATTCGTTGCCCACAGCTACCACAACAAGCGTCGTCGAGCCGATGGCCGACGAGAACCGTAACGGTAATTCTAAGGTCGGGCGGATTGAGCTTCTTCAGGGCTCGCTCATCAACTTCATTAGTACCTTTACCTTAGCATTGACCATAAGTGTGTGCTTGAATTCAGCTTGAAAAATCGCATTGATAAGTTCCACGATTGCATCCGCTTGTCCCTCCAGAGCAGTCGCCAGCGCGTGGTAACCAGGTAGTGATCGAAAGTGATACATGGGGTCCGCTGGCGTGCCTTGCGGCGAATCTACTTGCATTATTGAATGGGCGAGAACACGCACCGCCTGCGCGGCTGGTTCGCCAATATGTCCCGCAAGTGCGACTGTTGCTCGTTCTTCCCGACCGACGTTCGGCGCAACGGCTGGCGCTGCAGCAGATTCGCTTTGCCCTACGGCCTTGATAAGTTCTATGATCGCGTCGGTTTTCGGGTGCGACATGGTGTGGAGCCAATTACGCGCCACCGGTGCGACTGTCAATTCATCGCCTGGGGTGCCACTGGTGGCGCACCCCCGACGGACGACCGCATCGTAAAGGGTTAGGTACTAGCCGCAGTACACATACGTATTGCCGTAGCAGTAGCAAGTGGTCCCAGTCGTGGTGGTGCAATTGGCGGTGCAGGTTGCGCCCTGGGTGCAATTGCCCAGTTATACTGCTTCCTGTAGCGCCGCCGGTAGCTTGGGTGCCGCCGGTGTTCGCCGATCCACCATTGGCTTTGGTACCGCCGGTCATGGTTGAACCGCCCGCGGCTTTAGTCCCGCCCGCGGCCTTAGTCCCACCCGCGGCTTTGGTGCCGCCGGTCATTGTTGATCCACCCGCGGCTTTGGTGCCGCCTGCCGTCATTGATCCACCCGTCGCATTGTTACCACCAGTGGCAGCGGCGCCCCCGCTCCCGGATATGCCACCAGTTGCAGGCGCACCGCCATCGGGTTGCGCGGGTGGAACCAGATTGTCTGTTGCGCTGCAGCCCATTAACGAACCAGAGCTCAAACTCAATACCGAAATTAGAAGATTTCGACGTCCAAGCATGCCCATTCGGACCTCCTTAGCGCACACAGCCTCAATCGACACACACTCAAAGCCGGCTATGCCGCTTCACGACACCGTTCTGACGATAGCACAACGACCCTTAGAAGTGCCAGCCCCAGTGTCTGCCGCACATCCGGAGCCTCCGTTAGCCAAGAGCGTGAAGTGAGCCGTACAGCTGTATCGGAATGCAGCCCACATTTTCACGGAGGTAGACGGTCCTCGCGCAGCGAGGAACGCCCGAAGGGCGTAGTGAACCTGCGGGTCACCCATGAAAACCCAACGCACGGCGTGCCGGCAATTCAAATAGGAACGGCAAACAGAACTTCACCGGCCGGGAGGAGTCCCGTTAGTTGGTAGGAACCCCACACGAACCAGTACACAGGCCGTTTGCGCAGGCCACAGAGCAAACCTCGTAGGCACAGGGGCAAGCTACGTGAGTATTGGTGTTGGGGCAGTTCGATGTCCAGGCGGCTTGATTTGAATTACATCTGGCCTGGGTTAATGGAACTCCATAACAGCAGTACCAACCCGAATCACATTGGGTTGAATTTGCCGGAGCCGTGGACCATGCACATATCAGGCAATCGGCATCGCTCGAACAGATGTCAAGAGCATTTGTAGAATTAGTGCCACCCGAAGCAAAGGATGAGCCTCCCAGGTTAGATGCCGAACCACCTGGAGTAGCCCCCCCGGAAGAGCTGGACCCACCTGGGCCTAGGACTGATCCGTCAACTGACGTGTTCATCCGCCCACTGCAGCTGGTGACCAATAAAGCCATCCCAATCAGGATTTGCGTTCCCGTTCCGATGTTTCCTCTTGTGTGTGTTTTCGGGGCCCTCGACCCCGAAAACTGCGTTCTGAGAACTTGATTCAAGAGCCACGAGTTTTGCGCGTTAAGGTCGCTAAAATTCATAGCTAGCAGTATAGCACCCTAACTTCTCACTTCCACTCACCGTCCGGGTTGACGCCAACCAGCGAATTTATTTCATTCAAGAGACGAGATTCTGTCGCAGCATGTTGCTCGAAGGCTTTTTCGAAGATTGTGCCTCTGGAGAGCAATTCGGCACGGTTTTGT
>CAWIGY010000032.1:0-17549 GCA_963835565.1 uncultured delta proteobacterium
CAGAGTGTGCCGCGTGACGGTCGGGGCGTTTGCCCCATTCTTTTGCCCTGGACGCATCGTTTTGGAGCCCGACGAAGCAATTGACAGAATTTTACGCCACACGGCTGCCGGGAGCCTGAAGACTGAATCGGAGGCGGTGGCGGTTGCTGCGGCTGAAGCGGTCGCTGCTGCTGCTTTGCTGCCGCTATTGTTGTCCGCGGGATACTCATGCGGTCACCGCAACAGATCCGGATTCTACAAAAACTCGGGCGCCGATGGCACAAAGTAAATATCTCAACGGATTTGCCCAACGCCGCCCTCACTGCTCGAATTGCAAGGAACATTGGCATTTGCGCAGGTCGAACCTCTGAACGACCCTCCATAACATCGATCTGAATAAAACCATGCTTCTTGTAGAACTCAACGGCTTCAAACTTGGCATCGACAAGCACGCCTATGCAACCGTATTCGACCGACATTTTAACGGCCAAATTCAGTACAAACTTGAGAAGTTCGCACCCGACCCCTTGCCCTTGCGCCGAACTGTCCACCGCCAGTCGCGCGAGACGGATCACGGGCAAGGGATATTGGGGAAGCTTCTTGCGCGAAATCGCCGGAAGATCATCAATTTCTATGCAGCCTGGTGCCACGGTCGCGTACGCTATGATTTGTTGCTTTTCAAAAGCTACGTACGTAACACCCAAATAATGTCTAAACTGATTCTGGCCGGCAAACTTCAAAAAGAAACCATCCAGATCTGGATCGCCAGAATCGAATTTGGAACGGTTGTCCGCTGCCCGAAGCGCCCTAATCTCCATTGCGCATAAGCTCGCGCAGCGCCTTAGTGGGCTTAGCGCTAGTAACTTGCTTCACGATTTCCTCGCCCGACCTTCTGCTTACGACCACCTTCGGATGAATAATGGCGTCGGCCGGCAGCTGTTCGAGTGCCAATAGGTGATGACGCAGGGCCTGCTCGATAAGGTGCCCTTTCTTAACCCCTGACGCTCGTACTTGTCGATCAAGCAGGTCTTTGGTGGACTGCGAAACAAGAGCCGATATTTGGATTTCCTTGTTCATGAGTTTTCAATAATAATCTACAGTTTTGTAGAGAGCGCGTCAAGTAACATGGATACTGATGGATGCCGCAGCTACAAAACTCTTTGGTTTCACGAAGTTCAGCCCGGGCCCCGGGCTGCGTTTTCCCATACCAGGGTAGGGGATACTCGACCTCAAGTGGCTTGGATGATATCATGCTTTCATGTCTGCCTTCGAGCCGTACCTTACTGCCTGGCGCGAGCGCAGTTTGCGCGAAGCGGCTGCAAATGAGGTTGCGGCTCAGAGCGCATTGAAGATTGCTCGCAGCCTGGCCCGATTGCTCGTTGACCGATTCGGCGCTCGTCGGGTTGTTCTAACGGGTTCGCTTGCCCGGGGTGACTTTGTGCAAGGTTCGGACATCGATCTTGCCGCCGAGGGTATTGCGGCCGATTCCTTCTTCCGGGCAGGCGCTGAATTGGAGGCCGAGGCGGAGGGATTAGGCGTAGATTTGGTTCCCATCGAATCCGCCTCAGCTGCTTACCTCGAGGCACTATCACGAGACGGTGTGGAGCTGGCGTGACGCGACAAGGCGATAACAAGGACCGTATGGCGCGGCTCGCCGCGTCGATTCGATCGGAAATGGATCGAATTACTGCGGTCGTAGCCGAGGCAGAACTGGCGCTTGGCGACTTTTCTGAGAGTACCCCGCCGTTGCGAGAGCTACGCGGGATCGGCGACATCGTTCACGACTTTTATACCGGCATGGAGCGAATCTTCGAGAAGATCGCTCCCGAACTCAACGGCGGTGTGCCCGCGGGCTCGGCTTGGCATCGCGCATTGCTTGAGAATATGGCTCTGGACATACCTACAATTCGACCGCCCGTGGTTAGACGTGAAACGCTACGAATTCTTGGAGAATATCTGCGCTTCCGACATCTCTTTCGCAATGTCTATGGTTTCGAGCTTGAGTGGGAGCGGCTTCAACCGCTTCTGGGGCGGCTATCGGCCGCCTGGGTCGAGTTCCAGACAGATATCCTCCATTTTCTCGCGTTTCTGGACGAGTCCGGCAATTACGCGCCGGTCCGAGTACCGTAGCGGTCGCCGCAGTCAACAGATGCAGACCCGGTTGTTAGAACCTTGACGTGCACAATTGACGGCAGTTCGGTTGAAGATTGGTTCTTGTTGCTGTATGGTAAATGTATGGCGCGGACTGCGCGTGGTGGCATCTCGCTACTACACAGGTAAAAGACCGCCATCCACCAGACTATTTGAGCGTCAGCAGCCGAGGCACGCCGGCACCGTGTTGCAATACGCGATTAGCGTTACTAGGCACTACAGTTCACGCTTCGATCCATCCGCCGTTGACCAGCACGCGTTTTGCCTCCTGAACGAAGCGCATTGCCGCATCGAGTTCCTCGCGTGCGGCGCTGGGGGTAAAGACGTATTCGGCGGTGTAGTCAGCTTCAAATCGATAGGTCATTAGGCGCGCCAACAGGCGCGCAGCTTCCGGGTCAAGCAGCCCTTCGCGCACAAGATCCCGCTGCAATATTCGATCAACGCCGCCGTGAGAGCGTGCTTCTTCACCGAGCATCAAGAGCAGTGCGCGAGCGTAGTGAAATGCCCCATAGTAAGCCCGGCTAATCGCGTCGGCAAATTTGCCCGCTTCGAACAAGATTTGCGCCGATTCAAGTGTTTCATTACCTCTGCGGACTTCCGAGGCAATGTTCCTCTTGCGATTTTCGTTAGTCACCCGTCAGCCCTCGCTCATCTGCCGGGGGCGTCGGTCCGGTTAGCCAATGACCATCGCGGGCGATGTCGCGCATAATTAGCCGTTCACGCTGGCGAAGTTCGCTCGTTTGCGCCGTCGAGTATACCATAGGGCTAATTCCAACCCATGCGCTGCGTTCCGCGGCATTGGCATCATAGGCCAGATCGATGGCAATGCGGCGCTCCTTTTCGGTCAATTCATCTACGACGACGAGCACATCAACGTCACTGTCCTCGTGAGCGTTGCCGCGCGCCTGCGAGCCAAAAAGAACAAGCTCCCGGAGGCGGCGCCCAAAAGTCTGCTCCAGGCTACATTGAAAACGCTGAAGTGCGCGCACGACGGCAGGGGCGATGGCAGGAGGTAGCGCCAACATTGTAGTCTAGGGTAGTGTATCCGAAGCGGTTACGCACGCGATTTATGCCTCACCTCAGCGCCCACTGACTCCTCAATGCAATCCCGCGGCGGCCTGTTCAGCTGAATCTGCTGCCGCTTCTGCCGGTGCTGCCGCGGTAGATCCGTTGCTCCAGTGCTCGCGGCGTGCATTTCGACGGCTCAGCGGGTATACCCCCGCGCAAGAGGAAATTCAGGTGCCAACAGCGGTTATTTGCGGTGTTACCGGGCAAGATGGGGCTTACTTGTCAGAGCTTTTGCTCTCGAAGGGCTATCGTGTGATTGGGACCTCTCGGGATGCCGAAGTCACGCGCGCTTCAAACCTGCGGCGCCTAGGTATCGCAGACCAGGTTCCCATAGTGTCCACGACGCTGACGGACTTTCGCAGCGTGATGCAGCTCTTAACCAAGTTTGAGCCTGACGAATTGTATAACCTCGCCGGGCAATCTTCAGTCTCACTTTCCTTTGAGCAACCGGTGGAAACCCTGGAGAGCATCGGGCAGGGCACTATCACACTGCTCGAGGCGATTCGGTTTATTGGGCGCCCGATGCGTCTGTACAATGCCGGCTCGGCCGAGTGCTTCGGTGACTCTGCAGAGCCCTGCACGGAGCAGACCCCCTTTCGTCCGAGAAGTCCTTATGCCGTTGCTAAGGCCACGGCGCATTGGGCATTAGCCAATTATCGCGAAGCCTATGGCCTGCACGCTTGTACCGGCATCCTTTTCAATCATGAATCACCCTTGCGCTCGCCCCGCTTTGTCACCAGAAAGATTGTCGGGGCCGCCTGCCGAATTGCTGCAGGTTCCCAGGAAAAGCTGCGCCTCGGTAACATTGACGTAGAACGTGACTGGGGTTGGGCACCGGAATATGTTGAGGCGATGTGGCGCATCTTGCAGTATTCTGAGCCTAGAGATTTTGTCATTGCCACGGGTGTTACCTGCGCGCTGCGCGATTTCATACAATTGGCGTTCCAACATCTGGGGCTCAACTGGCACGATCACGTCGAGTATAATCCGGATTTGATCAGGCCCTCCGATATCCGTCGCGGTCACGCGAACCCCCAGCTTGCTCGCGAGCTGTTGGGTTGGCAGGCCAAGCATCACGTCGAGCAGGTGGTGGCACTCATGGTCGAAGCCGAGCGCGAACATGACCGAATAACGCAACTTGAACGCACCTCGGTTAGCGTCGGAGAGACATCATGACTAAGGCATTGATTACCGGCATCACTGGACAAGACGGCTCATACCTCGCTGAGTTTCTATTAGCGAAGGGTTACGAAGTGTACGGGCTGGTCCGGCGTAGCTCGAGCTTTAACCGCGGGCGGATTGAGCATATTCGCGAGGACGAGCGCTCAGAGGGAACGCGTTTCAGGTTAGTGTACGGGGATCTGAATGATGCCAGTTCGCTGAATCACATTCTGAGAACCTTTCAGCCGAATGAAATCTACAATCTGGGAGCGCAAAGTCACGTGCGCGTCAGCTTCGACATTCCCGAGTACACTGCGGAGGTAACCGGAGTCGGCTGTTTGCGCATTCTCGAAGCCATTCGAGAATCGGGCTCAATTGTAAGTTTTACCAGGCGTCATCCTCGGAACTTTACGGCAAAGTCGTTGAGACACCTCAGAAAGAAACCACCCCATTTTATCCCCGCAGCCCCTACGCCTGTGCCAAAGCCTTTGCCTTCTATTCGACCGTGAATTACCGCGAGAGCTATGAAACTTCGCGGTCAATGGCATCCTTTTCAATCATGAATCGCCGCGTCGGGGTGAGACTTTTGTGACTCGCAAGATTACCCGAAGCGTAGCCAATATCCGGCAAGGCCTGGAAAGTAAGCTGTACTTGGGCAATCTCGAGGCCAAGCGCGATTGGGGTTATGCCGGTGACTACATCGAGGGCATGTGGTTGATGATGCAGCAGCCAACGCCGGATGACTACGTGCTCGCCACGGGTGAAAACCATTCAGTTCGCGAATTCGTGGAGCTTGCCTTCGAGTATGCTGGCCTTGACTGGAAAAAACACGTGGAGATTGATCCCCGGTACTTTAGGCCTGCTGAGGTCGATTTGTTGCTGGGTGACGCCACCAAAGCCAGGACCAAACTCGGGTGGAAGCCCAAGGTAACTTTCACTGAGTTAGTGCACCTGATGGTCGACGCTGACATGCAGCTGGTACGCACCAAGCTGCATGGAACGGGTGCTCCAGCTGCCATTTAGTGACCCACCACACCGATCCAGTGCCGCCAAAAAAAAAGGAGGCTTGAAACGTTTCAGCGCTGGCGAGCTGTGGATTACCTGGCGACACACTGAACGAATTGGCCATTTGGACCCAAGGCCGAGCCATCCCGCCTTCTTTCTGGCTCCAGCGCTTGCCTGGAAACGGTTGTCAGGAGGTCTTATGAGAGACGGCACGGAAAAATCGCGGTACTAGGTTGCGGCGCATATTATGACCAAGGCATTAATAACCGGGATTACGGGGCAGGACGGTTCATATCTCGCGGAGTTCTTACTGAAGAAAGGCTACGAGGTTTTTGGGTTGGTCCGGCGCTCTTCGAGCTTCAATACCGGTCGTATCGATCACATTTATCGTGACTCTCACGACCCGAGTACACGTCTGCGATTAGTGTACGGCGATTTGAATGACGCCAGTTCGCTCAACCACATGCTACGCACGATACGGCCCGACGAGATTTACAATCTAGGCGCGCAAAGCCATGTGCGCGTTAGCTTTGACGTGCCCGAATATACGGCGGAAGTCACGGGCCTCGGATGCTTGCGCATTCTCGAGGCCATTCAAGAATCTGGCCTCAATTGCAAGTTCTACCAGGCCTCGTCCTCGGAGCTTTATGGAAAAGTCGTGGAGACGCCGCAAAAGGAGACCACTCCTTTTTACCCGCGCAGCCCGTATGCTTGCGCTAAGGCCTTCGCCTATTATGTGACCGTCAATTATCGGGAAAGTTACGGTACGTTTGCCACCAATGGTATCCTATTCAATCACGAATCACCGCGCCGCGGAGAAACCTTCGTCACGCGCAAGATTACCCGAGGTCTAGCCAATATTAAATTCGGGCTCGACGACAAGCTGTACCTGGGCAACCTCGAGGCTAAGCGCGATTGGGGTTTCGCGGGGGATTATATTGAAGGCATGTGGATGATGATGCAGCAGCCTGTACCGGATGATTACGTGCTGGCGACCGGTGAGACCCATTCGGTACGCGAGTTTCTCGAGTTGGCCTTTGAGCATGCGGGGCTTGATTGGAAGAAGCACGTGGAAATCGATCCGCGCTATTTCCGACCCGCTGAAGTGGATATGTTACTCGGCGACGCGACTAAGGCTCGAAATAAGCTGGGCTGGCAGCCCCGGGTATCGTTCCCAGAGCTAGTGCGCATGATGGTCGACACCGATCTGGAGCTGGTACGCACCAGAGTCCACGGCACCGGCTCGTCAACTCGCCCCGCTCGCGGAGACTGAGTGTCCTCGACTAAAAATTCGAATGTCTCGAAAAATGGTCAACAATTCACAGCGAGCAGGGCCGGGCCCCTGCGAGCCAACACGAACAAGAAATTCCCGGAATGGCACGGAGAATCGCAAGGTTTCGTAATGGATGGACTCAACAGACACACAAAAATCGAACGGCAAAGCTTGCGAAATCAGCAGTAGTTCATACAAACGCATCGTTCGCGAAGAATTAGGATGAGTATCAATGAGCGTTGAGATTGCAAAGTCAAAAATCTTGGTCACCGGCGGTTCGGGTTTTCTCGGGACCCACGTTGTCGAAGAGCTTCGTCAACGCGGGGCAGGGGACATAGTCGTTCCCGAATATCCTGCGGTTGATTTGCGCGAGCAAGTGGCAGTAAGAAGGCTCTTTGAAACTGAGAAGCCCGACTTGGTCATTCATCTGGCAGCTAGTGTTGGCGGCATTGGCGCCAATCAGGCCTCTCCGGGGACGTTTTTCCGCGATAACATGTCCATGGGGCTGCATTTACTGGAAGAGGCTCGGCGGTGCGGCACCAAGAAGGTCGTGGTTGCCGGCACTATCTGCGCCTATCCGAAGTTCGCGCCCATTCCTTTTCGCGAGGTCGATTTGTGGAATGGCTATCCAGAAGAAACCAATGCTCCTTACGGTATCGCCAAGAAGGCATTGTTAGTCATGGCACAGTCATATAGGCAGGAATTTGGCTGCAACTTCGTGATGCTATTTCCAGTCAATCTGTACGGCCCAGGCGACAACTTTGATCCGAGAACTTCCCACGTCATCCCGGCGATGATCAGAAAATTCCACGAAGCCAAGCAGCGAGGTGACTATCAAGTAACTCTGTGGGGTGACGGCACGCCAACGCGTGAGTTCCTGTTCGTGGAGGACGCCGCGCGAGGGTTTGTTCTGGCTGCCGAGCGTTACAATGATCCCGATCCGGTCAATCTAGGGGCGGGGTTCGAGATCACGATGCGGGAGTTGGCCGAAAAAATCGCGCAAATGATGGGATTTCGCGGAGAGTTATCCTGGGACACCACCAAACCCAACGGGCAACCTCGCCGCATGCTCGACACCTCCCGCGCCAAAGAGCGGTTCGGCTTTCAAGCGCAAATCGGTTTCGAGGAAGGGCTCAGGCGGACCATCGATTGGTTTAGAGAGAGAAATTCGAGTTGACCCGTTTCAGAGGCGAGGCATGCCTCGCCTCTGGCAAATGCGGATGACCGTTTCAGAGGCGACGCATGCGTCGCCACTAGCGCTTGCCGTCACAGTTTCAGCAAGTTCATTAACCCGTCGCGCAATTCAACTTTCGCTCTAAATCCCAGTATCCGCTCGGCTTGCCTGGGATCACAGACCGAGCGAGGGATGTCACCGGGGCGAGCGTCGCTGTTGACAGGTACTAGCCGGGAGTCCGTCATCTGACACAGCTCTTCAGCGAGGGTTTGGATGGTTGTGGCAACGCCGGTGCCCACGTTGGCAACCGCAACCTCTACGTCGGGTGCAATTCCGGAGAGCAAATTGGCGCGTACCACATCGCTGACGTGCACGAAGTCACGAGATTGCGTGCCATCGCCGAATACGGTGGGTGCTTGGCCGCCGAGGCAAGCCCCAATAAATATTGGGATTACCGCGGCGTAGCTGCTCTTCAAACTTTGTCGCGCGCCGTACACGTTGAAATAGCGCAGGCCTACCGTGGTTAGACCCTGGCAAGCGTAGGCATATTCAGCCAAGGCCTCCATGCTGCGTTTGCTCACGGCGTAAGGTGATAAAAGTCGCCCAGCGTGAGACTCACTGAGCGGCATCGTGGTACAATCGCCGTAGACTGCGCAGGATGACGCGTAGACAACCCGCTTGATGCCGTGTTGCTGCGCCGCTTCGAAAATGTGAGATGTTCCAAAAAGATTGATAGCAAAGGTACGATCGGGTTTCTTCAGGCTGTCCGGCACCGACACAAACGCGGCTTGATGAAAGATGATACTGATGTCTTCCGCGGCACGCAGACACAAGTCGGCATCGCGAATATCGCCTATCACCAAGTCAACCCGGTCGAGGACCGGCATCAAATTGCTGCGATTGCCCGTCGATAGGTCGTCTAGGACGCGAACCCTGGCGCCCGCTTCGACCAATGCTTCAACCAGATGCGACCCAATGAAACCCGCCCCGCCGGTAACTAGAACCGCTTTGCCTCGATAGGCTTGGGATAAGTCGCTGTCCTCTAGCATGAGCGAGCCATCGCTCAATCTGGCTTCTCCGTCAAGATAAACCATGAGACCCATCGACAGTTTGACGGCGATTTTCTACTCGGGACCGCCTTTTTGGGGCGCTATTCAAGGAATCTTCAATCAAGTGGGCTGCGTCCGCCGCGTCTCTAGTTGGCAAAGGTTCCAACCGGCTTAGCAAGCACGAAGGATCTTAAGATCAGCGAGCGTTAACTTGAAGCCTCTCATTTGAGTGGGTTGCCGTGAGTCCTGGGCCGTCAATACAAAAGTGGGAGTTGGTTTCCTTCGCGCCAGTGTCTGTCACTAATGACTGCGGAGGCGCGCGGCAGCGGCGCGCGCGTTACCTTTCGCTAGGCAAAACCCTGGCGGCTGTGTCAGCGCAGGAAACGTTACCGGTGAATTTGCACGATCTTGCCGGTGTTTCGAGTTTACACTTGTAGTGCACGCTTCCATTCTGGTGACGTGCGAATCCCCCATTGCCGAGGACAATCGGCGGGAAATTGTCTGGAATCGCAAGACACGAGCGTGCTCACACCGTATGCTTGGCCCGTTGGTGTTGAGCATTGAGTGTTGGGACTCGCGATGCAATTTCGTGACGGAACGATCGCCACAGAACCGGCCACGTCAGAGGATGACGCGTCGGATGAATCACGCAAGTGGTTCGTGCGATTGCGGATTCGCGACGACCGACTGGCTAAGTTGTGGGTTTGGAAGCTGGCGGACCACGACGTAATCGTTTGGTCCGAAGCCGAAGAGCGTTGGAAAAAATTGCTGGCGGTTCCGCAATTGCGCGCGGCGGTGCGTCAGGCCACAACCTCCGCATACGCCCGGAAAAATGCGCCTTCGGAGAGTCCAGCGCAGCCAACGATGCGACGCTCATTGCACAGCCTCTCGGACATGACTGCCCAAGAGCCTCCGACTCGAGTGCGCCGCCCGCTTGGCAATCGAGCGAGTCATGAGGACGAAGATTCTCCGACTCGAGTACGTCAGCGCCTTGCATCGACGCCTCCGCCGAGGCCCGTGGATCCATTCCTGCGCGCGCTCTCGACCAGTATACCACCAGCGGTTCATAGCAATCCTGCACCTGCAATTCCGCGCGCGCCCCGCCTTCCCAGTTTTGCTATTCAATCGCCGCAGCCCTCGGTCAAACATCGAGCACCGGTGCTGATCGAGCCGAGGCGTTTCCGATCGGTGCCGCGCGCCGTTTCGCAATTCTCAATCAAGAACATCAGTTGGGCGATGATGCCGATTGCCTGCGCCGGGGTTTTTGCGGCCTACCTAAGCCGAGCTCCGCTCGTTAGCCAGAGTACGCTGGCGGTACCGCAAGGCGCGGCTCCAGTGGGCGGCGCCGCTGCACCCGGTGCCATTGACCCAACTAATGTGAACCTTGCCGCGCTGCTCACAGGGCCGGCGCCCATGTGCTCGGGTCAACCTCAATTGAGTGAGCCGCCCAAGGTGGTATCACCCGATCAACTTGCAAACATTTCCAACGTGCGACCGAAGGGTTGGGGACCGGCAACTCATTTACGAAGGCTGCTTTAGGCGCTGTGCCCACGTGGCGTAAGGCTGGCGACAAGAGCCCAACAACTCTGGCTGGCGTGGCCGCCGCCGCTTCGCCGTCAGCGGATACCAATGAGTTTGACAAAGACGGTGCCCGAACGGCACTCTCGTTCGCCATTGCTCGAGTGAGGAACTGCTCGAACAGCGGCCTTTCCGGATCCGCGCTGATCACCTTTTCCACCAGTGGTACCGTGCAAAGCGTTCAGCTAAGCCAGCTGGTGGGGGATGACGTTGATCCGAGCTGTGTAACCCGAGCCTTGTCGGCAGCGCGCGTGCCACCATTTGTGGGCAATGCAGTGACCGTGCGCAAGAGCTTCTAAAACACCTGGGCCGAGGGGCCACTTATTCGTACTAACCGCCTGCTGCGGCAAACAATGCTGGGTCGAGCCGACCGGGTACACACGCCATTTTTAATGAACCGAATGCCAGGGCACAAGTCACAGAACGGGTGGGTAGCCTTTAGGTGTCCGATCCACGTCTTGCGTGGCTATGGCGAAGATCTGCCCGTTTGTCGTCCGTGATTCGTCACTATTCATTCTGGAGTTCGCCATGATCGTTAATGATCTTTCGCGCGGTCTAATATTGGCCAGCCTATTCTTTTGTGGTTGTAGCGGCACGGAAAGCACGGGTGGAGCGGGAGGTGGTTCGCAGTCGGTGGGTGGAGCCGTGACAACTGGGGGAAGCTTGGGCGCCGGAGGTACCAATTACTTGGGGGCCACGGGCTTGGGCGGCTCGACGTCACTGGGCGGCTCAAACGCGACGGCTGGCGGAGCCAGCAACAGCGCGGGAACGAACAGCTCGGGTGGCGCTGCCAACACGGGCGGCTCTAACGCAGCGGCGGGAAATACCGCCGCAGGTGGCGCCACGTCTCCAGGCGGCTCGAAAGCCACTGGAGGCAATGTTGGTATAGGCGGCAGCGCCGCTACAGCCGGCTCAAAGGCATCGGGTGGAATTACTGGCACGGGAGGAGCCAGCAGCGGTGGAACAATGGGAACCGGAGGCACGAACGCTACTGGCGGCAACACGGCTGTCACGTGCGGCAACAATCCAGCCCCGGCGAGTTGTTCTGTCACAGGGACATTGCAGGCCGTGCCGCAACTTCCAAGAAATTCTTGCAAGAGCAATTCACTGCCGCAGGCTTGGGGGACGAATTTCGCGACGCCCGAGGATCCTGCAGGCTGGGGCGACAATACAACGGCCATGGGTTGGGAGGGAAATTGGTGGCCAACCAACGCCTACTTGAGCGGCGCCTTCTTTGCGCGTGGAGTGCCGGCAACTTACACCATAGCTTACGGCAAGACTGCCTATATTGGCACGGCGGTTTGCGGCACTATGTATTCGTTTGGGGTGGCGACGGCGGGTGCAGCGCCAGCGGCGGGGTCCGTGAATTGGTCAATGGATAGCGGCTACTTGCCCGCATTCACGACATCGCTAACTCGAAACAGCATTGATATTGGCATTAAGAATTTCGAGAACAAAGTAACCATAAATGGGCATGATTTTGGCCTCGTGTACAGTCGGGTTACATTGAAAAACAATTCCACGGCCTCTGCTACGGTTGACCCTCAACCATCCGCTGGGCTCACGGCGCTTACCAGCAATTCGACCACGCTTGCCGCCGGCCAGAGTGTTAGTCATGACTTTGTTGTCGTGGTCGACGATTTTGGAAGTGGACAGGCATTGCCCACCGGTGCGGCGCTCATGAGTGCGGCGCCAGACTATGACACCGCGTACTCTCAAATGGTGGCCTATTGGAACAATCGACTGCAAGCAATTCCAACATTCCAGCTTCCCAATATCGCATTGCCGTCCACCAATCTCAATAATCCCGGTGACGAAATTAGCCATGCCTTCAAGGCCAATTTCATCTACACGCGCATCGTTCAAGTCGGCAAAGCGCCATTTAGTGGTGCCAACAACTACGCTTGGCTATTGAACCACGATTTGCCAGAAATTTTGGCCAATCGTTTTGTCATTGGCGATTTTCAAGACGCGCAGAATCTTTTGCTAACTGGGCGCACCAGCGAGGATCCCAATTTCCCATCCTACGGAGCCAATTGGTATTGGGATGGATTGTGGAAATCACCTTGGGCTTGGGCGATCTATCTTGCCAAGACAGGCGATACCACATTTGTATCGCAGTACTTCCACGATGACGCTAATGCCACCAGCACCTGGGGGCCGAGCATTTACACGCAAATGCATCGGATTCCGGGTATGAGCAGCAACGGCTATCTCGATTCGTCCAACGACAATGACTCACAAGGAACGTGGTTATTTGACGACTACTCCGCAATAATGGGACTAGCTGGATACAAGTACCTGGCGACGCAAATCGGCAACACGACGGAAGCTACCTGGGCCAATTCGCAGATGACCACGCTTATCAATGGCACTAATACAGCATTGAACACCAATGAGAAGAACAACAACTTCAATCATTTGCCTTGCGAAGTTACCGTGCCCCCCGTCGCAGGCAATCCGCCTACGGGTGACCGATGTGGGAACGCCAGCGATGCCAACTGGGCGTCTGCTGCATACGACGGCCAAAATGCTTGGGATTCGTTCTTGATAGGTGCCAGTCTAACCGGGACAATTGGCGACCCCGCTCAAACGGACGCTCTATACGATTGGGGTTACGCGCGGCTTAATGGTGTATTGCCTTTTCCCACGATGGGCGGTTACTCTTCCGACCCCACCAAGAGTTACAGCACCGCTAACAATACGGGATATGCGCAGGGTGGTCTTTTCGGAACCAAATACCGAGATCTCCCCCTCACCAGTTACGCCTGGCAAATCGCGACCAGCACGGGCGGGCCCTATTCTTGGTGGGAAGCCAACAATGGAATTCCGGTTACCACGGATCCTTGGGCGGGGAACCACCCGCCGGTTGAATTTGGTGCATGTCCTTATGCCTGGCCATTGGCGGGCCAAAGTCTAGCGCTGATCGATTCAATTGCAGCTGAAGGGTTGTCAGCTACAGCAACTGGATCTTCATTCACGTTCACGCGCCCGCTGTATATCGGGCGCGGCATCCCTAATGTTTGGATCGCATCGGGTCAGACGATTGCCGTCAATGGCCTGACGAGTCAGTTTAATATGGCAACCTGTGCGCGTTCCACGTACGGAGTTACCATCAGCGTTTCGGGCTCCCCAAGAGTAGTGACGGTTGCACTCTGCGGAACGTTGCCTGGTGGTCCAATATATGTGCAATTGCCTATCTTCAACACGGTCAGCGTCACCAATATGCAGGGTGGGACGTACGACGCTACCGCCAAATCCGTGACCGTAAACACCGGCACCACCACTATTGTGATTACATTGAATAGTTGATGCATCATCCAGTGCGGATGGACCCCTATACTTCACCTACCGTTTCAAAGCGTCGCGCAATATTTGTTCTCTACGCGCTTGTTCAACGCGGTGCTCGAGATCAGATGCCGTGGTTGATCCAAAACGGCGAGCCGCGATCAGCGCTGATTGGGCGCGGCTGATGTGCCCAGAGTTTAGCGCGGCATCCGCCACGCGCAGCCACGCCTCAGCGCTCGGAGCCTCGTTGGCGGCCCGCTCAAAGCGCGTCAGTGCATGTTCATAGTTGCCTCGAGCCCAGAATAGGTTCCCGATCCATGTCGCTGCACTGGCGCAAGCGTCCGGTGTGGAGCAGGTTAGCGCGAGGTACGTAGCGGATGCTTCTTCGAGCAATGCCGGATTTGCCACGCGCGAAGCGGCATTTACGAAATTGGTCGCACAAGTGGCATCCGAGGAGAAGTCCTGACATCGCTGGGAGAGCCACTTTGCCGCTTCTTCCAACTTCCCTTCGTGGGACAGTATTCGGGCATGCATCAATACCGCTTGGAGATTGCGCGGCCCGAGAGCCTCAATCACGGCGGCATGTTTGCGAAGCCGAGCTTCACAATCGGCATGCGCACCCGCGGCACAGGGGCTTTTTGGGTCGTCAAGATCACGCAGCAAATCATCAACGACTATCCCATGTGTTGTCGGCGAATTGCCTAGGCGTTGAAAAGCCCGCTGCAGCAATACCTCATGTAAATTGCGTTGCTCAGGTTTGCTAAATCTCAGCGCAAGAGCATTGAGTAATAGGACACCCTCAACCCCATCGGGTACAGCCAGCACCAAGTCATCAAGGGACTGGGTAAATTGCTCGGCCCGATCAGCGACGACACCGCCGAGACCGGGCTCATGCGTGACGCAGCGCCGAAGTGCACCCATGGCTTGTCGAATATGTCCGCGTGAGCCAAGCACATCCGCTAGTAGAAGCTCGGCTCGCGCATTGACCGGGTCGCGGCGCAAGGCTTGATTGAGCCACGCCAGGGCATTTTTGCCGGTTTGTCGCGCATAGAGCGCGCCTATGAGCGGCAGGTAGGGATCGCCGGGGTGATGGTCAATGGCCTGTGACAATTGGCGACTGAAGGTTCTGACTTGCAACGGTTCCGACCACTTAACGGAGGCAAACGCGTCATGTAGCTCCCGTCTCTGGTCGGTGGCATCGGGCTGACTGGTAAACGCCACTAGAACGAGCAATCCGATCGCCAGAGCAGTAAAGACACTTGTCCGCGCGACTGCGCCTTGAGCGATTCTTTTGTTTTGGCGTAGCGGGCTCGATTCGACGGGTGCATTGCGCCTAAGTTCGCGTGAACCCAAATGATCGGATCGATCGTGAATGGGCCCGGACTGAAACTCGCGTCCCGGCGAGCTGTCTTCTTCATCCCTGTTTTGTGCGTGCTTTTCAGCGCGCGCGCGGCGTCTTTCGGCATCGCGCGCGGCTCCGCCCCACAAAGACCCTAGAACGGTGAACGTGGCAATTCCAACTGCGGCAATCTCCAAGCCCAAATCGACAAGATTCTGCAAGAGCAAAGCCATCATCCCGATCATTGCGGCAGTGGGCAGCGGGTGACGCAAAAACCCCAAGCGTTTCGGGCGCAGCATCCAAAGCAGGGCAAACAATCCAATAATCGCAACGGGCAAGCCCCATTCTGCTAGCCAGTCTGCGAGGAAGTTTTCAGCATGCTGATATATCCAGAGACCTGGGGTTACCCGGTAGGCCCCGGAGGCTCCTTCGTAAGCGCCCCGTCCCACTCCGAACCAGCGATGGTCCAGAATCATGGGTACCGTCCACTCGAAGATTTGGAACTTGTCCAGTGACTCGTCCAACAACCCTGCCCAAATGGCGCTATTGGAGCCAAGGAGGCTCAGGATGCCGCCGACGACGGCCATGCCAGTGAGGGGTACCCAATTGGGGAGTATGGGAGCTCCCTCGCGGCGGGCGCGCTTTGCTTGTTCGCGCAGGGCTACTGACACGAGTACCAGACCGAGCAACAAGGACAACACCCCGCCGCGGGAAGCCGTCAGAAATGATAGCGCGAGCAGAATTGCCGCAATTAATCCGAGCGCCCAGCGCGGTGCCGGCGGGCGACCCGTCATGGCAAGGCCGATGGCACAGAATGTGGCAACGTTCAGATAGCCAGAGAAGTTGTTGGCATTGAGCAACGGTGAGAGAGCCCAGGGTGGGCCAGCGAAACTTGGTTTGTAAAGTCCCAACCATTTTCAAGGCCGAGCAGGCCATGAATTATCGTCAGTATTCCCCCGACTAAGGCTGCCATTACTACCAACGTGAGCCCGCGTTTCGCGCCGGTTCGGCGGGTCAAGTTAGCTGCCGTAATGAATACGGCCGCGTAGCACAGCCACTTGAGGGCCTCCACGCGCGAGGCTCCCGGATCAACGCTGATCGACGCAGCTTTGTGCGCGTTTTCGCCAATGATTTCGCCGGGCATCGGCCCAGGTTTGAGCCGCCACCGGTGATAGTCGATGCAGCCAACTCCAAGGAATTGGCAGGGACTGAAGCAAGCAATACAGCGACAACCCAGCGACCACCCAGGCTGGCCCCGGCATGATCTTTTTTCAAATCGTCGTCGGCGAATGCCACGATGACTGCGCCCAATAACGCAACGGGCGCCACGAATAGTAACACCCGCACGTGAATGGTTCCTACGGCGAGCAGTGAACCCAGGACGACCAGCGAAAGTATTGTCGTCAATAGCGGATCGAGCCGCTTGATTAAATTCCTGGCGGAACCGCTCAAGCGGTGTGCGTCTTCGGCGACGGCGGCGGCGTCCAGCCATTGCTCCAGGGGTGGCTGGCGCCGTGGGTGCGACTTGATCCATCCTTGGCGCGTCGGTCCCGTTCATGGGCAGGATCATCGAGCCTAGTCGAGACTTTGCCGCCCGTAAACGAACTGTCAGCGCCCAGGGCCCTCCGGCCGCGCGGAATAAACCGTTAAGACTGCTTCACCACGACGTAACTAGTCGAACCTTTTCGCAGCACCAGCGCCAAAATATTGCCTTTGCTAGCTTGCCAGAGGCGCTGTAGGTCGGCGGGTGTGGCGACGCGTTGGCGATTAATCTCCAGCACGACGTCTCCCGGCCGAATTCCCGCGCGAGCGGCGTCACTCGTGGGATTCAGATCCGTAATGACGACACCTTGGCTAACCTCGGCAGGCACGTCGAGCTTCTTTTTCCATTCGGGGGTGAGCGGCTGCAATTGTACAGTTACGCCTGCAAAAAATGACAGAATTTTTGAGCCGAACCAGCGGACTTACACTAATGTGACAAACGCACAGTTGAATCAGGATTACATAAGCTACAGTAACTATGACCTTGACCGTAACGGTTCCATCGATCTCGGCGATATTGCGGTGATAAGTTCGTACTGGCTTCAGACCGGAGCAGGCACGCCCGGCGATTTCAATAACGATGGGATCGTGAACTTCAACGATTTCGCTGTTATGGTCTCCCATTGGCTTGAGTGTAATTAAGAATCAAAGTAATTGACGGAAATAATACTATTAGTTTTCGGCTGAGGTTATGACTATCAGGGTCGAGGCGACACCGCCCGCATTATAAAAAAACTCATCCGATGCTAAATTTGACAGCCATTGGTCATTTGTTGACAAACACACCTATACGATTTGTGTTCAAGTCCTGTACCGCCCAATTTTTGTATTAGGCTGGTTTAAATGGTGAACTGATTAATAGAACTGAGTCGTTGTTGGGCTTCGCTGCAGGATGTGTTTATTTCGAACAATACGTAAAAATGAATGAAGTAAGGTAAAAAA
>CAWIGY010000033.1:0-145883 GCA_963835565.1 uncultured delta proteobacterium
CAACGCAGCCGTATTTATGAAAGTACCAGGGAGGCGCCGCCGGATAGATATGATAAGTGAGAAATCCAAGCACATTTAGGAACAAGAATCCCCAAGTAAATCGCAGGGCGGCCCGGTAGTTCCGAAAGAAAAGAAGTATCTCGAAACCAAGTACTGCAAAGATGAAGACTCCATAAGGAATAGCAAAAAACATATCGAGCGCGGGTCGCGCATGAACCTGAGCCCAATCTTGCAAGGTCTGACGGACGCCTGCGGATGTAATTCCAAATAGGGCTAGCTCCATTGCCCGCAAGTCGCATACGTGCACGGTGGTCTCGGACAGGCCGACGTTTGCGATAAATCTCATCGCATCATAAAGAAGCCCGACCAACCCCAGCGGTAATATTGCGAAATACAACCGTTTGGCCGTCCGCCCTCCATAGGCTGTGATTACGGCAATTAGGCATACGGCAATGTGGTCCCCTCGTAATTGACCGCGGAACCAGCAGAATAAGGCCCAAATGACGAACGGAGCCACCGGTAACAATGTGTACCTCGGCCACAACTCACGCATATGACGCCAAAGTCTCATGGTGTTCTAGCTCTAAAGACCCATATTCTTTGCAAGGGGAAGCTGACCATGACAAAAGCCAAAATCTTCGCCGGAAGCCACGCGATCCGCATACCGATTGACCCGAATTCAATCAGTAGCCAAAGCAGAAAGCGGAGACATGCAAATGTCAAGAGTGACACGATGGCATATCGAAATGCCTGCCAAAACATTCTCTGCTGCGCCGCGGAGAATGTCCAATGTCTGTTGACCAGAAAATTAGTCAATGCGCCCGCGACGGCAGCCAGAGCAGCAGCAACTCCATATCTGCCGATTAGAATGAACAATATTGACTGATAGGCGAGTGCGTCCACGGCTGTAGCCAGTAGAGAAGAAATTGTTGCGCGGGCAAGCGTGTGTTCATGGCATTCGCATAACATCACTAACGGGACTCCCTCCCAGCCGGTGCCGTTGAGCTCACCCATCTAGATAGAAACGTCGGCGTTCCACACGTTAGAGTTTCACCGCTAACCCGCAGGTTCGTTCCGACGTTTTGATTGTGTTGGTTGGCTGGGCCCCGGCCCAGCCAACTGCATTCCGAAAAGTTGACTCGAACATCATAACTTTTTTGCCTTAAGATCGCTAAGGGCGCTTTCGAATATTGCCAACGCTTCCTTCGCCTGCTCGAGAGACAAAATCAAAGGGGGATTGATGCGTACACGTGGAGTATAAGCCATGGTCAATAAACCTCGTCGCAGCAATGCTTGGAAGAGACTCTGGCATTGAGCCGCACTCCATGGCATTTTTGTGTCCGGATTTACTCAGATCTAGTCCAATGAACAATCCCTCTCCGCGCACATCGACCACAGCCGGAAACTGGTGACTCAACTCCAACAAACCGCGCTTCAAATAGTCGCCGACCACTCTGACATGTTCAACCAGACCCTCATCTCGAATAATGCCAACACTGGCTGCGACCGCCGCAGCGGCTAGGGGATTTCCTCCATAACTTGAGGAAGAAAAGCTCGGATTGGCCCACGGTTTCGCTTGAGCGATATCCGCGCGGGCAATCAATCCTGACACTGGAAAACCGGCACCCAGACTTTTCCCAACCGTAATGATATCTGGTTGCACTCGCGAGTGTTCAACGCCAAAGAATCGACCCGTTCTTCCAAAGCCGGTTATCATCTCGTCCGCAATCAGCAGCGCTCCCTGCTCACGCGCAATCGCCGCAATGGCTGGCAAATAGTCCGGTGGCGGTACAATATTTCCGGCCGTTCCTTGCATGGGTTCGATCAAAATTGCAGCAAGGCTTCCAGATGTTTCGGCGATGAGCTTGTCCCGAACAAATTCTGCGCACAAAAGACCGCATTCGGGATAAGTAGTCCGAAATGGGCACCTTGCACAATCAGCGTAGGGCGCTAAATATGCGGCTGGAGCCAATCGGGCCCAAGCCCCACTTGAATGAACTGCCCATCTGCGCCAGGGACCCCGCAGTTTTCCCGTGAAAGCCCCCCCAGAACGACAGTATTTCCGTCTTACCGGTATACGCCCGAGCCAACCGAATAGCGCTCTCGACGGCTTCTGAGCCACCTGAGTACAACTGGATTCTATCCAGACCATCCGGCAATACGGAAGCAATAGTCTCAAGGGCTAAAACCCGCGATTCGCTGGTTAATGATCCGGCATGAATAGCGCGAATTTGGCTGGTCAACGCGTCCACGTATCGGGGATGTCCGTAACCCAGCGCTGCGACGCAGATTCCGGCAGCAAAATCCAAAAATACATTGCCGTCAACATCACAGATTTCGCAACCTTGCCCCGATTGGACAGCAATGCCTGCATACGCTGCAATCGCCTGCGAACCCGGCGCAAGATACTTGGCCTCTCGATCGCGCAAAGCTTTTGAGCGCGGGCCTGGGAGATCCCCAAGGACACGAAGATGTTTCGTCGTATCCGTGGTTGTTCCATTGGGCGAAGTTACCACGCTAATTACCCTAGCTTTCTGAACGCGGGCCTCGACCGGATTTCGCCAAAAGCAAGCGGGCATCTCGTGTCAGCATTACGGCGGCAATATTCGAAACAATCGCGACCGCAGCAATTATCGCCACCGTGACAGGTCTGGCAAATGGCAATTGTGGCACCCGCAAATAAGGGCCAATCGCTAAGGCAACTCCCACGTATACGAGCCGTTCATGCCTGCGCATTAGTCCGCCGCGCAGTGACAACTGCATTGCCTCAGCTTTAGCACGAACATAACTGACGAGCGCGCTTCCAATAATTGCCCCCAAAACGATGGCAAGCGCGACTAGATTTGCACGATAATATAGCGCAAGGCCTGCCAACGGCATCGCGTCCGCGTAGCGATCGACTACGGCATCGAATACTTCACCGCTGTCAGATGAAATACGTCGGCGGCGAGCTACAATTCCGTCAAGCGCATCACAGGCTGCGCCCAACGCGAGCATGAGCGCCGCCCAATCAAAATGGCCGGTCGCCGCCAAGGGAACAGTAGAAACCGTGAGGGCAAGCGACGCCCAGGTGACGGCATCTGGTGACACTCCCAACGTCGCAATAACCGAGCCGGCCCCTCGCAACGCCCAATGCATGGCTTCCATGGGAAATGCGCCGAGCAATACGGTGGCTTTCTCCCTTTGCACCCGGGGATCTGTGGCCCTTCCAAGCAGAAGTACCCGAGTGCCGTACGCGGCCAGTACCACCACCAGCGTACCACCTCATACCCAAATTGGACCCCATTCAATCGGGGAAGGAAAGGCCATCATGGCCGAGACGCGCAATCATTCAAGAGCAACCCGGGGCTTCTGTGCGAACGCTCCACCTCCGCTGGCATGATGAGCGATGCCACATCTCTAATTGGAAGCTCGCGCGCGCCCTGCTGCGCGGACGCATAGGCCGTGTCAATTGTGGCCATACACATAACCGAATCAATAATATCTGCATTTACCCATTGATCAGCATCAATGGCGGCGCGAAAGTCATTCAGGAGGCTGCCAAACCATTCGCGATGACTGGCGTCCATCCACTGTGAAGGCACAATCCTGGCGCCCAAATCGCGCGTTGGCGTCCCGAATGACAAGTCACTGGCATCAGCTGCAAGAATCTTCACTTCATCATCGTCTACTGTAATCGCACCCCGCTCCCCATGCAGCGTATACAGGACCTTGCGGGTACCGGCAGTCCAAGTGAGATGCGCAACGGCTATGCCCGTCGGAAATGTGAGTGTACAGCTAAAATTATCCTCTGTATCGAAATTGCCTAAGGTCGAAGCTTTCGCGGTAATGTTCGTTGGATACGAACGCATCCACTCAAATGCCAAATAGAAGGTGTGGCTTCCATGATCCATGGCAATACCACCAGCGGAGTATTTATGTTCGCGCCGCCAGTCCGGTCGCCATTCCGAAACGCCTCTTGCATGAGTCGGCCGAAATGTCTGCAAAGTAACCAGCTGCACGTTTCCAATGATGTCTTGCGCCAATACAGACCGGACCGCCTTCACAACCGGCGCGTGCCGATAATTGTGGCAGGGGAACAGCACTCGCCGCGCCCTCGCCGCATGCGCGGCCATCAATTGCCCTTGCTTCAATGACGCGGCCAACGGCTTTTCACAAAGAACATGAAGCCTACAATCCAGGGCCGCATGTGCAATTTCGGCGTGGGCATACGGCGGAGTTGTTATATCCACGAAATCAAGATTCCGGGATTCCTTGTCCAACAGACGTTCCCAACTGTCGTAAAGCCTAGCCGTCGGATACGCTTTCGCAGCCGCAGCGCGTCGCGCTGGAGTGATATCCGCGACTGCAACAATCTCAAAGTCCCCGGGATTGTCGGATCGAAGTCGATAGCTGGGGGAATGCCCTCCCTCGGATATGAACCCATAACCGATACATGCGCCTCGAAGCCGGTGTGTCACAGCATTACCTCTATAAAGGCCAACATCTCAAAACAAACCCCCGGACCACAAATTCTCGGGCAAAGACTGTTTTGAGCTTCTGGCCTCATCGAACACAAATCCGGGCCCCGACATAAAAAGCTGGGGCCGTTTGAGCTACCGACAGGAAATAGATCTCGCAGTCACCAATGTCAAATCGAACATCGAACCCGGACAACCCTGGCATTCCGTGATATCACCCCCCAAATCAAACATTCTCAGACACTCAACGTTGGAGAAAGTCAACACGACGAACATTTATGTCTAGCAGTTGATTCCCTTGAATAGTGGTCTTAAAAGGCGCATCTCCTCCAGACACAAAAGGCACGTTCCCTATAGATCACCTCGCGGTTCATTTTCAAGCCCATTGAAACCGTGCTTGGTTACCAAGATTCCCAGTTTACGCCGGGGAATCTTCGGCCACTTCGCACCTCCGATTTCGATGTTCCCCGAGAGGGTTCCACTGTTCAAGTTGAATATCTATAAGAACGGTTCATTCAATTGAAAACTGTGACCTTGAGGGCTAGCAGGGTTATCCGGCCTGAGGTCCTGAATTACCGTAAACTCATATTCAGGGTCCTCAATGCTTGGGGCCACGAAGCAACGGCGAAACCTTTTTCTAATGATTTTGCGCGAGATGCAAATGTTGCGCGCGGTCCGAAGTAGCTAAAGCAAGAGCAGCCCCTGGGGGCACTGAGACTAATTGCCGACTTGAGACTCAGCCCGCGACCAAAACTGCTCTGCCATCCAGCATACACGGCCGGCGTACTCACTGAGTGGCAGGCAAGATTATGCACAGTTTGCATTCAATCGGACCCGAACGTAAGTTCCGCGCCCATGTCGAAGGTACTCATAATCGGGGCCGGGGGTGTCGGAAATGTGGTTGCTCATAAATGCGCGCAGCTGCCCGAAGTATTCCAACAGATCGTGTTGGCGAGTCGCACTGTTTCGCGTTGTGAGAAAATCGCCAACGATGTTGCGGAACTTCAGGGACAAAATATAGAAGTCGCACAAGTTGACGCTGACAACCTGCCTCAGATGCAGGAATTGCTCGCCCAACATAAACCTGACGTCGTTATTAATGTTGCGCTGCCCTATCAGGATCTTCACATAATGGATGCCTGTTTGGTCGCTCGCATCCCCTATGTTGATACGGCCAACTATGAGCCGAAAGACGTCGCGAAATTCGAGTACAGTTGGCAATGGGCCTATCAAGAACGCTATCACAATGCTAAGGTCATGGCATTATTGGGCTCTGGTTTTGATCCGGGGGTTACCAATGTCTACTGTGCTTACGCCCAGAAGCACTTATTCGACGAAATAGAGAGCATTGATATTTTGGATTGCAACGGCGGTGACCATGGGCATGCCTTCGCAACGAATTTTAATCCCGAGATCAATATACGGGAGATTACTCAACGTGGCCGATACTGGGAACAAGGAGTCTGGAAAGAGACTGAGCCCTTGACCCTCAAGATGGACTATGATTTCCCGGGCGTTGGCGTCCGCAAAGCTTACTTACTTTATCACGAAGAGCTTGAAAGTCTCGTAGTAAATATTCGCGGCCTGCGGCGAATTCGATTCTGGATGACATTTGGCGATCAGTATTTGACACATCTGCGTGTGCTACAAAACGTTGGCATGACGCGAATTGATCCTGTCGATTTCCAGGGCCACAAAATTGTTCCGGTGGAATTCCTAAAGGCGCTATTGCCGGATCCGGCCAGTCTCGGTGCCGGGTACCGTGGGAAAACTAGTATTGGTTGCGAAATCGTCGGAAAGAAAGCGGGAAAGTCCCGCAAAGTGTTCATCTACAACGTATGTGACCACGCGGAATGCTGGAAAGAAGTCCGCGCACAAGCCGTTTCGTACACAACGGGCGTACCCGCAATGATTGGCGCTTTGATGGTGGTAACAGGCAAGTGGAGTGGCAATGGTGTGTACAACATGGAACAACTCGACCCCGATCCCTTCATGGACGCCCTCAATCGCTACGGGCTGCCTTGGGAAATTCGCGAAGGCTGATCGCCGCATGCCATCCTTTAATCCCGCTGATGTGGAAACCCCTGCATTCGTAATTGATTTGGGTCGTTTGCGGCAAAACTTGGCCATATTGGACCGAGTTCAAGAGCAAGCCGGCTGCAAAATCCTAATCGCGCTTAAGGGGTTTGCGGCGTACAGCACGTTTCCCTTTGTCAGAGCCGTCTTGAGTGGAGCTGCCACCAGCTCCGTTTCCGAAGCTAGATTGGCGCGAGAATACATTGACAAGGAAGTTCACGTATACGCGCCTGCGTACTCGACTGCGGATATTGAAGAGCTGGCGACATTGGCGGATCATATCGTGTTCAATTCCGTTTTCCAACTCGAACAGTTCTTACCGTATTTGCAAGGTACCGCCCCCGCGATGCAAATCGGTCTTCGAATTAATCCAGAACACCGAGAAACAGACGTCGCTCTATACGATCCATGTGCGCCCGGGTCGCGGTTAGGAGTTCCGCGTCGCGCAATGATTGGGAGCGTGCTTCGCCAGCTAGATGGTTTACATTTTCACAACTTGTGTGAAAAAGACAGCGACGCGCTGGAACGGACACTACAATCCGTCGAAGAGAATTTCGCGCCCTTCATTGAGCGCGCAAAATGGGTAAATTTCGGGGGCGGTCACCTGGTAACACGCCCCGGATATGACCTGGATCGCCTGGTGCAAGTAGTCCACAGTTTTCAAAATAAGTGGGGCAAACAAGTTTACCTCGAGCCCGGAGAGGCGATTGGTCTCAATACCGGCTGGCTCGTAGCTTCGGTGCTCGACGTCGTTGACTACGGTCAACCGATCGCAATATTAGATACCTCGGCGACGGCGCACATGCCCGATGTCCTTGAAATGCCCTATCGGCCACGAGTTATTGGCGGAGCTGAGCCCGGGAAGAAGCCATATACAACGCGATTGGGCGGCCTCACTTGCCTGGCGGGCGATGTAATTGGGGACTACTCCTTCGACGCACCTCTAAGAGCTGGCGACAAACTAGTATTTGAGGATATGGCCCACTATACCATGGTCAAAACCACAACATTCAACGGGGTCAGGCTTCCTTCAATCGTGCTTTTCGAACCGGACTCTGGAAAACTTGATGTCGTACGTCAGTTTGGCTACGCCGAATATAAGAGCCGCTTGTCTTAGTATGGCAAGAAAACCCGATAACTTTTGGACCGCAGCGAGGCAGATCGCTAGCCCAATTCGGCGAAGCGTTGCCAAGCCCAAAGATATTTTTCGGGGTCAAGTACAATACGATAAAGCCCTGATTGCCGGAGTGAAGGTGTTCAGGATTACCGTTGTACCGCCGGGCACTGGCTGGCCTCGGAGTTATGCGATTGACGAGACTTCGCCAATGCGCTGGAGGCACTTGAAATTGCCGCCGAACTTACTCTTGGATTGGCGCCAAGAATCAGCTAGTCGATGGATGTTAGAGTGGTCGATCAAGCCTAAAGAGCAATGTTGGGGCCTTGGTGAGCGCTATAGCGGGTTGAACTTGCGCGGAAGAGTGCACACCCTTTTCGCAACCGACGATGATCAACATCTAGAGTCCACAGACTCACTTTACATGTGTATTCCATGGCTTTCCGTGCTTGAGAATGAGGCAGCTTACGGCGTGTTTCTCGACAGTCCCGCACCTCAACGCTGGGATTTGGATTCCGACCGCAGTGGCATCGTGCGTGTACGGCTTTTGACGAGACGCCCGTGGTGTCTTTACTGGTTTGAACGGTCATCGCTTCCAAAACTTGTAGCAGCCTATACACAATTGACTGGCCGTTGCCAGCTACCACCACTTTGGAGTCTCGGACATCAACAAAGTCGCTGGAGCTATCCAACTGAACAATCGGTAAGAAGACTTGCGAATGAGTTTCGCTCGCGGGAAATCCCCTGCGACACCATCGTCATCGATATCGACTATATGGACGATTATCGCGTCTTTACTATCAGTCGGAAGCGCTTTCCACAATTTGAGAAGTTAATCGCAGCTCTATCCCGAGTTGGCTTTCACGTCGTAACTATCGTCAACCCGGGAGTCAAGAAGTTGCAACGCGAGATGCAACATTTCGCGAAGGCTGCAGGCTTCGCGCATTTTGCACCAAAGCTGACGGCTCACTGTTTGTAGGTCAAGTCTGGCCGGGGGCTTCCTGTCTTCCTGACTTCATGCAAGATGAAGTCCGCAAATGGTGGGGCGATAAACTCAGCTTCCTGCTATCGCGCGGCATAGCCGGTATTTGGAATGACATGAATGAACCCGCGTTATTCGGAAACCAGCGACCTTTGAATGCGGACGCGCAAGAACTTCCGAGAGACAATGAACAGCTGTTTGTCCAGCGGGACGCGGACGGTGAAATAGGTCATTTCGAGGTTCGAAATGTCTATGGTCAACAAATGGCTCGGGCTACCAGCGAGGCGATGCGCAAGGCGCACCCCGACCAGCGAACGTTCGTACTTACCCGATCAGGCTATGCGGGCATTCAACGATATTGTGCAGTGTGGCTGGGGGACAACGCGTCTTGGTTCGAACATCTGCGCCTCAGCATTCCGATGCTACTCAATGTCAGCATTTCCGGCGTTGCCTTTTGCGGCGTAGATATCGGGGGATTTGGGGGCAATACGGATGCTGAACTGCTCGTTCGTTGGTATCAATTAGGAATATTTTATCCATTTTGCCGCAATCATTGCGCACTTAACGGCAGAGCCCAGGAACCATGGTCATTGGGACTAGAGGTTGAGGATACAATTCGCCAATTGATCAGCATTCGGTACCAACTTCTGCCCTATTTTGAGCGGCTATTTGTTGAGCATCGGCAAACGGGCGCCCCACTAATGCGACCTTTGGCATGGCACTATCCAGAAGATCAAACGGTACGGCAGCTGGACGATCAATTCATGCTTGGTGCAGACCTATTGGTAGCGCCTATCCTTCACCGAGGTAAAACCCGGCGACCCGTCGTATTTGCCAAAGGGACGTTGGTTCAAATTTGACGGAGGCCCACCGTTGCGCGGAGGTCGATTCTACGATGTAGAATATCAGCTTAGTAGTGCCCCGGCATTCGTGCGACAGGGCACTATATTGCCAATGGCCGGACCGGTACAACACACGGGAGAGCTGGTCAGCGCGCCGATCACTTTTCGCTGTTTCGGAAACCAAGCGCGGGGGCGCTACTGGCAAGACGATGGCTCATCACTTGGGTACGAGCGAGGCGAGTACAATGATTGGGCACTCACATTCGCCAATAGCCGCTTCACTTCAAAATGCGTTCATCAAGGTTTTGAGCCACCCACACGCCGCTATTTCTATGAAGCGGCAGGGCGACGTCATTCATTAAGGATTGGCCACTACAGCTATAAATACTGATTGATGATATTCTCAATCAGTTCCTGCTTGCCACTAATCAGCGGCAGATTTTCGTGCGTTTGAGCGAGTTTAGCTAGATCAGGTAGCTCTAGCTCGCCGCGTGAAAACCGTAGGCCATCCCCTTCCTCAAATGAACGATACCGAGCGGAACGCATGGCAGATAAGGGAGACTTTTCGATCAGTCTGGCAGCGACTTCAAGTCCCCGGGCAAATGCGTCCATTCCGCCGATGTGGGCCAGGAATAGGTCCTCTGAATCGCTGGAATTTCGACGAATTTTTGCGTCAAAGTTGAGACCCCCAGTTTTGAACCCCCCAGCTTCGAGTATGATCAGCATCGCCTCAGTCGTCTGGTAAACATCAGTGGGAAATTGATCCGTGTCCCAACCGTTCTGCGAATCTCCCCGATTAGCATCAACGCTACCGAGAAGCCCAGCGTCCACCGCTACTTGTAGCTCGTGGGAAAATGTGTGACCGGCCAATGTTGCGTGGTTTGCTTCAATATTGAGCTTGAAGTCCTTTTCGAGCCCCTGCGCACGAAGGAACCCGATAACAGTCGCAGCGTCAAAGTCGTATTGGTGCTTGGAGGGTTCCATCGGCTTAGGCTCAATGAGGTAAGTACCTTTGAACCCGTGCTGTCGCCCATAGTCTCGCGCCAACCTCAAGAATTGACCCAGGTTATCGAGTTCACGCTTCATGTTTGTATTCAATAACGACGAGTAACCCTCCCGACCCCCCCAGAACACATAGTTTTGGCCTCCAAGTTCGACGGTAGCGTCAATCGCGCACTTAACCTGTGCTGCAGCATGTGTGAGCACGCGAAAATCCGGATTGGTCGCAGCCCCGTTCATATAGCGCGGGTGAGAGAAGAGATTGGCGGTACCCCAGAGCAACTTGACACCTGTGGCTTTTTGCCGCTCCTTTGCCAGCTCGACGAGCGTGCTGAGATTTTTGTCGGATTCTCTAACGGTACTGCCCGCGGGCGCCATGTCTCGATCATGAAAGCAATAGAATGGTACACCAAGCTTGGTAAAGAACTCGAACGCAGCGTCCAAGCGACCCTTTGCCTTGTCCAAAGAATCCGAATAACTATCCCAAGGAAATGCTCGGGTGTCGTCGCCGAATGGGTCCGAACCGGTTCCACAAAAGCTGTGCCAAAAGCAAACAGCGAAACGCAAATGTTCCTCAAACGTCTTGCCCATTATTTGTTTGTTCTTATCGTAGAATTTAAAGGATAGAGGGTTCTTCGATTCCTTACCCTCGAATGATATGCTGGAGATACCTGGGAAGTGCTCGCGATTTCCAATGAACGGTGACATATTTCGGATTCCTCGATTGGTTCAAATGAACTTAGGCGTGAGCAGTTGCATAATGTTTAGGTACTCGCGATACACGCCTTCGTATGCTTGTCGATTGCTTGGGTCCGGCAATATCTCTTCCCCATCGCTAGGAACGTGCTCGGCAACAAGTTCGTCGATGGGCTGTAATTGGCCCTGCTGCCCCTGGACCATCCACCAGGCCTGCAATGCGGCTCCGAACGCTGCTGTCTCCTCAATGCGAGGACAAGTAACTGGACAACCCAATATATCAGCAACCATCTGCCGCCAAACCCGGCTCTTTGCCCCGCCCCCCGTCAATCGAATTGACTTGGGCAATAGGCCCAAGTCAGAAAATGCGTCCTGGCCGTAGCGTAACGCAAATACAGCAGCCTCCATGGCAGAACGAATCAAATGGGGGCGTGTGTAGTTCTGCGGTGTTATTCCTAAAATACAGCCGCTGGCGCGCGGAAAATTCGGAGTTCTCTCTCCGCTATAGTAGGGCAATGTTATGAGTCCATTCGCCCCCGCCGGGATTGCCATTGATAATCGATCAATGTCCGGCAACGGCAATTCAAATAGCGTTCGGTTGAGTTCGGTCGCCACCGTGCAGTTCATCGTGCAAACTAACGGTAACCATCCGCCGGTTGACGAGCAAAATGCCGCCACAAGCCCAGAGGCGTCAACAATGGGACGCTCAGAATAGCCAAAGAGAGTACCGGAAGTCCCAAGACTTACCGTAAATATCCCGGCATTGGCACAGCCGGTACCTATGGCTGCCATCATATTATCGCCGCCACCGGCCGCGACTAATACCTGCTTCTGAAGGCCAAACATTTCGGCTGCCGTCCCGCTTATTTGTCCCGCAGCCGCATGCGGTTGGATAAGTGAAGGTAGACAGTCCAGCAGATTTCGCTGCTCGTTGACAGCCGACAGGGCCGACTTCGACCATTTTTGCCTGCGAATTTCGAGAAAGCCCGTTCCCGACGCGTCGCCTACTTCCGCGGAAAAGATCCCGGTTAGAAAGTAATTCAGGTAGTCGTGGGGCAGCAAGATTTGCGACATGGCCGCATACGCATCAGGAGCGTGTCGCTTAAGCCAGAGCACTTTCGGAGCGGTATAGCCGGGTAACATCGGATTGCCAACTTCCGCAATCAGCCGTTCCCTTCCCCCAAAGGCCAAGGTAATGTCATTACATTCCTGTTGCGTGGTCGTGTCATTCCAAAGCTTGACTCGATAAACCACACGACCGTTGGAATCGACGGGTACCAAACCATGCTGCTGTCCAGATACGCCAATCGCACAAATGCGCTGCTTGAGTCCCGCGTCAAGTCGGCTTAGGCAATCCGTGACGGCGGCTATCCACCATTGAGCCTCTTGCTCGCTGGTCCCGTCGCTGCGCTGAATGATGTCGTGAGGCGATTGGACCAAATCCAATATGGTTCTTATTTCAGGATCGTAGAGCAGAGCTTTCGTGCTTTGTGTTCCGAGATCGATTCCAAGGACGAGCCTGCCTGAGGTGGAAGATGCATTCATCGCGAGTCAACTTTTCGGAATGCACGCCCGATATACCGTACTTGTAATCGGCACGCGGGAACTAAGCCGGACCGTATGTTGTCACTGATCCAAATGGCAACGCAAGTCGAGATGTGTCGCCACCACAGCCAGATTGGGGAATTGCATTGGGGCGTCATAGCAGAGATCTTGGTCTTGTGGCCGCTCGCCGCACCCCTCACGCTTGGTCCTGCTGGCGCGCAGGCGCCCGACTCGGCGCGGACTTTTGTTCAGCAAATTTTTGAACCTTTGAGTTTTTAGCCCCAAACTATCCAGGTCTCGACCGTAGATAATTCGCTCAAACCACGAGTCGCAATCGCGAACAACGAAGACTCTGCGTCTGAGCCCATGTTCTCGAGGAGATGGCCGACGCTGCTCAGGTATAACGGGAATCCTCCCAACCGGTGACGCCATATTAGCGATTTCTATTTGCAATGCCGGCACGCCGTGCGTTTGGTTTCATTAGTGACCCGCTCGTCCGTTCCGACGTATTGATTGTGTTTGTGTTCCGGGGCCCGACCCGGAACACGGCATCGGGAAAACTTGACTCAAGATCGACCAGTTTTTCGCCTTAAGGTTGACTAACGGGACTTTGCTGCAGTGGCGTCAGGGAATGTCACATGTTACGACGGCTGGCATGCCAACGTCGGCCAGCCTAATTGACTGGATTGTATTCGCAGGCGGCGTCATAGGCATGATGATCGTTGACCGATTCATCTGTCGAAGCTCGGCGGGTCTCGTGGGTTTTCGCCAGGCGCTGATTCGAAGTTGCCTTTGGGTCGCAATCGGTCTCGCCCTGGCTGTATGGGTCGCTTCCCGGCTCGGGTCAACGAGTGCCGTCACTTACGTCACGGCATACTTGGTCGAAGAATCACTTTCGGTTGACAACCTTTTTGTATTCTTAGTGATATTTCGTCACTTTCGCGTGCTTAATGCGATGCAAAATCGCGTCTTGTTTTGGGGAGTGTTTGGCGCCATCTTCTTGCGAGGCATTTTCATATTTGCCGGTGCAGAACTTCTGCATCACTTCGACGCGACTGCCTATGTATTTGCGGCAATCCTGGTAATTAGTGGGACAAAATTCCTGAGGAAAGACCAGGGATATGCTGATCCGGAGCACACATTTGTATTTCGGTTAGCTCGCAAATACTTGCGGACAACCCATGAATTTGACGAGGTTCGATTCTTCACAAAGAAAGACGGCGTGCGCTTCGCAACACCCATGGTACTGGTGCTGATTGCTGTCGAATTCACCGATATTATCTTCGCAGTGGATTCAGTGCCAGCCGTATTGGCGATTTCCCAGGACATGTATATAGTTTATACGTCGAATATCTTGGCGGTACTGGGTTTGCGCGCCTTATTCTTCTTACTTTCCGGTATGATCAACAGGTTTCACAAATTGGACTTGGCGCTTTCACTGGTGTTGATATTCATTGGTCTCAAGATGGGTTTTCACCGAATCTGGCATGTCCCGAACGGAATCAGTCTGGGTGTTGTGCTTTGCCTGCTCACACTAGGAATTACACTCTCATTGTTGTTGCCTGCCAAGTCAAAGCCATCCGCCCAAGCCTAGACTAGTTCTCGGCGAACAATGCGTTTGTCTTTAATAATATAATTCGGGTCGTTCGCTGACTCTTCTTGTTCTAATTCTCACGGTACCGTCGAGTTAAATCTGTAAAAAAAACGCCCCAGTCTCCGTGCTTTTCTGAGAATATCTGTTCGTGTTGGCACGCAGGGGCCCGGCCCTGCGTGAGGCGGGGCGTTAGGCGCCAATGTTTCCCTAGCGCACGATTCGAATTGCCCAGGTCAACCTTGCCAAGCTTTTTACAACCTGAGGAACACGACGAATCAAGTTGATCGAAGGCGGGCGTTTTTCCATGACTCGCACGGGAATTTCAAGCATTTTAAGACCCGATCGATCGGCGCGTATCACCAATTCACTCGAGAAGACATCCTTGTCGACGACACATTCCGCAACAACTGGCAAGATTAAGTCCCTGCGCATTGCCTTGAGACCATGGGTATCCGTGCCGCGAAAGCCAACCAGTAGGCGAAGCATTTGCGTGTAGAATTTGCTAGCCAGGTGGCGGAGCATCGGTCGCTGGTCTTTTGCGCCTCCTATGAGTTTGGACCCAATAACAAATTCGGCTGCTTCGGAATTGAGCAATTCTACCGCCCGGTTCTGGAATTCAACGTCGCACAGGTCGATTTCGTCACATAGAACGTAGCGGCCTCTCGCTGCCTCAATACCTTTGCGTAAAGCACAGCCATAGTTGGGTTCAGGGACGGATATGAACCTCACCTGTCCATACTTTTGAGCTAGGGACTTAGCTATCTGCAGTGTATCGTCTCGTGAGCCATTTTCTGCGAGCACAATTTCGTAACTCCACGATACGTCTTCCAATCGCTCACGCAAATCAATGATGGTCGCATGCAAAATAGCTTCTTCATTGTAAACGGGAATTACGATTGATACGTCAAGCTCGTCACTCGTCACGTCAACAACTCCTGCGCGTTTCGCATGGCCGGCGGACCTTATGCAAACCGAAGGTCTTTGTAAAGGCATCCCGACGGACAATCAGGCCCAAGGGGTAAATATTTTCGAATTACCGGCACGTGAAAACTGATTCACGGCGCGGCATGTTGCCAAGGCAGGCCAACTTCGCCCTCGCAATTAGCCTCGTTGGCTACATCGCCTTAAAGCGTGTTAGCTTCGGTGCGGGCCGCCGGGCGGCGCCGGCGATAACCATCCACAAATCTCGAAGGAAAATCGTTTCCTATGACGCGTAGACAATCATTCAACCTGACCCGTGAACGCATTTGCTTCAACAGCGATTGGCGATTTCACCGCGATGATACTGCATGCGCGGATTACAAGTTCCAATACCTGCAGATCCGCGACTGGATACTGGCAACCGGCAACGAGCTGATTAACGAAGGCTTAGTTAAACCATGTCGCCCAACGGACCAACCTGAGATTGATGAGATTAGCCGATTGCCACAATTTGATGATAGCAATTGGCGTCTAGTGAACTTGCCTCATGACTGGGCAATCGAAGGGCCGTTTTCGCAAGACTTGCCGGGTGAAACTGGAAAGCTTCCCTGGCACGGGGTTGGCTGGTATCGAAAGCACTTTTCACTGGAACAATCGGATTCTGGAAAATGCATTTTTCTCGACATCGATGCTGCGATGTCACATTCCGCAATCTGGCTCAACGGCAGACTTCTGGGAGGCTGGCCCTATGGGTACTCGTCGTTTCGCATAGAATTGACATCGTATGTCGAATTCGGTAGCGACAACGTTCTGGCGATTCGCCTGGAAAACCCGCCCAATTCGTCCCGTTGGTACCCGGGCGGCGGCCTTTATCGCAATCTGTGGCTGGTAAAGACCCAGCCCATCCGTGTTCGTCATTGGGGAACATTCGTTTCAACGCCACGCGTATCCACGCGTCTGGCCGTTGTAAACGTAGATATTACGCTGGAAAACGCCACGGACTCGGAATGTGAATTGAATCTAAATACTTATGTTGTTGCACTGGATGAAAATGATCAGCCGTCAGAAAAGCACATCGTTGCTGCAGAACCCTTGTCACTGAAGTTAGATGCCCACTATCAGACGGTGAGAACACAGGTGGTTTTGGTCAAGAAACCTCGACTTTGGTCGCTAAAACATCGACACCGCTACATCGCTGTTACAACGCTCGATAGCGGTGGCAAGGAACTCGATCGTGTCGAAACGCCCTTCGGTATACGCCGCGTGCGGGTCGATCCAGACCACGGTTTTTTCTTGAATGATGAACACGTTACTCTCAAAGGTGTCTGTCTTCATCACGATCTAGGCGCTCTGGGCACTGCGGTAAATACTCGTGCATTGCAGCGACAAATTGAGATTATGCAGTCAATGGGTTGCAACTCAATTCGTACTAGCCACAACCCGCCTGCTCCCGAACTATTGGATTTGTGTGATCGAATGGGCATATTGGTAATTGACGAGGCATTCGATTGTTGGCGGCGCGGCAAAAAGATGGCATCGGATATACCCGAAAATGACCCAAATGTTCGCTACTGTGACTATGCTGCGGATTTCATCGATTGGCACGAACGGGACTTGCGCGCCATGGTTCGACGTGACCGCAATCATCCCTGTGTTATTATGTGGAGCATCGGTAATGAAGTCAGCGAACAATGGCGTTCCGGATGGCTGGAAATGGGCCACACGACTCGCTGGTATCGTGAGGGAAGAAGACCGTACTCGTCGCTAGTAACGTCTGCATTCAACAACGAAATGGCAGGGTACAGCGGGTATCAGACTGCTGTCGATGTCCTTGGGTTATAACTACAAGCCTCAAGGATATCCAGGCTACATGAATCGAACCCGATCCTTTGCCCATCATTGGAAGCGAAACTGCTTCGACGATCAGCACTCGAGGCGAGTACTTCTTTCCGGTTACGAATGACAAGTTGAATGGGCGTGCAAACTTCCAGGTAAGTTCGTACGATTTGTCCGCCAATCGGTGGTCGAATATCCCGGACGACGAGTTTCGCGCGCTCGACGAATGCCCAGAGGTCGCAGGAGAATACGTTTGGACTGGGTTCGACTATCTTGGCGAGCCAACACCCTACAACTCAGATTCTAGCAATTTGCTAAACTTTACCGATCCAGCGCAACGACAACTTGCGCAGCTGGAACTGCAGCGCATCGGTCAAATTCGAGTTCCGTCGCGCAGCTCTTATTTTGGAATCGTAGATTTAGCAGGCTTCCCGAAGGATCGTTTCTACATTTACCAAGCACGTTGGCGTCCGAATCTGCGCATGGCGCACATTCTGCCTCATTGGAACTGGCCGGAACGGATTGGCGAAATTACACCAGTTCACGTCTACTCAGCCGCGGACGAAGCGGAGCTTTCCCTCAACGGAAAGTCACTGGGACGCCGCAAACGCAAGCGGCTTCAATATCGCTTCCGGTGGGACCAAGTGGTTTACCAGCCAGGTGAGCTCACTGTCGTCACCTACAAAAATGGTAAGAAGTGGGCTACGGCAGTTCGAAAGACAACCGGCCCCGCTCGACGGGTTATTCTCAATTCCGATCGGAAGAGTCTATGTGCGGATGGCTGCGACTTAGCATATGTTACAGTCATGATTGCCGATGAGCACGGCGAGATAGTGCCAAGGTCCCACAATCTCTTGCATTTTGGCGTTAGTGGCCCGGGTGTCATCGCAGCTCTGGACAATGGAGATCCTACTAGTTTCGAGCCGTTCCAAGGTGCCGAGCGTCGGGCATTCAATGGGCTTGCTCTAGTTGTAGTTCGCTCGATTTCCGGACAGCCAGGTGAAATTACCCTCACCGCCCAGTCTGAGGGTCTTCGCGGTATCGTCTGTAACTATGCAATGCCAGGCTCGCTAAAGACCGGCGAGGCCGCGCGGGAGAATTGGAATCGAGCTTCGTTTTTCGGTTATCGGCCGCCCCCGGGGGTCGCAACTGCCGTTACGCATTGCCCCGTGTCGCGGTAATTGAAAGATCATCGGAAAAAGGCCGAGATACACGACATCTTCCAAGTTATTCAGCACCAATCGCGGCACCATTCCCGGTAAAATACGTCATCCGACCATGAACCGTCAAGGAGCGCAGTGCCGGCATCGAGACCGAAACCGCTTGCGAGGAGACCTGCATCGCCAATTGGGTCCGGTAATGCTGCCTGCGTCGGTTTGTGTTGGCGTAACCGCGTCAGCAATCATGGATACCGGCACCAGACCTAGTTCATCGAGAGTCACTGAACCATCATTATTCCCATATACTGAATCAGCAAGGGCCATTGGTCCAAATCGCAAAGTCGATCGTGCGAAATTTACGTCTGCTCTGGAATAGTGCCTCCCCCCTAACCAAAATGTTCAGCGTGTCCGACGCCAAGCCAATTAGATTGAGACCTTCATCGACCCCGGCGTCACTCTCAAGCGAGCAAGTGGAGTACTGTTCGTTCAGTCGAAATGACCAAGAAAACGTCTTCTGTTCGTGATAGCCCGTCGCAATTCCGCTAATTATCGCAACCACCCCGCTATTGGTCAATCCGGCTTGCACTGTGTATTTGTCGGAACTATCGGTTTGCATGTACAGCACGTCGGCGGCGGAGACTCCCGAGCCCACCAATGAAGTCGTTACGGGATGGGCTACTCGAAATGAAAAATCGCATTGCCCTAGCCCATAGATCAAATTGAGCTCTTGCTGACCGGCCTGCTGCATATTCAATACTCGCACATAGCTCGCATTTGAATAGGAATTGCAAGCATTACCGTCTAACGATGATCGGCCGATCGCGACTACAAACTTCGTTGAACTGAATGAACCATCCATCGTCGGTGTTAAAGCCGTGTTTGAACGGCATCGTCCGATGAAGTTGTCACTAATAGGCTGGCCGGGGGCGGTCGTGTGTCCTTGGGTAGGCAAGCCAGGGCGCTTGAAGCTAAGGCCATCAGTGCCAAGCCGCTAGATTTTAGATTCGGGTATCTCATGATTAGAACCCCGCTTCAACACCGACGCTAGGAATAGTAATCGGGCCAATCACGGTATTATTGTACGTCTCTTTGCTCAACGTGACATTCATCACCTCGGCGACGAATGAAATCCAGGCTCTTTGAGTCATTTGCCAGCGCTTTTCGAGCCGCACATCGACGCGATAAAACGCCGGATTACGGGAATTACTGAGCGTCGGCTGAGCCACAACCAATCCACCGGTGGGCGTAATCACGGGCGTGCCGGTGTAGAAGACCAACCGGGTTCCGGCGCGCCAGTTGCGCCCTAAGTCGTATGCCAAGGCGGCATTTAGAACATGAGTCCGATCGAAGGCACTTGGAAATGTACTGTTGTCGAGCGTGCGCGTCGAACGAGATAGCGTATACGTTAGAAAGCCTCCCAACCGCTTATTCAATCGGCGATGCAGAAAGAATTCAAAGCCATAAGCCTGACCGTTGGCTCGCTGGGTCAGCGCAGTACCAATGCCGCCGGTGGTGGTGTTACTCCGATCGCCCAGAGCGTCATTCATGTTGTAAAACGCGTTATGAAATAGCGTCGCCGTGGCAGTGGTTGCCTCGGGAAGATCAACCTCGATTCCCGCGCTGGTTTGAACCGTTGATTGCAGTCCCCCTTGCAGATTACCCGGTGTCAGCCCAGGAATCGGCACGACAAACGACGGCGGCTGATGCGCGACCCCGTCGGCATGAATGATCCGAAAATGATCAGTAATCTTTGTATTTTGCGGCAATTCTGGGGTCGAGCGCAGGCAACGTAGCCCCACCGGATGAGTACACGTCTGCGCGAAGGCCCGGCGTCAATTCAAGCCGTCGGCTCACATTAATAACCAGATCAGACCAGGCTCCCACTGCAAGGTCGGTTCTCGGTGGAAACAAATTGTTGAATTGAACCGTACTCGGATCTTCCGGATCTGCCCACTTGGCCTTATCCGCGATAAAACCATCCACGGTCACATCGGCACCGGTTCGCAATAGAAAATCCTTAGACAAAGGATGATGCAACGCGGTTCTCACAGAGAGCATGCGATCTTGCGCATTGCGTTGCGTGTCGATTCGCGTTTGATCAAAGCCCAATGTGGCCGCCGTGTGCAGCGTCGTCGAATGACCAAAGTCGTGGTCATAACTGTAAATCCAGACGATAAAACTCCGAACCGAATACAATATTCTCAATGCCATTGGTCGTCTGCCCCAGGACGTCATACGAGCCAAAGCTGAAGGCGGTTATTCGATCTTTGGGCGTAACGTCGTAAGTCACGCGCGCCTGGAAATCGCGATACGCTAGGTCCGTATGGGGTGCGATCAGCGATAGGATGGCCGCCGTGTACGAGTATCGCCCCCCTAACATGACTGTGCCGCGCCCATCGGCAAAGCCCGTTTCTGCCATACCTCCTAAATCGAAGATCCGAACGTTGCCCTCGCCGTGAGGGTCAGTACGAGGACTGGTAACTTCACCCGACACGATCCCGCCTGCGAAGCGACCGAAACTGGCTGGATAACCCCCCGGGTATAGATCAACGCGCTCCACCATAGCCGGGTTAACTACGGAGGGTCCGAGCCCTACGTGATACAAATAGGGCACGCGAACGCCGTCAAGAAAGTAACCCACATTACCGGGCGGAGCCCCGCGCACGTAAAAGAATGGCAGGCCCGAGATAATCGGGTGTAACGCCCGGCATCGCTTCAATAGCCCGAAATGGATCACCAAAAGTACCCGGGCAATTGCCGTACTTCAGCGCGCGAGAAGGACGATACGGCCGGCGCTAACCGATCTCCCTGAACCGTAATTTCGATGTCTTCCGGAGCGGGAGCCGCAGCCGTCGTTTTTGCGGGTCCCGGTTGTGTCGTTGCCGGACTCGATTCAGTTGCCGCAGAATCGGCTGGCGTTCGGCGCGGGTGTTGATTCGGCGGGCGGCGGTTCCACGAAAGACACCTCGAATCGAACCACCGACGCCACCGGTTGCTCATTTCGTGTGGCTGGCTCGAAACGCCAAGTCATTGCCGCTTGCACGCAGCCGAGGCAAAGGGTTCCGCGCCCTCCGTTACCTGTGCATCACGGACGCTACCGTCCGCATTGATGGTCAAGCGCAGCAGAACGGACGCGTCACCCTTAGCCTGCGCCGGGTAGGGCACATTCGGCTGCATTGCAAGATGAGGCGGAACGATTCGGGGCACGTCGGGCGACGGGGTTATCGCGTGACTGGACGGCTGCGCGCTTAGAATCATCGGATTGAAGAAACTGCCGGCGAAGCAAAGTCCTAGGGCGAAAAATCGGGAGCGCATCGCAAAGTTCGCTGAGTCGGACCAGCGCGTGGAATTCAAATTGACCACCACTGGACGGACGCCGACAGTACACCGATGGCTACGGCGCGTCCGGTCAATTGGTTTCTATTCGGCCTTTATAATGTCTTATGCGGCAATTGAACACGCGCCGCATCCGCTAAGTTGACCGCGACTGGGCCGTGGCAAATGACGATTTCGTCACTGAAGCGCAAACCAGCCCCCGTTATCGGCAGGCCGAGTCCTGACAAAAACCGACGCAACCGCCTCAGATCCGGGTAAGTGTCGTACGCGAACGAAGGGACTGGGCGCACCCGAAGCGGGCGGCGCTAGCTGACAAGCGCGAGCTTGCGTCGAGAACTTGGTGGCATAATCCTTGATCAAGTCGCCGCTTTTCTCGCCTTCGTAAACGGTAAAATGATCATAGTCTGGATAAATGTCGCCATTTTCCAGCTTGCCTACCAGTAACCAGAACATGGATCCGGCTCCACCCTCTTGCAGCAACATATCGTTCCAGCGGCGGTAGGTTTCAAGGCGACGATCTTCACCATAATTGGGTTTGCCTGGGTCAAGTCCCTTGCCCGGTTCGCGTTTAACAATGATGCCGTACTCCTCCATCACCGTGGGCTTTTTGGCGGCATAGGCTGCTTTAACATGGTCGTGAACCCACTCGTAACTCCACTTCAGACCCGTGCCCCAAGTTTCGGGGTATTGATGGAAGGTTCCAAAATCGATTCCCTTTAAAGCCAATAGTGCCTTGTGATCAACCCCGTCCTTGCCGGAATAGAAATCACTCTTCTTACCTTCGGCAAATTGACCTTCATCGCCGACGGCCACCATGTGGTTCGGGTCAATGGCATGGATGGCTTGGCTCATCTCGTCGGCCCAGCGTGGAATCGTGGTTAAGTTCCAGCCTTCCGGTGCGTCAAACCGGGTGTAGTTTCTAGTTCGGGGCTCATTGGCGAGTTCCCAGGCGAAAATAGCCGGATCGTCACGATAGAGCATGCCGTCAATGGTGTTCTTGCGGTTAACGAGGTGAGCTGCCCAGTCTTTGAACGCCGTTCTTACCCGCTCGTCGGTGTAGAACTGGTAATGTTTGGTGAGCCCGTACCAGATTAAGTACTGATCCATGCCCCCGAAATCCTTCCAATTGTTGGTAAGTACTGAAAATAACCTTAATTCCGGATTCACGCGCAGCATGAAGGGCGTAATCCACCATCTCAAGTCCGGTAGGACCATCGTTATAGGCGGGTCGCTTGTTCACAGTGTCCCAATACTGCGTATAGTAACCTTCCTTGGTCCCATCTTTCTTGTCGCCCGGATCATTCGCGAGCACGCTATTGTCTAAGGACCCGCGATCAATATAAGCCCACATTCGCATGACGCCCAAGCCGAGCCGCTTGGCCCTAGCATACACGTCGTTGACCATGTCCTTATTCTTGAAGTTTAGATAATAATTATTCGTGCCTTGAAAGCAGAAGGGCTTCCCGTCGAGCTCAAATACCGCATTCGGTTGGTTGGTTGGCACAATCGTCGGTGCGGAATTCTTATCCGACATATCCATATACTTGGTCGCTGCCGTATTGCTGGAGGCGGACTGCGGCTGCTTCAAGCGAAGGCAACCGGTCATCCCGCACGTCGCCAGTGTGACTGTCAGAATATAGGTTGCGAAACTGGTTGGCTGCAGTCTGCGCGATCGAATTTCCATGGAGCACCCTCGAAACGTTCTCGTTGCGGCCTTCCTATCGTAGTTATCGAAAATTCGCAATCCCCCCAACTCCAATGCCGGACTTGATGCTTCCAACAGAGAAAATGCCCGCCCAACGACCGCACCCGTTGATTTGAAATGGCCGGCGCGATTCCACTTGGCTATGAGTACACTCAGTTCAATCGCTGGCCGCAAAATACCGGCCATAATAGCTGGATTTCGGGCGCAAACTGGGTATCGTCGGAACATCCGCAGCGTGACTTGCCGGTCCCGTGCCGGCAAGTCAAAAAAGGCCAAGGAAAGCTAATCAATGCCAGAAACAGCGAGCGGACCCATTGACCAGGCAGTGCGTGAAAAGGAGCAGGCGCTGGCTCAGCGCATGCTGCGGCTGGCGGAGCAGCATGCCGAGTTTTGGATCGACCACGGTCCGGACCGAGAATGCGGCGGTTTTCATGGGTTTCTCGACCGCCGTGGCCAGCCAGCGGAGCCCGCGGACAAGAGCCTGACGCAGCAGGCCCGCCATTTGTGGACTTTTTCAACCTGGTATGAGCGCCGCGAGCAGAGCCCTAGAATTGAGGCAATTGCCCGCCATTTGGTTCGGTTCATTCTCGACCATTTTAGTGATGATCGTGGCGAGTATTTCTTTCGTAAGATCAATCGAACGGGAACGGTGATCCGTCCGGTGCCCCAAGTTTATCCACAGGCCTTCGCGGTTTTTGCATTGTCCACGTTCGGTCGAGTGTTTGGTGAGCAGTCGGCCATCCATCGTGCAATTGCCTGTTTCAAGGCCTTTGACCGGCAAGTTTACGAGCCACGATTTGGCGGTTACGACTTAACCAATGACCCGCCTTGGCAGACTCCCGGTGCCAGCAAGGAAACGAATACCCATATCCACGTAATGGAAGCGCTCACGGCCCTCGCAGAGGTGAGCAATGACGAAACTGTGCACCAGCGTCTGCGCGAATTTACGGAGCTGACGATTACTCGTCATCGGCAGCCGCTGAACTACGCGCATTTGGAGTTTCTGTTGGACTACACTCCGTTTGGAGAACCCCGCGTCAGTTACGGTCACGATCTCGAAACGTCCTGGCTGGTGCCGGACGCCCTGCGAGTTCTTAACGCAAAGAATGTGGCCCTGCCACTGAATGAAACATTCGCGAAGGCAGCCCTCGAGATGGGAAACGCCTCCGCCCACTGGGGCTTCGACGCCGACAAGGGCGGCTACTTCAACGAAGGCATTCCGGCGGATCGAGTTGTAGACCGGGAAAAGCTCTGGTGGGTGCAATTTGAAGCTTTGCCTGCACTAGTGCGATTGCATCGCGCCGGCCTGCTGCCGGATGCGCTGGTTCGCTTGGAGCGGACGCTCGATTGGATCGAAAATGGGCAAATGGACCAGGAATTCGGAGGGGTTTACTGGGGTGTAATGCCCGACGGAACGCTCGGTCCCTACGGTGATCGCAAGGGTGACCCCTGGAAAGCCTCGTATCACGATCTGCGAGGGCTCATGTTTGCCGCGGATTGGCTTGCAGAATCAGGCTAGCGGTGCCCCGCAGATTCCCGGCACTGAAGAAAACCGTAGCCGTGACGGTTCCGTCTGACACAATGGTGTCAATCGGCCAACGGTTGTTTTGCATATAACTGGAGCGAGACGTGATTTCAAAACAGTATCCTCGTGCAATCTGGCTTCTCTTTGGGCTGTCTCTTTTGCCGTCTTGCTCCTCAGGCAGCAAACGCGCCACAGTGGCGGATGCCGGCGCAGCCGGCGGTGCCAATGCACAAGGCACGGGCGGCAGTAGTGCCATCAATGATGCGAACAGCAATGTGACAATCGTGGCCGTACCCAACGATCAAGATGGGCCACCCCTCTCCAAGCCTTCTGGATTGGCACCCACTCCTCCGATGGGTTGGAACAGCTGGAACGCTTACGGTACCGGGATTACCGCTGATATCATTAAGAATATCGCCGATGCCATGGTTAGCAACGGGATGCAGGCGGCGGGCTACCAATACGTGAATATTGATGATGGCTGGCCGCTAAAGAATCGCGTTGCGCCCGGGTCGGGACAGGCTGATTCGGGAACAGGTTATGAACCGTCAGACGCCGGAGATTCGGTGCTTGAGCCCAATTCGGCTTTCGGTGGGCCCGGTGGTATCAAAGCCTTGGCGGACTACGTGCACTCAAAGGGCCTGAAGTTAGGCGTCTATTCCGATCGCGGCACGGCAACCTGCGATAATTTCGCCGCCTCGGGGGGCCATGAGCTCACGGATGCGCAAACATTTGCTGCCTGGGGAGTCGACTATCTCAAATATGATAACTGCAACGTGTCCGCCAATGTGCCGATGCAACAAGGATATCAGGCAATGCGCGATGCGCTACAAACGGCGGCGGATGAAACCGGTCACAATATTGTATTTAGCCTGTGCAGTTGGGAATTTGACGAGTGGAATTTGCAGACCGGGCAGTTGTGGCGAACAACCGGTGATTTAGCCCCTGTTTATAATAATATCAGCTTGCTGAGTAGCGCGTATTACCATACCATTTTGCAAAACGCCCAGGTAAACAAGCTGTATGCGGCCTATGCTGGCCCCAACAATTGGAACGACCCGGACATGTTGGAGGTTGGCAACGGTGGCCTCACCCTTACGGAATCGCAGACTCACTTCAACTTGTGGGCTACGATGGCAGCACCACTGATCGCCGGAAACAACCTCACCACCATGAGTTCCGACGTCTTGGCAATCTTGAAGAACCCTCAAGTCATCGCGGTCGATCAAGACTACCTCGGGCTGCAGGGCGTGCTCGTGAGTTCTACTGACAGCACGATGGTGTGGGCCAAGCCGTTGAATCAGGCAGGCGCTCGCGCCGTGCTGCTCGTGAATGACGGTACCCAGACGCAAAACGTGTCAGTGAATCTTGTGGACGTCGGGCTGAGCGCGGGCAGCGCCACGGAGCAAGACCTGGTCACGGGTGATACTGGGTCTATTCAAGACAGCTTCGCCGCGGATGTGCCTTCTCATGGATCAGTAATGGTCAGAATTGAAGGCAATGAACCCGGAATTCCGCAAGGCACGGCGTACCTGAGTGATTTGACTTGGACGTACGCCGCCAATGGCGAAGGCCCGGCCGAGAAGGACATGAGCAACGGCGGGTCCGGTGCCGGTGACGGCAAGCCACTTTCACTTCGCGGCACCACGTTCCAAAAGGGGCTCGGTGTCGCCGCAGGTTCGAAAGTAATTGTCCGCCTTGCCAAGCGATGCAGCCGCTTTAGTGCTGTTGTCGGCATTGACGACGAAACAGGTGGGGCAGGTTCAGTGCTGATGCAAGTTTGGGCCGACGGCGACAAGCTCTTTGACAGCGGCACGATGGCGGGCACGGATCCGTCAAAGCCAGTTAATGTGGATCTCACAGGCAAGCTGAAGCTAACGCTCCTAGTTACCGGTGGCGGTGTGCTTTCTCCCGCGGATCACGCGGATTGGGCTGACGCGAAGATCACTTGCTCGCCGTAGCCAAAGCAGGCGCACCGCAACTTGTGCCACGGTGCGCTAGCGGCGTGGGCTCACTCAAGGCCGGTTGGTGGCAATCACGTTATCAATGTAGACCGTCGTTGTGACCGGTGGACCAAACGCCGTCTGGTAGTTTTTGTTGCAGTATGAGGATTCACCTGCGCCACCCGTGCTAAATTGGATACCAATCTGCTTGGGAACCGTGGGATCGAAGGTGTCGCCTGACGGCACGCCTTGAGGACTGGTCGTATCCAACGAGAGAGTTTGCCACGAATTTCAGGGCTCCAATATTCGTCCATGCCGAGGCGCCCCACACATAGGAGCTACCAGTTTTCATGTAAATTACCGCGCCAAACTCGTAGGTCGAACTCGTTGAAAGCCCCGCGGTGGCCTCAAGCTCAGCTGAAACGATCTTATTCGACAGATCGATGATATTGCCATTATTATCAGTGGGGGCGGGCATCTCAACCGCCCACTTCTGATCCCAGTTCGTAAAGGTGGCAACAACCTTCATGGATCCCTTGGGATTTGCGTCAACGTTGATGTCAACTGAACCCGACCACCCAACAGTAAAGGTACCACCGGCATCATTGGCAGCGGCGACGTTGATTGAGCAATCCGTAGGAATGACAGTATTGGGTTGAAACAATGCTTGTTCTTGTTGAGTGTCAAACGAGTCTATTACAAGAGTGGAACCGGTAGATGTAGTACCGCCAGTCGAGCCGGGACTGGTACTGGCTCCGCTGGTTCCACCCGTGCCAGTATGGCCGCCAACATTGGCAGAGCCGGCTGTTGTATTACCACTGCCGGCGTTTCCGGTAGCGCCACCAGTTTCAGTATTACCTGCGCCCGCTGTGGCGGTGGGGGTACCTGAGCCCGATGAGCAAGCGCTGAAAAATGACAATACGGCGATACCCGCGCCCAGACTCAAGAAATTAACGACGTGCTTCATTGATTCATCCTCCGGTCAAACCGCCCAAGACTTACCGCACTAAAACGCTTTAGCCAAGGGCAATGCTAGAACCACAATACTCAATCGAACCCGATCCGGCCTAATTGTTGCTCGCCGGGCTGGTTTCGGTCCAAAAAACTCAACTACTCGGCCAATTTCCGGCGGACCGATGTTCGGACGTTACGGGGCTTGCCAGTTAGATGCGCCTCGTGCGGGTGGCGAGGCATGCCTCGCCACCAAGCTGGACGGCAAATGGGCGCTTGGGTAAAAGGTCACTATGCAGACACATTTCGAGGCTCGATTGGCGTCACTGGTTCGCCGGCACAATGAGCTACTGGAGCGCAGCAACCCTGTCGATATTGGCCACAATAACGGCATATTCGAACGTTTTCGATATCCTGTACTGACAGCCGAGCATGCACCTCTGTTCTGGCGATACGATTTAGATCGGCGCCAAAATCCATATTTGCTCGAGAGGTTGGGCATCAACGCCGTATTCAATCCTGGCGCCATCGAACACGCCGGAAAGGTTCTCCTGGTGTGCCGGGTCGAAGGTGCTGACCGAAAATCGTTCTTTGCGGTAACCGAAAGCGAAAATGGAATAGAAGGTTTTCGATTCTGGGATCGCCCCATCGAAATGCCGGAAACGAGCGACCCGGACGTGAATCTCTACGACATGCGCCTGACGAAGCACGCGGACGGGTTCATCTACGGCCTCTTTTGCACGGAACGCAAAGATCCACAAGCCCCGAAGGGAGACCTATCTTCAGCCATCGCGCAATGCGGCATTGCTCGCACAACGGATCTGAACAACCTGGGAGCGCTTGCCTGATCTCAAGTCCCGGTCGCCACAGCAACGAAACGTGGTGCTTCACCCTGAATTAGTCGATGGGAAGTATGCCTTGTATACGCGCCCGCAGGATGGCTTCATCGACGCGGGCAGCGGAGGTGGCATCGGCTGGGCGCTTTCTGATTCGATGAATCCTGCCATTATTGGGACGGAAACCATCATTGATGACCGTCAGTATCACACCATCAAAGAGTCCAAGAATGGCCAAGGTCCGCACCCATTCAGAACTGAATCTGGCTGGCTGCATATCGCGCACGGTGTGCGAGGCTGCGCAGCGGGGCTGCGTTATGTGCTGTATGTCTTCATGACCGATCTGGAAAAACCCTGGCATATCACGCATCGTCCAGGTGGCTACTTCATTGCTCCGGTAGGCGAAGAGCGCATCGGCGATGTCTCGAATGTCGTTTTTTGTAATGGGGCGGTCGCCCGCGAAAACGGCGAGCTGCTCATTTACTACGCCTCAAGCGACACCCGAGTACACGTCGCGAGAACGACTCTCAAAAAAATGGTCGATTACGTGAAGAACACACCTCCCGATCCCCTGCGATCGGCAGCCTGCGTGCAGCAGCGGTTGGATTTGATTGAACGGAATTTAGGGCTCATCAATTCGACTCAGAATCCGTTGCTGCAATCTCTCCGCTGAGCTGACAGAGCAGAGACTGGTGCGTTTCTGCAAGCGATCAGCCCGAGGGTACCGTGAGCAATAGAACAAAAATAAATCAACGAAAACCCCAAAAACTCCCGGCAAAACATAGTGTACGCCGAGAACTAACTACGCAAGGACTAAGCGCATCGGCAATAGTCGGCGCTTAAATGGGTCGAGAACCAAGCCCAGACTCTCGAGCGTCGTTGCCCCGAGTAGCGGTTCATCACCTTCCTCGCCAAAAATGACTGGGGCAGGACCCTGTTGGCCTTGAAACTCGAAATACGCATCGCCAACCATTCGAACGATAGTCGTGCCGTCCGCGAGACTGAACTCCAATTTTCTGTATGGCTTGAGACCAAGCTGCCGCAACACTTTTCCAGGGACCAGGCTATAGACGGCACCTGAATCTACCAGAAAATTCACGGCAACCTTCCGACGTGAGGATCGATTCGGCTTGACCATCAGTGATTGCGTCGTAAGGCCCATGACCCTACAAACCTATCACGCAGCGGAGACATTTCCAGGCCCTGTTGGACCACGTTAGTTTTGCAGCAAACACAGATGGGCATGGCATTACCCGGACTTCGGTTTGAAGAGACGAGCTTTTACCTGTGTTTGCAAGCATGCAACAATTCGTCGATCGTCGTCGTGGCCACGCATTGCACGGTGTCGGCTCCGCCGTAGTAGACCTTGACCTCGCCATCGTCTTCGACAACGGCACCTGATGTGAAGACAACGCTCGGCGTTTGCCCAACGAGCTCGTACATTTCTTCGGGTTCGAGGATGGCTTCCTTGGCTTGGGCAATTACCTTCGACGGATCTTCAAGGTCAAGGAGGGACACACCAAGCTGGTACACGTAGTGCTGGGCGCATTGAGTCCTCACACCGTGAAAAATATTCAACCAGCCTTCAGGAGTTCTAATGGGTGGTGCCCCGGGGCCGATTTTGGCCCAGGCCCAGCGCACTTGTGAATTACGCATCACGCAACGCGACCGCCCCCAGTGGATGAGATCGGGCGAATAGGAAATCCAGATATCACCCATTTTTTCGGCCGTGTTGGGCCGGTCAAGCCGGGCGTAACTCCCCTTGATCTTTTCGGGAAAAAGCACGCCGTTTCGGTTATCGGGTTCCGAGATCAAACCCAGCCAGTCGAATTTCTCGAAATCCTTGGTACAAAGGAGGCTCAGCCGGCAGGTGTGGCTGCTGTGCGCGGCGTGCAGCAAGTAAAACGTGCCGTCAATTTCAGTGACCCGCGGGTCGTAATACATGCCCGCCGTGTACTCGGCGAATTCCGGATCATCGTCCGGCATCGACGCCGGCCTCGGCCGCGGAACGAAGTGATAGCCGTCATTGCTGTCCGCTATCCATATTTTGGGGCGCAGGGCCGCGTCCTCGGCGCGGCAGGCCATAATGTACTTCTTGCCCCATTTAACCGCTCCAGAGTTGAATACGTGTTTAATGCCAGCCTCGGGCGGGAAATCTTTGGCGGTCACAATGGGGTTGCCAGAGTAGCGGCGTAAAATGGGTTTCATCTCAATTTCCTGGCTGATTTGGGCGCCTTCGAGGTTGCCAGCCTGGCCGCCTGCACGTACACTGCTTACGCAGTTTGGCAGCAGCGTGCAAGGGAGTTTCAAGGGTCATGTTACGAGTTTGGAGTAGCTTTTCAGCAAGGGCAACGGCCATTTGTTCTGCGGCACTTGCGTTGGTCACCGTAAGCACGTCGGGCTGCGGCGGAACGGGTGAAAAAGTCATGCCCGACGTAACTGCGATAACTGACGGCGGGTTTGACGGTTGACCCGTGCAATCTCACAGCAACCCTTGACACGCATGAATTTGGTTGCACGCCGGGACTTGGCGTAGATTGCCTCGATTTTGAAGGTTATCCGGCTGGCATCGGCGCCTTACCCACAGGTTGGTTTCGATACATAGACCAGATTGCACCCGGTGCAGTATTCATCGACCCGCACACTGGCTTGACTACCACGGATATGTCAGGCGCCAATGACACCTATACGCGGATGACCGCAGACGATAGACACTGCGGCCCCGTTACAGATTCAGTTGCGTATCACATGTTGGCTGAGTACCAGGATGTTTGGGGGCCTCAATTCGGCGCTGAAATTCGACAATGGGAGTGACGGCCCGCTTCCGCCCGTGAACATAACCGATTGGGAGGGCATCGGTTTTTGGGCGAAGAAAGGCAACGACCATCCTGAACTCGAACCGACGGGAACGAGCATGTTTGTCTCGTTGAGAGACGAGAACACTCATATCGAGCAATAGTGACACGGTTCCCCCGTGTAACGACCGATCAAATATCGACTCCAAGAAATGTGACCCGTTTGGTGCCGGCGTGGGGTTCGATACTACTTGGCGTTACGTCATGATCCCCTTCGATGACATGAAGCAACGCGGTTACGGCGTTCACGAAGACGAATTGGACAAAACTCAAATTTTGAACCTCTATTTCAGCATGGATATCGGGGACGGTGCAAACGGCAATTGGAATGTATGGATCGACGACGTCATCCTTTATCGGCACAAATAGGCTTGGCGCTGCTATTTCAGCAAGGGGAGCGGCTCCGTCAACGGTGCAGTGACGTACGCCGGCTACCACCAAATGGCAGCCGTTAAGCTCACAACGTCCGCGTCGGGTTTCGTGTACAGATCCGGCGCCGGGGGATAGCCGGTAATCACGGGCACGCCTGAGCCCACCATGTAGTGAGAGTATTGCAGAACTACCTGATCCTGCGAATTCCAATCGCTGTGGAAGATCACTCGCGGGCTGATCACTGCAAATGTTTGACGCGAGTCGTCTGTATTGGCCAACACACGGTCATATCGACCCGAAGCGGCGAACCAGCTCGCAATCGAGTAAGTGGCCTCGACACCATACTTGAGCTTCTTGACACCATCGTAAAGCGCCTGATCACTTCCCACTTTGGTAAAGATTCCGAAGAGGGCAAGCACGATGTCAGGCGAATCGCCATTGTGCGGCATGGGGTGGCTAAAGAGATTACCTAGGCTCAGATCATATTGTGCGCCCACGGTGGTCAACGACCCGTTGCCGGTACCGTTAGGACCAAAATAGCTACGCATGAGCCCCGGGCCACCGGGCGCCTCCAATATTCGAATAACGGGCGATATACCCTCCGCGTTAGAGGCCTTCGCGCTTGCAAACCCCAGGTAGAAGTGGCCGAGATAGCCTGCTGAAACATGCCCGTCCAAGCCCAAAACGCTGATATGGCCGTCAGGTTGATCCGTCGGGCTCGAGCGATCATCTTGCTCAAACGCGTAGATGGCATGACCAACGAGCTCGGCATGTTTAGCGAAGCGCGCACCGACATGGCCGTGGACCGCGTAAGTGCTGCCCACATTGGCGTCGGCAAAGTTATTCCAACCTGCGGGTTCTACGCCGAGGGGTGCTTTACCAATTTGCCCCATAACACCAGTTTCAAATAGCCATTGGACCTCCCCAGCAGGAATTGTGGATCGCAGGGTAGTGCCAACACCGGAAAGCCTTGCAATTAGCGAGGTTCCGTAACGACCCGTATCATATTCGCCCATGTGACCATAGCGATTGGTGAATGCACCCACGTCAATGGATAGATTGATTGGGCGCGCGAGCGGCGGACGATACGTCAGAAATGCGTCAGTAACTCCCTGATAGTCGGGAGGATTGAAATAGGAATTCGCGTTGGTTACCGTTTTCGCTGAAAGAATAACATTGGCTGTTACGTCACGGTTGCCGTAGCTGAAGTTCATCTGAACCCAGGGCTGCGGCGTGACACCGGTCCAATTGAACCCTTCGCGATCTTCGGGCGTCACGGGCGGCGAATGCAGCACCGTCTTCTTTTGGCCCGCATAAGCCACATCGCGCTTATTGATGCCGATCGCCAGGGGCAGAACGAACAACCCGTGCACGTCGAATTTCCAGTCGCCGGGGCTAACCGAGGCGGCTTGTTCAAAACCGGGTGTTACCGAACCAGGCAATGTGGAGACTTGTGGTGCGGTTGGCGCTAGGCTGATGTCGGTGGCATTGGACTGAGCTGCGTTGCGTGATCCCTTCTTCTTGATTGATTTGGACTGCGCTGCGTCATCCGCAGTTGCCGCATCTTGAGCGGCCTTCGCGGGCTCATTGGACGTGGTGTTCGCGGGTGCAGTTGGCAACCCTGCCGGTGCAGTTGGCGCCGCCGCGGGGGCAGCGGCCGGTGCAGTTGGCGCAGGAGCGGTTGCCGTTGACGCGGGTAAAGGCGCCTCGGTAGCGCTCGCCGAAGGTGCAGCGGCCGGTGCAGTTGCAGTCGGTGCGGGCGCGGCCGCTGCCGAGTTGTTGCCGGTGCTGTTAGTGCTTTGGGCCTGAACCGTGCCGCCCAAAACAAGCAGAAAAAGCCCACTAGCCGTGAATAGCTGCCGCTTCATGGGACAAGCCTCGTCAGATGTTCGATTCTTGCAGACGTCATGACCATGCTCCCCATGTCCTCACCACCACATCGTTCCGTAAATGGCCAGCATATGCTGGTCGGGTTTTGCCGACGTGTAGTTCATGAGTCGATTATCACCATTAACCTTGACGTTATCGCCGAGTATCCACCCGGAGTATTGTAGGACTAGCGTTTCGCGGGCCGTCCAGTCCGAGCGAATTATGAGTTTTTGAGTCAGCACTTCGTAGGATTGGCTCGCATCTCCGAGTGCGGGTGCCACCCAGTCGAAACGATCGCCGATGGCTAACCAGGAAGCCACTGAGTAGACCGTTTCGACGCCCGCCTTGATCATGTCCCGGTTGCCGAGACCGTAGGGCTGCCCAGCGTAATTCACGGTGTTCATCACCTGCGGAGCCAACGCTGCTGGGATCGGGGGCGCACTGGTCGAATGCCCGTAAATCCCAAATACGCTGACCATCAAATCAGGCGCGTCACCCCAAAACTCCTCCGGATATCGGAGCAAGGTTCCAAGGCTAACGGTGTATTGGAGCGCTGCAAACGTCAGCGTTCCCGTGCCATTGCTGTAATAGCCCCAATAGCGCTCGTTGAAGTCGCGTCCGGTACCTGACCACAGAATCTGCACCAGGTTAGACATCGACGTCATGTTCTTGCCGACCACGTGCTCCGTTGAAGCAACGAGATGGCCAAACCTCCCGCCAACGTATTTCACATCAACGCCGACGACATCCAAAGTCCCGTCTTTGCGTGTCAGCGGGTCATACGTGGGTGTGGACGTGTCGTCGTAATTGTCGGAGCGATCGTCTTGGCTGAATGCGTGAATAATGTGAAAAGTGGGCCAAACGTCTTTGTAACCAAAACCGAGGTGACCATGCGCCGCGTACGTGGACCCCTCAATGGGGCGCGCATTTTCATTGGAACCATCCGGCACCAAGCCCGGCATAGCGCGATTCAACGTGCCCTTGAGTCCCGCTTCAGCGCGCACCGTGAAATCGCCTTCGAATGGCAACTCAACCGTGGTCGTACTGCCAACGCCGTTAACCACGGCAATGGTAGGTACACCATAAACTCCATCCGTGTATTGAGCCATCGATCCGTAACGTTCGCGGTACACGCCTGCCTTAATGGTCAGATTGACGGGCGCCACCTTGGGCCTATAGGCCAGATACGCGTCCGTGAACCATTGCTGCACATCCGGCTGGAAATTGCCGTTGGCACTCATCGCTTCAGTCGTGCCCCAGGCACCCAGCACAGCATTCGCCGACACCACGTCATTGCCATACTTGAAATTCAGCTGTGCCCAGGGCCCCGGCACAATGTTCGTATGGTCGAACCAACCATAGGCGGCGCCAGCAACCACGGGGTCCGCGTGCAACGTCATCGAGTGTTGCTGATTCGTGGCTTCGTCGCGATGGCCAATGCCCGCTCGCAGTCCACCTTGCAAGTAGCCGCTAAACTGCATCTTGAATTCATGCGATGAGGGGCTTATGGCGGTCGATTGCGGCGTGATTCCAGTCGGTAAAATCGTGCCGAATTGCAGCGAGGTAGCCGGCAAGCTGATCTGCGCCTCTCGGGAATAGCCGGGCATATATCCCGGTTCTTTGCGCTCGTCTTCCGTCGGCACAACAACCTTTGGCTTCGGTAGAGCTTCAACCGGCGTGTCTCGAAACTCTTCTCCTGAAGTATCTGGGGGCGGTGCGGCGTTTGCGCTCGAAGCGACCAGGATGCAGCCCACGATAGCCGTGGGAACCAAGACCTGGCGACTCATTCTAAAGCCAAGACGCATTACTGGGGACTCCGCTTATAGAAGGCTATGTCGTCAATCCAAATGTCCCACACGCCTGGCCCGTAAAAGAGCGTCAAATTGGAAATATGCTGGATGTCGAAGAAAGGTGCGCGTTTACCCCAGCCCTCCTGCCGCATTTGCTCGAAGGGCAATGTGATAAACTGCCAGTCGTTATTGAGTTCGATGAATGTCCCAAAAGTGTCGCAGCCCAGCCCGAGGTTTTGCGCACCTACAAATGTAAAGCTCTGGCAAGGTGGGCCTGCGTCATCGGGTTCCGGGTATTTGAAATCCGTATGGCTTTCGCCCACTTGGATGCGCATGACCTGACCCGAACCCGGCACGACGCGAGCCCAGAATGAAACGCCGTCATAAGGGGCACCGTCCACTGGCGCGCTGTCACTCGGGCAGTCCAAAGTAACGCATTTCGGCGGCGAGAAATTCATCCCAAGCTGCCCGCCCCATTTTGTAAATGGGCCAGATATGACGTGAAACGCGTATTGGCTGCCACAACGTCCGCCAGGTATTACATCTGCGGGAACAGGTTTTGCGAAGTAACTTGGAATCTGCGACGCGATGCAATCTGGCACACAAGCGGCTCGTTGTTTGAGGCCCGCGTCCAAAGCGCCCGCGTCCGCCTCAACCCCCAAGTCAATAGTTCCGTTGATTACGTTCGTATCAACTTGGCAGGTCTCGCAACGGTCATTGTTCGTGTACCAACCCCCGCCAGCACCCGTTTCCCAGTTCTCGATGCTGTAAGTCGTGATTCCCTGTGACGGCTGATCTTCGTCACACGAATACGTCATTAGACTTCCCGGGTCATGATTGAACGAATCGGGCCTCGGCGTGCCGGATGGTTTCCCAGCCAGTCGATCCGCATTGGAGCCCGTGCCGCCGCAGGCCAGCATCGTGAGCCCGACCACTACCGACAATTGCGCAAGGCAGTGCTGGGTTCTCACGGCAATCACTCGCACCCTACCAGCCGAATATCGTCGAACCAAAGGTCGTAGGCGGTGTTCGGCGTCGAATACTGCCATTGAACCGCAAAAACGTGATGGTTGTCCACCGCGGGTGCGCGATCCCCCCAGCCGGGTTGCTGCGCCATCTTATCGAAAGGCACCGTGTACCGCTGCCAACTGTCCTGCAGCGTGATGTCCACACCAAAATCATTGTAACAATCCGAACATCGGTCGCCTTCGGGCGTTGTATTGATGTCCGGAGTCTTGAAGCGCACGCGTCCGGGACCCTTCGCCCAGAATTGAATGCCTTTGGCCGTCTTGAAATCGTACGGCGTCTTCGGGTTCGTCAGCGCAAAACCGACGCCCGCGTAAAGGCTGACGCCTTTCGGCGCCATCTTGCCCCAGGCATGCCCGGCGAACTTGCTACCATTGGCGCCACCCGGCGACGGCTTGTACTCGCCCCGCGGATCAATCGTGGAACCCTCCGTGTCAGCGAACGTGAACCAATAACCATCTCGACCGCCGGACTTGACGATTTGACCGTCACCGTCCTCCAGGTCATCGAGAAGACCGTCGTGACAAGGAGGCAAGGAGGCCGTCTTGGCTTCCGCCGTGGGCCCATACTCGTAAGTGGGGCTCGTAATGCAGCCAGGCAGTAACCCGATTAAACCGATGACTACGTATTTCGCTCGACCCGGCATCGTTTGCCTAAAATTCCCCGGCATGCTCTCCGACCAAAGCGCCGGCTAAAACGGTTTAGCGCGCGCAGTTAGTCATAGTCCCACGCCCTCTGTCAAGTGCCTGAAGGGCAGAAAATGAGAACTCAAAGCCGTTCTTGACGACTGCCAACCCATCGGCCAAAGTTGCGATGCGGCCATTGGCTGCGGAGCGCAGACTGCGTCCCGACTCAACAGACTGCGCCGAGCCCCGGTCGAAAAGGTGTCCCAACGGCCGTAACGGTGTCATCGAGGAACTAAGTCATGAATAGACTATTAGCTGTTTCACTGCTTCTTATGGGTATTGCCGGCACGTGGGCTGCCGGTTGCTCGAGTAGCAAGACGCCCGCGGCTGGTGGCTCCGCTGCCACGGGCGGCAACAGTAACGGCAGCGGAGGCGCGCCTGCTGCCGGTGGCAGCGCCGGGCAAGACTCGGGTACGCAGCCAGACGCAGCGACCGGTGATACCTCGCTTCACTCCTACGACGCCGACGATCCGAATCTCGTTTACGTCGGGCGAATCGACTTTTCGGATCCCAAAGCACCTCGCTACTCGGCACCCGGAGTTTACGTCACCGCCAATTTTGCGGGAGTCTCAGTTTCTGTAAAGGTCCAAGCAGTTACATCGGCGGCGAATTACTTCGACTTAGTCATTGATGGCGATGATGCTAACGCCACCGAAGTCGAAACGAGCTCCAACACCGGCTGGATCAATGTCGTTCCGAATTTGCCCTACGGCGAACACACGGCAACTCTCGTGAAACGAACAGAATCAAGTCCCGGTCCAGTCGAATTCCAAGGGTTTGAATTCGCTGGCACCATTTTACCTCCACCGGCTGCTAAACCTCACAAGATCGAGATTATCGGCGATTCAATCAGCGTCGGTTCGGGCAATTTGGCGGCCAAGAATACCACTCAATGTAACGACATTAATGCCTACTCAAATGCCAACTTGGCATTCGGCCCCGTACTGGCAAGACAACTGAACGCGGATTATCACATTACGGCCCATGGGGGCATCGGTGTCATCCGAACCGATCCGTGCGGGAGTAACACAATATCGCAAGTATATGATCGGTTGTACCTGGAGCAATCAAGCTCGCCCGATTCCGGAACAAACGTATGGGACACGGCCGAATTTAAACCAGATGCAATTCTGATTGAGCTGGGAACCAACGATTTTAAGCCGACTTCCTGCAATTATCCTCCGCTGAATGAAACGTATGATCCAACGAATTATGCATTGTTCATCAGCACGCTGGAGAATTTCATAGGTACGCTTCGGGGATATTACGGCGATGTGAACGGCGGGACAGGTCCGGATTTCTTTTTGATGTCGAGCCCGATGATCACCGACGGTTACCCGAATAGCACTTATACGTCAGACACCGACCAGCGCGCCGCGATTACGACAGTGGCCAATGATCTCAACGGCAATACTACGGGCAACGGTAAGGTTCACTTGTCCCTTCTCACCGCCGCCCAGGATGATGCCATTGCCGATTTGGGCTGCGGTGGGCATCCCCGCGTAGGTGACCACGCCAAAATTGCCGCGGACATGCTGCCACTGGTTCAAAGTTCAATGGGCTGGTAAGCGCGAAAGCCGCAGTAAAAAGAAACCCCAAGCACTCGCACCAGGGTCAACGGGAATTGGGGAGGTCCAGTGTTTGCGCTTGGGGTTGAAGTATTTTGTTTCTGGTAGTCTACTAAGCTTGGGGTCGGTCAATCAATCCATGGCGAAGCATAAAGTCTCAGCGGGAATTTTTCGTTTCGTGGGCGCGCAGGGGCCCGACCCTGCGCGCTGCGTCTTGTGAAGCATTTCTGCGACTTGAAGATTGTTCAATAGCAACCTTTTACGTTTTTGTTGTGCTATCAGTGTGATCGTGATGACCGTGCCCGGGATGCATCGGCTTGAGCTTGCCGGACGCAAGGGCCGCATCAATTTCGGCTCGCGTCACTCTATTGTCGCCATTCGCATCCGCTACTTTAATGTGCTGCCACATTCTAGCCGGCACTTCGTCTGCGGTTAGAGCGCCGTCCTGGTTCTTGTCAAGTTCGGCAAAACGCTTGTCCCAGAATGCGGATCGCGCTTTGGCTCGTTCGTCCTCCGAGATTACGCCGTCGCCGTTGGTGTCAATTCTATCTTTAAATTCGGCAGCTTTTGACTGCCAATTCTTGATGATTTCATCGCGAGTCAAGAACCCATCGTTGTTCGTGTCTGCGGGCGCCAAGCGTTCGCGCAGTCGATCGGGGAGGTCTTTTAGAGCTATTTTCCCATCGCCATCTTTATCAAAACGTTGAAATAGCCTGTCCAAGCGCTCTTTCGCCCAGGGTCCCCTGCCCACGCCCGGCTGGCCACCTGCGGCATCCAGAGCCACAACAGAACTTGACCCAGTTGCACTGGCAGCAGCCGTAACGGAGCTTGAACCAGCTGCACCGGTCAATGAGGCTGATGAACTTTCCGTCGAACCGTCAACCGGGGCATCCTGGCAGGCCAGTGATAAGGCTGGCGACAGCCCAAGTGCCGAATATACAAGCAAATACCAACAGTTACGATTGGAAGGCATCATCATATTCCTGTCTCCTGATTCGAAGCAGTAATTTCGTGGGCTCCTGGCATTCCTAACGAGCCGTAACTCGCCTACCCTACGGGCAGCCTCGCCCAGGACTCTCATTCAATGAATCTCGAGAAATCTAACCGCTTTTCACCTAATCCCGGTCCCGTTGTCACCATCGTCCTCGACGGAGTCGGAATCTCCCCTAGAGACGAGGGTGACGCGATTAAGACTGCCCGCACCCCAATGCTGGATCGACTTTTTCGCGACTACCCCTGGATTAAGCTCCGGGCTCACGGCGTCGCTGTCGGAATGCCCAGCGACGAAGACATGGGCAATTCCGAAGTGGGCCACAATGCGATGGGTGCGGGACGAGTATTCGAACAAGGCGCAAAACTAGTCAACAAGTCCATCGCCTCAGGTGCGCTTTGGCAAGGACAAGCCTGGCGTGACGTCGTTGCGCCAGCCGCGCAAAATAAATCATTGCACTTCATTGGCTTATTTTCGGATGGCAACGTGCATTCTCACCTGGACCATCTGCGGGCGATGATTGCACGAGCTAAGCAGGATGGCGTAAAGAAGGTGCGCGTTCACATATTGCTCGACGGACGGGACGTCGGTGAAACTTCTGCGCTTGAGTACGTAGATCCTTTCGAGGCCTATCTGGCCGATCTCAATCAGGACGGCTTTGACGCCGCGATTGCCTCCGGCGGTGGTCGAATGTTCGTGACTATGGATCGCTATGAAGCCGACTGGCAGATGGTCGCCCGGGGCTGGGCTCACCATGTGCGGGGCGAAGGCCGGCGATTTGCCTCGGCCCATGATGCCATAGTGTCGTTCCGCAGCTGAAATGCCAGGGGTCATTGACCAGGACCTACCGGGCTTTGTAATCGAAAAAAACGGCGCACCCTTGGGCCCGATCGTTGAAGGCGATGCCGTCGTCTTCTTCAACTTTCGAGGTGATCGCGCGATTGAGATCTCCCGGGCATTCACCGAGGATTCATTCGACAAATTTGATCGCGGGCCGTTGCCGGCGCTAACCTATGCTGGCATGATGCAGTACGATGGCGACCTGAAATTGCCCAAGCGATTTCTGGTGGAGCCACCGGCGATTGATCGCACTTTGGGCGAATTTCTAGCCAAAGCGAGCATCACTCAATACGCGATCAGTGAAACCCAAAAGTATGGTCACGTTACGTATTTTTGGAATGGCAACCGCAGCGGGAAATTCGATCCTAAGACAGAAACTTACGTAGAAATACCCAGCGATTTAGTGCCGTTCGAGCAACGACCTTGGATGAAATGTGCAGAAATTACTGATACATTGATCAAGGCAGTCAAGAGTGGTCAATTCCGTTATCTGCGCGCCAACTACGCCAATGGCGACATGGTTGGCCACACGGGGAATTTCGAGGCTGCGGTCACGGCGATCCAGGCTCTCGACTTGCAATTGGCGCGCCTGATTCCGGTCATTCTCGCCGCCAACGGCGTTGTGATGGTGACCGCAGATCACGGCAATGCCGACGAGATGTACGAACTCGACAAAAAAGGCAATGTCAAGCGCGATCAGAACGGAAACACAAAGGCCAAGACGTCACATACCCTCAACCCCGTGCCATTCATTCTGATTTCGAGATCGGCAAACCCGGGATGGACGCTTCGCAGGGACGAAAGTCAGGCCAGGGCTCTCAAACATTGCGGCTAACGGTGCTGAATTTACTGGGTTTCGAGGCTCCCCCGATTCCTGGATCCCGTGCCGCACGACCCGCAGCCTTGATTCATTCAGTCAGTATCGTAATCGAAATCATCTTCACGGGAGTCGTCGGGCGATCACCGCCGTCGGTGGGGGTGGATTCAATCTTCTTTAGCACGTCCAATCCGGCGGTAAGCTTGCCGAAAACGGGATGCTTCGATTGACCGGGCGAGAACCAATCGAGATATGAATTGTGGGCGATGTTGATGAAGAACTGACAGCTACCCGTGTTCGGATGCCCCGTGTTTGCCATTGAAAGCGTGCCGGGCTCATTGGAAATCTTGGCATCCGCCGGGTGTTCATCCACGATACAGCCCTTGGGACCGTTACCCGTTCCGGCGCGGCCACTCTTGGGATCGCGACTATGCGGACAACCAAATTGCGCCATAAATCCCTTGATTACTCGGTGAAAATGGAGCCCGTCATAAAAGCCGCTTTTGGCAAGCTCAATAAAGTTAGAGGCAGTATTCGGCATCTTGTCGAGAAACAATTCGACCCGCATATCACCCAGTGATGTCTTTAATGTGGCGGTGGGATTGGGCATGGTTCGGGGACTTTACCTCAGGTTTCCACTGATATGCCAGACCGACTCGGCATGGTTCAGTGTCCGCAACACGACCGACGAGCCTGGCTCACCGGCCAGTTTATCAGGTCTCATTTTGCGCTATTGTGCGGGCATGGCCCAGTGCAAAGGATGCGGAGAAGAAGTCGACAGCCTGCTTAGCGTCAAAGTGGACGGCAAAATCAAGAAACTTTGCGAAGATTGCGTCGAGCTGGCCAATGAGCAAGCCGACATCGCCGAGCAAAGCGAAGGTGCCGTTCAACAAATGATGGGCTTCAAAGGCCGTCGCTAGGCTGGCGCAATGGTGAAGAAAGCCGCAATTCCAGTAGCTGAACCTCAGATTGAGCGCGTCGTCGATACTCAAACCAGTAACGATGACGAACGCTATGACCGTGTATTTCGTCCCTCAAGGCTACAGGACTTTGTTGGACAACATAAGCACAAGGACAACCTACGCGTCTATGTGGAAGCCGCAAGACGCCGCAATGAACCCCTCGACCACATCTTGCTCTGTGGTCCTCCGGGACTTGGTAAGACAACGCTCGCCCATATTCTAGCCAATGAAATGGGTGTTCATTTGCACGTGACGAGCGGGCCGGTTATCGAACACAAGGGCGTATTGATAGGCCTATTAACCAAGCTTGAACGAAGGGACATACTTTTCATTGATGAGATTCATCGCCTCAACGTCACAGTCGAGGAGACACTATACCCTGCTATCGAGGATTTCCGAATCGACGTTATGATGGGAGACGGTGCCTACGCAGAAAGTCTTTCGCTCGACATTCGACCATTCACGCTCGTGGGGGCAACCACACGAACTGGACTTCTCACGAAGCCTCTGCAGGAACGGTTTGGCGTAACGTTACGACTCGATTACTATCCGGTTGACGACCTCACTTTGATCGTCCAAAGAAGTGCACATTTGCTCGGTGTTTCCTGTGAAGGCGATGGCGCACGGGCTCTGGCTTCGCGAAGCCGTGGAACGCCCCGCGTTGCCAATCGCTTACTTCGAAGGACGAGGGATTTTGCTGATGTTGAAGGTGACGGGCGAATCACAAAAGAAATCGTCGAGCTTACTGGCCAGCGGCTGGAGGTGGATCCCGAAGGACTTGACGACATGGATCGAAGATTGCTTCGATTGCTAATCGAAAGCTACGACGGGGGTCCAGCAGGTATTGAGACGATTGCCGCGGCACTCTCGGAGCCGCGAGACACTCTTGAAGATGTCTACGAACCGTATCTTTTGCAGCAAGGGTTGCTGGCTCGCACCCCTCGCGGCCGGGTCGCCACGCGCAAGGCATATGAACATTTGGGTCTGAGTTATCCCGATATCGCCCGTCAGAAATCTCTGTTTTGAGGAGAAAGGGGCGAATGCGCCACCGAGCATCAGGCCGAGCACTTCTGGCGTACCCAAGGCGCCCTTCAATGGCACTGCGCGCAATTGAAAAAGGTTCTGGATTGGCGCGTGTGACGCGCAATGGACACTGGGCATGAGGGTGCGCGCAATTGCCATTGCTTCAGAGTCCTCCAATACGGTCGGCACTGTGGAGCTTGAGTGCACCGAGCGGGGATTGTCACTTACATTTATTGACGCGGCCCGCGTAAGTGCCGAGGGCGTGCCAATTGCCTATGAACGTTGGCAACAGATTTGGATTGATTGGCCCTCGGTACGCCACGCACGGCGACGCGGGGCAGCGCTAGCGCTTGAATTTGAATTGCCGTCCAGCGGTGTGCAGCAATGCTTACTTGTTCATTTTTCTTCCGGGCATGACGTAACGTTGCAGGAGCTTCAACAACGACGTTTGCTACTTCGATTGTGGACAATTGGGGTAAGCGTTGTGCTGGCGTCTGCGATCGCCTTGGCCGCGCCGCGCTATTCACCGACAATTGGCCCGCTAATGGGCCTGGTTGCGGGTGTAGCGTTTGCAGCCATATTGATCACCGTTGGCGCAAGAGCGGAGCGCTTTCTCACCGACGGAGGGCGACAATCCGAGATGCTCGGCGAAGTATTCGTGAATGACTTATTGGGATACGTTCCGAATATTCCTCGAGATCCACTGGTGGCCTCAGTCAAGCACTTCAGTTTTCCGCGATTCGACGGCATTTTGCCGCGAACGACGCTAGCTATCTCTCTAACGCTAGCCGGAGCTCTGCTTGCGGCATTGATTATGTTCCGTTGGATAGCGACAGCGCGCGATGACAGCTTGGACGAGGCTAGTCAATCATTCACCGGCGCCGCTCGCTCTGCCATGGTTCAGAAAACGGAGCCGGCTGAAGCTTCAGCGATCGCGCCAATTGCTGCCGCCTCGAAGCAACCTGCGGATCAGATTCAACCCCCCGCGCTTTCCCCCGAGCCCACTGCAACCGCTGGCGTAGCTCGCACCACGGGACCTTGCGAATGCCAACGATCCGATAGCTTGCTTTGGAGTCATCCGTTGCCCCGACTCAGCCTAATCGTATTGTCATCCCGCCGATACAAACGTCATGAGCATGAACATGTAGAACTCGAATTCGCCGCAATCAACAATTCCGACCGTGATATTGCGGAACTTACATCAATGGCCGAGTTCTTTCAACAAGATCCGCCACCCTCCTCAAAACTGGTTAGTGTCTCGACTAGAGCCGTGTATTATCAGGGGCCGCTGCACCCGGGCGAAGCGATCAAATGGCATGTCGATGCCGAAGGATCCACATTTCGCCTTCATCCAGCGTCCGAAAACGGTGCCCCAATCACAGGTAGTCTTGAAGATAACGGCAGTAACGCAGCGCCAACCGATGCGATTGCTAAATTGCTCAAGGCGCACAACCGCCCGGTTCGATTGCATGGAGCTATGCTCTTGGCGTTTTTGCGTGACCCTCGAGCCCGGGAAGCGACGGTCGAATTGGGTGACTCACTCAGAGAAAGTGAGAGTAGTTACCTGCGTAGATTGTTAGAAGCTCTTTCCGACCTTCGTCTGTGTCAAGTACAGGTCGCCGGAAATGGTAATCAGCGTCGAGTGCTGGCCTGCGTATTCAATACAACTGATGCTCCTCGCACACCCGTGGAGGTAATTATTCGGGCACTCGATGCAACCGTTAGCACCGCTGATCCGGTCGGGGATCCCCCCGAAATTTTGGCCGAGAAGTCCGCAGTCTTGCCGGTTTCTATCCCAGCAAAAGCCGGCGTTTTCGCACAAATTGATGTGGACTTCTCCGGCGTCGAACGCACACCCGCGGCCTTCGAGACTATCGCACAGGTCGCCGCCGCGCGTTGATTATGGTTCGCCGTGAGAAAGTCAAAAGCTCCCAAAACATACGCAACCAGGAACCGCGCGCGGGGTCGGGGCCCTGTTCGCAGAGACAAAGATAATCTCTTCAATCAACGTCTTTGCAACAGCGAAAGCCCAAATGGTAATTCCGGTGGCTCGAGGGGGAGTCGATCGCCGTTGCGTGCCACGGCGGGGCACGCCAACGACAATCGTCGGGGTGCGGAACGAGACCGTCGTATGCAAACCAACTGCCTTTCATTTCGGTCTCGCCTTGACCCCCACGGCTGCATCAACTGTTCAATGCGCAGTGGTAGATTCATGTGCTCGGCGACATTTCCGAGCATGTCGTAGGCGCCGAATGGACTCACGCAATTGGGGAAGGAACCGGCGGGATAAGTATTGGAGCCACATTGCTCCCAAGTGACGTCCCAACAGTTAGGATTCTTGGCGGCCATTGTGGCGCAAACGTCCAAGAGTGGCGCTAGCGATCCGAGCCAGGTACGCTGACGCAGTTGGTTGTGCTTTTCAGTGGACTCCTCCCGCGACAAATCGAAGTAGTATTCTTCATTCACCGGCAATATTCCGCCGGCACAGGCCCCTTCCCATTCGTGCGCGTCGCAGAGCCGCTTCCCCAGGGCTCGGCAGATCTGAACGGCCTCGCTCGAACGCACCCAGACCAACGGATACTCGCAAGGAATATTGGGAAATTCGAATTGATCGATGCAAAGTTTCGAACGCAGCACATCTTCCGATTTGGGGTCGAATACAGCTACCATATTCGGCGCGCCGCAATGCGCTTCGTCATCATTCGACCGAAGCGCATGCGCCCTGCGCGCTTCGCATTGCTCAGGCGTGAGCGGGTGAAGAGTTACCTCAGGATTTCCCGTCCCGGCGTAGGGAGAAGCTTCAATTATGTTTGCAATCAGCTCAATTGTCCTGGGATCTACGCCGAGGCGCGATAAAAGGGCATCGTAAAGGTGATCTCGCTGTTCACGTAGACCCGGTAATTCTAGAGCCGCATCTGGCGCATCTGCCGGCTCATTCTGAGCCTCGACGCGCGAAGCAGCCGCGGCAAGCAACCTGGCATCAACCCAAGCGGAAACTCGCGTGGCGTCCTGCGAGAGTGTTACGGTCGTATCATCAGACCCGCCTTCGGCGTTGGAATTGAGAAAAACATAGGCGATTGCAGCGCCCAAACCCAAACATATACCTAAGACCGCTAGCGGCCAGATTAATTTCACTGACTTAGCTGCTGGGTTGCGAATGTCTCTAGGTCAGCGCTACCGACGGCGACGGTCGTGCTGTTGGGAACTTGCCGCAGTTTCCAACGAGTGGTCCAAGGAAAGTTCGCGCCTGGCGCAATATTGGTAAAGGCACCCTGGGGCTCAATCTCCACATAATCGCCACCGATACCGGTGAAAACTTCGAGCCTCTGCCTCGCCCGGCGCAGCTGCGCCAGGCTGGATGTCGGGGTATGAAACGAAGGTACAAGAGATTACTTGCTGTTGCGTGGGCAATCCAACCCGCACCATCAGCCAATGCTTTTGAATTCGCATTGACCGAAACAAAACTGTACCAAATCATGCTGTCAAGCTCCGTAAGTTGAAAATTGGGATCCGAGCCTGATTGATAAGTGACGGAACTGTTGCCCTGTCCGAAAATGTCGTGCCTCCGGTACCCCTAACGCGGCTGATTTCCCAAGGAGCCACCGACACGCTGACACTAGGGGAAACGTTTGACAGTGTGTACGTAATGTCAATTGCGCCGCTGGCAGGCACTGGCGTAAATTTCTTCGTAACGGTTACCTGCGAGTTGGCGAATTGGCCAATCGTTGCAGTTGCGCTGACTAGCTGAATGCTATTGGTGGCTGAATCTATAATGCCGGTATAGGCTTGGTTGTCGATGGCTGCAATGGGCGGCCAATTAGTAGTGGCGTACCAACTGGATTGAGGGCTGGGCCAAAAGGTGCTTCCGTAGTTCGTGGGGTTTACATCGGGCCCGGTCAGCACATTCGTGCCATCGTAGGAAAACTCGATGATTCGCGCACCCACCGATGCGTCAATTACCATTTTGATTGGTCCCATCTGCAGCGTGTAAAGGTTGTCTTGATTCGTAGCCGATACGGGTTGATAGACGTTGCTCACGATTCCTCCGGCCGGAATTGTCTTACATCGAGACTTGCTGTGCAACGAATGTCGTCAAGCTTGAGCTATCAGCTGCAACGGTAACACTGCTTGGAATTGGAACGACAAGCCATTGCACTGTCCACGGTAAAGTGCTGCCCGAATCGAGCGAGGTATAGGGACCTTGCACCTCGAGTTCCAAGTACCCGGACCCAGGATAGATCTCGACATCACCTTCGCCGGGGGCAAACGAACTGGGTGGGACGTCGGTGAATTTCTTGATGAAGAGGTTGCCGCCTAGGGCGTAAGCTAACCAACCACCAGTGCCGTCAGCAATCGCTTTGGCGCCACTCGGGCTGGATGCTAGATTGCGAGGAATCGTCGAACCAGACGAAGCCTGATGACTCGGTCAGGGTCAGTGGACCCGCGCTGTACGTAGTGCCCGATGGAAAAAAGCAAGCCCTCCCCGAGGAACTCGAGTGATTTCCCAAGGCGCGGCCTGAATCGCATTGGTGGCTACTATGGTATAAAGAATCGTAATCCAGTTAGTGGCTGCGTCCGCCGAGAAATCCTTGTTGACGCTGGCACCCAGGGTCGCGTTGGCCGTCCCGGTCGTGACGAGGTGGCCGCAGCTAACGGTGGCCGCGTAAGGGTTGCTGTTAATCTCCGGTAGTGGAGGCCAGCCCCAAGCGGATTGTGGACTCGTCCAAAACGTCGACCCTGAGTCGTCGTTGCTGGCACTGTATGGGTAATGATATTGGTGCCACCCAGGCTCAATGTCGTCACCCGCGCACCGACATAAGGATCCACTTTAAAGACGAAGTCACCCCAAGTAAAATCATAACGGGTCGAGCCTGACTCTAATGAGGGCACAACCAGGCTTGAGGTAGCGCAACCGTTTCCGGAAGTTTGCCCCGCAGAGCCGCCCGCACCCCCGCTGCCGCCACTGTACGATGGATTTCCTGCCGCTCCGCCGGCAGATGAACTGGTGCTGCCAGGATTGTTCGCGCTGGAACAGGCGAGGCCGACGCTAAATATGCCAGCGAGCATGGCCAACCTGCTCATTGAACGACGTTGAGAAAGCGCGGTTAATGGGCGTTGAGTGAATGGCGTCATGACGAGAATGGCCTCCAGGCTCTGAATTCGACCAGCAGACCTTACCATAAACTCATCGGCGTCGCCTACCATTGCCCCACTTCACTGTTGTTCAAACGGGCGCCGCTGCTTCGGGCCCGGATTCTGTCCAGGCTTAGTTCCCTTCCCGATTCACACGCCGGCGCATCGCAAACAGCGCCAATCCGAGTAGACTCAGCCACGCTGCGCCGTTGCCTGCGCGACGGACAAGCCGGCAAGAGCAGGAACCCTCGTTGGCGGTGCTCGTAGTCCCGCTGCCGTTTGTGGAACTCGCGCCAGCGCTCTGGGCACCGCCTACACTTTGTATGGGCGCCGTAGAGCTACCACCAGCGCTCGAGGCGCCCCCCGCCGCCGCGGGTAAGGTGCTGATGCTCGACGTGCCTCCAGCACTTGGAGAAGGTGTGGAATTGTACTCAAACGCGCCAATGTCCGTAATTCCACTGGGGTCGGGCACGGTGCGATTGAGGTAATCGAGCGTGAGCCCCGCGATGGTCATACCCGCATTAATGGCAGCGCTTCCTGCGACCAGATCGAAGTCCGTCGCGGTTGTCCCTGCCCAGTTCACCACACCTGGGTCAGTAGTGGTGACAAGGTTGTTGCTTTGATTAATGCTCAAATCAATAACGCTGCCATAGCTACTGACACCATCGAGAATCACGAGATTATTGTTGAAATAGACCCCAGTCGGCGACATCGTTCCACTACCACCCGTGGTTGAACCCGAACCATTAGTACCCGAGCCGTTGTAGATTACGGTAATGTTGCCCGCAAGGCCCGCGTTGATCGCTCCCTTGTGTTGAACAATTGTGTTGTTCTCCCACCGAATGTTCGAAAACGTCGTGTTATTGATTTGTAGCAGCATCATCCAGCCACTATCAATCGACACGTTGTAATAGAACTCCGAATCTGCAAAGGTACCTTGGGTGCTGCTGGAGGCCTCGAAAAATCCGCAGCTGTTATACGAGAAATTGTGGTGAACTTTCAAACCGGAGACAGTACCTGATTGGATGGCTACCTCCGTTGCCCCGCCGTCATAGCTATTGTCCCAACTAGCCTGTGCCTGGCAATTGACGAACTGGTTGTAGGCAACCTCGTTGTTCGACCCGTTAATGAAGATGCCCTCTGCGCCACCCACGCTGTTAATATTGACGCCCGCGTCTGCCGCGGCGTCAACGGCCATGGTCAGGTCGTGGACGTAATTGTTCAAATCTCGTTACCGGTGCCGCTTAGCATGATGCCAATGTCGCAATTGCTAATCTCGCAATTCTCGAGATTATTGTTGCTCGCGAGCATTACGCAGATGCCTTTGGCCATATTGGCACTCGTCCCATCACCATGGGAGCCCGCTAAATACAGGCCGTTCACCGTGATGCCGCCACTAAAGCTCGACACTAAGCTGCCACTGTTGGCCGTATGGGGTACGACGAACTGCGGCAAAGGGTCGCTCGCATTGCCGTAGTTGGTGAAAGTCTTAGCGTTACCACTGATTCTCACCGCTTCATTAAAAACGCTGCCTCGTTTGTAGTAAACGACGGTACAGCTCGAGGGGATCTTGGCTTGGGTTTTTACGGGTAGTGCATCCGTCAGACCGCTATTAGTGTCAATGCCGCTCTGGCTGTCCACGTAGCAGTCCACCGCGAGCGCCACCGCGCTTTGCCCAAGAATTACTAACATTGCAGTCCCGCAATGCGTCAAACGCAGGTGTGCCATATTGTTCTCCCAACTTCTGACGCAATAAGCGTCCTGCAGAAGACCCGGTTAGTCAAGCGCTCCCCCAATGCTGCAATGGCAGCTCAGATGGATCCTGGTTCACACCCAAAGGCATTGTGGTAACAAGTCATCGCATCACGCCGGATTTGTGCAGTAGTGCGGTCATTGACCCAGAACCATAATTCGGAATGGCTGCAGGTTGCAGGCGGTCGGAGCAAGCGAAGCGGCAAACTACCCCGCCCGATGCTGCGGGCGAAGTTGTCGTCCAGGCGCTCGTTTATTCGACCGTAACGGTCTTTGCCAGATTGCGCGGCTGGTCGACATCGGTGCCTTTGAGATCGGCAATGTAGTAGGCGAGCAGCTGCAATGGCACAATGGTTACCAGCGGCAACACGGCTTCAGCCACATTGGGCACACACAGGATCGTTTGCGCCAGGGCAGCAGCCTCTGAGTCGCCGTCGTTGACAATGGCAATCACTTGACCCTCCCGCGCACGCACTTCCTGAACATTTGACAGCGTTTTTTCGAACTGTCCATCCCTGGGCATGACCACGACCACCGGCATGTTTTCGTCAATCAACGCTATCGGACCATGTTTCATCTCTCCGGCAGCATAGCCCTCAGCGTGAGCGTAAGAGATTTCCTTGAGCTTCAGAGCACCCTCGAGCGCTATCGGGTAACCGAGGCCTCGACCCAAGAACAACATGTGATCCGCGTGCATCCAGCGACGCGCAACGGCTTGAACCGCGTCTTTTCGATCCAGCGTTATACGCATCGCATGCGGGATTTCAACCAGTGATTGAAGCAAGGTTGCCGCGCGATGCGAACTCAGCGAGCCCCTGCGTCTCCCTAGCCAAATCGCAAGCAGCAAAAGGGCAACCAGTTGCGTCGTAAAGCATTTGGTCGATGCCACACCAATTTCCGGTCCGGCATGGGTGTACAAGCGCGCCGTGGCTCATCCGAGGGATCGCGCTTTCCAGCACATTGCACACAGCGAGAATATGCGCGCCATGCTCCTTAGCAGCCTTAACCGCCGCCCAAGTATCCAGTGTTTCGCCCGATTGACTGATGGCAACCACCAGATCCCGAGAAGTAAACACGGGCTCGCGATAGCGCGTTTCGCTGGCAAGTTCTGTGTGTGCCGGCACTCTGGCTAACTGCTCGACCCAATATCGACCACAAAGCGCAGCATGGTAGCTGGTGCCGCAGGCGAGAAACACGACTCGATCAATTTGCCTAGCGACCTCGCCATCGAGTCCCAATTCCGCATCTACAACATCGCCGGTCTCGAGCAGTACGCGCCCACGCAACGTATCTTCGACGGCCCGCGGCTGCTCGAAGATTTCTTTGAGCATAAAGTGCTTGAAGCCCGATTTTTCCGCAGCAACAGGGCTCCAATCGACTGTCTTTGCTGCGCGCTCTACCGATTTGCCGTCGAGCGTTTCAATGTGGGCCTCACCCGCGGTTAACTGAGCCAATTCGCCATCGTCCAGAAAGATAACGCGACGCGTGTGGGCGAATAGCGCGGGAATATCGCTGGCACAAAGCATCTCGCCGTCACCCACGCCGATGACCAAAGGCGACGACTGCTTGGCGATGACGATACAATCGGGCTCTTTGCGTGACACAATCGCGAGGGCATAAGCGCCGCGCACTTGCGCTAGCGCCTGACGCACTGAAGCAAGAAGAGTCAGCCCCTGCGGCATGAGCTCGATTGATGAGGTGCGCGACAATTTCCGTGTCCGTGTCGCTGCTAAAGACAACTCCACGAACCACTGAGTTGGCGCTTCAATTCGACATGGTTCTCGATAATGCCGTTGTGAACAACCGCCACATCGCCGGCCAGGTGGGGATGAGCATTTTGCTCGCTCGGGCGGCCATGAGTGGCCCATCGAGTGTGTCCGATGCCTACGGTGCCGTTGAGCGGCCTACTTTCAAGCGCGTGCTCCAATTGATCCAATTTGCCCGCGGCGCGCACGATCTCGATCGCGCCATCCACCTGCACAGCGACACCCGCCGAGTCGTAACCGCGGTACTCTAGGCGCCGCAGGCCCTCCAACAGAACAGGCGTGACGCGGGATAAACCAACGTAACCAACGATTCCACACATGGGTTTTGGCCTAGGGCAACCGCAGCTGAGTGCCAGCTTTATTTATGTCATTCGCTGCACTCGCCCGGCAATTTTCTCAATATCTACGCATAAACACGAGCATGGTCGTTCGGCCGGCCGCGCCTCGGCATTGACGTAAATTCTTGATTTCTAAAGCGCTGTAGCGAGTTTCGGTCTTCGTCGTGTATTGTCCGAGCGCCGCCATGACACGATTTGGTTTCTTCGACGACGAGCAACGTGAATACATAATAACGCGACCTGACACTCCACGTTCTTGGAGCAATTATCTCGGCTCAACCGAGTACGGCGCCATCATCACCAACAACGCCGGAGGTTATAGCTTCTTCCAATCCGCGGCCCAAGGGCGCTTCACCCGATTACGGTTCAACGCCGTACCCATGGATCAGCCAGGACGCTACTTTTACCTGCGCGATCGTGAAACTAAGGATTATTGGTCGAGTTCTTGGCAACCGGTCGGAAAATCGCTCGAAGGGTTCCGTTCAACCTGCCGACACGGCACCGGATACACCACGATCGAATCCGAATATGCCGAGATACGTACCGAGAGCACCTACTTCGTTCCGCTCGGTAAACATTATGAAGTGTGGCATTTGCGAGTTGAAAATCATAGCACCCGCCCCCGCGTGCTTGACCTTTTTACGTACGTGGAGCTATCAGCTGAATGGCACGTTTGGCACGATACATTCAACCTGCAGTATTGTCAGTACATCATCAATGCCCGCGTCGATAAGAATGTGCTCTCTTGCTCGCAGTCAGCCAATTTGCCTGAACATCCGGAGAATTTTGAGCTTCGCGATCAAAGCCGCCATAGTTATATGGCGCTACTGGGTGCACCCGTTATTGGTTTCGAAACGGATCGAGAAACTTTTCTCGGCCCCTATCGTGGCTATTCCAATCCACTGGCTGTCGAGCGAGGCAATTGTACGGGAAGCTGCGCTCATGGCGACAACCCCTGTGGAGTATTGCAAACAAGCCTGCAGCTGCAGCCCGGTGAGTCCCGCGAAATTGCGGTATTGCTTGGAGTAGGTCGTGCCGATCGGGAAGGGCCGCAAGCGATGCGCGACATGGGCACGCTGAGCCAAATCGACGCCGCCTTGTCAGAAGTACGACAGCACTGGCACTCAAAGATTGGTGCCATCGAGGTTCACACTCCGGATGCTGAATTCGACAGCATGGTCAACGTTTGGAATGCTTACAATTGCCTAATTACGTTTGCCTGGTCGCGCGCTGCAAGTCTTGTCTATTCGGGAGAAAGGGATGGCCTTGGCTACCGTGACACGGTTCAAGACCTATTGGGCGTCGTCGCCGCAATTCCGGAGCAAACCCGCCAGCGGCTTGAACTAATGATTACCGGTCAAGCGTCGAGCGGCGGAGCCATGCCCGTCGTAAAGCCTTTCGCGCATCGTCCTGGAAGCGAGCCGGAGCCAGCAGAAGATGAATACCGTTCCGATGATTGCCTATGGCTTTTTGATACAATATTGGCATACGTAAAGGAAACTGGTGACATCGCATTCTTCGATAAAGTACTGCCGTACGCGGATCAAGGTCAGGCCCCAATTCTTGGTCATTTGCGTCGCGCGCTGGAATTCAATTTGGTTAGGCGGGGCGCCCACGGTTTGCCCTGCGGCCTTTCCGCGGATTGGAATGACACGCTCAAGTTGGGCTACCATGGTGAAAGTGTGATGGTCGCATTCCAACTACGGCACGGCCTGAATATGTATGACCTGATCGCGACACGTTTGGCTAGAACCGAAGAGGCCAAGTGGGCAAAAAAACAGCTGTCCGAATTAGACCAATCAATACAAACCCACGCCTGGGATGGTGCCTGGTTTGTCCGCGCGTTTCGGGAAAACGGGAGCATAATCGGCACGAAAGCTGATCCTGAGGGTTCAATATTTCTGAACGCGCAGTCTTGGGCAGTACTCAGTGGCGCTGCATCACGTGTTCAGGCAGAGCAGGCTATGACGTCGGTGAACCAGCTGCTTGCAACTGAACATGGAATACTGCTTTGCTCGCCACCTTTCGTAAATACTCCTTGTACTGAGGTACGCGCGGTCCTGTTCAATTCCGGACAAAAGGAAAACGCCGGCATATTTTGCCATCCGCAGGGTTGGGCGGTCATTGCCGAAACCCAACTAGGTCATGGCAATCGCGCCTATGAGTACTATCGCGCGTATATGCCCTCGGCCTACAACGAGCGCGCCGAAGTTCGGCAAATCGAGCCATATGTTCATTGCCAATCGACGCACGGCCGCGATAGTCGTCGATTTGGCGCCTCCCGCTTACCATGGCTCAGTGGAACCGCCACCTGGTCTTATGTCACGGCAACTCAGTTCATATTGGGCGTAAGACCCGATTGGGATGGCCTGCGCGTGGATCCGGTTATTCCGTCATCTTGGGATGGATTTCAGATGACAAGACACTTCAGGGGCGCCGTTTATAGAATTTCTGTCAAGAATCCGAATCACGTCGAGCGTGGCGTAAAGCGCATCATCGTTGATGGACGCACATTGGATCCCGCGCAGCCGGTACCCATAGCCGCAGCTGGCGTAAAAGTGGATGTGGATGTAGAATTGGGCTGAGTATTTCTTCTTTTCTTATCCAGAAACTATCGAATCTTCCACAGCGTGAGCGTTCTACCAATCTGCTGCGGCAGGCACGGAGCCAAAATGGCAATGTCAGCGTCGTGCTGTGTTCCCAGGTACAATCGTACCGTTGCCTCGGCCAACTCAATGAGCTCTTGTTGCGATTGCGGCATTTGAACAACATGACCTGTGATGCCCCATTGAAGTGCAATTCTGCGCGCCAGCCCGGTGTCCTTCACCAGCGCGATGATTGGCGCCAAAGGCCGATAATCCGCGATGACGTCGAGCCATTGCGCGTCACTGGCCAAAACGACAAGTGCCGCTAGTTTCACATTTCTGGATAATGTTGCGGCGGCACGAGCAGTCGCGTTATCACTTTGCCAAGATGAACCGTAAACAGTGGGCAATGCCCGACTCAGGTACTGCTCGGATTGTTCCACTTGCTCGATAATTGCTCGCATCATTTCGACGGATTCAACCGGGTATTTCCCGACAGCAGTCTCGCCGGACAGCATCAGGACGTCGCTTCCGTCGAAAACAGCGTTGGCAACATCGCTGGCCTCGGCGCGCGTCGGCCGCGGATTGTGCATCATTGAATCAAGCATTTGCGTTGCCGTGATCACCAGTTTTCCGTCACGATTAGCCATCTCGATGGCCCGCTTTTGTATAACGGGCACTCGCTCAGGACCGACTTCAACGCCCAAGTCACCTCGGGCAACCATGATACCGTCGGCAGCTGCAATGATCGCCGAGAGATGCTCAACGGCTTCCGGTTTTTCCAGTTTAGCAATGACTGGAATGTCACGTGCCAACTCCTTGCAGCGGACTACGTCTACCGCATCTCGAACAAATGAGAGAGCCAACCAATCTACGCCAATTTCCCGACCAAATTGTATATCCAACTCGTCTTTGGCCGTGATTGCCGAGGTACTCAATCGAACATTCGGAACGTTGACTCCCTTGTGGTCGGAAAGCACACCACCAACGGTCACGCGACAAAGGAGTCGTGCCGGCACAATTTGCTCAACAATCATGCTAATCAGACCATCATCGAGAAGTAAAGTGTCGCCGACAGATAGATCTTTATCGAGAGGGTAAGAAACGGATACTTGAGTGTCATCCCCAATAATGTCATTGGACGTGAGGGCAAATATTGAACCCTGTTTCAATGTCACGGATTGACTGCCAAACCGTCCTACACGGAGCTTAGGGCCACAAAGATCACCCAGAATTGCCAGCTCTTGTCCCATCTGTCGGGATACCAACCGCACTACGTCCGCGCGAGCTCGGTGCTCATCGTAGGTACCGTGTGAAAAATTGAGCCGAAACCCATTGGCACCTTTTGACACAAGGCGCTTCAATTGGTCTACGTCAGAACTGCTCGGTCCCAATGTGATGAGAATTTTGGCTTGTCGCATCGTAATATCGTTTGAACTCGCAGGATGAGTGAGACAACGACTAAGAGCCTTGCGCTCCCAGGGTCCGCCAGCTAAGTGCCTCTGCCGTGCACAGCCGGCTCTTGCCGGAGCTCTTGGCAACGTAAAGTGCATCATCCGCGCTTTGTAAGAGGGCCTCGGACATGCCCTGAAAATATTCGACGGGAATTGGTCGCTCGAACCCCGCAACCGAAAGTTGATAGCTGGGCAATGTCGCCAAACCCAGACTGGCGCTCAGACCAATGTTGCCCTTGGGACACGATACGTTCGTTTCCCTGAGCATTGTAAGCAAACGATCAGCCACTTTACGAGCCCCTTCGGCGTCAGTCTGGGGAAATACAATAGCAAACTCGTCGCCGCCGAAACGACCAATAACGTCATTTTCTCTAGTTGCTTGGCGAAGTACTTTGCCAACGGCCGCAAGTGCTTGGTCGCCCGTCCAATGTCCGGCCGTGTCGTTGATACGATTTTAACCCATCCATGTCGAGCAGAAGCAATGCCACCGGATGTTGCGAGCGAAATGCGGTCCTCACTTCACGTCTCATCCAGCTTTCAAAGAAGCGTCGCGCATGTACTCCGGTCAACGGATCTAGAGCCGCCATCTCGTAAAGTAACATGTTCTGAATGGCCACCGTGGCCTGATTAGCAAATAACTGGAGCAGCTCTTGAGTCTCATCGCGAAGCGGTGGATGCTCTAGCCAGAAACCTCCTAGGACCACATCACCAACTCGAAGCGGCACGACAGTTTCCTGCTGACGTCGAATAGTCTGACCAGTTTTCAACGCCATTATCACCTCTTCACCGATGGCTTGATCCAAAATGCTGTCAGGGGAAGCTTTGCCATCCGGTGAATTGCTTGAAAAGCTCATTAGCAACAACGTGTCATCGTTAAGTTGTCCGGCAGTTCTCTCGCCACCTGCCAAACGGCTGTCGGGCGCCATCAGATCTCTAAATACTGCTAACACTGCTCGACGCGCTCCAATCAAGTGAACGGTGTGCTCGATAACATCCTCGTAAAGATCCGCCAGCGGCTGGATTCGATGAAGGGAAGGAGCCACTTCCAATATGCTTCTAAGCCCCTTTCGGCTGCGAGCAAGGCGACCAATTGCATCGGCAGCTTTCAACCCGGCATCGGCCCAAAGCAACAGCCGATCCGGCCCTTCACTCTTATCATAGTAGCCTTGTATGTCCAATCGTCGGAGCATTTCGCGCGGGGGTCGTTCGTTGGCATACCCCGTCTGAAGTATTACCTGAGTACATGTATCGAACGTACGAAGCTGTTCGACAACTTGTTCGCCGGTCATTTTGGGCATGAAATAATCAAGAAGCAACAGATCTACCGGTTTTTGGCGCAGCAACTTTAGCGCGTCGTCCCCGTCAACTGCGGTCAATACAATGTGCCCCTCGGATTCCAATAACTGGCGAGTGGCCTCTAAATAATCAGGATCGTCGTCCACTAGAGCAATAGTGTATCCGGATGCTTCGATTGCCCGGTGTTTCCTCGCCATGATTTACATTCCTCAGGACAATTCGCTTTGCAAGTTAGCTCGACCCCATAGAACTTGATGCCGACCAGGCGCACACGCGGAATCAGTATTGAATGTCATCTTTGGGTTAGCCAGTCTCATCATTGGATAACCTCCCTGGGTGTTCCGACGCCGGCGTCGGCACCTCAACCGATGCGGCGATGCATAGGCAGCCTTTCCCTTCCGATTTGGCTTGATACAAAGCTTCGTCGGCACGAATCATGAGCCGAGCCAAAAGGTCCTCGTAAAAAGTTGGCATTAGATTTCGAGCAACTTCTGGGGCACAAGGGCCCTTCACATCTAGAATCGCAATTCCAACACTGGCTGACAAGGGAATATCCCCTTCGGGGGTCTTGATTCGCTCTTCCGCCAACAACTCCAGAATTCGCTCGCCGACACGCTTAGCGCCATCGTCCTTTGTCGAGGGGAGTAGCATTGCAAATTCGTCTCCACCGAGGCGGCCGGCAATATCATGTTCTCGAATAGCTGTTCGTAGAACTCTGCCAACGGATCGAATCGCCTGGTCACCACGCAAATGACCTGCGGAATCGTTGAGCTGTTTGAGCCCATCTAGGTCGGCATACAACAGCCCGCATGACGTTCCATTGCGAAGACTAGCTCGCAATTCGCGACGAGCCCAATTCTCAAAGAACCGGCGAGCGTGAACGCCACTCAATGAATCAAATGCCGCCATTTCGTAATAGAGTGCATTTTGTATCGCGACACTAGCCTGGTATGAGAGCAACTCGAACCAAGCCGCGTCTAGCTGTTGCGTCGATGCTTCGCGCAAAAACAAATAACCCAAGCAAGTTTCTCGCACGGCCAATGGCAGCACGATGTCATTGCCATTTACCTGAGTCTTTCTCGAACTTGCCGCCTCTTGCGCCAGGTTTTGCGCATCCAGCGCGCTGCAGTCAATCGATTGAAAAGAACTTTCCGCAAAATCATGGGTCGCTACTGGTATGCCCACTCGGCCCGTGTGGGCGTCCAAGTCATCATCTCCCGCTCCAATGACATCTGCGTAAAGCACTAGCACACCGCGCGCAGCACCTACACACTCGCAAACTTTAGTTACGATAACCTGGCCCAATTCTGAAATAGGCTGCATTCGGTGGAAACAAGCTGCCGCCTCTATCACCATCTTCATGCCACGCGCATCCTGACGAATTCGTCGTGCAGCGAGCGCGGATTTTGCAGCGACCTCAGTCCACAGAAGTAGCCGTTCGGGGCCGTCACTCTTTTCTGCCAGACCGTGCACATCAAGACGTCTCAATATCTCACGCTCAGGTTGATCTTCCGCACTGCCAGTTTGCAGCACTATTCGAATGTCGCTGTCCTGTGCGCGAATTTCGGCAATCAGCTCCGCCCCTGAAACGTGGGGCATCGAATAGTCCACGAGTGCGACATCGATAGATGTGTCCGAGAGTATCTTTAGAGCTTCCCGACCATCACGAGCTGTAGAAACGCGGTAGCCTTCTGATGTAAGCAGTGTCTGGGTCGAGGCCAGATAGTGTTCGTCATCATCAACTAGCAGTACTTTTGTCCCTGACCGATGGGATTCAGGACTTCGTTGACTCATGCGGCCTCACCCCCCGTCTCTGTGGGAAATACTACCGTGAACGTTACGCCGCCATCGACACGTGACTCAAAATCTACACTACCACCAAAGTCACCAGTAACGATGTCGCGGACTATGGTGAGACCCAGGCCTGTGCCATGCCCAAATGGCTTTGTTGTAAAAAGTGGCTCCCAAATTCGGGAGCGGATCTCATCGGCCACGCCATGACCTCGATCACTGACTTTGAGAATCACGTCGCGTTCGCGAGCCTGAAGACATAAATTGATTGTGCCTCCACCACTAGGTGTCATGGCATCAATGGCATTGGTCACCAAGTTAGTCACAACCTGTCCTAAACGACCTGGTGGGCCAACTAGATCAATTGAATCGGCACTAGCGTCAATTTGCACGACGCAATTGGCTTTTCGCAACGAATGGCCCAAAAGTAGTAGTGCGTCACGTACGTTTGAGACGGCATTAAAATGAATTTGTTCCTTGTGCCCAATATCGCGCGTTTGGTTCTTTATACTTCTCACAAAGTCGGCTGCGCGTTCCGCTGCCCCGGACGCCAAACGCAGCGACTGTTGCATTTCCGCAGCTATTTCCCGATGATCCGCCGTGGTAACCTCCGGATCCGTCACAGACTCGTGATACTCCGTCACCAATCTATCAAGTTCAAGCAGCGCGGCCCGGACTGCTGCAACTGGCGAATTCATTTCATGCGCAATACTGGCCGTTAGACGACCAATGCTGGCTGTTTTCTCGGACGCAAGCAATTTTCCTGGTTCTCTTTAAGCGCCACGTATGCCTGTTCCAGTTCAGTCGCACGCTTACCAAGGGCATTCAAGAGCTGCTCGCGTTCCCGATTTTTTTCGACAACTTCTTGCACTAGCATGGCGCCCTTCAAGGCCGCGCTAATCTGATCGCGCAGTGCTTCATAAATGATGCCTTGCCGGGGGCCCATCTCAAAAAGTGCATAGCCAAGCCGCTGTTGCTTAAAGAACAGCGGTTCCACGATGTACGAGGTTCGCCGATTTGACGGCAACAACTGCTCGGGTACCAAATAGCGCGTGTCGAATACGCAACCAACAATATCGGGGGGCAACTGTCGATGAGCATCGTGGGCCATTATGAGCCGCGAACGCTTACTGGTCGATGGATCTTCAAACAACGCCAAGTAGCAACTATGAATTCCCAATCGCGGCAATTGTTCAGCAACCGAACTAGTCAATGATGATACATCAAATGTCGTAATTACCGCCTCGTTCGTTTCGCTCAGTACTCGTACCCATTGTTCTGCCTCTAGTCGGTGCTGAACTTGAACTCGCTCAACGACGCTTGTGATTAACAGCAGTGACTGTCGCCACAAGTTCTCCGCGGTAATTCGCTTCTGATCATGGGCTGGCAGACAAGGAAGCAGCTCGCCCCGCAGGGCGGTTACCACGTCCTGCCAAGTGTTGGCATCGCTGCCTTTTGCCCTATCTTGACGCAGCAACTCCTCCAACATGGCTAGAAAGCGGGACGATTCGCCACCATTGAGATCCTCCAGAAATGCGTCGAAGAGCCGCGCATTCCAATCGGGCGCCGTCGGTCGCAAACCTCGCGACGCGTGCTGCATGGCGCTGAGAGCTAAGGGGCGAATCTGAGCAACTGCACTTGACTGACTCAGTCGATCTGGTGGAATTAGACTTTCCTGGTATGCCGTGGCGGATTGAGAAAAGCAGCCACAAGAGCGACGCAATACCAGCTCAGTGTGCAGAGTCAGCCCCTGGCGACCTGATGAACCCTGCAATTGCTCAAGGACCGATTCAGTAGCCTGCACTCCTTGTTCGTACAATGGCTGGCGTACTGTTGTTAGAGGCGGCGAGGCGAATCGCGCCTCAACAACGTCGTCGAAGCCAACCACGGCTAAGTCGTCAGGCACGCGCGCACCCCGAATCGCAAGGGCATCCATGGCGCCAAGGGCCATGATGTCGCTTGCGGCGAGAATTGCGTCGAGCTTGGCCTGACGCTCGTCGAATAGCTGGTGCACCGCCGCAACGCCGGACGACCTTTGAAAATCGCCAACCGTCACGAGAGTGGGGTCATACGAAATTTCAAATTCTTCTAGAACCTCCCGATACACTCGAAACCGACGCTCCGCCTCTTCGTTGGTCTCGGGGCCCCGAATAAATGCGATCCGCCGGAATCCGTGATGCACTATCAAATGTACGATGGCGTCCCGCATTCCGCGGGCGTTGTCCACCAGTACGCTAGGTACGCTGGGCACGGCAATCGCAATACTGCACATCGGCAGCGGTCGATACTGATTGCAAAAATCACCCACTGCTTCGGCCCCAACAGCGTGAGCTAGTGTTCCCGCCATTACCAATATGGCATCGACCGTATCCGGGCCGGCCAATTCAAAGACAAAATTGCGTTCAAGACCAAACCGATTAGGCGACTTCAGGCCACCACCGGCAAAACAGATTAAATTGCAATCATGCTGAATTGATGAGTCAACAATCCCGCCCAAGACTGCTTGTTGGTAATCTTCTTCCAGCCAGTCAACGAGAAAACCGATGGTTGGCCGACGACTTTGGACATTGGCCGCTGAATTCGAATTCACCAATGAAGCAACACCATACGCTTAACAATCCTATCAGACTTCTTATTGCGACAAAAAGCAAAAGCGTCCCCTGAGTAACCAGCAATAAAAGGGCAGGTTATTGAGCTACCGGGAATCCTTCCGGCCGGTGACGCCATGTTTGCCATTTTCGATTTGAAATGCCGGCACGCCATGCGTTGGGTTTTCATGGGTGACCCGCAGGTTCGTTGCGACGAGTGAGTTCTGGGGTTTAAGGTCGCTAACCGGCATGCCGCAGCCAACGACCGGTACCCCGTGTCATCAATTGTAGTTTCAAGTATGTTTGACTATCGTTCGAAATGTATGGGAGCAGGCTCGTCAGCTACTAAGTATTCAAATTGGTGCCGGAATTCATCGACACTTAGATGCGCGACGCGCGCTAGTTTTTCAATCTCGGTTGGATCCTCAAAGTCGTCCCGCCGTAGCCGAAGCATGTAACGACGTGCGATCTTGTAATGCTCTGTCTCGATATCAACGGTTCGCACCCGTGCCTGCCCTGTAGCAGGATCAATCATATCCTGAAAGGGAATCGGGCGAAATTGGCCATTTTGCACGCTTATCACAGCGTCGGTGCCGCCATCGAGCAGGTACTTTGACGCACAATAGCCCAAATCTCGAGTGTATTCCATATCGAATGGGATTGGATCGGAGCAACGTAGCTCGTAACCGATATTTTTGGACACGATTGTGGTATCAATTCCGAGATCATTCAGTTGACGAGAAACCTCAGTTCTAAGGAGCTCGCCAAATCTAACTTCAGAGATTCTCCGATTGCTTTCGGGATCAAGTGACCTCTCCGAGAATAGTTCGCGATCGGCTGCTTCAATTCGTTCCATGACGCCCTCTGCAAGAATTGCGACACCGTCGCGCCGGCCATAACTTCTCCGCTTGATGATTGCGCCCGTGAGCAAGTCGATGACCGCCCTCAATGGGACCATCGCACCACGGAACTCTTCGGGAATAATTGTCAACGTAACACCCGCAGCTTTGCCGATCCCCAAAGCCAAGTGACCAGATTTACGCCCCATCGTAATAATAAAGTACCAACGAGAGGTCGTTGCCGCGTCCACTTGCAGATCCTTTACAATACCAACACCGACGTGACGTGCGGACTGGAAACCGAAGGTGAAGATACCGTCCGGCAAGGCCAGATCGTTGTCAATGGTCTTCGGTACATGAACAAATTGAATGCGTCCATTGGCGGCCTCGGTCAAGCGCATGGCGGCTAATGCGGTTTCATCGCCTCCGACGGTTATGGCCGCATCGATCGAAAGTCGGTCCAATGACTCAAGGGTCTTCGCAATCAATGCATCGTCCTTTGCTGGATTGGCTCGCGATATCCCAATGAAAACACCTCCTCGGAAGTGAATTGCGGCTACGTTCTTGATAGTCAACGGCACGACATGATTAATGTCGCCCTGCATAAGCCAGTAAAATCCATCGTTGATACCGAGCACCTCCACGCCAGCCAAGCAAGCTCGAATAGTTGCCGCACCGATGACACTATTAATTCCTGGCGCGGGCCCCCCGCCCGCGAGAATTGCCACACGTTCCAACCTGTTCATGCTGGTGCAGAGAGTAACATCCTTCGCGAAAATTTCAGTGCCCCTTGGGTCGATTGAATACGAATGGGGCAAACCGAATCGACATCGGCCTTGATTGGCTGGACCCGGCCAAATACGGGAGTTGGGCGCTGATTTAGGCCCAGGGGCCCGAGGCAAACCGGCTCACGATTTGCAATGAAATCGGTACCCTAGGCCAAAAGCGGGCAAGGCCGGTTTGGCGACAGCTACCCGTGCAGCACAATGCTATCGAATTGATAGGGCCTGCGGCATTACCGCTTCGCCGCCATCGTGCCACTAGCCTGTTTTTCTTGGGCTTGGCCTCAATCATCCCGTCATTTCGAATCGATAAAGAATCCCGCTCTCGTTTCGACTTCTGCACGTGCCGCGGCAGCGTAGAGGATGCGATTGGGGCCGTAGGCAATTCTGAAGCTTGCGATTCGTCGAGAGTCAGAACAAAGCAGCGCTAATCTGGAGTAGTTCAATCCGATAAATAAGGGACATCCCCAGCAGCTAATGAAGTAGCTTCAAAAATATCCTTCACCTTGAATCGATCCAGGTAAAGGAGGTTCTGGTCAAGTGATTCATCGTATTTGCGCACGTTGCCCTTGGGCGTTGAATATTCCAATGTCAGATTGTCGTCAGTCGCAATTAGACCTCCACGCTCCGAATTGAATTGACGTCGCGCTTCGGTGACTAGCTTCTTCAGGGCCTGTGGCGTCAGAATTCGTCCCCTGAGGACCTGAGCGGCGTGACCATTGAATAGTCTCAAGGTTGAAGATAGTTCCAATGAATGATCAAGAGCGGACAATGTTTGCTTATTGGGCTCACACCTATCAACACAAGCCACCAAAATTCCCTGTTTTCCCAAGAAATACAGCCAAATATTCGGGAATTGCTCATCTAACGTGGAAAGGATTGTGGCAATATCGCTTTCAAGCAGTCGATGGAGCTGCACCCATTGCTGTAAAACACCACCGGGTGCCAAGCGGCTGCGAACCAATTGGTAGAATTCCCGATTGTATAAATTGGCGGCTCCTGCAAACCAAATGCTCGAAAGTTCGATGCTGATGACATCGTACATTGATTGATCGAGTAGCAGAAAGTTGCGACCATCTGTCACGTGCGCTGTAACTTCTGCTCGATGCAGAACTCCATCATTTACCGCGCGGAAGTGACGATCAGCCAAGTTTAGAATATCACCACTAAGCTCCGCTACATCGATATGCCTAAAGCCAGCTTGGTGCAGAACCTTGGTTGTAGTTCCAGTACCAAATCCGATTACTAGCGCGCGTCTACGAACCTGCGTGTGCAAGAGTGGAGCCAATGCAAAGGAGGATTGCGCTTTCATCTCGCCTCCCTGGCTGTCATCACCCTGAAATTTGCCGTTGGTGAGCAAGGTTAACACTGTCCAAGCGCGATTTTCGCCAGTAATGGCTACCGTGGTCAAGCCGCCGTCGAGACTTTCGGCTGAGTCGATGACGCGCCCATAGTGTTGCCATTGGAAATAGACGTTTCCCCCTGAAGCCATAGTGGTCAAATCAAATTGAGCAGGCTGCTTCAAGTACAAAATGACTTCGATAAGTAGCAGAGCCGAGACTGCCGCTCGCAGTTTATTTGCGGTGTATGGAATTGACAACCCCGCGAGGAATAGGCACGTGACGATAAGTAAGTGCAACGTGCTGAGGGATCCCATTCTCGGCAAGAAGACGAAGCCTACTACCAACGCCCCGAGAATATTGCCCAGCGTGTTGAGTGCAGACGCGAAACCAAGGGCGGCAATTCGGCGTTTGGTCCAAGCGCGGCCTACAACCTCCATGGCTATTGGAAACTGTGCACCGATACACAAAGCCGGGGGTAACATGACGACGAGGCAGGCCAGGAATCGAATCAGCTCCCGCGCGGCGAATGACTTAGCGGGTGCCCAATCGCCGAATAGTGCAAAGTAGTTGGGAATGGCATCCCAAAAAGGCACACCGAGCAGAAGAGTCAACGCCAGTAGCGCTTGGCAGATCAAGAGGGCGCTTGCGAAATCGCGCTTGGAGTGAAGCCATCGACGCGCAACATTCGAACCAACACCAAGCCCGATCAAGAATGCAAATAGCATCAGTGAGAACGCATAGGCGCTATTGCCGGCAATTGTCGCAAGCAAATGTACAAATGTGGTTTCAAGCCCGAATGTAACAAAGCCGCCTACGGTCAGTTGCGCCAGTGCAATCCAACCCAATGCCTGGTGGATATCGCTATTTGCCGGGGAGAGCGAAGCGGCGGATGCTAATGCATCTGGAGCAGTAACCGTGGCCTGTCGCGTCAAACGCTTGCCTCGAGCAAACAGCAGCGCGATGCCGGCGACAACAATGTTGAGACCGACAGCAATACGCAGCGAAGCAGTTACCCCAAGCGTGGGCAACAAAATGTAACCCGTTGAAAGTGCGCCCGCAGCAGCACCCAATGTGTTCGACGAGTAAAGAACACCCGCGGAAACCCCAAGACTTTCTCGCCGATCGATGAGGTGCCGAGTGAGCATTGGCAACGTCACACCCATCAGCAGTGTGGGTGGTATTAGCACAATTGCGCCAAGTCCCAGTTGTAACCCCACTAGCCAACCCTGCGCCGGATCTGAGCCGGCCGCGATCATGACGTACGCAGCGCGGGTCGCCTTGAGCGTGAGTGGGGCGAATACACAAATGAGCGCAATCCCTAGCTCGGCACAGGCATAAACAACAACCGGGCGAGTTAGGCGTTCAGCAAATCTGCCACCTAACCATGACCCGAGCGCTAGCCCAGACATATAAGTTGCAAGGACAATGGTAGCCGCGTGAGAAGTGCTACCAAACGTCAGAGCCAACCCCTTGGCGAAGACAACTTGATAGACAAGGGCCGCCATGCCGGACAGGAAGAACACGAAAATGAGGCCGATGTCAGAGGTCGAAAAGTGCGATTTATGAGGCGGAGCCAAAGAGCGCCCCAGGCGCAGCGGACCCCAATCGCGGAGCTTCGGCAAGTAGGCCAGTATGCCAATTCCCAGCGTCAACGGAATAGAAAGAACTGGCTTAGGTTCGGACGCATACGCCAATATAATGATCAGCAACAACGAGAAGGCTGCAGCTAGTTTCCTTGAAGGCGCAAATGCCAGAGTCTTCGATGAAGTCCGGATTACGTCAAGAGTGATTATTGATACCCAAAGCAACGGGAAGCAAATGGCTCCCAAGCGTGCTGGTGTCGAAGCGGCAGCAACAGCCGGCACGGATCGCATTTGTTCCGGAAAATGTGGGCAAAACGGTACGCTCGCAACCGGCAAACAAAGGCACACAACCGCCGCGATAATCGTCACGCTAACCATTGACGAGAGCTCAATCCCGTTATGTCTAGCAATTCCTTTTCGATTGCGTTCTGCTATCCAGAGCGCAACCACGCTCGCCGTAAGAATGTAAATTACCACGCGCGCAAAAGCTGCATGTCCATAGAATGAAGATCCAGCAGTGGCCACGTCAGACGTAGCTGCTTCAGCGGCGGTTCGTAGGACTGTGCGTGGTACTATAACCGTAGTAAGCTGGCAAAATCCACCGCCGCATAATGCAACCAGCAGAAACAAAAGGGGTGGCTCCGCGTCAAAAAGGCGCAGGCGATATTCCTTGCGCCCCGCAACTGTTAGCGCAAAGTAAACGACCCCACCCCACAGAGCAGCCAGCCACCTAAATGTGAATGGGCCACCCCACAGATGAATTGGCTGCACGATAACACCGAGCGCAACCAGTACTTCGAATAACAGGCCTGTGATTGAAAAAGCAACCAGAGCCGAAGGAAACATTCGGCGATCGGAGCTGCCCGGCGCAGCCTTCGAAGATGGGGCAATCGGGTCCATGCGGGGCGCGAGTTTGCCACTCGTTGGCGCATCAGGGGCACATTTGCTACGCGTCGGCCGATGCTCCTTTCCAATGGGTCGCTCGGACTTGTGGGACTTGGCCTGTTTGGGGCCCTACAAGGCGCACCATCCAGCGGGACGGGCGGCTGCAGGATGCCTTTTTGGGGTTACATCGGCACGGAAAAGCCGCGTGGACTGGAGCATCCCGATTGCGCCGGAGTGGAATCATCGTCCTCTGCTATACTGCTCTGCGTGCGCGAAACCCTACTCAATGAACTCGTAACACACTACCGCTCAAGGCTAAGCGACAGCCTCCAGGCCGTGGTGCTCTACGGTTCCCGGGCGCGCGGCAGCGCAAATCTGCAAAGCGACGTTGATGTCCTGATCATTGCGGCGTCATTGCCGGGCGATCCCTTCGAAAGATCCCGCCTTTTACACCCGCCCCGATGCGCGCAAAATGATCCGGCTGTCTCCATTCGCGGGTTGACGACGAACGAATACGAGCGTGATATTGCGCCACTCGACCTCGATATTGCCCTCGATGGTCGCATCATTTTCGACCGGTGCGGCTATATGCAAGAACGGCTGGCGCTGATTCGCCAACGTCTGAACGAGGCAGGCCTGTTCCGTGATTCCGAGCTCGTGTGGCGCTGGCGACGTTGGCCAACGCGGCCCGATTGGGCGATCACCTGGGAGGGCATCCGAGTGTGAGCCCCGATTCGAGCGCAACATTTCGACTCAAGCTGGCACAGCGTTCACTACAAAGTGCCCAAGACAATTTCTCGCGTGGCAATTGGCGGGACTCGGCTCTGTTCTCACGGGCAGCCATAGAGCATGCCGCTAAGACGATGCTCGCGTGCTTTTCGGCCGTTCCGCGTTCCCATGAGCCCATGCGTATCGCCGAGTTGGCGCTGGAAGCCGAAGGGTTTCCGGCAGCACTTCGTGAGCGGACCCAAGCTTTTCTTTCGCGACTCGCGGGTTACGGAATGCAAGAGCACATTCTCCTGAGCTACGGCGATGAAGAGCACGGAATTGATCCCTGGGCCATCGTCAACGCCAACCGCGCAGGCTCGCACCTGGCCGATGCCGAGCAGCTGGTACGGCTGGCGGTGGGGTGTTGCGAATCAGTGGGCGTGCCGGTGCCGAACCCAAGTGCTTAGGATGGTCGCACCGCGCTCGGAGCTGCCCGGCGCAGCATTCGAAGATGAGGCAATCGGGTTCCATGCGGGGCGCGAGTTTGCCACTCGTTGGCACATCAGGGGCACATTTGCTACGCGTCGGCCGATGCTCCTTACCAGTTGGTCGCTCGGACTCGTGGGACTTGGCCTGCTTGGGGCCCTACCAGGCGCACTATCCAGCGGGACGGGCGGCTTCGGGATCCCCGCGACTTCCGCGATGTCGGAGCCCAGGCTGGTTGAATTATCCGGCGGCTCGCGGCTGCTTTTGGCGCGCCCAGATAATTCGGGGCAGGTAGCGGTGTGCCTCGGTTATGTCGTCGGAGTCGCAACCAATGACCGCGTTAAGCGGGCAACGGCCATCGCGGAACTTGAAATTCGACGCGAACGTTTGGATCGGGCATACCGAGAGCGTTTCGGCGACGAATCTAGCGGTTCGCGCAGGCTCGATGTGGTAAGCGGCGACGTTGCTTCATTGTGCGCTAGCGCATCCAATGCAAAGTGGCAGGCTGTCATCTCGCTCGCATTGGAGGCAATGCGTCCGGTTACTCTCAACGCTCAGAGTTGGTCCAACCTCGTTGAAAAGTGGCGGAGTCGCGATGGCCTTGCGGCAATGCTGGATGAAGACCCACTGCCTAGGCAATTGCAAACACTTACCTGGCTAGGTGTTCCCGAGGCAACGGCTTTTATACCCAGTGCACTTGAACAATCGCTGTCGGTTAAAGCAGAAGATCTAAATCATTGCGTTGACCGCTAAACTTCACAAGGTAGTCGTTACTGTAGTCGGTCAATACGCGCCACCGACCGTTGAGGCCTTCATTCGCGCAAATGCTGTGATTCGAGAACAGACGCGAGGCCCGCAAGGACGCAGCCCTGGGCTCACCGCGGCGGTGGCACGGCAACTCCACCTATTTCCGCGCTTCGCCCGCGTGCGTTCGTCGAGTCTTGAAGACACGGTGTGGTTTTTTTCTTGGCCAATTTCCCAATTGGACGAAGCTCACGCCAGGGTTCTTGAGCTAATCGCGCAATTGCTGGAGCGTCGACTCAATCGTCCGAGCGGGTCGGGTAGCGACGGCGTGGCACAGTGCGAATTGCGAGTCGGACGTGGATTCGGTTCTTTTGTCGTCGAGATTCGAGCGACATCGCCCCTGGAAATTGATGCGGTTGAAAAGAGGGTATTCACAGCGATTGACCAGCTGCGAGATACCGTCATTGACACAGTGGAGTTGCAACAAGCTTCTGAGCAAGTAAATGGTGCAGGTAATGAATTCACGCAATCGGCGCTTGACCGAGCGTGGAGCGCGACCCAAAGAGCATTCTTCTCCCAAACAGCGCAGGCAGTCACGAAGTCGGCACATGTGCCGACGACAGAGCGGAATATTGCTCAACTAATTCAGCGAGATTTGCCACGAAACAACGTGGCCGAGATCCTTGCCGAGGCTGCAGCCCCCCGGAAATCCTTGAAATCATCGCTGAAAGGGCCAAATCTAGCCGCAACATCCCGGCGAGCAAAAAGTCGCAATCATGCTCCTGCCGTTCACAATCGCGGAAACCCTTCGGGCGTGGCCCGTCGAAACGGCCGAATCTATTCCGTACAAAAGGGGGAATCGCTGCAAATGATCGCCCACCGGTACCACGTGACGATAGCGGACATTATTCATGCAAATGGCCTCATGCACCCGGACCAACTTCGTCCGGGCACTGAGATTGTCATTCCGGTATCTTCTCCTTTCAGCCCAACCACGAAATGAGACCTAGTGAATTCGGATACCATTCAATTAAGAGATTTGAAGGTTGACTGTATCATAGGTGTCAACGCTTCGGAGCGAGTAAGCCCGCAACGCTTGCTGGTACAAGCAGAGCTTCACCTGAACACAGATATCGCTGCGTGCAGTGACCGTCTCGAGGAAACGGTAGACTACGAAATCGTGGCGTCTCAAATTTTGTTCTTGTTGCACTTGGGTCAGTTTCAATTACTCGAAACAGCTTGTCATGCGCTGTGTCGCACTTTGCTTCTTCCACCCACCGAGGGCGAGCATCGCGCAGCTATTGAATCTGTCAGGCTCCGTATCGAGAAGCCGGAAGGTCTGCTTGGGCGAGCAATCCCGTGTCTGGAGGTGTGTCGCCACCGGAGCGACGTCAGCTATCGGGTTCAGGAGCGATCCTTTGGCAGCCTGCACCTGGTGCATGAAACACCTAAGCTCGGAATTTACAGGGTGAATCTGGCACCCGGGCGCAATGTGCCACTTCACATGCACCGACAAATCCACGAAGCCGAGATGTTGCTAACCAATGGTGTCCTAGTGCAGGATAATCTCGGGTTGCGAGGAAGCGTCCGTCTTTGGCCAAGAAATTTTCCTCACAGTTACCACAACCCGACTGCCGAAACGCAGGGGATCCTGTGCTTGTGTAGGCCACCGTATTCGGAACTCGACGAGATATCAGTGGAGGGACAGGCTGCGCCAATTGTTGCATACATGTCTAATGAACTAGCGGGACTCCTCCCAGCCGGTTGCACCCAACCGGCTAATCCAGGCTGAAAAGTTGGCAAGCTGTGCCTTAGATTTTCACTGATAACCCGCAGGTTCGTTCCGAGGATTTGATGGTGTTGGTTGTCTGGGCCCCCGACCCAGACAACTGCGTTCTGAAACCTTGACTCAAGATGAATGAGTTTTAATGCGTCAATGCCGATATTGAAGGATCGGGTCGAACAGGAATTCCTGCCCGATGCGTACGGTCCGCGGTCGGGGGCCCTTCAGATTCAGATGCGGCTTCAGCGTCACTTGAAGGTGACACAAATTCCGCTTGAAGATCGGCAGAGGCACTGGGGTCTCTTGGAATGACTGCGGTTGGCGTGAGTCGCGGAGGCTCGCCAGGACCCGCGTAGTCCACCCAATAAGTATTCTTTTCCCGAACGTCCAAATGCACGAATGTCGAATTCGGGTAGTAGCCAACACCCACGCTGTCCAGTGTTCTCAAATAGTCTCGCAATGCCGTATTCGGCACTCCCAGCACCACGAAGTCGCAGGCACGTCCCAGGGGGTGCTTCGATTCCTCTACCCAAGAAGTCGTGCGATAACCGCTGACCACGCGGAGTGGTCGGCCACCGAAATGATCGCTCACTTGGGCTAGAATCGTCAACAGGCGATCATTCATGCGAAAGTCTTTGTGGGGCCAGGCCAAAATTCGCGACACTGATACTACGCTCTTTGAAACTAGGTGGCTTCTGCGATCGACTAGCTGGCCTTGCCAGTCGCCGTGATAACCGATGACGCGAACTAGCCCCTTGTGTTTAGGTAAAGACTCGTAGTGAGCTGCGACACTGGGCGATATGGGGCGCGCACTGTTTTTCAATGCTGGTGCTGGAACAGGGTGTTCGCGAGTTGCGGTTGACGTTTCTTCCGGATCGACTGATCCGTCAGACTTTGCATAGGTCTCCCCACCAGGGCCCGGAATGCTCAGCCTTTGTCCCGGATAAATCCTCGCACTTTTCCGCAGTCCGTTGGCTTGGCAAATATCGTCTAACGACATTCCATATCGCTTGGCAATCGAAGCCAGCTTTTGCCCCGGTTGAACGACGTGAACCGCGGCACGTTCAGTTGCATGACCGGGTATGGCCAACGCGAACAAGACCAGGGCCAAAGAGTTCTGCAGCTTAGGCGCGCTGGGACGGAACCACATCGGGGCATAAGGTGTACCGCGATCCGGCAAACGGCCAAGCAAACGTCTTGGATTCGGTCGGCCCATAAGCCCGTATTGGCGCCGTTCCAGTACGATTCACGTTAAATTTCTCCGCTACTGCCTGCCAAACGCAACTCTCGCTCGAGGACGGAAATCTCCGTTTCCAGTGCCTCCCAATCCAAAATCGCATCGGTCAATTGGTCTTGAAGCTGTCGCTGCAAATTGTGGAATGACCCCAGCTGCTCCGCAGAAGTGGAAAAATAAAAGTCGGGCTGTGCATACTTGCATTCGATAGTCTTAATTTGCCTTTCGAGGTCTTCCACTTTTAGCAAGGCGGCGTCGCGACGCGTGGGTAGATGCTTAAGTCGATTACGCTTCTTCTTCAATTCGTCGCGGAGTCGCCACTCCGCCTCGCGGCGCGTCGCTCCGTCGCTATTCATTAATTTTTCTTCTGCCTTGGCACGCAAGGCAACATTTTCCGAGTCCAAATGGTCGTCCCCACAGTGGGTGAGGTAGTCGTCGAAAGTACCAGGAAAGTCTCGGTACCCCTCGGGAATAAGTTCCACGATTCGCGTGGCTAATTGAGACACGACCCAGCGGTCGTGCGACACGAACAGCAAGGTTCCGCTAAATTGCCGCAACGCTATTACCAGAGATTCAGTCGCTTCAATGTCAAGATGATTGGTAGGCTCGTCGAGTACGAGCACATTGGGTTGCTCAACCATTAGCCGGCTAAACAGGACACGCGCGGACTCTCCACCGGACAGCGTGTGAAGTCTTGTGAGAACCTCATCACCGGAAAACAGGACTTTTCCAAGTTGGCTTCTAACCCAGCCTTCGGTCTGAGTTGAACAAAAACTCCAAAGCCACTCAAGCAGCGTCAATTTGCCTTCACCCAACTGATCGTGATGATCCTGGGAAAAATACCCGCAATGCGTCTCATGCCCGAAGGTGACACAACCTTCATCGGACTTTAGGCGACCCACAATGATTTTGAGAAGAGTCGATTTTCCGATTCCGTTCGGACCAATTATTGCGATTCGTTCGCCGCGTCGAATTGACAGCGATACGTTGGAAAGCACCTTATGTTCGCCAAAATTCTGGCTAACACCTTCGACGCGAATCACGTCCACACCGCTCTGCCTGCACGCATCAAATCGAAATCGAGGAAACCTGCGCGTGGAACGCGGCAATTCCGCAATCTCGATCTTCTCAATTTGCTTAACCCGACTCTGCGCTTGGCGAGCCTTTGTGGCCTTGTATCGAAATCGTTCTACGAAGGCTAGCTTGTTGGCCACTATCTTCTCTTGCCAAGCAATCTCCGCCTCTTTACGTTCGCGCACGGCCGCCTTTTGCTCTTCGAATTGACTGTAATTTCCGGCATAGGGGGTGACTGTACCGTAATCAACATCAAGAATGTGAGTCGCCACGTGATCGAGAAATCTACGATCGTGAGATATGATGACCGCGCAGCCTGCAAAGCCCATAAGAAACTTCTCCAACCAACGAATCGAAAGAATGTCGAGGTGGTTCGTCGGCTCATCAAGAAGCAACAGGTCCGGACGTGACACCAGGACCTGGGCGAGCAGCACTCGCAGTTTGAACCCACCGGACAAAGTCGCCAACGGCCGACGATGAGATGAGACCGGTATGCCTAACCCTGCAAGTATCTCGCTGCTGCGCGATTCTAAGGTCCAGCCCGCGTGGACACGAATAACCTCGTCGAGTTCGGTAACCCTTTCCGGCGAGGCGGAGCCATAGTTCACTAGCTGACTCTGTTCGGCAATCGCTTCAAACACGACTCTATCGCCTTGCATGGCCACGTCGATCACCCGTTCATGGTCCCCCAAGAACTGATCTTGCTTCAACACGCCTAGGCGCATCTGTTTCGGATAAGTAACTTGTCCGTCTGACGGCAACTCATCGCCCGAAATAATGCGCATCAAGGTCGTTTTCCCGGACCCATTGGCACCTACCAGTCCATAACGAGCACCGGAGCGAAGGTCCAAATAGCGTTGGAAAAAAGAATCCTAGCCCCAAACGACTTAGAGATATTTTGTATGGCAACCATGGGCGTTCAAATTGTTTGGCATGACTTTCGCTAGAGCGCGGAGGGGGGAAGGCACGCCGATTGTGATGCCAGGCGCCCTCCGCATCAATTCATCGCGTCTGTCCTAGGCACTGAAGTTGCTTGAAGCTTGGTTCCGTCCCCTTCAGGGCACCCCATATATACGCAATAAACGCCCAAATATTGAGGAATACTCCCTTAGGCTGGGGAATACCTGAGGGCGTCAGTTAGGGCAGGCTCAATCGCTCGATCCTCGGAAAACCCCAAGTGGAACAGGTACGGCAGTCCCGAAAACAGGGTTAAGAATAAAAGGTCCCAATGTTCGCAGCCGTTTAGAATTTTCCGTGCACCAAAAAATGTGAAAGCTTCGGCATAGATCTGCTTGACGGATCGAGTTGCAAAGCGCATACATAGAAAAGGTTGCATAAGTCTTGGCGCCAGCGGCCGAACGCCGACGGCGAAAAGGCAAAGCCAAACCAGGCAAATCTGCGGTGACGGCTGGAGCCAGGAATGTGTAGCTAAACTGTGGAACCAAAAAAAAGGAGGTAGCTCTGCAGACCGAAAGATGACCCATGGCGCCCCGGGCACAATCGGCTGTAGTCCTTCCCGTGCGGAACACGAGCTGCATAAATCAGAAACCAAGCTGAAATTACGCGGTAACACCGTGAAACTGGCCCCGAGTATTCCAACGACGGGCAGTCAATAGCCAGGCGGGAGCCGGCGGTAATCCTCGAGGAACCGGCGGATATCCCGCCTTGGTGTTTTTGTGGACTTAGCGGTCCTCAAGCGTTCTTGAGTCAACTTTTCCTGATGCGGTGTTCCGGGTCGGGACCCGGAACACCCACATGATAAAAACGTCGGAACCGGAGTGAAAAAGTGCAGCGGGCTGCACTTTTTCAAGGAGGTAGACGGTCCTGGTCCTTCGACCACTCCTCAGCGTCGTCGCGCAGCGAGGAACGCCCGAAGGGCGTAGTGAACGGACGAGCGGGTCACCAACGAAACCAGGCGCACGGCGTGCCGGCAATTCAAATAGGAACGGCAAACAGGACTTCACCGGCTGGGAGGATTCCCGTTAGCGACCTTAAAGCCCAGAACTCGTCCATCTTGAGTCAACTTTTCGGCAAGGCAGTTTTCCGGGCCGGGGCCCGGACGACCAACACAATAAAAACGTCGCAACGAACCGGAGTGAAAAAGTGCAGCACGCTGTACATTTTCACGGAGGCAGACGGTCCTCGCGCAGCGAGGAACGCCCGAAGGGCGTAGTGAACCTGCGGGTCACCAATGAAAACCCAACGCACGGCGTGCCGGCATTTCAAATGGAAATAGCAAACATGGCGTCACCGGCTAGGAGGATTCTCGTTAGTATTTTCGCACGGGGCTGAGGTACGCTCATATTGGGTCAGGTCATGGATCTCAAGCTCCTGCAATCGCTGGGGACCGCATTGTTTATTGGTGCGCTCGTTGGCATCGAAAGGCTGCAACACCAACAAATTGAGCAGTCAAGCTTCGCCGGTTTACGCACATTCATGCTTTTTGCGGTACTCGGTGCGCTTTGTGGCTGGCTTGCCCGCGGGCAAGGCTCGCTGGTACCATTCGAGGTTGGCCTTGGGTGCGTCGCTGCATTGGTTACGGCAGCCTACTTAGTTCAGCGCCGCGTGCGGGAGGACTCCGCCGGAATAACGACAGAGGTTGCTGCGCTGGTGGTCTATCTGCTGGGAGGCATTACGCTGCTTGGTCATGCCACGCTCGCAGTCGCGCTCGGGATCGTTACGGCAGCATTGCTCGCGTTGAAAAAGCCTCTCCACGACGCGGTCGCTCGAATCAGCCGACAGGAATTGCTCGCGACGCTACGCCTTCTATTCGCATCCTTCATCGTTTTGCCACTCTTGCCCAATCATGCCATTGATCCTTGGGCTGCCCTCAATTTATACAAGCTTTGGTGGCTTGTAATCCTGATATCGACGCTGTCGATGATTGGTTACGTAACGGTTCGGATTTGGGGCGCGGCGCGCGGGACGGTAATTACAGGTTTTTTCGGTGGCTTGGTGTCTTCGACTGCCGTCACACTCACATTTGCTCGTCAGAGTCATGACGATGCGTCGAACGACGAGGCTTTCGGGGCAGGAACCCTATTAGCCTGGACGGTGATGATACTTCGCGTAATCGTATTGACGGCACTCCTGGGGTGGCCGCTTATATCCATAATGTGGTTGCCGTTGTCAGCGCTTGGACTGTACAATGGTGCACTAGCCTTTTGGTATATGCGCCGTGCATCGGTCAAGATCGCAGCGCCCACCTTACCGCAGCCCGTGATCCTAAATAATCCGTTTCGATTGATTAGCGCGATGAAATTTGCTTTGGTCTTTGCGGTCGTTCTACTGGCTTCCAAGCTCGCGCAGCTATACTCACCGACCGCTGGACTCTATGGCGTCTCGACGCTGGCAGGGGCAACTGACGTCGACGCCGTCGTACTTAGCATTGCAGAGCTTGCCCAGAAACCGGCCGCCGTCTATCGCGTCCTTGGCTCGGTGCATTTTGCTCGGCGTTTGCGCCAACACATTGGTCAAATTTGGCCTTGCAAGCTGGCTTGGAAACCGAGCTCTCAGTCGTGTTCTCTTGCCGGCAACCGTCGGACTCGTAGTGGGATGCATTGGCACGATTGGCTTGTTATGAGAATGTGCGCGCGTCAATCTCTTAGGCTACGAATAAACTCACCGGCGGCATCCAACCCATAGTCATCAATAATTCGAATGGTTTCAGAACCGACCACAGCAATGTCAACTTTGCCTTCAAGGTAAGCTACATCTTCTCGACTTCGCACTCCAAAACCCAAGGCAAGCGGCAATGGCGTTGCCTCACGGCAACGCGCAAGGTATCTTCCGAGCTCGTCGGAGAAGCGCGTTTTTTGTCCAGTCACCCCTTGCCGGGCTACGCAGTACACAAAGCCCTCGGCAACATCCGCAATCATCTGCATTCGTTCGGGTCTAGTCGTCGGCGAGAATATGAATATTGGGGCAATCCCTTGTTGCTTCGTGGCAATCAAATACTCGTTGGCTTCTTCGTGGGGCAAATCGGGAATTATAGCAGGCTCTTAAGCCCACTGCGCCCATTTGCTCCGACAAATCGACTGATTCCGCGACAGAACAGAATGTTGTAGTAACTCATAAACAAGAATGGAATTGGGTACTTGTCGACAACTTGCCGGGCAAAATCAAAACAGCTCTCGACATTCATCCCAGCTGCAAGAGCACTTTGGTTAGCTTGTGCAATTATAGGTCCGTCAGCAATCGGTTCGGAAAATGGAATTTGAAGTTCCATAAGTTCAACCCCCGCATCGACCATGATGTTGACCAACCGCAGTGATTCCGCTACGCTCGGGTAGCCGATAACAAGATGAGTCATCAGCAAGATGCGCCTCTCTTTTGACTTACCCGCTATGTACTCACTCAGCATGATAACCTTTTGCCTTCGTCTTTATGAATTGTTGCCAACCCGGGTCATTAAACGCATCTGCAATCGTGAAAATGTCCTTGTCGCCGCGGCCCGACTGATTAATAATGATATTATCGTTTGGCGACAGCTGACCCGCTTCGACAAATGCCCGAGCAAATGCGTGGGCTGATTCTAATGCCGGAATCAGACCTTCCTTTCGCACTGTATAAGCCAGCGCCTCAATGACCTCCGAATCAGTTGCTGCCTCAAACCGAACGCGCCGGGTCTGCTGCAAATGCGAAAGTATTGGAGATACTCCAATATAGTCGAGCCCCGCGGCGACACTGTGAGTGTCGAGCATTTGACCGTCTGAGTTCTGCAAGAAATACGTTCGATACCCTTGGGCGACACCGACGCTTGCGTCACTTGACGCTAGGCGGGCAGCATGCTGATGGCTTGGTAGGCCCTTGCCTCCGGCTTCCACTCCGACTAACTCGACCGAGCTGTCTTGCAAAAAGCCGCTAAAAATACCCAGAGCATTCGAACCGCCGCCAACACAAGCGTATACTCGCGACGGCAGGCGACCTTCGATATTCAAGATTTGCTCGCGGGCTTCTTTGCCGATAATTGCTTGAAAAAATGCGACCATGGTCGGGAAGGGATGCGGTCCGCAAGCAGTTCCTAAAACGTAGTGCGTGGTGTCCATGTTGCTGACCCAATCCCGGAATGCTTCGTTAATCGCATCTTTCAGAGTCCGTGAACCATTCTGCACTGGAACGACCTCGGCACCCAGTTGTTGCATCCAGAATACATTGGTTCTCTGCCGTTCCACGTTGACTTCACCCATGTAAATGGTGCATTCGAAACCAAACTTGGCCGCCATTGTCGCAGTGGCTACGCCGTGCTGACCGGCTCCCGTTTCTGCAATTACTCTTCGCTTGCCCATGCGTTTCACTAACAGACCTTGCCCCATGACATTGTTGGCCTTATGTGACCCGGTGTGGTTCAAGTCTTCACGCTTTACGTAGACGCGCGCACCACCCAATTCTTGCGTCAGGTTCTTGGCAAATGTTAGAGGTGTTGGTCTACAAGAATACGTCTTCATAAGTTGTTCGTATTCCTTCCAGAAGCTTGCGTCAGCTCTGGCGTCGTTGAAGGCTGCCTCCAGCTCGTCGAATGTTGCCACCAATATTTCGGGCAAAAAAGCCCCGCCGAATTCACCGAAGTAGCCTCGATTCAACATGGTTTTCCTGTTCTTCAAAGCCTAGTCACGGGTAACGATATAACTATGCTAGCGCATCCGCGCGCTGCAGCCACCTTGGCACTTTTAGCGCGGTCGAGTCGAGTGCCATCGCGTCACCATCGACTGCTCTTTAGGTTCCAGCGCATACAGCGTACCCACGCAATCATCAAGAATAGCACGCTCGTATTCTTGAATTCCGTAGTTGCGTGTTGCTAGCTCTAAGCCCAACTTCTCGAGCCTTGAGAGCACATTGGCGTTATGCGTGACGGGCGCCGGCAGTGAACGGAGATGGCCCACCTTCAGTTGCGGAAGAATCGGCTGACGGCCATCCCGATATCGGTGGTAGTGACACCAACGAAAGAGTGAAGAGTTCAGCAAGCAAAGTATTAAAGGCCAAGGCCAATGCTCATGTGCCAGCACTGCCAAAAGAGAATTTCTGAAATGCAAGCCCATCGCTTCGTGCTGCAATTGGATAGCGTGCAGTCTGGCGAATAACCAAAGTCACTTGAGCAAACTCCGCGAGAGGTCTCAATACGCCTTTTAGCGCACAAGGGTCGGCAAAAAGGCGCGGTGCGCCTAATTGAAACTCACGCACATCCGTGCCCTCCCGCATCGCAAGTGTGTACGGAGGTTCTGGTTGGGTAGTTTTGTGAATGTATTGACGCCACTTCGGAGTCGATTGAAAACCTCGTTCACCGAAAAGTTCGGGTGGAAGTGGAGCGAGGCGCTCCCATTTGACCAACAGTGTCGCGCCTGTTGCATCCAAATCACGTCGGCTCAGCTGCCAAGGCTTCCCTCTGTCCTGAATCAAACGCCCAGCATTCGTGCGCTGAGAGACTAGTGCAATGCACGGCTGAGTAACACCAGTGAAGCGCCCTTCACCATAGTCAGGCAACGGAACCAGAATAACGCAACGTTCATCATGCACCGCCCGAGTTGGGGCATAACCCGCCAGATCGGCAACCGACGCGGGTATTACCAGGCCAACGCGACCCCCTTGTCCAATTATGCGCGTCGCCATTTCCACGAACACCCCATGCGTGGTGGGGAAACCCGCAAAGGAGGCATAACAATGAAGCATGAAATGCTTGACACCTTTCGGCAAATTCTGCGTCGAGCGCCCAGCGTGAGCGACCCACGGCGGATTTCCGATGACTAAGTCGAAACCAAGAGACTTGCCCGCCGCCCGAAGGCCCAGCTGGGGGACTCGCCAAAGATTTCAGGAAAGTGAAGGTGCCAGTGAAAGAACCGATGCTTCTGGGATAGAATTCGAATTTCCTGTTCCAAGGCTTCGGGCAACTCGTCTCCCCGCGAGATAATGCAGAGAAGAATTCCTGCGTGGGAACGTGGTTGCCAGACCGCTTCGGCCAAACGAATGTTGCGCACCACAAACTAGCAAGCGTCTCCAATTCGTGATTGCGCCTTGGTGTCAAACTCTCCGGAAATGCACCGGCGTACTTCGACACACCTGCTATTGGTAGCCTTAGAAAGACGCAAAGCACGCTCGCGTCGATTTTGCTTTTTGAGCGATTTGGCATATTCCACGTCGTCCGTTTCCGACGGCTCGTAAGCAATGTCAGGTATTCCTTCTGCCATCAACGCTGGCCAAGCCCCGAGCATCGAATTACCACATTTTATATGGTCTTCCAGCTGTGTGCGCGGTCGGTAAGGTGGCCCACATTCAAACCACAACGCTAGCCGACACAGTTGAACGGCAGTATTTCCAATATCCACGCCGTAAAGACAGTGTAATATGACTTCCGTGAGCGTCGTAGTGTGGTTCTGGCCCTGGTCAGCCTGAGTCCTTAGTCCAAGCGTATCGAGACGACTCGCAATTCTCCGCGCGGCGGCTATTAAGAACACGCCCGTACCGCATGCAGGATCAACTACGCGCAGCTGCAGAATTGCGGCTTGTGCCGCCTCAGGGCTAAAACCAATAATGTGCTCATCAAGCAAAGGCTCCAAGGCTAAATCGAGGAGATTTTCCACAAGATCAGGCGGGGTAAAGTAGCTCCCGGTCGCTCTGCGCTCGTGGCCTGGGACCGTCTCAATGAATACCGACCAATCTCGATAATCTACCACGAGGTTCAATTCCAGCAACCATTCGTGAACGCGCCCCAAGATTTGCACGTCCAGGCGCGAAGTTTCATTGGCAGGCTCTGGATTGACCAAGATTTCGTTCGAGATAGTTGTAAGGAGATTGCCAATTTCCTCATCCCCACATTCGAAGCTCGCTAGGTCGTGAACGTAAGCGGGGTCAAACAAAGTCGAGCCACATGGAGTCAAGGCAATCGATTCATCACCTTGCCACAGCGCGAGCAGGACCCGCTGCAGCCTTTGCGATAATCCCCCTTGATCTGCTCCAGGATTTTTTGCCTCTAATTGACACAATTGATGACTAGAATAAGCTCGAAGATATCTCTCCTTGGCGTTGGCGGATCCATCGGGAATAATTCCAACTCGTTCGCCAAGATTCCACGCCACAACCTGCAACAGTCGCAGCTGGAGTTGTTGATAGAACTGGCGCTCGCTGAGGCTGCCGTCGCTTAACCGCTCTCGCAAGCCTGAGTTTTTGGGGTGTTTTAATAATCCCGTGCTCAGAACGACAATGCATCGCTCGACGGCGCGCCGTAGTCGGGAGACGTCGGCATTCTGAGAACATGGGTCAAGCGCCATGACTTTTTTCGTCTTAGCGCTTGAGGAGGGGCCGTGTTACTGCTTTTCGACCGCCACATCGTCCACAACTATGTCAAAATTCCGGGGAGTGGCGGCCCAGTGATTGAACCGGAATTCCCAAGCCGTGCCCGGATCGAATTCGGCACCCTCCTTACCCACGTAGAAATCTGCGAGCGGGATGGTTACCTTGTGCCATTGGCCATCGAACAGATTCTTATCGTACTTACTGAGTGTAATGGTCGCGCTGCCCTTCTTGCCGGCGCTACATCCGAATGCGAATCCGAGAGCGCCGGGTTCAGGCGCCGATTCAGGAGTCTTGGATGACACCTGCACCCAAAGGGTCAGGTGCGTGTATGGACGAAAATCTGAACCGGCAGTTTCTGGCCACCAGCCGAACCAGTTCCAGCCAGAACCCTGCCAGCCTTCGCCTTCGGCATGAAATCTTAAGCCGCTCGAGTGGTCTTTGCCCAATTTTGCAACTGGAGCCAGCGTGGCCTTACAAGCGCCTTTCTTGTCGCAATCAGCCCAACTCTTGCCGCCTTCGATACCCCCACCCTCGCCGTCCCAGATCACGAGGCGACTGCCGACGGGCACCACCGCCGCAGGTTTGGGTCCAGCCGCTCCTGGTGCCTCGCAGGGCGGGCACACGCATCCGAAACTAGCGGTCAGAGCCACGGCGCATAGCATCTGCCCTAACCGCAATGAATGATATTCCGACATCGATGATACCTTATTAATTTCTCTGGGTGAAAATTGCATTTTCCCCGGAATTTGTTGATCTTTCGCTACTTTCTTGGGTCCGATTTCGCGCGTTCTTTGATGAGTCCGTCTTTGGTTAACATGCATAAATCTTAGCACCGTTTCTGGGGATACTTTTTCCCGATGGCGCGCAGGGACCCGACCCTGCGCGCCATCGTTTGTTCGGTATATTCTGGAACTTCTGCGTTTGGCGCACACAACTTATTACCGCATCTTCCGAGTGCAACATGGAGTATTGAATCAGGTCCAGGTGATCTTCAGTTCGTGACTGGTAGCCCGAATAATGATGCCACCGGGGTCGCCAGGGGTTCGCGTCGTGCCAATCGACCCGGCAATACGGCGGCCGCCTTCAATGCGCTGAACATCTTTCGCAAAGGGCAACTGGACCTCGAAGTCGCTTCGTCCAGCTGGGTTATTTACCGTGATGGTTGCGTCTCGTTGCGCCACCTTGAAGACACTTGCAAGCTTACCAGCCGGGTCATAGAGATTCACTTCACGAGAATATTGCCCAACTGGATGTCCAAGAACCAAGCGCACTTGAGCCGCGTAGTCATATTCGACCTGCTCAAGCTGTGAACCCATGAGAATAATTCCATTGGGCGCGATCCACAAGGGCAGGCTGAAGAAGTCGAAGTCTTCGACGAACCAACGACCACCGCTGCGCACTTCACCGGTTAGAAGATGGGTCCATTTTCCATCCGGCAAGTAATACTCGGCTTTACTCTCGTGAAATACTGGTGAAACTAGCAGATCGTCGCCGAGGCAATATTGTCGATCCAAGGTGCGACAGGCTGGATCATCGGGATATTGCAGGATCATGGCCCGCATCATCGGCACGTTACTTTCATGGGCCGTCACGGCAAGACCCATCAAATAGGGCATCAATCGGCATTTGAGTTGCGTAAACTGCCGCAGGACATCCACTGCCTCCTCGTCGTAGAGCCAGGGCACTCGATACGAAGAATTTCCGTGAAGCCGGCTATGCGAGGACAACAAGCCAAAGGCAATCCACCGCTTGTACACGGCCGGCGGAGCCGTATGTTCGAAACCTCCGATGTCGTGACTCCAAAAACCAAATCCGGACAAAGTTAGTGACAGCCCGCCACGCAGGCTCTCCGCCATCGATTCAAACGTGCCGTAGCAATCGCCGCCCCAATGCACGGGGAATTGCTGGCTGGTCGCCGTAGCAGACCGAGCGAATACCAGAGCCTGGCCGGTACCGCGTTCCTCAGTCAGCACGTCAAACACGGCCTTGTTGTACAAGTACGTGTAGTAATTGTGCATCCGCAGCGGTTCGGCTCCGTTATAGTAAACCACATCGGTCGGGATCAGCTCGCCGAAGTCTGTCTTGAAGGCATCGACACCCTGCGACAAGAGATTGCGAAGTTCTTCCTGGTACCAGGCAGTCGCTTTCGGATTGGTAAAGTCAACGATGCCCATTCCAGCCTGCCAGGTAGGCACCTGATAGACATCGCCGTTCGAACGACAAAGCAAGTACCCGCCAGCCATCCCCTCATCGAATAGATGCGAGCGTTCCGCCACATAGGGATTGATCCAAACACAGATGCGAAGCCCCGCGTCTTTCAGCCGTTTGAGCATGCCCTCGGGATCGGGAAACACCTCTTCGTCCCACTTGAAATTGACCCAATGGTGACCTTTCATCCAAAAACAATCGAAGTGAAACACGTGTAGCGGCAGATTGCGTTGCCGCATTCCGTCCACGAACCCCATCACCGTTTGTTCATCGTAATTGGTAACGAAAGACGTGGTTAGCCAGAGGCCAAAGGACCAGGCTGGCGGTAACGCGGGTCGCCCCGTGAGCGCCCCGTAACGCGTCAGTACCTCTTTAGGCGACGGCCCATAAATCAGAAAGTAGTCCAGATCCTCGCCGGGGACCGAGAATTGCGCCCGCATCACTTGTTCGGTGCCAATTTCGAATGACACGCGCGCCGAGGAGTTTACGAAAACACCGTAGCCCTGGCTGGTGAGGAAGAATGGAACGTCCTTGTAACCCTTGTCCGAACAGGTGCCGCAATCGTCATTCCAGATGTCAACGCATTGGCCGTTGCGAGAGAAGGCCTGAAATCGCTCACCCAGCCCATAAACGAGTTCACCGGGACGCAGCGTAAGCTGTTCACGCATGTGCAGGCCAGCTCCCTCCTTTTGCATGAGTCCCAGCGCCTTATGGGGACTTGAAGTCACGGGGACACCGCTGACGGCATCCTCGAATTTCAGACTGAAGGGCTCCTTGGAAACGATTGCCTTCAGGCTTCCGACCACAAATTCGATTTGCTCTTGCGAAACCTTGGCTTCGAGCGGACCGGGCTCGGCATTTTGCAGAACATAGTCGGGACCGACCCTTTTTCTACCTTTGTGGTGGGTGATCTGCACTCTGACGACGTTGTCCGACGGCGACGTCAGCGTCACCGTGAACATATGCCCGAACAAAGTGACCCAGCGTTCTTTCTCGAGTCTGCTGAAAACGTTAAGCACCACTGCGCAGGGAGACAGCGTGACGGCTTCAACACGGGCCAGATAAGTCGGGCTGACTCCCGGCAACATTCTCCAAGCGCCATCACCAAATCTCATGATTCCTCCGGCCTGCTAATCTCAAAAAGGGAGCCGTAGCCTAAACTACTTCCCGGTGAATGATGCGTTTTTGTCCGAGCATATGAGTTTGATGAGTCGGGCTCTTTCCATTGGCTGAGCATTTCTCGGAGCCTCAGATTTTTCCGCCACGGAATAGATCACTTGGCGCCGGATAGCATCTCTTTTCGATCGCGCTCCAAAGTCGCTGCAGTTGCGCCCTAAGCTGAATCCAACGAAATTCTTGTGATACTGGAATCGTTTCCTGTGTGTCGTCACTTACCCAAGCTGCAATTTTGTCGCTACCCGACTGTTCGACCCAGGATGAGCGGTCCGTGGTATGTCCAGCAAAGGACCCAACTCTTCACAACCTCATTGTCTATGCACATTGACTCGAAATCTTCCAGATTACCCCAATTGAATGTACTTGTGACGGGTGCCACTGGGAACCTGGGGACGGCGGTCACTACGGCATTGCTCGAACGTGGCCACGCTGTTCGTGCCACTGATCTTCGCTACGTGCCCAACTACCCAGTTCGCATTGAACTGGGCGATTTGCGCGATGAACTCTTCGTGTACCGCGTCGCAGATGGCTGCGACTCGATTGTGCACCTCGGCAATCATCCGAATGCATTCGTGGGCCTGTCGCCACAGCGTATCTTTGCTGAAAATACCGCAATGAATGCCCATGTCTTTTGGGCTGGCTACCACTTGGACATATCTTGCCTCATCTTCGCGAGCTCCATTCAAGTCATGTTGCGCAGTCCTGGGGGCCGTCGCATAGAGCCATTTGATTTTCCCTACTTGCCCTTGGATGGTGACGCCCCTGCGGATCCCGGTCTCAATTCCTACGCCGCCAGCAAGGATGCGGCTGAACGCCTATTGCGTTTGCTGGTACAAGATAAGCCGTCGCTATCGGCAACCTCACTGCGCTTTCCCATGCTGCCGCGCCAATTCTGGGTCAATAACCTTGAATCTGCACCGGCATTGGTCCCCGGCATGATGAACCTCGGCGATGCATTAATTCACCTGCAGCTGTCGGACGCGGGCGAATTGGTATCGCGCGTGGTCGAGCAGCGTCGGCCCGGTTATCATCAGTACTTGCCGGGCTCTAGCATAGCGCTTCGCAATTGGACCATGCCGGAAATCATTGAGCGTTTCTATTCACACGTTAGGCTGCGGCGCCCGCTCGAACAAATAACGGATCTTGCCGATGGCTCGGCACTCCTGCGCGACTTTAGTTTCGTTCCCAAATTGCGCGCCAGCGTTACGTTGGCTAGGGAATAACGCGGTCTGCAGAAGTCTCCGATTCTGATCGCCGGCCAACATCGGCTGGAGCGGCGCCCCGGTTTCGTAGCGTCGCGCGGCGCCGGGCAGGATCAGCCATGGCTTTGATTATCGCCTGACAGACTAACGGGAATCCTCCCAGTTCGGGGCCCCAACCCCAAACGCAGCTTGCCGAAAAGTTGACTCAAAATCGAAAGGTTTTGCGCCTTAGGGTCTCAAATGCGCATGCTCTTGGGCAAAGGGAACCACGGCAACCTGAGACGGCTCAAATGTGGCTTGTTTGGCCGGTGAGCCCAAATGAGCCATTGACAAAGTTGCTGCAACTGTAATATCGTTTCCGCCTCATTGGGAGACCGCGGTGGGTCGCGATGTCCCAGCAGTGGCGGGTGGTTGTGGTGCCAGCGACTGCAACCAATTCCCAAGGTCGCAATATTTTAATTCGGAGATAACGCATGTCTAGCGCGAATCAGCAAAACAATCATCACTTACGTACTGTCGTCAGCCTGGCACTCCTTGGAGCAATGGCGGGAAGTTTCGCCTGGGCCTGCGTGAGCTCAAGCAGCAACAACACGGGCACCGGCGGCACCGCCGGCACCACGGGTGGCAGCACTAGCACCAACGTCGGAGGCGGTGCCGGTACGGCTAACACGAACGTGGGTGGCCACACTTCGGCGGGTGGCGCAGGGACAGCTGCATCGACGCTGCCCGCGTGCCCTTTGGACGCTGGAACAATAGTGACAGGCAACGCTTGCACGCCGAATCCAAAGTTGTTCACTATCCAAGACAACACGGCGGGGACGGCCGCGACGGGTACATCCTGCCCGATTGCCGTTTGGGCCGGTGACGGCACTTCTTCCGGATACTTCTATCTGCCCTGGTGCAATTCTGCCACTGCCAGCCCTTCCGATTGTAATCTCTCAATGGCATGTTCAGGCGGTACGATGCATATTACTGGCACTTATCAGGCCAGCGGAGGCACGGAGACTGTGGATGGAAATGGCGGGTTTGGCCTGAATTTGCAGACTACGTTCGCCGACGCGGGGCTGGGTTGTCAGATGATTAGCGGCGCGGGGCTAACGGGGGTAACGGTCAACATAACGAATACGACCATCCCGGGGAATTGGCTGTTGATAGGGTTGACGTTGGCTAACGGCGACGCATTTGAATACACGAACTCGAGTCTCGCAGCCGGCGCCCAAACGCTACAGATCCCCTGGAGCGGCTTTACTAATAACCTGAAGAAATGCGGCAGCCTTCCTGGACCAGGTATCGTCGGCATGTACTTCGTATTTGAGTGGATGAATGACGGTGCTGCTCACAATGTCGATATGACATTGGGCAGTCTCGGATTTTACTGATCCGTAGCAGTTGAAAAACTCGAGCGAGCTTGGCACAACCGGGCTCGCTCGAGTTGTTTTGTATTGCAAGAAATTGTCAAGAGCGCGCAAGTGGGGCGTGCATGGGTGCATGCCGCGCCGAAAATCACGCGCCCTGATGCGATTCTCGGGCGGGGTCCAAGCCGAAATTAGGCGGTTTTTCGCAGAATCGGCCGGGCTCATGTCGTCCTTAGGCAAAATCGGTACAGTACTCTACCTTTGATTCGGTATTGTCCGTAAACTGGAACGGTAGGAAGTCAGACTTGGACGGCAATCCTCTGCAGTGGCGTTGGGTAAACGAGCTAGGCGTGCATAACGCGGTTGACGCTCGTGAGCTCGTGGATGCGCTGCTTACTGGCCGCATGACGCCGCATGTGTGGGTTTGGCGCACGGGTTGGACCAGTTGGATTCGCGCCAGCCAAGTCGCCGATTTGGCAACGGCCATTCCCAAGGGTGCGCGGCTTCCAGCGGTAGCGATAGCCATAGATCCCGCCGCGGTCGAACCACCGCCGATACCGCGTTATTCCTTCCGGGTTTCGACTTACGTCAGGCATACGAGTACACCCGTGCCGCCAGCCATGCTTCAACGTCCGTTGGTGCGTCGGCCCGCCGCACCCACGTTGATTGAAACCTCAGGCGACGAAGCGAGTATATCGCACACGCTGCGACCGCCGGGAGCCGTGCCTCCCCCGCCGCGAACCTTTTCAGGCACTTTCAACTTCGATGTGCAACGTGCCCTCGATTTGGCCAACTTTGCTTCCGATGACGGCACTGCAGCGCATGCGCCAGATTTAGTAATGCGCTCGGTGCTGGGCGGCGATGAAGACGACCGTCCCGCGACCCTCCTCGATCAATCGGTCGCCGATGCCGTTGCCCTTGCGCCAATTGACGAGCCTAAGGTTTCACCTGTGCAGCCGGCGAGCCCCCGAAATCGAGGGCGAAAACTGCTGCTCTCGGTCAGTTTTTCGCTGATTGCGGCGGTCGGCGCAGTGGCATTCGTGATTCGGAGTCAGGACTCGTCGAAAAAACCCGTCGGCGCTGCGTCAGCCGCGGCATCCAGTTCGACGCCGTCGCGACCGAAACAGCCGTGTCGTCTGGTCGGAGCCGCGGAACGGCTGGCTCCGAGCGTTGCCCTGAACGTGGCGCCGATAGTTGCCAACGCACCCGACGGCAAATCACTGGCGGTCGGTTTTGCCGACACGGCCAATTCAGCCGCGGGGATCTTGGTTGATCCGATCACGCGCAGCGTAAAGTATGCTTTCCGTCAGGCCGGCGCCAGTCGAGTCGCTTCGGTCGTTCCGCGGGTGCAAGGCTCGCAGCTTTCATTTGCTGTGGCCCGCGACAAGGAGGCATTCAAGGAATCACGCGTCGTGTCTGGGCCGCCCGAGTTCTCATTCGGTCAAACCGTTGAAGGCTTCGCGCGACAGCTGGGCCAAGCCAACCCAGAAACAATTTGGCCTACGGACATCGACACCCCATGCACTGGTCCGCGTTTGTTGACCATTTCAAACCTGGGCCATGCCGTGACGTTTCGTCAAGGTGGCCAGAGCGGCACCATTCAACTCGGTTGGCTCACATTGGACGGTCGCAATCGAATCGCGCCTCGGGCGTTGCAAACCGAGGCCAAATCCGTCGGGCAGCCCGCCATCGCATCGAGCGGCTCACGCGTCCTGGTGACGTTCGCGGGGCGCGCGAGCGATGCCGAGCCTTGGGCGGTGCACGCAGCACTGGTGCCCGCCGAAGGCGCGGACGGGCGCGCGCAACGCCTGCCGTTGGCTCCAGGCGGACCGGGCGGCGATGCGATTGCGCCCACTGCAGCCGGCCTCGGGGAAGGCCGATTCATCCTGCAGTGGTCCGAGGGTAGCGCCGGTCATTGGCAAGTGCGCGTGCAGACGCTCGATGCCGAGCTTCAGCCCTGGGGCCCGGCGGTCAATGTATCGCCGGCTGATACCAATGCGGGTCAAGGAGTATTATGGGTCAACGGCACCACTGCCGTATCGTTGTTCGTAGTCAACGTCGGACGAAGCGCGGAGCTTTGGGCGGCGTCGCTGCAATGCTCGGAGTAGAGCACTTTTCAATGGCTTTCGATTTTGGTGTTCCGTTGCTGTAAAACCCGCTCTAATGATCTTTATGGCGCTGCGTCACGGAACCTTCGTTTTACTCCTCTCGCTGATATTCACCGGGTCGGCCTGTCATTATCGTGGGCCTGCCAGTGATCCAACACCGGTGGCGCGGGGGCTGCGCTTCATCTCGCATAATGCGGCCTTCGATTCGTTTTTCGCCGACCTACACGACGAGCAGCTGGCCATGCTCCAACTGCCGGAGCAAGAACGAAAATTGCGCAAGGACTTGGCCAGTGAGCTCAAGGTGGCTGACAGCGCAACCACCACCGTTTTAGCGGAGCAATCGACCGTTATCGCGCAGGGTCTGCTGGTGCAGGGCACCGCGCTCAAACTGGACGTGGAAGGTTTCAACGCGGTTGACGAAGCCGATACGGCCGCTCAAATGCGCGTGAGCGGCACCCTCGACGGTGAGAATTTGCGACACGCAGAGTCGATCACGCGGACCGCCCGCTCGGAGCTCAAACTCCTAGCCCGCCTAAACGCCAAGGAACAGTCCCTGCAGCGGCTCGCCGCGCGCGCCGCAATCTTGGAGGCAGAAACCGATCGAGCCTTTGCCGCTTCAGATTCAACGCAAATTGAATCGGTGCATCGGAATTTGAGTGACGCCAAATTGCTAATCGCGTTGATGGACGAGCGCCGACTCGACCTGGCCGTGGACGCTCGGCGGACCGTAGAGCGATTGGCCAATGCGGTAACGACGAATCCCGCCCTAGGCGCGTCTAACGAACCGCCACTGGTCACATTCGTAAAGCCAGAACCCTCCAAAGACAAGGCCACCAACCGCAAGCCCGGAGGTGGCCCCGCGACTACTGCCCGCGGCGGCGCATCCAAAAGCTCACCGGAGACGAATGCGCCTGCCGCCGATTTTGAGCCGTGAGTGATGACTAGGACTAACGGGACTCCTCCAGCCGGTTGACAAACCGCGCCTTAGATTTTCACTCCTAACCTACAGGTTCGTTCCTGACTCAACCACCGTGACTTTTTTGGCGAAGCTCATCAACGCACCGAGCGCAGCGACGCCAGCATCACATCCGGCGTGACAAAATCTGTGAACCGCTGGGCTTCCCTGCCCTGCGAGTCAAAGAGTATGACCGTGGGCAGCCCGAGAACGTTCAGTTGCTTGATGGTGGCGGCGACCAGCGGATCCTCGTCGTTAGTGGCGTCCACTTTGAGAGCCACGAAGCGAGCTGCCTCTTGACTGACGCTTGGCTGCGAAAACGTCACTTTGTCGAGCTCTTTGCAGGCGCCGCACCAGGCCGCCCCAAAGTTAACCAGCAGCGGGCGCGATTGGCGGCGCGCCTGCGCTTGCGCTTCAGAAAACGGCACGTGCTCCCAAGCGAAAGATCCCGAAGGGCGCGTGAGTAGCGCCGCACCAGCAAAGCCGCCGAACGTCACCAAGAGCACACCAGCGGTCTTGGAAAGCCGCCCGGCTCGGCTGTCGTTGGCGAAATCTCGATGTACCGCACCGAATAAGCCCCCAACAACGATCGCCGCAATGCAAAGTGCAGTGCCCAGCATTCCTCCAGGGACCAGGCGCGGCAACCCCGGGAACGCGCTGCCCAAGAAATAGATGGCAACCACGAGCAGCACGATCCCAAATAAGGATTTGACGTGCACCATCCAGCGTCCGCTCTTAGGCAATTGGACGGCAAACGCGCCGACCAAAAAGAAAGGCAGACCCAAACCGAGGGCAAATGCAGCCATCGATCCGGCGCCCAGGGCTACGCTGCGGGTCTTGGCGATAAACGCCAAGATGCCGGTTAGCACAGGACCGGTGCAGGGCGACGCGACCAGGCCGCTGACTAGCCCGAGCACGAAGGCACCGCGCGGACCAATGCCGCCCAGGGTCGCCAACCGATTGGTTAGCGACGACGGCAAGGCGAACTCGAAGGCGCCGAACATCGAGCACGCCATGGTAACAAACAGCATGCTGATGGCTGTAATCACCCAGCGATTCTGCAGCGCCGCGCCAAACAAACTGCCGGTGAGGCCCGCCACTACCCCGAGTGGCACAAACATCGCCACTATGCCGGCCACGAATGCCAGCGACAGCATGACACCCTCCAGGCGACTCTTGGCCTCACGCGCTCCAAATACGCTGACCGTGACTGCAATCATCGGGTAAACGCAGGGTGTCAGGCTGACCAAGACGCCCCCAATCCAAGCGGCGCCGACGGCCGCCATGGGACCCCGCTCAAGCGCTTGCGAGAATGCGTCTGAACTTGTTGAAGCGAACATCGCTACGGCTTCCTGAGCTTTCGTCGAATCGTCGTGAGCAGTCTTCGAGCTTGCGTCAATTCGCCTTTGAGCGCGACGGCGAGCGCAAGGCGACCTTGCGTGGTTCGTTTGACGAAGGCCCGCAGGTGATCGCGAGACTTTACGAGGTCACCCTGATAGAAAGCCAGCTCGCCTAGCACGAACTGACCGTAACCTCCGCCACAAGGAACCTCGATCAGCTGCTCGTACAGCTCAGCGAGAGCTCCCGGCTTCTGCCCTGAAGCGCGACGCGCCAGAGCCAACTGAGCTCGATATAGCGGTTTGTCGGTAGTCCCCCAGCGAACCGCTCGCCCGAGGGCATGCGTTGCCTGGTCGTATTTTTGGGCTAAATAAAGAACACTGCCCAAGGTCCAACAGTGAAACGCGCGACGCGAGGCGGGACCTATACGGCTTGCCAAACGCAAATGGCCAGCGGCGCGCTCCACGTCGCCCAACCCGAGACAGGCCCGGGCTGCGTCCTGGTGAACTACATCCCGCATGACTCCGGTTGTCAGACTCTCCTCGGCAACCTTGAGAGCGTCCTCAAATTTCTGCTGTTCCAGCAGCGATAAATAGAGCTGGCGCAGCAGCATAGCCCGCATCGTCGGGTCCAGGCGCGTACCACGCTCCAGGCCACGCCGTGCATACTTGGCGCGCAAATCCGACGTGCGGGCCAAGGTTGCTTGGCGCAGCAGCAATTCCGGCGCGGCAAGCGCGGTGGCCACCTCTCGGGTTCGAGGCATCGATCGCATGCTATCAGGACCTAAACAAGCGTCCAGATTTCGGCATTCCCAGAGCAGCCTCGCCCCCCAAACCTTTAGGGCAGGACCCCGTCGTGTGCCAATTTAGGAACGAGCCTAAAAGATGCGATTCTGGGTAGCCGGCGGCACCGGGATTTGGCCGTTGGCTGTCAGACCAATGGCGAGTACCGTCGAGGACAGGCTTGAGTCGGGGGCGGGGGCCAGCACAACCGTTAGTCCGGTCTGAACCAGCGGAGACTTTCCATGAATCTCACAATTACCACATTCAATTTGGAGAACCTTTTCACCCGGTACGCATTGATTGATGATCCAACCGTACCCCATAACCCCCGCGTAATTATGTCGGGAGTAACATCGATCAATTATCAGGGCAATCCGTTATCCAGCGCAACCACCACCATCCAGCGCAATAACACGGCACAAGCTATCCTCGAGTGTCAGCCAGATATTCTTGCGGTTCAGGAAGTCGAAAATCTTTGGACGCTGCGACTGTTCAATGATCAATACCTGTCAGGTTACTTTGCTCAATTGATCCTGTTCGAGGGCAACGACGGTCGGGGTATTAATGTTGGGTTGTGTGTAAAAAAGGGCCTGGCCGCCAACGTTACCGGGATTCGCACCCATGTCGAAGATCTGGACCCCAATCGCAAGAACAAGAACGCGACCACCGTGCAGCGTTACTACAACGACTCAACCGGCGAGTTGACCGTAATGAATGCACTTTTTTCTCGAGATTGTCTGGAAGTAGATCTCGACGTTGGATCGCAGACGGTCACATCGATCACCTTCTTGGTGAACCACTTCACGGCGCAAGATGATACTCAAAAGATTGACGACGTGCTCCGATCGAATCAGGCTGCCAAAGTCGCCGAGTACGTCAAAGCCGCACAGGCTAAGTCGCGCAAGACCATTGTGTTAGGCGATCTCAACGAGGATTTCACCAAGAAGCCGTCGAATCTCCAACCGCTTCAAGACCTGGTGGCTAATCGGCTACTAGTTGATCCATTCGGAAATGACACCGACGCGGACAGGTGGACCCATTACTATGACGTCGCCAATGAAGTGAGTCGCCTGGACTATATCCTCGTGGATCCGTCTCTGACTGTCGTATCCAAATCGATCTTGCGCAAGGGGATTTCGCTGAAGTGCACGCGAGCAGGAATCAGGTACCCGACGGTTGGTCAGGTGGATTCGGAAGCAAGTGATCACTGTCCAGTTTCTATCACGCTAAGCCTTTCCGACTAGGCTTGGGCATGGGGAGCTCCCCGTTCTCTCGTCATTTCGACCATGGTGTGCGCGAACCCGAGCTTGGCGGCCAGGCGCTGTGCACTCTCGTTCTGCACCATCGCGCGCAACAAAATGCGTGGCGCCCCAAGTTCCTCGAGCCTTTCGATCATCGCCCGCGCCAGGGCTCGTCCAACTCCCTGGCGGCGGACTGCTTCAGCCACGCATAGATCGTGAAATGCACCGTGACGATCGACCAACACGCTCCAATCCCGTTCTTCGATGGCACCATAGGCATAACCAACGATGCTACCTGAGAGCTCAGCTACCAGGACAACCGCTTCGGGACGTTCCATCTCCTTACCGAGCCACCAAGCATATCCTTGCTCAACCTCGTCGAGCACAAAGAAGCGATTGGGATTCGTCGCGTGGTGCAGCCGCACGATCTGTGCGCCCAGAGCCGCCGCACTCTCGATATCGGCGGTGGTCGCGTTTCTGATGACAACGCTTGACACCCACGCTCTATATCACGCAATGCCTCGGATCTGCTCAACCACGCATTGTGCTTGAATATGAAATGGCCCTTCGGCCAAGTGTTCTCGAACCCTCTGAGGCCGGCTGCTATTGCACGTGTATTCAACGCTGGGGAAGTTCGCCGGCAGCCCTATATTTTGCCGACGCAAGTGGTCAACGACGACGAATCTCCGGGTCCGTGCTAGTCAAAAGGCGCTACATGATGAGCACTAACGACCTAGCCAGATACTTTGTCTTACCCTGCCTTTCAGCTCTGCTGTTTCTTTCGGGTTGCGGCCGCCCGGCAACCCTTCAGGAGTGTGAAGAGATCGCCAGTCGAGTCGCGACCCTGGAGTACGAGGCCGCCAGCAAGACCAAGGCTCCACCGCAGCCTGGCCAAATCCAAACGATCCGCGCCCGCGTGCATGACGCCATGATGAAGGGCTGCGTCGGCAAGCGCATTACGCAACGTGCCCTTCAATGCGTGCGCACCGCCCAGACCGCCGACACTATCCAGAAGGATTGTTTTGATTGATGTCGTTGCGGCACGGAATCATCGCTGGCTCAAGGTTTGCGTGGCTGAGCCTCGTGTTGGTGGTGGGTTGCGGAAAACCACTGACACCTGACGAATGCTCGCAATTGCTCGATCGCTACGTCGTGTTACTCGCCGGATCCGATCGCCCCGAAGCCAGCGCAGAAGAGCGCAATCACATGCGTCAGCGCGCCAAGGAGCTGTCTAAGCGCGATCCCCAATTTGGCCGCTGCGGCAAACAAGTCTCCCGAAGAAAATTTGACTGCGCCATGAACGCATGCCTAATGTAAGCTGAAATGTGGTGGGCATTGCCCGGCTAGTTTTGGGCAGTATTATTGGCGAGTCTGTTATGTCCGTCGCTTGAGAAAACTTCCTCATTCTTGGCCTTCCGGGAAGTTTTATTGTTGGCGCGCAGGGGCCCGACCCTGCGCGCGGCCACTGGTTACGTTTTCTTGGCGACAGTCGGGGTTCTTCTTCCCCGATCTTGATTCTGGAACAGGGAATGGCCAGGAGAGCCAACCTGCTGTTCCGGAGTCGCGACCGCTGATTTAGTGGATGCAGCAAAGATACACGTTCATCCAGAACTCGGCCGGCATCCTGATAGTGAGGCCCACGATTGCATTTTCAGGCTTGCGAATTCATGACCCGCGCTACAAGCTCGTCAGAGAGTTTCTTGCTTTTAGAGAAATGACGCATGGCCAATATTGGCGTCGTGCCCAGTTGCACCAGGGTTTTGCCCTGCAGCGTGCCTTTATATCGCTTCGGTGCGTACGCAGTCAGGGACTTATGTCCACTCTCTGCGAATCTTGAGAGCACATCGAGCAGTGCGTCCAAGTGATTCATCTTCATATACGGACAAGTCGCACAACCGCCCTCGAGCGAGCATCCTTCGCCACTTGCCACACCGGGCAATACTGGCAGTCCCTCGGTCCCGGTAACGGCAACGGCATCAGACGCTACTGGAAAGATAATCTCGACGGACAAATCGAGTTCACGACAGGTCTGAAATCGAGCCTGAATTTGACGGACCAGCGAGGTTACCAGGCCCACTTCTGTCCCGAGAACCACCTTTAGCCGCCTTGCAGACTTCGCACGAATTGCACCCATCACGCAAGTGTCCACAAACTTTAGAATGTCAGAAGTCGATCCCACGACTCCTTTTCCCTGGCGCTGTGCCGAAAGGCCGAGGCGAAACATTGCACCGGGAACCTCGAGGTGCGCGGTAATCAGCGCATCTGCATAATCACGCTGCACGCGACTAACTACGTCCTCGCCGAAAAGGTGGTGGACGATGCAGTTCCCAGCTTCAAAATAGTGAAACCTTTCGAGGGCCGAGCGAACCATTTCCGGCATCGAAGTCGGCGTGAACGGAACGAACCGCAGAGTCACCGAGATCCGCCAGCGACTCGAATAAGTAAGCCAAATTCTGCCCCATATAGGTATCCGGTCCAAACCACACGTGCCCCTCGGGCAATTGCGCAAAACATTGTAATACCATCGACACAACATTAGATGATGTGCAAGTTAGGGTCGGCAGGCGCGCCTCGGCCTCTGCTTTCGTCGCTAGGCTAGTGTTTATATAGACCACATGAACTGAACGGGGTATGCGCGCCGCCTGCTCGAGATAAGCGAGATATGCAGGCGTTTCAGCGGCCTCGGCCAGCGAACAGCCAATGGGAGAATCTGCCGCGCGCAGCACCGGAACCTCGGCATAGCCAGCGGCATCCAGCAAGGCACGCACGTTTTCACTCATGAAGTTGACCCCCAAAACAACGAGGGCTTTCACCCCGGCACGTGCCATTTCTACCGCTCGATCGGCCATCAGCAGCGAGTCAGAAACGTGCACCTGAGGCCACTTCGAGCCGAGCAGGACACCCTGGAGCTCCGGTGGCATATAATAATGGGCCACGACGCCCGCCTGAGTCTGCTCCAGTAATTGGGTCAACTGCCGAACAGACTCAGGGTCCGGATCGAGTACCGCAGCCTGGATTTCGGCGAACGCGCCCCGCGCGACCAGTTTGTCAGCTGACACGAGCAAGGAGGGAAACGCAGGTTGGCCCGACATGACGGACGAGTTCTAATGCTCTTCATGTCTCGGAGCTAGCGTTACTGGCCTTACACCTCGACCTTTGCGACAATTCGTTGCAGAGTCGCTGGGGTGTTCACGTCACAAGCAAGTCATGGCGCATAAAATGGCCCTCGTCGGAGCCGAATCGATTATTGGAGGGGAGCCACAATCACCTTGATCCGATTGCGCGTCTCCAAAATCGAGCCCTGGGTATTTGTCGTGTTTGCGGCAATTTGCACGCTCTGGTCCGCCCGCTCGTTTTTCGACGCTTGTCAATCCGCGTTGCGCTTTGCAGAAACCGCCCGGCAAGCACTACCTCCGGACAATCCGGCAAAGCTAATTCCCCCAGTGCGTTGGTCCGCTCCGCTTGACGACGTATTCATCCATTTCGACTTCGCGCGTTCGTTAGCCCGTGGACGATTCTTCGAATGGTCCACGGGCGGGGGTTACTCGAGCGGCGCCACGAGTTGGCTGTACCCTGCGATTTTGGCCTTGGCCTATCGCATTGGTCTCACCGGATTTGCGCTGGGGCGCTTCTCCAACTGGTTCTCGTGCATCTGCGTTTTTGGCGGCCTGCTGGCGCTGCGTAAGGCCTACGAAAGAGTGTCGCGTTGGGCACCCTACTTGATCACCGCCGCATTGATGTCCCTCGGCGTATTTGACTGGGCCCTGTGGAGCGGCATGGAACTGCCGTTGTTCTTTGCTCTTTGGTGTTGTGGGCAGGCTGTCTTCAGAAATCTGCAAGGCCGTGGCTCGCCCCGCTCATGGATGCCCTCAGCCTGGACTCTAGGATTATTGGGGCTGCTACTCACTGCCACGCGACCCGAAGGGCTGATCTGTCTGGGAATTTGGTTTGTTTTCGTGCGGCACGCTAAGGACAGTGAGCTTGAGAATAAGCGGAGCCGCAGGCTGCTGGTGCCGTTATTTGCACCCACCCTTCTGCTGCTATGCGTTCGAGCAATATTGAATCGAATTTATACGGGCGAGTTCGCGGATGCTGGTTCAATTGTAAAGCTTGAACCGCTTGCGCCTTTTTACAACGCGTATGAGATTCTGAAATTGTGGGTCAGCAACCTGGGTTTTCAGCTGGGCCGCATTACGGCCTACCATGCGGGCGACCATGCATTTTGGGGATCTTTACTTTGGCTACTTGTTGGCGGAGCCTTGTTGCAAAAAAGCACCAGGCGAGACGCCCAAATGCTTTTTTTGATGGCATTATTGTGGATCGGAATGGTGGCGAACAATGAATACGTTCGCTATCAAAACGATCGATACACCATGCCTCCACTCGCCTGGCTGGTAGTTGCGGCCGCTCTTTTTGTGGTAGGCTTGGGACAGAAATCTTTAGACAAACGTCTCGGGTCTAGACCCATCCTAAACCGTCTGACCCCGGTTGTACTGGCGCTCGGGGCGGTTTTAACGTGGACTATTCATCAGGTGCCGCGGCTTCGCCAACAAAATTGGCTATTCGGGCGCGCTTGTCGGAACATCGCTGAACAACAAGTGCGACTCGGCCTATTGTTACGGTCCGCGGCCGATATAACCCAACATCATATATTGGTCGGGGATGCCGGCGCTATCCAATATTTTTCGGATCTTCCCGGCGTAGACGCAATTGGCCTCGGCGCAACGCGCGGCCTTCCCTTCGCTCGTGCCGTTCGGTTGGGAATCGGGGCAACCGTGGAACTTATTGAGCGTTTGCCTCCACAAGACCGACCTGATTTACTCGCTCTATATCCTTCTTGGTGGAAAGAGCTTCCCCTTTGGTTCGGCAACCCAATACTCGAACTTGATATTTCAGGCAACGTAATCTGCGGCGCCCCGAATAAGGTCGTCTACGCTGCCAGTGGCGAGGTCTACAATCCGATTCAGTCCCCGCCGCGCTCGACCCCGGGTGGCATATGGTTGACGAACTTGATATCGCCGATCTGGTGAGCGAAGCTGCCCATGCCTACCGGCTTTTCGAGCGTCATTCTGGATATATACTGATGAAGATACTGCCGCATCCTCTCGATCCTTCCCAAGACTTATTCGATGCGGGACGAATCTTGTTCGGCGGCAATCGCGCTCGCTTCCAGCTTCTCAAATCTCACAAAAGGACGTAAGGCTGCGCCTAATCGCCCGTGCTGCGCCCGCCGAGTCTATGCGTTGTCGTGTTCGTTTCGACGGCAAGGACTTCGGGCAATTCACTTTGCCACCGAAAGATGGATGGCAGGAGTCGAGCCTCAATGTCAACCCGAGCCAGGTCGAGAGCGAGGCCGAATTAGAGATTATTTCCGAGGGGGGCGAGTGCAATTTATTCCACATTTGGGCCCTTCAACCCGATTTTCGAGTATTTCAGGTCCCGCCTGATGCCAAAATGCGTATGATGCGTGCCAAATGCTGCAAGGCTTCACACAAGCACTGCTGGACGCCATTCCGGAGGCCCTCTTGGCCGTCGATGCCGAGAGCCATCGTCTGATCGCTGTGAATCGCACGGGCGAAGAGATTTTCGATAGACCGATTGAAGAATTGCTCGGCGCGTCGTTAATTGAATTGTTGGTTCCCGAAGAACGCGAAAGCGCCCTCGCCACTTTCAATAGCCTGGCTGTTTCCAAATTGAATCACCTGGGTCGGGTAAATATTGTTACTGGCAAGCAGCGGCGCGTCACTTGTGAGATTCACTCGAGAATCGCAGAGAGTTCGCCACCGGCAATCGCCCACCTGCTGCGAGATATTACCAGCCGCCCGACTAGCGGTGAATCCGCAATGCGTCGAGAGGCGTATTTACAGGCACTGTTGGACAACATGCCGTACATGGTGTGGCTAAAAGACACGCAGAGCCGCTTTCTCGCGGTCAATCGCGTCTTCGCACGCAATTTCGGCCGCAACCATCCGGATGAGCTCGTCGGAAAATCCGACTATGACATCGGCGATCGTGAACTTGCCGAAAAATACATTCGTGATGATCAGGAAATCATGGCGTCGCGCCAGCGAACCATCATTGAGGAACCCATACTCGAAGGTGGAAACCGCAAATGGTTCGAAACATTCAAGTCGGTAATTCTCTCGGAGCAAGGAAGCATTCTCGGCACAACCGGGGTAGCCCGAGACATCTCTGAACGCAAGCAAGCAGAGGAAGCGCTGCGTGAGAGCGAGCGTCGCAATCGCGCTCTGCTAAGAGCCGTTCCTGACCCAATATTTCGGCTGGACTCAGACGGGGTGATTCTCGATTACAAATACGATGGCCGCCAGGAACCGCTGCTGCCTCGAGACCAAATAATCGGTTCCAACATTTTTGAACTTCCCCTGGAGGATGCTGACAAGTCGCGGCTTCAGCAGGCAATTGCCCAAACTATTTCGACGGGCGATCTGCAGTCTGCCGAAGTTACGGCCACGTTAGGCCGGGAGCGTCGTCTATACGAAGCGCGCTTCGTGGCCGAGGAGGCGGGCCGTGTTGTTGCAATCGTGCGTGACATCACTGGCCAACGACGCAGCGAGGAAAACCAGGCACGTATTGAAAAACTGGAGGCGTTGGGAATTTTAGCGGGTGGCATTGCCCATGATTTCAATAATCTCGTGGCCGGGGCCTTCGGCCATGTGGAAATGGCGCGCGAGTATATTATCGAGGACAAAATCACGAGCGCGGTGGACTGCCTTGCCGAAGCTGCCGGTACGTTCAATCGGGCCCGCGAACTCACGCGGCAGTTACTGACATTCTCGAAAGGCGGTGCCCCCCAAAAGCAGCCAGGAAATTTGGGGACGTTCATCCGAAAAACCGTCGAAGCTGCCCTATCCGGGTCCAGTATTAGCTTCAATTTCATTGAAGAGGCTCCTTCACACTTGGTGGCATTTGACGAATACCAAATGGCTCAAGTGGTGGACAATCTGGTGATGAACGCGCGTCAAGCGATGCCGCTCGGTGGAACCTTGGATGTGTCAATTACCATTGTGCACCTCAATATCGGCACTGCTTTACCGCTTTCGGTGGGCACCTATACCCGTGTCACGATCAGGGACTCAGGCACGGGTATACCGCTCGAGAACTTGCCGAAACTGTTCGACCCATTTTTCACGACCAAACCGGGTGGAACCGGGCTAGGCCTTGCATCAAGTTTTTCCATCATCAAACGTCATGGCGGTCATCTGGATGTGGAGTCCGAATTGGGGAAAGGCACGGCGTGTCACGTCTACCTGCCACATGATGCGGAGAATCTGACCGAGCCAAGAAACATTCCTTCAACCAGGCCGACCCGGCAGGGTCGAATCCTGGTAATGGACGATGAGGACTCAGTTCGTCGGGTCACTTGCTCGTTACTCATGCGCCTCGGCTATGATGTAGTACCCGTGGCTGATGGTCGCGAAGCCATTGAGATTTACCGGCGAACGATTACCGCTGGCAATCGCTTTGCTTTCGTAATTCTCGATCTTACGGTTCCTGGCGGCCTTGGGGGTCGCGAAACGTTGGAGTCGATTCACGAGATGGACCCCAATGTCATAGCGATCGCGACTACGGGATACTCAAATGACCCCATTTTGGCTAATCCGGAGGCATACGGCTTTCGGGCGGGGATTGCCAAGCCCTATTCGAGGCAAGAATTCATCGGGCTGATCGGGCGCGTAACAGGCTGAGCCGCTCAATACATCAGTACCAATCCAAGTGACGCGTCCCAGCCGGGAGTTAAGCCGAGGCCACTGAGCGAACCTGCACTGGAGGAATTGTAGCCATGAAGGCGGTACCCGAAACTCGCATCCGCCAAGATGAGCGGAATGAACTCATAAAGTAGGCCTGCGGTTGCTTCAAAGGAAAGCCCCCGTAAGCTAACGTCGGACCACGACGTAGTGCGATAGCCGGTATTGGGATCAACTGTTGTGACAGTCGTCCCTTGTGGCAGTTTGAGCCAAGCGTAGCCGGGCATAATTCCGACGAAGGGTTTAAATGACCCAGACTCAAGATATCCGCGAATTTCGAACCCGAGATTGTAAAGGCTGGTCGTTTGATGTTGGTACCAAGTGTCGTTGACATTGTAGCTGATGGCATTATGTCGTGAGTATTCAAGGTTCATGGTTGCTGAAATGCTGAACTTGCGAAGCCAATTCTCGATCAACACTCCCGCCGCCGGTCGAATCCCAAAGCCTCCCGATAATTGGGGCAGGAAGACGACGCGATTTGCATCAAACGAAACCGCATGCCTTCCATCAAATTCGGTACCGCCGTCTTGAACGTATACGGCCGGCAACCGGACAATTGCGTGCACGGTAGCTGGGGCCACAGAGTTCTCCGAACCGGTCTTGGCAGGGACGGCCTCGGCTGCTCCGGCATTGGGCGCAGCGAAGAGCCATGCGCCGACCAACGCCAAGGCAAGGCGGCTAGTGACAAAGATGTCAAGGGAGGTGGTGTGAATGCGAATGGGCATACGTGGTGGGCATTTTCCTTTCCACGAGGAAGAGTGGAAAGCTATCGGCAGGTTAGCGGAAATTGCGCGCCGAAGCTGCCGCCGCGGCGGTGGGGCGCACCAAGGCACCCAATATGACAAAACCATCTTCAGAAAGCGGCCGGCCTGCTTTGGGGGAACTTCGGCAGGGCGAGCTGAACTCCCCCGAAACCCTGGTTTCAGTGAGTGCAAGACCCCCAAAAAATCCCCCAATTCCCGCAATTATGCGAATTTTTGACTTTCGGGCCACTAGTTGGGAAAACGACCCTCGGTCAATCGAGTAAACTGGCGAACGATGGTGACCGGACTGGCAGATTGATCTAACGTCAGGGTTGAATGCAGGCGAGTGGTCATGCGACAAGGCCGAATTCTGGCGGGGAAATACCGGTTAGTGGCCAAGCTAACCGAGGGCGGCATGGGCATGGTTTGGCGGGCGGAGCATGTGCAACTGGGCAGCCCAGCTGCCGTTAAGCTGCTCGACCCAACCATTGCTGAGTCGTCCGAAGCGCTCGCGCGTTTCAAGCGTGAAGCGCAGTCCGCAGCCTCGCTACGCTGCACGAACATCGTTCAGATCTTCGATTTTGGCGTGGATGGGGACATGCCGTACATCGCCATGGAACTGCTGCGTGGCAAATCCCTAGCCGAAAGACTTCGCGCCAATCGATCACTCGCTCCAACCGAGACGGCTGCGATTCTGTCACAAGTCGCTCGCGCGACCTCCTGGGCTCACAGCCGCGGCATTGTGCACCGCGATCTGAAACCCGGCAACATCTTTTTGTCCGAAGACGCCGACGACATAGTCGTAAAGCTCCTGGACTTCGGCATCGCCAAGCCGATGCACATGGATCTCACGGAAACGCCCGTTACCTTGACTGGCGCGATCATGGGAACGCCGCAGTACATGAGTCCGGAGCAAGCGTCGGGCAAAAAGCAGGTTGCTCATCGCACCGACATTTGGTCATACGCAATCATCGCGTTCGAATGCCTGCTCGGACGCCATGCATTTCACGCTGATACGCTCGGCGGGTTGGTGCTGGCGATTTGCACCGAGCCGCTCCCCAGGCCCTCTGATTTCGGTGAAGTTCCCGCGGGCTTCGACGAATGGTTTGCTCGCGCGGCCCATCGCAGCCCCGAGCAGCGCTTTGGTTCCATCGCAGAAGCGGCCGATATGCTGCGCTTCGTGTGCGGCGTCGAAACGACGTCTAGCAATCGCGCGTCCACGTTTGATGGCACACTGCAAGGCGAAGTGCGCGCCGTTGCCACACCATCGCGAGGCACCACGACGACCGCGCTGGACTTTCGCCGGTCAACCGACACCGACGCGACGACCACTTTGCGCAATCTCTTATACCCGCGCAGCCGTCGCGCCCAGGCACTTTGGATTTTGGGGTCTTGGTCGTCGCGGCTACGGCGGTCGGCTCATTTATGCGGTTCGGTGGTCCTCGGCGCGCCGAGGCAATCCCCGCCACATCAGCGCGAGCAGGCTCCGCTGCCCCAGCTTCGACGGGCACCCCAACTGTCGCTTCAACTCAAGGTGCTGCGACGGATGAGAGTCGGCAAAGCTCGCCCATTGCTTTTACTGAACCGAAAGCAACCGTGGGAAAACCCCCGGGTCAAGCGAAGCCATCGCCGCCCGTGAAAGGGCCGCTAATGCGCCCAAATGTGCCGGAAGCCGTGCCCACGAATCCTAATGTTGTCCAACCGGGCCCAGCGCCCGCGGCTGCGAGCAAAACGAATTGCGATCCCGAAGTGAAAAATAAACTCGGATTTTGCCCGCCTGCTGATAAATAGTCGTTAAAGCTTATGAGGTCACGTCGGGCGTTAGCCCTGAGCCTGTTCTTGCTCGTCGCGGGCAACGCATTCGCGCAAGACGACGCAGCGGTCACGTCCGCTTACGAATCGGCAGCGCAAGGCCTCAAAGCTTTTGAAGATGGCCAATCTGCGGAAGCGTTAGACCAGTTCACTCGCGCGTACGCAATCGTTAAGCTTCCGTCACTAGCGGTGTACATGGCCCGCGCGAACGTCAAACTGGGTCATTACCTGGCGGCAGCGGCACTTTACGCCCAGGCTTCGCAATTGGAGGATGGCCTCGGGGACCACGAAGTCCAGCAAAGGGCCCGCGAAGAGGCCCTGAGCGAACGCGAGGCTCTCATGGCACGAATGCCGCGGCTCGTCGTTCAGACCCCCGGGATCCCAACCCAGTCAGTCACCCTTCAAGTCGATGGAAGCCCGGTACCCTCAGCAGCACTTGCTGAAGGTTGGCAACTGGATCCCGGCATGCACCGGGTCACTGCGTACTCGGGCAATCAAAAGCTGGAGCGTGACTCTTCAGTCAGCGAAGGACTCGTCCAAACGGTCGTCTTCCAGTTTCAGAAGGAAGAGCCGACAAACGTGCCGATAATTCCACCAAAACAACCAATTTATTCCCCACCTGCGCCAGGGTCCCGCGCAATGCGCAGCGCCACCTGGGTCAGTTTTGGAATGGGAGGCGCGGCACTGGTCTTTTCGGGCACGACCACGGTCTGGGCCCTCGTCAAGAAGCATGAACTGAATGAGTCAAATCCGAACTGGAACGACAATTACTGCGCAGCCGGCAACCCAGGTAGCGATTGTCGCGAGTATAAAACACTGCGCACGCTTTCAATCCTGAGCTTTTACACGGGCCTAGTCGGAGTAGCCACGGGCACCGTCTTGCTCCTGGCAACGCCCGGCAAGCAATCTAGTCACCCGTCTGCGGCAAGAGTGACACCTTGGGTTGGAGCGGGGATCGCCGGAGTTGAGGGCCGGTTTTGAAGCCTCCTGCCGACTTACGCGCCCAAGACTGTGATGCCCAGCGTGCGTGCAGCTTGTGCCTGACGAATGTCGAAAGAAAGCAGGGGTACATCGTGACCCACGCGGCGGAGCGCTGCCAAATGCAGCGCGTCGAGCGTGCGCAACAGGTAGACTTCGGCAATCTGAGCCGCATGGTTCACAGTTGTTTCATCAAGCTCAACGATGTGGGTGCGCCGAAAATCGGCTTCGAAGTACCGCTGCGCCTGCAATAGCTCGTCACCTTTGAGCAACCGGCTCAAATTGCGCCTAACTTCCACCCAAGTGTGACGCGCCGTCACCCAACTCTTGTCCGCGAGCAGATACTGTTCCGCAACCTGACTGTCGGATTCAGCTACGTAACGCTTGAGTAGCGCGCTGCTGTCAACGTACAGGCTCACCGATTTCGATCCTCATCCAGGACCTCCGCAATCCCAAGCAGCGCCTTCGCTCTGCGAACTGGACCGGGCTCAGCCTCTTCGGCGGCGCGAATCCACCCCTCTTTGGCTCCGCTTTCAAGGCGACCCGCTCCGGGAACTGGACCCAGGAGGGCCTTGGGTTGCCCGCGATCGGTGACTCGAATCAACTCCCCCTGTGCCGCACGCTCCAGATACTCAGACAGGTGCTGCTTCAATTCACGAACGCCTACGTCCATGTGGATATATTACCATTCTCATATGTCCACGTCAAGGTCCACCATTTTTACATAAATTTCAGAGTTTCTTTTGGGATTCTTGGTTGCACTATCAGCCAAGTGACTACATTGCCTCGTCGAAGGCTGCCAAGCAGGCCCTGCGAAAGGGCAAAGCACGCACAACGCTTACCAACGACGGGCGAGCAAGGCTCAACGCCACCTGGGTCAGGAATGGCATAAGACGCACTGTGCTCGCCCCACTCGCGACACCTGGCAAACCGATTCGTCATAAACCTGGAGCCCAATTGATACCCTGACTTAGCCTCGTATCGGCGGGCGTAGCTGGCTAATTTCTACCCGGAACTGCGCAAGAACGAGCCCCTTTGCCAAAGATAGACTCGTCGGTCACGAATTGCGCGTCTACTACTATATGGCGGGAATCGTGGGACGCTGCCTGTCATCAAAAATTCGTGCAATTTGAATCGATTTCATGAGACAGCGCGGAGCGAGTGTGACTATGGTCCATTCTCAAGTGCGAGCATTGGGCACCGGCAGTGATTCCTTCGCGCGAATCACGATGCTGGCCGGTAATTGGTAGAGGAATCGAATCAAGTATCAAGGGAGGAACGAATGGCATCAAAGATTTTTTACGGCGCGTTTGATCCAGCTAACCATTTTCCGGATTCAAATGTGCAGGGCCCAACCCAAAAGCCTCGCCGCACCCGCCAATCTACTGCAACCCGGCGATTATTGTTGGATCATCGATTCAGTATAGTAATTGCATAACGGTGGATGTGCACTTACGCAATGCGGGCGACTCCGATGACAGCACGGCTGAAATCGATCTCTTTGCCGCAGGCACAAACGTCTGTGGTCCAACCGTTGCATCGGTCGTTATGGGAAATTCTTCGTGTCGCGTGGCTCCAGCTTGGAAAGGTCTATATGTTCCGCCTCTCCAACATTCCCCTACGGACAACTGGTGTTCCATACCGGGTGGTGCAGTAACCTGGCCCATACCAAATGCCAACGTGCCAATAGTTACCGCAGCGGGCGCTGTGACATGGCAGACCTTCAAGAAATGGCTTCTCGGCTACGGCTATACAATCGTAGCCACAGCGAGCAATTCGGTAGGCGGCCCAGGCCCCGTGCCAGGAAATAATAATCCGTATGACCCGGCTTGTGATCCTTATGTTGGGATTTATACTACTGCCCTTGTCATCGACGCTGGCATAGGTTCGGGAGTTGCTCAATTAATTGCAATGGGTGGTGCTGCACCCGCTGCGATTCAAAAGGTGCGCCCTGACAAGGGCAGCCAAATTCACTATGGGATTATGTGTGGTAATCCTTTTGCAACGGCGGCGCAGATGCAACTCACCGCTAGGGTTCTCGACCTTGAAAAGGATCGAGCAGAGATATTCGGAATCCTACACTCCCATTCGGTTCGCGAGTTTGCTGCCTTTGGTGGCCAAATTTGTTCCGCACAGGTGGGCTTGACCATCGGAAAGCAAAGTGTGATTTCTAATCTAAGACATATGGAACCGCAAAAATCGCGAGTTCACTCCCCATACCAACACCTTGATGGCGAAATAGTAGCACTAGATAATCTTGGCCTCATTCGACCTGCCTCGTATAGTAAATTGTCCCTCAAGAGCACTAATGCCTTAGATAGTAATGCTAGCATCGTACAGAAGCTGGAGGGGTATGAGTCAAAACTGGCAATATTGTCAATTCAACTTGACGATATCGATGGCGGCACCGCTTTCATTTCTGTCAAACAGTCTCTGCTTGAGAGCGGATCACATCCGGTCCCAATTGGGACCATGCTTATTTGTGCTCAACGATGAGCCTAGATCTTGATGCTACGGCTGCGGCGCTGGGACAAAACGTATGAAAAGATGAGGTACTACACCGACGGCGTCAATACCGATGGCGGCTGGTACAAATGTTGCGAGGCAGCTAGACCAGGTGCCTCCGGAGGGCCACGTGACGAAACCACCATCCGGTGTAGGCAGTGAGCCGAGTTCCAATTGAAAGCTGATAGCCCGAAAGTCGGCTTGAATCTTTAAGGAGTACTTGCCGCGAACAAGCATCATTACCCAATAATTCGCATCCGATGGTATGGTGTACGCGCTACCAAGTACTTCCTCGACGACTCCTTCGGTCGCATCATGGTCGCCAGTATTGATAAGGTTTTCATAGGGCAGGTTGTTCAAATCGCTGTACAGGGCAACTTGAAAAACGCCATTGGTACTCAAATTGACCATTGTAGTGACCGCACCCAATGAGACCACCTGATCATTTTTGTGCAAGGTCACTGGGAACCCAAGAATATTGCCCTGCTGAAGCATAAGATAATCATTATTCAGTAAAGATGAATCAAGTGTAGTGCAAATGCCGTAACATTCCGGATTAGCGCATGCACTTGCGCGGCAGACCGGGTACGGGCACGTGGACGCCGAACAGCTACCACAATGCAAGGGATCGCTGCTCAAGTCAGTCGTGCAAAGTCCATCGTTGGCACAGTCGGCAAATCCGTCTTGGCATTGCTGGCTAGTGCCCCCCGTACCGCAGTTACATCCACCCCCGCTTGTGCTTGACCCCGTGGGGCAAGTTCCGCCAGACGCTATCGCGCGACCAGTACCAGAAATTCCGCCCGACGAATTGCCCCCGATTCCACTCGGATTTGATGCGGGTTGGCCACCAGTGCCTGCTCCAAACCCATCGCCCCCAGCTGCCGCAAATATGCTCATGCTGCCACCTTTGTCGGGCAGCAAGCAACTTGCCACTAAGCACGATGCGAGCATGGATCCCATGCCTTTGCGCAGTGTCATGTCAACCTCCCTACAAGATACCGTACTAAGTATTGAGTACCTGCCGGAATTAATAATTCCTCGTGCAACGTGGTGGCACCTTTCTCAATCAATCTACCGATTATTTAGCACGAGATTCTGCGCTATGGCAAGTGCGGCACCGCTTGATTCAATTTACCTGCGCAACCCGCGAATTCCGTTTGAGTCCATTTGCCGGTCCATTTGGGGAGTTGCGGCGTGTCGATATGTCCCGAAAATACACGTGAAATCTTCGGATTTGTGCGCCAAAAGTTGAATCCGTAGTTTGGACCTCCCGATATAGGCAATTTTACCTAGTTTCACTTCCCAGCCGGGTCCTTTTGAAGGCTCTTCACGTGAATTTGTGGGCGTCATTTCTCAGAGAGGCTGTGGACTTGTGGAGCCCGAAGCAAGCAAATGCCTCGAGAATTCAAGCTCTTGCAGTCGGGCCCCACAGGGCCCACAGCCGGCGACGACGACCCCCATTTTCATCCCGATTTCGGAGGCGGACATGAGGGCGCACGTTACCGTGTCGAGTTGAAACTGTTACATTCCACCGAGCGATCGATTCGAAATCGGCACCCACAAATTCACGAGAGATAGGTGATTTTTGTAAGTATAATCAACTTCAGCTTAAACCCACAGGAGCCCGATTGCAGCACAACCTAAGCAATAGGGAATACCAAATACATGATGCTCAATTTCAATTGCAAATAGTATTGTTCGTGGGATTTATACTTGCACAAGATGTTGCGCACGACCCCATGTCTGCGCATCTCTGACACACATTTATGTCAGCACTACTGCAGTCTACTTGCCCTGGTATTTGATCTGAAATGCCGCAGCCACAGTCGCAGACGCCATCGCCTTGCAATAGTGGATCGCATGTCCATTGCTGTGGATCAGCTATACATTGCCCATTATGATTGGACACTATCGTGGAGCAATCACTGAGACCGTATGCGCAAAGATCCGGGATCGTTGCAAGATTGAGAATCACAGGAAGTTGCAGTCGCGTCGGCGCAATCCTTAAATCGGTGATTCCGCAGCCGCAATCGCAGGTTCGATCGCCGTAATAATCGATCGGACAAGTCCAACCCGCGATTAGATTATCGCATACCGCATTATTGGCGCTATCAATGACTGAGCAACCATCGACGAAGGAACAAGACCCTACGGCGTAGCAATTCTTGCAATATGATGAATCGCTTCCCCCGCAATCCTTGTCGCACTACACCACAGCCGCAATCACACACAGTGTTACCATAATTTGCCGGATAACACGTCCAACCCAGAGGAGCAATATCGCATTCAGCGTTGTTGGAAAGATTAATTACTGCGTAAGGCCACGCAGAATCACGTGCACATGACCCATAGTCGGCATACGTAGTGCAAGCTTCAATTGTAGCTCCCGAGCAGTCTTTATCAATGGCTCCACACCCACAATCACACACTCCATCGCCGTTATTGTAAGCCGCCGGTGGGCACGTCCACCCCGCAACTGCACCCGTACCGCCCCCGCCAGCCTGCACCCACCATTACCCCGCTGCCACCCGGTCCGCCGCGCTCGTGCCGCTGCCACCCGTCGCTGTCAGCACCACCGGCGCTCGACGTGCCGCCCGTGGCCGTCGCACCTCCGGCGGTTCCGCTGCCACCCGTCGATGACGAGGCACCTGCCGTCGGGCTTGACCCGCCGGTAGCACTTCTGCCGCCGGTGGAAGTGGTGCCCGCCGTCGTCGCAGTGCCACCTGTTGATGGGGCGCCTGCGTTTGAGGTACCGCCACCATTGGGCTTCGAGCCTCCCGTTGCGGAGCTTGCCCCGGTGGAGCTACCGCCCTTCGCAGAGTTTCCGCCCGTTGCGGATGCGCCTGCGGTTGGTGTTCCCCCGGTATTGCTGCCGCCGCCCGCCGCTTGGCCGCCCGTTGCCGATGAGGCGCCTGCGACGTTGGTGGTGCCACCTACTGATGTTGTGCCCGCAATGTTGGAGCTGCCGGCTGAACTTGATGTACCGCCCAAGGTCGTGGAGCCCCCGACGCCGCTGCCGCCGTTTGCACTGGAACCGCCGGTCGCGGTCTTGAAGCCGCCGGTTGCCGCACTGCCGCCAATGGTGGAGCCGCCGCCGGCCGCGCCAGTTCCGCCGTTGTCGAGGGTGGTATTGTTATTGTCGTTGCTGCTTCCGCAGCCAGCCGCTAGCAGAACCAGGCTTACTAATGACAGCTTCATGAATCGCATAGGGCACTCCCGATTAACGCGTTATTCGAGTAACAGAGTCGAGCCTTAATCACAATCAGGGAAATTGCCTAGTCTCGCCGATTTATTGCGGGACGGGCCCTTGGGGAGCGTGACTTTGACGCGTTTGCTCAATGCGTCGTCACTGGGCTCCAGCGGCAACGGAAGTCACGCGCAGGCATGACCGAGGGCAGGCGCAATCGCCGGTGCTATTGCCGTGTCGGCTTGCATGAACGTCGTACCATGGTGTCCGGTCATCGAGCAATGTGGTGGGTGCCCATTGCTCTCACAAACTGCGACCGAGGAGCGCGACATCAAGTTTAGAATGCTCAAAAGAATGTATTCAGAGCTGAAAATGGCCGCTGCTTCGGTGAAACTAATCACTGGTCAAAAGCGCGTCGGCTACCGCAATCGAATCAGGCTGCGCATTGATGAAAGGGGAACAATTAGTTTCTTCAATTCCAGAAATCGCCCGACTGTGCAATTCTCCTGCCTGCTCTGCGCCAGTGTGTGGCCGACTTGCGACAATGGTCTAGCTCGCACAGCGAGTCACTGGCGCCATTTGCACATCTCGAGGTACGTTCCTGTGATTGTGACGGCAACTTTGGCTTGTTGCTGACCCGGCGCCCCGGTGCAGTATTTTCGAAGTCCGCCGTATTTGAGCTGGCAACCTCACTCGAGAATCTACGAGTGGCCACAGATTCAGATACCGACATGCCACGCCAGCGTTTCGACATCGACGGCTCGACTTATCAGTACGTCCCCTTGAACGGTTTTCTGCAAGTGAATTCCGAGGTCAATCGTTACTTGACGGCACACGTGGTTGACGGTGCCCGGGCCCGCGACTTAGGAAGTTTCGCCGATCTTTACTGTGGCTCCGGCAATTTCGCGCTGCCTTTGGCAAAAGCGGGCTTGACCGGAGTGGGCGTTGAACGGGTTTCAACTTGCAGATCAGCTGCCACCCAGGCGGCGCAGGAACAGCGGTTAGACCGGGTTCGATTTGCCGACGGTGACGCCATTTCAACCGCTCGGCATTGGTTAGCAGAAGGGCAGCGATTTGACGCAGTCATAATTGATCCACCACGTGCAGGAGTTCGGGAAGGGCTGGACATTTTAATGCAGCTCGCTCGACGCACCATCGTGGTTGGCTCGTGCAACCCCGAATCGCTGAATCGAGATCTTCGAATCCTGATGGCGGGAGGTTGGCAGCTGGAGCAACTCACGGGCTTCGATATGTTTCCCGGTACGGTTCATCTGGAATCCGTCGCTTGGCTGTCAAAGCAATGAGTCTCGTGAATCGATGGTTGCGTGCCGCCTAATACAAAAGTTCCTTTAGGAACTCCAAGGACCGGAATCTGGGGTCCCGGCCGTGACTTTTCTTCCGGAGGATCTTGCCGGCCCGAATTAAAAGATGTATCTAAAGATATGTCTTTATGAGGCTTCGTAACCGACATCCAAGGATGAGATTCAATGACACAAGAATCACATTTACATGAGTATTTTCAGCATTGTAGCCACCGGCGGGGCTGGGGCCGGGGTTCCTGGGGCCGACCTCTAGGGTCGGACAAGCCCGGGTGGTGGGGTGATTGGTTCGGTGAGCCACCTCCACGGGCCGAGCGAGGCGGCGTACGCTACTTGGTGCTGGATGCCATATCGGATCGCGCGCGCCATGGATATGAAGTGATCTCCGCCATCGAAGAACGCAGCAAAGGCGGTTATCGTCCGAGTCCTGGCGTCATCTATCCGACATTGCAAATGCTCGACGAGCTCGGGCATGCAAAGGCGGTTGAGCTGGAGGGACGCCGTGTGTACCAGATAACTGACGCGGGCCGCGCCGAGCTCAAAGAGCATCGCGACGAGGTCAATGACTTTTATGACCGTTTGATGCAGGACTCGTGGGAAAGTCACATGGAGAATTTCGGCGAGGTCATGCGACGTCTCGGTCATTTATTTAGAACATTCAAGCGCGCCGCCAGGCGCGGCCACCTCTCGACCGGAACCATGTCGAAGATCCGCGAAATAGTCGATGAGGCCATTCACAAACTTGAACAGAGGTATGAACTGAGAAAAAGTGTTATGCCTGCGTCAGGGAAAAACCAACGAGTCAAAAAGTCGGAACGGACTTGCGGGTTACTAGTGAAACTCTAACGTTCAGGTCACCGACGTTGCAATGGTATAGTTGACGGTTCCGGCTGGGAGGATTCCTGTTAGCTTTCTGCTTCCTTTACCGCCTATCTCAGGTCTGAGTTTTTTTGGGTCGTAAGCCCACTTGGACCAACGCAATCACCAGCCGCGATCTAAACCCGATCCGCCATTGCAACTGTAACTCCAATTCATGACGCAAAACCATGGCAATTATCGTCTCGATACGAAACGCGACCAAAGACTACCGACTCGGCAAAGTGCCCGTTGCTGCGCTGCGCGGGGTCTCGCTCGAGGTAAATTCCGGGGAGTTTCTTTCAATAGCGGGGCCTTCGGGTAGCGGAAAAACTACGCTGCTCAACTTGATTGGTTGCGTGGATACGCCAACCAGCGGCACGGTCGAAGTCGCCGGGCGAAGCACGACGGAGCTCGGGGAACGCGCGCTGACCCGGCTGCGGCTCTACACGATTGGGTTCATCTTCCAGAGCTTCAATCTGGTGTCGGTTCTGGACGTGTTTCGCAATGTCGAGCTACCCTTGCTGCTGCAGCGCACGCTATCATCGAGCCAACGAGCGGAACGCGTGCACAACCTCCTCGAGCGCGTCGGCCTAAAAGAATATGTCAAACATCGCCCGAGTGAGCTTTCCGGCGGACAGCGCCAGCGCGTTGCCATTGCCCGAGCTTTGGTGACTCGACCTCAGTTGGTACTCGCGGATGAGCCGACCGCGAACCTCGATTCCGTCACCGGCCAGAATATTCTCGATTTGATGCGAGAGCTGAATCGCGCCGACGGCACTACCTTTATTTTCTCGACTCACGATGCCAGGGTAATGAGCTACGCTCATGCAGTCATTCGGCTCGCGGACGGTAGGCTCGTTGATTCGCCCGAAGGCGCCCGGGCCACGGAGGCTGAGGTCGCAGAACTAGGGAGTCCGGCCATCGCGGGAGCCAACTCTCGCCGTGAATGCCTTCTTGGGACACCCTGAAAGTCGTAGCGCAGATTGCCCTTCGCAATCTGTTTGCCAGCCGCATCAAGACATTTATCGTTGGCGGCATCATTACCTTTGGTGCCTGCATCATTGTAGTCGGGACATCCCTATTGGACAGCGTCGATCAATCGATGAGTCGCAGCGTTACCGGTAGCCTCACCGGGGATATCCAAGTCTACTCGGCAGAATCAAAAGAGACGCTGGACGTCTTCGGTGGCTTTGGTCCCGGCGGCAACGACATCGAACCCCTGGCGGACTTCTCTCAAATTCGCCGGACTTTGAAGACGGTGCCCAACGTGGCGGCCGTTGTCCCAATGGGCATTGATACTGCCACTGTGACCGCCGGAAACTCCGTGGACCAAGTGTTGGCGCGATTGCGTGAGGCAGCCACCAAAATCCAAACCGGTGACAAATCCGCCGCGACCGCGGCAGAATATGGTTCCCAAAAGGATCACATTCGCCAAATTGTGCGGGTCTTGCAGGGCGATTTCGAGAACATCAAGCAGGTTCGAACTGACGCCAGTGATATCGCTGAAGACTTGGCATCCGTGCAAAAAGCCAATTCCGAAGATTTCTGGAAAACATTTGATCAAGATCCTTACGGAAACCTGGAATTCTTGGAAAATCGCATCGCTTCCCTGGCCAGCGACGCGGACATGCTGTTTCTTCGATACATTGGCACGGACCCTGACGAATTTCGTCGCTCCTTTGATCGCATGACCATCATTGAGGGGCAGGCAATTCCGGAAGGTAAGCGGGGCTTTCTGTTCTCCAAGTATGTTTATGAAGAACAGGTCAAGTTGAGGACCGCTCGCACTTTAGACAAGGTGAAAGTGGCTCGCGACAATCGAAAAGAGAAAATCTCTAATGAGCCCGAACTTCAGCGAATGATCAAGGAGAATGCCAATAATGGTCAGGAAATCCTCCTACAATTGGACGGGGAGAAGACCACGCTTTTCCGCGGCAAGCTCGGACTTTTCCTGCATTCACAGCAGACCGATGTGGGACAATTATTGAATCAATTCCTGTCGATGAATGACGCTAATTTCGACGAGCGATACCAGTTTTATTACCAGCAGCTCGCGCCCTCACTCGAGCTCTACAAAGTCCGCGTCGGTGACACATTGACCATCAAGGCCTATACGCGAAGTGGTTATGTGCAGTCCGCTAATCTACATGTGTATGGAATATTTGCATTCAAAGGTCTCGAGAAATCTCCGCAGGCCGGCGCCATGAACATGATGGATTTGGTCTCATTTCGGGAATTGTATGGCTATTTGACGGCTGACCGAGAAAAGGAAATACGCGAGCTTCGCGCAAAGTCGGGAGCCCAGGACATATCTCGGGAAAACGCCGATGCTCAGCTTTTTGGATCAGCTACCAAGGACGATTCGACGACCAATGAAGCCCTGGCACCCTCAACTAGCCCAACCTTGACTGAAGAGTTGTCCCAAATTGCCGGAAGCCGCCAACGGAGCCAGGCGCAAGGGGCGCCCTATGACCCAGCGCAGCTCGAACAGGGCGTCATTCTAAACGCAGCTGTATTTCTTAAGGACACTCGACAGCTCGGCAACACTACAGCTGCCATAGAATCCGCGGCAGCCCGTGATAAGCTTCCGCTCAAAGCGCTTTCTTGGCAGAAAGCCGCAGGAGTTACTGGACAATTTACCGTGCTGATGCGCGCTGTGCTTTACACCACCGTTATCATCATATTCTTGGTCGCACTGATCATCATCAATAACGCATTGGTGATGGCAACCCTGGAGCGGGTGCGTGAATTTGGAACGCTGCGGGCCATAGGCGCGCAGCGTCGTTTTATCTGGAGCATGCTCGTGCTCGAATCTATCGTTACGGGGATCTTGTTTGGCGTAATCGGTATTCTCCTGGGCATGCTCGCTGTGTCGTGGTTTGGGCATCGTGGCATTCCCGCTTGGAACGACATTGTGACGTTCTTTTTCTCAGGGCCTCGACTTTACCCAGAACTGTCGATCAAGAATCTGGGGCTCGCATTGGTCATTGTATTGATCGTTAGCGTGGTCTCCAGCACATACCCCGCGTGGATTGCGATGCGCGTGAGCCCCCGTCAGGCCATGCAATCTGAGGAATGATCATGACATCGTTCTTTTTGGACCTGCGTATCGCGCTATTGAGCCTGTTCGAACACAAACGCCGAACATTTTTGTTGGGCGCTGCGATCGCGACGGTAACAGCCTTGCTGGTTCTGCTGAACGGACTTTCCGCGGGAATTAGACAAACCTTGATTGAGACAGCAACCACAATCTCGACCGGGCACCTCAACGTGGGAGGGTTTTTCAAGGTCACTGCCAGTCGGGCCGGGCCGATTGTTACTGACTACCCGAAAGTGGTTGATGTCGTAAAACGCGAATTGCCTGAGCTAGATTTCGCCGTTCCACGCATGCGAGGTTGGGGAAAAATCGTATCTGATGCAGGCTCAACCCAGGCCGGTATCAGTGGCATCGAGATTGAGCATGAGCGAGATTTCAAAAAACTTGTGCAACTTTCCAGCGGCAGTTTCGACGAATTGTCGCGACCCAATACCATTCTGTTGTTTGAGTCCCAAATAAAGAAGTTGCAAGTTAAAGGTGGGTGATGCGGTCACCATTTCTGCTCAAACACCGCGGGGGGTCGCCAACACGATTGATTGTCGCGTCGTGGCGATCGCCAAGGACATTGGTCTTCTGAGTCTGTGGAATGTATTCGTGTCTTCGGATTCCCTTCGCAGTCTTTACCAACTACGCCCGGATGTCACGGGTGCGATTCATTTGCACTTACGCTCAAAGGCGCTTAAGGATTTGCCTCGTCTGGCGGCGCGGCTTCGAGCTTCCCTGGAACAGGCGGGCTACCGACTGATGGAACCCGACCCTAAGCCATTTTTCATGAAATTCCAGGCGGTGGCGCGTGAAGATTGGACGGGACAAAAGCTGGACGTCACCACCTGGGAAGACGAGCTTTCCTTCTTAATGTGGACGCTCAACGCCCTGGACGGGCTAACCCTCATTCTGATGCTGATTCTGCTCGGCATTGTGGTTACCGGAATCATGAATACGATGTGGATCGCTATTCGCGAACGAACCAAGGAAATTGGGACGCTGCGCGCCATGGGTATGCAGCGTCGCAGCGTGGTAGCAATGTTCTTTCTGGAGTCGCTGATGCTCGGGGTCTTTGGCGGCTGTGCCGGTGTACTATTAGGAGTAAGTCTTGCAGCCGGACTTAATGCACTCCAGATTCACGTCCCGCTGTCCGTGCAAATATTCCTTATGTCAGATACGTTGCATCTTGCGGTGCTGCCCCAAGCCATACTGGGCGCGCTCGTCTTGATTGCTTGTGTAACTGGCGCGGCTTCACTATTCCCGTCGTTGCGCGCGGCTCGGCTAAAGCCAGTCGATGCAATGTCGCATTTCGGATGAGGTCATCATGAATACAAAGTTCATATCGCTGCTGCTGGGTCTGACGTTCTTAGTCAGCACTTTCCTAGGCGCGCCGCGGCTAGCAAATGCCGCCCTCACCAAGGAGCAACTCGTTGACATTCTCAAGGTAGTCGACGATCGGCAGCGCAATCAGGGTGATTGGCGCTCAGATATTTACATGGAGCAAAAGGAAAAAGACAAGGTCGCCGTCGTGTACAATGCCTTGGTATTTCGGCGCAGTGCGGATCAGAAATTCATGATCATTTTCACCAAACCGAAGGCTTCTCAAGGCCAAGGGTACCTTCGGGTTGACAAGAATATGTGGTTCTACGACCCTTCCGTCGGGAAATGGGAGCGGCGCACCGAGCGCGAGCGGATTGGGGGCACCAACTCCCGCCGCTCCGATTTCGATGAGTCGCGCCTGGCTCAGGAATACGATCCCGAGGACCAGGGCGAAGAAAAGTTGGGGGTTTATACGGCACAAGCGATGACACTGAAAGGCAAGCCAGGGCTCGACCTGGCATTTCCCGTGATCAAGCTGTGGGTCGACAAAGAAACGAAGAACGTGCTCAAACGCCAGGAATTTGCGCTATCCGGACGCCTTTTGCGCACGTCCTATTATCCGAAATGGAAGAAGATATTCAGTGAATCGCGCGGCATGGACATCTGGTACCCGCAGGAGATTCGATTCTATGACGAGGTCGAAAAGCGGAATTCGACGCTCATCCTGATTAAATCGGTCGATCTGCATGCGCTGGAGGCCAATCTGTTTACGAAAGCGTGGCTCGAAAGTAAGTCCCGATGAGTCGAGTTGGCGGTCTCCTAAGCCTGACTGCGAGTGCAGGTCGATTGCGTATATCGATATTCATTATCGCAACGGTGGCAATTGCGCCAGTTGCGATCGCGCAAGATCGACCCGACGAGGCGGAGCTCTTCGGTGCGGGACCGGGCGAAGGCAAAGTGCCGCCACAACCAACCCCGGCATCAGCTAATGCCGGTGAGAGTCCGAGCCAGGATGCCGCGACTTCGCCGAAAAAGCCGACACCGACCCAGGAGGCAGCCACTCGAACAGAGGCTGGCTCGCACAGCGCAGCGGCTGGGTCCAGTTCCGGCTCACCACCTGCCGTCTCCAAGGAAGCAACGCGAGATTCGCAAATTCTTGGCAGCAGTGAGGCGGCTCCGATGTTTACCGAAGAGGCCGCGCCCGAGGACCCGTTGAAAATCGGGGGACAGCTGTATTTGCGTATGCAAAGCACAGGTTCTCAAGGCCAAAAATTCACAGAATTCTCGTTCAGCGCGCCGTCTTTACTCGATGTGTATCTTGACGCTCGTCCGAATGACAGGGTGCGGGGGTTCGTCTTAGGGCGAATGCTTTACGATCCAACGTTGCCGGCAAACACCAGCAACACCATTTCCATAGCGCCATTATCGGCTACTGGAACCACATCGGGGAGTCCATCTTTGTCGTCGCTGTTCCAGCAGCAGACTCGGGGTCCGCAAGTATATTTGGATCAATTGTGGCTGCGTTTTGATATAGCCAGGCGAGTCTTTGTCACTGTTGGTCAACAACATGTCCGCTGGGGTACCGGGCATTTTTGGGCACCCACCGATTATTTGCATTTGCGGCCCAGAAATCCCCTGGATGTGTTCGATGCCCGCACGGGCACGAGCATGGTCAAGTTACATTTGCCAATCGAATCCAAGCAATGGAATTTTTACGCCTATGGAGTCACCGAAGGGACAGACCCCACCCCAACGCTCGGAAGCCTAGCTGGCGCGGCACGTGCTGAATTCGTTCTTGGCACTACGGAATTGGGGCTAGGGGCATTCGCGCAAAAGGACATGAAACCCAAATATGCCGCCGATCTTTCCACCGGCATCGGCGATTTCGATTTCTACGGTGAGCTGGCACTTCGCTATTTAAACGACATCGATCGAGTCCGCTACGAGCCCAACGCAACAATCCCCACATACGCGGCGCCTCTGTGGCAATCTCCCACTGACGCACAAAGCGTGCAATTCGAGCAGACTGTGGATGCAATCTATCCAGTCTACCGACCATCAAGGAATTCGTCCTCAAGCAGTCGGCGGTATGACTTACTCACGCAAATACAACGATAACGACATGTTCACCGTTGGCGCTGAGTACTTCTACAATGGGCTTGGTTACCATAGCCCAGTCGTTTATCCGGGGCTGGTGCTGCCTCATTCGGTGGCCCTCGCCGATTCCGCAAATTTCTTTTACCTAGGCCGGCACTACGCGGCACTCTACGCTACATTTCCAGCGCCCTACTCGCTCGATACCCATACCTTTACGCTGTCAACCATCGGGAATTTGTCGGACAGGTCATTCATTACTCGTCTTGACTATTCGTTAGTCGTCCTAACTCACGTGCGGTTCGAGGCTTTCGTATCAGGACGCTACGGCAATCAGAATGGCGAGTTCCGCTTCGGCATTCAGAATCTCAATTTGGGTGGGTACTTGTTTAGCCGCGCGCCGGCAATCATGGACTTCGGTATGGCAGTGCGCGTGGCAATCTAGAGACCGAATATCTCAGCCACGCTCACGCAATTCTAAGCTACGAATCCCGCTTCTCTTCGTCTAGCCCGAAGAATGTGCGCATCTTACGCAATATATCGTGGGCGGCCTGACGTTCATTTTCACGTTTTGCTTCAGCGTCAAGGTCTTCGCGCGCGGCGGAAAGCTGGGAACGCCGACGTGCCAATTCGGCTGCGAATTCCTCCGCAATTTCTGGGCGCTCCTTGACGAGCTCTTCAAACACTTGCTTGCCTAGCCGGTAACACTCGACTTCATCAATCGCAATTACGGTTGCTGAACGAACCTCGCCCGTCAACATGCCCATTTCACCGAAAAATGACCTGCGCTCAGTTGAGCCAATTCGCGTTCCATGTTTTGTTGACTGACGCGAACGCTAACAGTGCCGGACAAGACAATATAAAGCCAATGGGCCTCGGCACCTTGTCGGGTCAATACTTCGCCGGGACCGAATGGAATGGCATGCAGGGCCTGGGCCAATTTGGTGATCTCTTCAATCGAAAGGCTGTTGAACAGCTCGATGCGACGCAAACACTCAACACGGCGCGCCAGGTCTTGTCGCATTTTCTTTTCGCGCCGCTCTGCCGTGTTGCTGGTCAAAAAAACTGCTTGTGCCGGGATGCTCATGGGAACATCCACACGTTTTAGCGCATTGACGATTATGGTGCGGACGGCACTATCCGTAGGGTCGTCCAGCGCCAAAGCCGTCAGCCAATAGCGAACCGCAAAGCGGTAGTAACTTTCCTGGATGTCAATCAATAGGCAGTTGGGGAGCGGGGTTTCAGCGACGTTTGCAATTTTTTCGCCGCGCAGCGCCGATTGTACCGCATCAATGACTTGCGTGGGCGAATAGCGAAAGTCCACGTTGAAATAGAGCCAATGGCGTAATTTGACGGGCTCGCCCGTGCGACGCCCCTGAACAATAACTTGACCTTTGATTAATTGAGCATTGGGGACAATTACGGTTTCCCAATTGCGGGTTTCGATTGCGGTAAAGCGCCAACGAATCTCCGAGACCCGACCGCTCAAGTCACCCACTTTGATCCAATCACCAACGCTGATTGAACTGTCAAGCTGTAGCGTGATTCCGGCAACCATGTTTCCCAGAGTATCTTGAAGTGATAGACCGATTACCGCGGTAAGCACCGCCGAGGTGGCGAGCAAACTCGATAGGTTGAACCCCATTTTTGACAACAGCAGGCCCAGGGCACCAATGGAGACAACCGCGACAATGAGATCGGACACAATTCGCGGAATCGCCAGACGAAGGCGAGTCTCCAGCGCACCGAACAGAACGGTGCCGACTTCCCAGATGACCGCCAGCGTGCCCAGGCTTAGGCCCACCAATTGTGCATCTTTGAGCGCCACGGAATTGTTGGCGCGCAAGTAAGCAGCTACGGGCACCAGCAGCACGCAAATGACCGTGACCACAACGGGTGCACGAAGTCGCTTCAGGTGTTGGGGTGCAATGATCCTGACCAGGACATAAGCGAAGAACAGCGACCAAAGGAAGTGTGTGGTCCTGAGAATTTGTGCTTCCGCAAAGAGGGCATCCCAAAATGGCATGGAGGATTAAACGATAACACGACATCCGCAGACTTTGGTTAGGTCCCTGGAAAGGTCCAATGGCCGAAGTGCATTCGTTAGGGGCCGCCCGAATTGAATGCGGAACAAGTATCGGTAAACAGATGATTCCGGATGGGCTTTTTGGCAAACTCGCTATTGGAGAACCCCACATGGACTCATCCGTCGTTGCCGCCACCTCGTTGTTCTCATTGCTCGATCAGGTTGAGCGCGCCGCGCTATCCGAGCACTTGAAACCGCGTCGATTCGCCCGAGGAGAATTCGTGTTTCGCACCGGTGACGAGGCAACTGGCATGTATTTGGTGCGCAGCGGCAATGTGCAAGTCATCCTCGATACTTACGAGGGAGAGCGCGTCGTAGTGGCTGATCTTACTCCGGGTGACGTATTCGGAGAGATATCTTTCTTCGATGGAGGCCCGCGCACGGCTTCTGCGTGTGCCAGCGAAGAGTCGGAATTGCTGGAGTGCACTCATGAAGCCCTCGTGGAGTTTCTTTCTCAGCACCCGCACGCAGCATTGGACCTGATGGCGGTAATGGGTAAACGCCTTCGAAAGACCGATGATCTTTTGCGGCTGCGAGCTACTCGCAATGCGAATGTTGAGGAAGCCGACGCCCTCACGCTTGGCGAACGAGTGGCCGATAAAGTCGCCTCATTTGGTGGGTCTTGGCGGTTCATATTCACGTTTGGCGGCATTTTGGTCATCTGGGTGTTGTTGAATACCGCGCTGGTACTGGCGCACCCCTTTGACCCGTATCCTTTTATTTTGCTCAATCTCTTCCTGTCAATGATCGCGGCGCTTCAAGCCCCGGTCATCATGATGAGTCAAAACCGTCAGGCAACGAAGGACCGAATCAAGGCGGATTTGGACTACGCAATCGACTTGAAAGCGGAATTGGAAATCGCCGAGCTGCACAAGCGAGTTGACGCAATCTACGAGCTCTTGAATTCAAGGGAAACCAGGCGGGGCTCGTGAGTAATGGGCCCCGACCCAGCCAACGGCAAACTGAAAAGCTGACTCAAGATGAATGAGTACTGGGCCTTTAAGTCGCTAATAGGTTCTCCGGCTGGGTATTGATTCCAAGTTGAAGCCCGCAAAACACCCTCGGGAAAGAATTTGCCCGATTTCCTTGATCCCGAGGGCTTCCCCGCCGTAGTGTGCGGCCCGCAATCTGGACCTTTGACTCGATGACCGGCAGCTGAAGAGTTCGGATTGAAAGGGGCCTCATGAGTAACGAAAATCAGAAACTCCCCTATCTGGAGAGAGTCTGTTACGGGTTTGGTGATCTGGCGTCCTGTCTGTTCTGGATGACGATCACGTTCTATCTGCTTTTCTTCTACACAGATGTCTTCGGCATGTCGGCGGCGGCTGCCGGCATCATGATCGGGGTGTCTCGGCTCTTGGACGCCCTTTTCGACGTCGTGATAGGAATGATCGCGGATCGGACTTCAACCCGGTGGGGCAAATTCAGGCCGTACATTCTTTGGGGCGCCGTTCCGCTGGCTGTCGCGGCGGTGTTGGCATTTTCAACCCCGGCGTTTGGCGGCACCGCGAAGATCGTCTACGCCTACATAACGTTTGTCTGCTTCATGTTCCTCTATTCGGCCGTAAACATCCCGTACACGTCGCTGCTGGGTGTAATCAGCGGTGACCCAATCGAGCGGACCAGCGCTTCGTCATTCAAGTTCGTGGGTGCGTATCTCGGTGGATTCATCGTCTCTGCAACCGCGCTGCCGTTTGCCGCTCACTTCGGTCATGGGAGCGCAACCAAAGGATGGCAGGCGACCCTAGGTATCTACGGCATTGCCGCGATTATCTTGTTCTTTATCACCTTCGTGATGACTCACGAGCGGATCCAGCCGATTGCCAAGGAAAAGACGCCTATCAAGGATGACCTCCGGGATATCACGAAGAACATTCCTTGGATGGTGCTATTCGCCGCGACCATCCTATTCATCCTCTTCGTGTGCATTCGCCTGAGCGTGACGGCGCACTACTTCAAGTACTATATCGGCGAGCAAGAGGTCACACTCTTCGGCAGTACTCACAAGTACGGCTTCGAGGTTTTGGCGTCGGCATTTAACACCGTGGGACAGAGTTTGTCCCTGGTCGGTGTCCTGTTAGTACCGTGGTTCGCGAAGCTGTGTGGACGCAAGCGCGCGCTGATTATTCTCTTGGCGACGGCGCTCTTTTCGACCGGAATTTTCTACTTCTTCAAGCCAGAGAATTTGGTTTTGATCTTCACTTTCCAGGCCATTGGTTCTCTCGCCGGCGGACCGATCTCCGCACTGCTCTGGGTGCTCTACGCCGACACCGCCGATTATTCGGAGTGGAAGACGGGACGGCGCGCCACGGGGCTCGTGTTCTCCGCCTCCATCATGTCGAACAAAATCGGCTGGACCGTGGGTACCGTGATTGCCGGCTTGATTCTCGCGACCACGGGGTTTGCACCCAATGTGGCGCAGAACATTGACGTCCGAAACGGTCTCAAGGCGATGATGAGCGTGATCCCATTCGTTGCGGGGGTCATCACCTTGGCTATCCTGGTACTCTTTTACAAGCTCGACGAACCGCTGATGGACAAGGTGAAGGCGGAACTAGATGAGCGGCGTAAGCAGCAGGAAGAGTCGGAAATTAAAGCGGCCCCGGCGGTCGGCTAGTTTCTGGGGAATACTCGACGCGCCCCGAAATATGTTCAGCAAGTTGCCGCGCGCAGGGTCGGTTCCCTGCGCGCCAAGCAACAGACCAAGAGTTCGGGCTAAAAAGAGATCATTTCAACGCCACGCCCGCTGCGTCGGACATCAACTGCGTCATTCGACGCGCGAAGCGGGCCGGATCATCGAGTGGACTGCCCTCGGCTAGTAGCGCCTGGTCATAAAGCAGTTCAATCCAGTCAACCAGCTTTCCTGACAGGGGTTCAACGAGGTGAATATTGCGCAACTGCCCGATGAGCGAATGCTCCGGGTTGATTTCGAGGATGCGCTTGGCTTCGGGAATGTCCATCTGCCGCGCTTTGAGCATTCGCTCCAAATAAGGCGGCAGCCCCCCCGAAGGCACGACTAGACAGGCGGGGGAATCCGAAAGACGCCTCGAGACTCGAACCTCGCTGACACGATTGCCTAATACTTCTTGAATTTTCTTGAGTAGGGGCTCGCTCGCCTTGGCCTCTTCTTCATGACTGGGACCCTTTTCGTCACTCGGTAGCTGAAATTCAGCGGCCATGACATCGACCAGCTTTTTGCCCTCAAATTCTTGGAGATTCGAGATGGCGAAGGGATCTACGGGATCGATGAGAAATAGAATCTCGAGCCCTTGCCGCCGAATGCTCTCGAGCTGTGGGCTCGCCGACAACAGTGCCTGCGTGGGTCCCACGGCATAATAGATATCCGTCTGGCCTTCTTTCATGCGCGAGACATAGTCTTTGAGACTACAGGGCTCACTTTGAGCCGAGGTTGGATAGCGCAGCAGCGCTGCGATTCGCGTCTTTTCCTCGGGGTCGAAGTGCAAGCCCTCTTTGAGTACGGGGCCGAAGGATTCCCAAAATGACTTATAGTCATTGGCTCGATCATTCGCGAGCTCCTCGAGCATGCTAAGGCCGTGGTTGACGATCTGTTTGCGAATCGTGCGAACGATACGTGAGTCTTGCAAGGTCTCGCGAGAGACATTGAGTGGCAGATCCTCCGAATCCGCTACCCCTTTTATGAAGCGTAACCACTTGGGCAATAGTTCTTCGCAGGCTTCCATGACTAACACACGCCGCACGTGCAGCCGCACGCCGTGTTTGGAACTGGGATCAAACAGATCAAAGGGTGGATTTTAGGCAAAAATAGCAGACCGGTGAATTCCTGCGTCCCTTCGATATGAAAGTGTCGGCGCGCGACCGGCGCCTCCCAATCATGGGTTAAGCGTTTGTAAAACTCGTTGTACTGTTCGTCCGTGACATCCTTGGGTTGTCGTTGCCAGAGCGCACTGGCCCGGTTGACCACGGAATACTCCGGGGTCTTTTCGGGCTGAATCGCAGCTAGCTCGATGGGGTAGCTGATGTAATCCGAGTAGCGCTGGATCAAATTGCGCAGCCGGTACTCTTCAAGGAATTCCGAAGAGTCATCGCGCAAATAGAGAGTAACGCTGGTGCCTTGAGACTCCCGAGTCGTTGGCTCCACCGTAAAGTCTTGTTTTCCATCGGAGGTCCAACAATAAGCCTCCGTTTTGCCCGCCTCGCGGCTAATCACTTCGACCTTGTCAGCGACGAGAAATGCACTGTAAAAGCCAACCCCGAATTGCCCGATTAAATTGGGCGCCTCAGCTCCGCCGGCGCGCGCCTGCTCAATCCGTTTGGCAAATTCTCGGGTGCCGCTTCGCGCAATCGTGCCAAGATTTTCCGCCAATTCGCGCTCGGACATGCCAATACCGTTGTCCGAGATGGTCACCGTCTTGGTCGCCGAGTCAACGGCGACTCTAACCACCAAGGATTCCCCGGCTGACATCAGCTCAGGCTGGCTGATTGCCTGAAATCTCAGCTTGTCGAGAGCATCGGCCGCGTTCGAAACCAGCTCGCGCAAAAAGACTTCTTTATGACTGTAAAGGGACGTGACCACCAGCCGCAAAACCTCGGCCACTTCCGCCTGAAACGCATGTCGAGTCGGTTCACTCATGATTGCGCATGCAAATTCATCATCTTCGCTCGGCTGTCAAGGGCTTTGGCGGCATCTTCTCCGCAACACACGTTAAGGGCCGGATTGTGTGCGCGCGCCGCAACCGTGACAGGGACGGTCTACGCCAAATCATGTGCATAAAAAGAGTGAACCGCCCTGCTAAATGCGAAGCCGCTCGAGCGGGAGCTGAAAGCCAGGTAGGAGCGAGGACGTGAGAACCTGCGCAGGCACTTCGCAGTTGCCGAGGCGCTCACCACACCAGCGTTCGACCGCGCCGTCGGCATCGATCGTCCAAAGCTCGGCGACTCCGGCCTCGGCATAAATGAGGCGTTTCGTCACACGGTCGTAGGCGCGATTGCTGGACATCACTTCGATGCAAAGAGCGGGCACTTCGGAAATGGGGCCCAGGTGCTCCGGCAGGACGCGAGCGAACAGCACGAAAGCGTCAGGCTGTAAAATGCGCCCGGGTGCGAAGCGCACATCGAGCGGGGCCATGCCAACCGTCACTTCTCGCGGTTGGGTTGTCGCCCAGTCCTCGAGCGCGCGCACGACTTGACGCAGGATCCACTGGTGGTGATAGCTCGGACTCGGAGACAAGATCACCTCTCCATCCAGCAGCTCGACCTTCTCGGTGGATTCCGGAAGAGAGAGAAACTCCTCTTCAGTGATCAACGGGACTTCTCCCCGGCTGCCGGCTGCGACGCGCTTGCCGTTCCGACGTGAGGCGTCGGCATCCCGTGCCATACATTTTCCCTTCCAACCCGCTCGTCCGTTTCGATGTTCCAATTGTGTTGGTTGTCTGGGCCCCGGCCCAGACAACTGCATTCTGAAAAGTTGACTCAAGATCGAAAAGTTCTGTGCCTCAAGAAAACTAGCCGGGGCGCGAGACTCGACATGCTGGCAACTCATTATAACGCCAGACGAAAGCGTTGGCGCGCCGATCCAAGCCTCGACGAAAGAAGCGTCGCTCACTGGCCGTGTTTCCCCCTTTCTGAACCGAGCGGGCCCCAAAGCCGACGTTGGCACCCTCAATCTGCATAGAACCGCTGTCGTGAAACAGTCGTTCAGAACCGGACTGTGTGGGTGGCAAATCCTCGCGTGGTTCAGCGAACCAGTCTTCCGGCATGTCCACAAGTGCTTCGAATGCAGCCGTCAGGTCCTGTGCGGGACGTCGCAACACCAACTCTTCCCCCCGACGTTCAATCTCCACTTCTGGAACATCGAACTGAAACTCCGACGGAATACGAACTGCCTGTGAGTTGCCGCTCTGAAAGACCTTGGTAGTTCGCATGGCTAGCCTCGCTGAATACACGTTTAGCACATACACACTTCCACTGTCCGCAAGACTTGGTCAGCAGGCCGTTCCACCGGGAGCCAGCGCACGGCATGAGTGGCCTGACGAAGGCATGACTTAGGATTTTGGGTTCTTGACGGCACGTGTGGCCCGCGCGGCAGCGGGACGGGCGTTACGGAGTCTGATCGACTCAAAGTGCGCGCCGAGCGCCCTCGGATTGTAGCGCCGTTTGCGACCTTCAGAACCCGCTCACCGTCACGGGCACAGAACTGCTGATCGTGGTGCCGTTGCCAAGCTCGCCGTCGGCGTTGTATCCCCAGCACTGAACCGTGCCACCGCTCAGCAATGCGCAGTTACCGGCCACAGCGATGGCGTTGGTGATGCCAGAGACCATGACGGGCACAGAGCTCTCCGTCGTTGCGCCGCTGTCGAGCTCGCCGTACTCGTTGACTCCCCAGCATTGAACTGCGCCATCAGCCAATAATGCGCAGTTGCCACTTACAGCAACAGCATTGCTGATGCTCGAGACCGTAACGGGCACGGGAGAGACATTGATAACGTTCCGGCCGCCGGGCGCTAGCACGGGAAGATTATTTGCCCTTGCATTGCCCAGCACACCGTTGACGTTGACTCCCCAGCACTGAACCGTACTATCATTCAGTAGCGCGCAGGCGTCCTCACCATCCACGGCCACCGCGACGGCGTTCGTAAGGCCAATAACGGTAACTGGAACGGGAACAGCAATATAAGCCATCATCCCTTCGGTGACGCCAGTCGTGGTTCCATTGCCGACCTGGCCGTAATTGTTTTCACCCCAGCACTGAACCGTGCCATCATTTAGCAGCGCGCAGCTGTCGGCGCCGCCCGCGGCCACCGCGACGGCGTTCGTAATGCCGGAGACCGTGACGGGTACGGAACTGTTCATCGGCGGGTCGTTGTTGCCGAGTTCACCGATGCTATTATCTCCCCAGCACTGAACCGTGCCGCCACTCAACACCGCGCACGTATGCACATCGCCGGCGGCAACAGCAATTACGTTAGTGATGCCGGAGACCGTGACGGGTACGGAACTGTTCTCGCCGCCGTTGTCGATGGTATCGCATCCCCAGCACCGAACCGAGCCGCCGCTCAGCAGCGCGCACGTGTGCTCACCGCCAACAGCAACAGCGGTGGCATCGGTGACACCATTGACCGAGACGGGCACCAAACTGTTCGCTGTACTCCCGTTGCCGAGCTGGCCGTAATCGTTGGAACCCCAGCAAACAAGTGTGCCGTCATTCAGCACCGCACAGCGGTCGGCGCCACCCGCCGTGATTGTTTTCGCGACAAGCTTTTTGCTCGGTGTTGTGCTCAGCGTGCCGGAAATGCCGCCAGTGTCTGCTCCGAGCTCAGTCAGCGCCGAATTGCTACCGCATGCTGTGAGGCAAAGACCCAGTAATAGAAACCAACGCATGCTAAATTGTACTCCCCAAAGAAATCGAAGTCACGCAGCAAGCCACGTCCGACAATCGTCTTGAGGAATTGCTAATGATAATGCCTGGTTTCCTACATGGAGCAAGCCTCACCTAAGGCACTATAGAACAGCAAAGAAGCACGCGCGGGGCTCCCGGACCCCCTCCAGACTGGGAGGCATCGACACTTATTCCAGCGACGTATTGTCCAGCAGGACATTGACCTTTCCAGTTATCCGGGTCCCAATCGGGGCCAATCCCGTAGGCGCTTGAGTCGTGGCCAGAAAAGACCTGAACAGTACAGCTTGACTGATTCAGAGATACCTCGTGCCTAAGTGCGTTGACGTACTGTCCCGGACAACACAGGATGTTGTAGACACTACCAGTATTCCCACTCTGGGAAATACCCATCACGTAAGCACCACAGTCGCACGTAAGCATGACATCATTGGGATCCCAATTGCCATTGGTGACACAGCGCTGGATACTGTTCGGATTGTTGAAAGGAATCGTGTAGCATGAGCTGCCGGTAGTCAACAGCAACGGGGAATTACAGTGGATGGCGTGCGCTTCGTGCTGAGCCGACCACGGATCCGCAGAGAGGCCAGTCAACGGCGAACCCAGAGTCGTTCCGCTAATCGAAGTATAGCCGCATTCACCTTTGGCGTATCCCGACGCCCAATCGGATCCAAGCGGGTTCAATGTGTACGGAGGATAGCTGTAGCCGTAATTCTGGTTCCAGAAAACTGAGGGTGCATTGCCGAAAAAGAAGGCATTGCCCCAAGAGTTCGGAAACGGATTGTTCGTTGAATGATCGTACACGTCTCGTTGTCCTAACCCGCCATTGATGGTGTCCTTGGGGGTCATGTAGCGTTCGCAGTCGAACCCATTATTGATGTAACAAGCATAAAAGTCGTGGAGATACGCAGCTTGTCCATATCCAGCCGACGCTGAGGCCCCGGTGCCCATCGGTTGGATCCACAGATCCGATGCGTCGTGGACTTCGCCACCCGCTTCGAAATCCTCGGCAGTGTGCTGCATCGCACCGTGAAAAAAAGAGGCAGAATAATAGCCAATCCAGTTCCCGGCGACGATAACATACCAATTCCCATCGCCGGGGTTATAGATGCTGGCTTGGTATTCTGTCGGCGTTCCGCCGCCTGGTGGTGTAAATCCGAGATAGACCATATACGTCGGCCAAGTTTGGTTGTACTGAATAAATGGGTTGGGGGTCGCCGTGGGGGGATTGCTGCCATTCCAGAGACTATCGCCGCAGCCCCCGCCCACTCCCCAGCACCCGTCCGCGTATCCGTTATTCGTAGCGAAATTGAAGAAATAGGGAGCCGTATTACCAGCGACCATCGACCAGCCAACTTCAATCGTCTGCAAGCAGTGGGCCGACTGACAGTTTGTCTGTCCAGGGTCGTTACACGAGCCTTCTGAACAGGGGAGTTGGTTTTGCGAATTGGGAGGATTATAGCCAGTGCCCGACGTCATCCAAAGCTGGCTAAGGCTGTGGTCCCCTGATGGAACCCATGCGAAATTAGTTCTATAGCCGGGAGAGGAAAGCATGGCCGGACCATTAACCGACATGACACTTTGCCCATAGTAGATTTGCGTGCCCGTGCCTCCACCGCCAGGAGTGAATTTCACGCGGTCGTGTGCATACATGTCCGTATGCTCCGAGTCATCGGGGAGGCTGAGGCGAGTTCGCGCGAGGTACGCATCAAGACCCCCCGCGGCCACAATCTCAGCGACCGTCACACGAACCATCGGCGTGCTGTTAGGCGGACACGTCCGCGGCACACCATTGATATCGGGAGCGCCATCGAATCCCCAATCGGGCATAGGTGGCACGTTCAGCACTACGCCCTTTGGGAGCGGCGGCGGAGTGGGAATTTGCGTGATCGGCGTGCCCTTGGCAGCCATGGCTTTGACACCAGGTTGCGCGAACCAGTCAATGCAGTCGATAGTCTGCCCCAATTTCGTCTCGAATGTTCGCCATACGTCTTTGGCCGTGTATGCGCGATCCAGATACGCCTGAATGTGCGCCAATCGGCAGCGGTTACCCCAGCGTCTGTGGTGCTGGTTGCACTGGCGGGTGTAGGACTGACTGCACCTGCGTCGGATGTTGTACCGGCCTGCTGCGACCGCGCGGGGCTCTCTTGCGTCAGGATGACATCATTAGACGAACACCCGAGCGCCGTCGCTAACACCAGAATGGAAATGAGCGCAAGCGATGAGCGATGAGCGATGAGCGATGAGCGATGAGCGATGCCAGCTTAACCATGTGAAACCTCCGCCGCCAGATTTGTGATTTAGAAGTACGCCCCCGGGATGCGACCTGTCAAGCAACCTGTTTCACTGTTGGGCAATATCAACGCCAGCGGCCTCGGCCGCGGGCGCCACGACGGGCAGTTCCGGGCAATTCGCGGTGAGCGGACCCGCGGACCCTGTGCAACTGTTTGACATTACTGCGTAAACGGACTTGTGACGCCAACCGCGGTTCGATGACATGACGCGGGACGACGCCCGGTTCCTTTTCCGTGCCGATGTGACAAAATTGAAACTCCGCGCAGGTCCCATGTATCGAGGAGGATTGCGCTGCCAGTCTGATGCGTGTCGCAACCACGTGCTTACGTCGGGTCCTCTCAGACAATCAGTTCAATACTGCACCTGGTGCCCGGCGCTCGCGCTAGCTTGGTGTCGCATGTCAGGAGCGGGGCCTTGAGCGCCTCGGCCAATGCAACGTACACAGCGTCGTGCACGGTTAAGTTCGCGCGCAGCGCCCACACTCGAATTAGCAGCGAATTGTGGGCATGTCTTTCGAGATCAAGCTGCTGTAAAACCTCGAGCGCTGACTTGGCCGAAGCTGAATCGATATCACCGTCCCGCAACAGCCGCCTGAGCGTCTGGGTAACTTCGACATCCACAAGGTGTGGAACGTGAAGGCCCAAAGCCGGATCCTTGAGTCGATCTGCAATCCGCCTTCCGCGTGCCGTACTCAACAACAATTCTACGATTGCGGAAGCATCAAGAACAATCATCGCGAGTCGCGCTCGCCACGAATGACATCGGCCGGAGCGCGCCTCAACCGGCGCTGTGGCTGTGCTCGGAGCCGATCGAGCACCTCCTGCCGCGTGGGCCGATCGAGAGATTTTCGAATCTCTCGCAATATGTAGTCCGACATAGACATCCCTTCGATGGCAGCCCGCGACTTGAGACGGCGGTGAAGCTCAGCGGGGACATTGCGGATTTGGACCATCGTCGCTGACATGCTCCAAAGATACTTTCATCGGTTTTTCATGTCAAGGGGCACCGGCTAACACCGAATCCGCGAAAACCGCGCTCGCACTCGACAGCCCTTGGCTACCGGCACGTCACGCTCGTTACCGCAGGCCTTGCGCCGGATTTGCTCAGCAGAGCCCCTAACGATGCGCAGCGGCTGGCTTAGTGGCCCGCGTCAGCGGATGGCATGGGCGCCGCGGTACTACTGCTGCTCGAAGCAGGGCAGTTGGCGGAGCCTGGCACGCACGTTGCGGGACCTACTATTGTTTGACCACAGCCGCTGCCAAGGCATCCCCCAACGACGGCAGTCACAATGACGGTCAACAGCAAAAACGTGTAGGATCGGAAATTGGGTCGAGTTTTCATTGAAATGTGCCTAACTTTCTCTTTGGCTGACTAGATAACAGCAATTACAGCTGTGACGATGGGCGCAACCTGCTTGACGATGGCTACGACGTCGCTCAGTACTTTGATGACGTCCGTATTAACATCGGCCTTCCAGTGGTAGTCACTTCCGGCGACGAGTTCTGACCAGGCCGCGGCGATGTCCGCGTTGGTGACCGTGTCATCCCAGGTAAAGTCCCGAGTTTTTGTCGAGTCCGCAACGATCTCGAGCGTACCACAGACGTGGCCCGTTTTGGTAAAAGAGAACGCTTTGCCGCTCGTGGTATTCACGACCAGCGCAAATGCAACGCCATACGGCACGAATCCGGAATCGTGAAAATTCCCGTGGAAAGTGCAGGTTCCGTCCTAGTGCATCCCCTCAAATGGTGCCAAAGATCTCGCAGAAAACCGCATGCTCTCTAACAATGCGATCAAACGCCATCATTAGAGGAACCAACCACTCGCGTCGCATGTTCGGAATCGCGTGATACCAATACAGCCCCTGACGGAATAACGAATGCGTGCGACGCTTGACCGTGTTGACTTTCAGGTATCGGTCCAGTCCAGCCGCCTCGGCGGCCGCGCCCAGCAGCGTCATCAAAGCTTGCGCCACAGCAGCCAACAGCAGAAGTCGATCGCGTCGCGCAATTTTACCGATGTGAGTGGCCTTGAGGCCCATGCCAAAGTGCAAATCCTTTTGGTCTCGGAAAGTCTCTTCGATCGTGAACCTTTTGCCGTACAATTTGATGACCTGGCTCGCTGTGCTCTGCGTGAGGCTGGTGGCCAAACACCACGGCTCCTTCATCTTGCGGTCCCACGTCACCACCACAGCGGCGACTTTGAAGTCGTCGCTGGTGACCATCGCACCCCGCATGATTCTGCCTCGACCCCTGGGACCCACCCATTGCGCGGCTGTTTTGCGTTCCCCGTTAGCCGCGGTCACCATGATGTTGCCCCGGAAGCGGATGACGTAGTCCCAGCCAAGGCTGTCCAGGTATTCGTACAGCTTTTGGTCTCCGAAGCCACGGTCAGCAAGCAATGTAATGCGAACCACGGGCTCGATCCATGCGTGCAGCTGCTCGATCAGCTCCCGTTCATAGCGTTTCTGGTTGCCCTTGAGCTTGGACTTGCAGTGCGTTTTCCAAGCCAGTGGCGTAGCCCGCCCATGGCGAGTGACCAAGTACGCTGCCAGGGTAGTATGTCTGTCATCGTCAAATTCGGTCCAATCCAGTGCGATCACGAGCTCTTCGCGAACACCGATCACGAACTTTACCCAAGTCTCCAGCACTCTCTTGAGTGCGAGATTGGAGTTGCTCAGTAGTCGGTCGATCTGCTTGACGCCGCTCTTGGGTGTAATTCCTGCGACCTGGGCGTAGGCCTGTCCGATAGCGTGAATGGCCAGCACAGCAACATGAGTAATGCCCACGACCGCGTTGGCTAACGACTGCACTCGCGCGGCATGTTCAGTTTCACCGAATATTTCCTCCACAAATCGTCGCACTTGTTTGGGATTCATTCGCGTTTTGATACGCTTGGACTTGAGGATTCGTCTTGGGGATTTGCGGGAACGGACCTTGGTCTTCTTGCTCATGCCGCCAGCAACGCGCCAGCCGCGCGTAAATTCCTGCTCTCGTCATCCTTGTCGCGCCCACCCAGCATAAACCTTTGCAGATCGATCACTTACACGTCGAACTTCATTTGACAGATGAGGGGATCTCTCAGGGTTCCGTCTTGATTCAATACCCGATTCAATAGGGTGCGGCTCGATGATCGCGAGAGTGGAAATTGATCGTGTAGTTTAAATGTTGTTACAAGCAGCGCCGAGAAGTGGCTGTGGCGACGACACGCAGCCCTGTTGGCAAAGGGCCTCTCTGGTAGCGTTGGATTGAAGATCAATGCGTCCCAGGAGGCCCACAAGCATGCAAGCACATAACCCTTTCGAATTCGACTTGTTTCGCCCGGCGTTCGATATGTTCGAGCAAATGCTGAATTGGATCCAATCGGAGACTGGCAGCAAGTCGCACGCCGAGATGGAACGTGCCCTACGCGTGCGTGGTTTCGAGTTGATGAGGGTCATGTATCAGGCATGGCTCGACCGGCACTCGATGCAGGAACGCCAGCAGGCGGCGGTGCAGATACCTGACTCCGGCGTTCGGATTCGCAGTCGGGGTCGAGATATCGAGTGTGACTTTGGCTCTGTTCGCTTGAATCGCCTCGGTTACACACGAGCAGGCCAAGGTACAGAGTTTCCGTTGGACGGTGAGCTCAATCTTCCCGATGAACTGTATTCGCTCGAAGTGCGCCAGCGAGTTGCCTTCGAGGCGCAGCGCAGTAGTTGGGACGATACGGTTGAAACGATCACCAGGCAAAGCGGTGCTCACGTGCCGAAACGACAAGCCCAAGAACTTGCTCAACGAGCAGCTCAGGACTTGGAAGCCTTCTACCAGCACAACCCGAAACCCGACAATGATGTGTTGTCGCCGACTGCGTTGGAGGTGGCCTCGTGTGACAGCAAGGGCGTGACCATGCTCGAACGGTCGCTGCGCGAATCGACTCTCAAAGCGGCCCAACAAGCCAAGCAAGACGGGACACGCGGTGACCCGATGGCCCCCAAAAAACTAAGAAAGCACGATAAGCGCATGGCGATCGTCACCGCGAATTGGGAGCAAGAGCGGCAAGTGCGCACCGCCGAGCAGGTGCTGTCCAATCTCGACCGCAAGCCCGACACCAACAGGCCCCGAGGACCTCGCCCACAGGACAAGCGCGTCAATGCCAGCATCCAAAAAAGCCAAGCACAAGGCATCTGTGAGATGTTCGACGAGATACAGCGCCGCAATCCCGGCGGCCAACGCGACATTGTCGTACTGGTCGATGGGGAAGAAAAACAGATCAGGCAGGTTGAGCAGCAAGCCGCATCGCGGGGCCTCACCATCAAGCTCATTCTCGACCTGATTCACGTCATCCATTATCTGTGGCTTGCTGGCAACGTATTATGTGACAAGGACGCCAACCGGACCGAAGCCTTCGTTCGGCAGTACCTGGCTCGACTGCTGACCGGTCCCGCCTACCAAGTGGCGGCGAGCATTCGGCGCCAAGCGACGCTCAACAAGCTGACCCGCAAGGTTCGCCAGCCCGTAGACAAGTGCTGCGATTACTTGCTCAAGTACCAACAATACCTACGCTACTCGCAGTACATGGCCGAAGGGCTTCCAATTGCGACAGGCGTGATCGAGGGCACCTGCCGCTACCTCGTTGAAGATCGAATGGGGATCACCGGTGCGCGCTGGGGACTTGAAGGTGCAGAAGCCATCCTGCGTCTGCGTGCAATTCGCTGCAGTGGCGACTGGGACGAGTATTGGCGATTTCACGAACGCCAAGAACTCCTGCGCAATCATGGCAATCTGGCCGCTTAGGTCGCTTGCGCAAATCGAGCCGCACCCAGTGATGCACTACCGCCGCAGGCAATGATGCCGTGAAAGCCGATCGAAGCGGTCATTGGTCCAAGTTGGGTTGGCATATTCTGTCCTCCATTTCATGGTCTAAAAAAGCGACCAAACCCCTGGTCGCTTCCGGGTTAATGATGCTGACAAAGTCAAGAAGAATCGTCGCAGAGATTCTGGACGCTTTGGAGCTTACACCAATGGTCACGCGCGCGGTGGGGAAATGCTCACATGCCTGGATATCTCTTGCGTCCCGAAGCCATTGTCTGGTGGAAAGGGCCCGACCCCGAACAGGAAAATGCGATACACTGTTCAGTTCAGGATTGTGTGCCGGATGTACCCTCAAGGCGCGACTTGGCACTCGTGAATCTTGGCAACGGGCACGTCTCGTTCCTTTCCCCAGGCCGCGCCGGTTTGCCAGCGTACCGCAATTTTTGGGAGTTTGCCGAGCAGGCTCGCTTTGCAATTCAATGTGACACGGGCGTCGCTGCCCGTCTGACGCGCGTGTTGCAACCAGGCGCTCACGTTTGAGTCCTCGAACACCCCACTGAGCAATAGAAGCTCTCGACCCACAGTCACATAGGGATGCAGCGGCTTTTCCCCGGGTTGCGGCTTGCCTGCAGCGCTAAAAGCACAGTGAATGGCGCCGAAGCGTTCATCACCGGAACAATCCAAATTGACGGCATCAGCCGGTATCACGGTAATGGAAATTGACATCGAGTCACCCATCGCGGCAGGTTGACCCCGTCCAAAGGCCAGCAGCAAGCTGGCCAGCACCAGTGCAGCTCCAGCTACCCACCATTGGTTCCCGCTGCTTGGGGCACTCATCGCCATGCCTCCATGAACAGCCGCGCATTGACGGCATTTTCCGAGGTTACCATGGACGACCAAACGGGCGCGTAAAATGCCGCGACTACCAAGACAACACTAACGAATAATAGAGCACGGATGGGTTTACGCTTGCTCACCCAATCAACGTAACCCGAGAGCAGTATAATGATAGCACCATACGAGGGCAGAAAGTGATAAATATACGAGTCGCGGTGAGTCAGTACCCAGGGCGCAATGAATCCGAGGCACCCCGCAAGCAGCACGAGAATGGCGCGCCCCTGAGCTAGCACAAACGTCGTTACCGACACCGATTCTGACGACCCGAGTTCCTCGGTAGCAGGCGCGGCTACGGCAATTACGCCTTTGGCCAAAATAACTCCGATTGAAGAGAGAGTTAATAAGACGCCGGGCCACCAGAGGGCAAGGTTCCCTAGGCCCGACAACACCCTGACTTCGCCCATATTTCGCGCATAACTCAACAGTGCGGGCTTGGTGGGAACGGCCCAAGTCACCCAGCCTGATGTCCAGGGGTTCTTCATGTCCGTGAGCGCCGCATGGTGATCAACCAACCGCTGCGTGTCTTTGACCACATCCACGGGCGTAGCTGATTTTAGGGCCAACACTAGTCCATGCGCGTACTGCAGAAAATAACAGGCCAGGACAGCGATACCGAATAAAAGGGCGTAGACGGCGATTTTTCGCTTCGGCAAGGAAGAAAATAAAACAGCCACGATTATTGGCAGGGCCAGGGCAACACCGCTGAATTTGATGCTCGCAGACAGGCCCACAATTGAACCCGCAACCAATGCAGTCCAAACATTCACTGAAAATGTGGTTAAGAGCAATCCAATTGCCAAGCAACAAGCCAAGAACCCGTCGAGCAGGGCGGCACGCGAATAGGCAATTAGGAAACCATCAGCACTCAAAAATGCCGCTGCCATCCAGCCCGCACATGTGCTATGAAACAAGCGTCGCGAGGCCAGCGCGCCGCATAGTATCGTCACGATCCCCAAAATAAGCGATGGCATCCGCCAACCCACAGAATTATCACCCAGTAATTCAATCGATTGCGCAATGATCAGTTTTCCGAGCGGCGGGTGGTCGTTCCAATCAGGCCGATGTTGAATGTAATTGCGCGCATTTTCGACGAAGTGATGTTCGTCAAACATGAAAGAATTCGGAAAGCCAAAGGCATGAATGCGAAGGAATATCCCTAGGAGCAGCGTTGCCGCAATCAAGACTCCCAGCGGCCTCGGTCGCACGGCTTTCATTAGCGAATTACGAGCTGGTTGGGCTGCCTTGGGCTCGGTAACGTCATCGATTGGATCTCCCATAGACTGTTCCTCGGAAGGTCGCCGCCGAGCATAGTACTATTGCCGTAAACTTGCCTGTCACCACGCACCTTGAAATCTCCGGCAATAAAGATAGGCCGTCGCGGCGTAGAGGCCAATCGACATCCACAACCCAGTCCTGCGAATCGCGGCGCGCGGCGGTCGATATCGGTCAGAGCGCCGGTATCTTCACACGGGGCCCCGCACCTGGCTCATGCCATTTGTCGCGCATTTTTGGGACATCGCAGTGGTCCGCTTCGAGCCGTGTATACTATTAGGCCACAGATGGACGCAGCCCCACGATTCCTCGCCGTTTGTCTAAACCCGACGTTGCAAAAAACGCTCGTCTTTTCGGCGGCCCGCGCCGGGGACGTCAACCGCTGCCTGAAATCTAGGCTAGATGCTTCTGGTAAAGGCGTAAACGTAGCACGCGTGCTGGTTCAACTGGGTGAAAGCTGCAACCATTTGACCCATGCGGGCGGTCAATTTCGCCGACTTTTCATCAATCTAGCCCAGAGTAGCGGAGTGTCACTCAAGGCGATTGATTCAAAGAGCGAAATCCGGTTTTGCACGACGATTATCGAGCTTGAGACAGACACCACGACTGAACTCGTCGAAACCTCGGAACGCGTCACTGAATCGACAGAATCGCGCCTGATGCGCGCCTATAATTCCATGATCAAGTTACACGACGTGGTGTTGATATCTGGAACCAAAGCCTCCGGTTATTCTGACCGGATAATTCCGGCACTGGTTTTTGCGGCACGCAAACACGGGTGCCGGGTGATTCTGGACGTGCAAGGCGCAGATCTCGTGAATAGCCTTGCCGCGCAGCCGGATGTCATAAAGCCCAATTTTTCGGAATTTGCCGCTACATTTGAGCCTGATTTGATCGACAGCAAGCCCTCCGACGCGGCCGCCGTGACGCGCATCGAATCGCGTATGCGTCAATTGTCCGTCGAGTACAACTCTGCCTTCGTGGTAACGCGAGGCAGCCGCGCAACGCTCGTCAGTCATGCCGGGGAATCATGGCAACAACCGCCCGAGCGCCGAGATGTGGTCAACCCCATCGGATCCGGCGATGCATTTGCCGCAGGTCTCGCCTCGGCTTTGGCCCGAAAGAACACCCTGCGCGACGCCGTAACGCAAGGGAATCGCTGCGGCCTGCTCAACGCCCAACAACTGGCGCCCGGCAACTTGGGAATGGGCATTAAATCCCTGACGGGACTCCCGCCAGCCAGTATCGCTACGCTCACCCATCCAGATTGAAACGTTGACCGCCCGGACGTTAGCGACCTTAAAGCCCAGAACTCATTCATCTTGAGTCAAGTTTTCAGAACGCAGTTTTCGGGGTCGAGGGCCCCGAAAACACACAGAAAAGGAACGTCGGAACGGACGAGCGGGTCACCAACGAAAACCCAACGCACGGCGTGCCGGCATTTCAAATAGGAACGGCAAACATGGCATAGCCGGCTGGGAGGATTCCCGTTAGTTCAGTAAGTCCTCAGGCAGCGGGCACAATTGACCGTCATTGTCAACAGCTACAACCGTCGCATCGGCGACGAATATCGGCGTTAGTCCGCCACGTTGGAACACCTCATGCTTGAAAGTCACTCTATAGTCGGACCCGCGCTGCGCCTGTGATCGAACCTCCAGTTCATCGTGCAAGCGTGCGGGCTGATGAAAGCGCAGATGCATATCGAAGACCACGAACAGACAGCCCTGCTTTTGCATGGCTGCAAGCGAATAGCCACATTCGGCAAGCAGATCGGTACGCGCTCTTTCGCAATACTTCAGGTAATTAGCGTGATACACGATTCCAAACGCATCCGTGTCTTCAAGGTACACCTTAACCGATAGATTATTCTCTTTCATCGCTGCACCGGATGTTATCGCTTATTTTGGACGATTTCGATATCAAACCATCGAAAATCGACGAAATGATGCCCTAAGCAACCGCCAACACTGCAGTGAGACTCTGATCAAGACAATCGATTGCTTCATCGATCTCTGGAATCGTGACGAGCAACGACGGCATGAAGCGAAGTACTGATGGGCGCGCCGCATTGATAATCAGGCCGCGTTCAAAAGCTGAGTCCCTCACCGCAATTGCAAGGTCGCATCCGAGATCTACCGCCCACAGCAGGCCTTTGCCCCGAACATGACGAAGATTCAGGTTCTCGGCCAAGTCCCAGAGCCTTCGTTCGAAATACCGCCCAAGCTCTTCTACGTTTGCCAAAAACCCGTCTTGAGTCATGGCTGCTACGACCGCATTGGCCACCGCCGCTGCCAGCGGGTTGCCGTTAAAGGTGCCACCCTGGTCGCCAAAATCAAAGCAACAAGCGTGCTGTCGCGCAAGCGTTGCGGAGATGGGAAAGCCTGCGCCGAGTCCCTTGCCCAGTGTCAGTACGTCCGGGAGTATATGGTCGGTTTGATAAGCGAAGAGTGCGCCGGTTCGGCCCATTCCGGTCTGGATTTCATCGACGATTAGCAATATTCCGGATGCGTCAGCCAGCTGCCTTAATGCTTTGAGGTACCCGTTCGGCGGTATTATTACGCCCGCTTCGCCCTGAATGGGCTCGACCATGACAGCGACCGTGTGCGGGCGAATCGCCTGTGCAATTGCGGTAGCGTCGCCGTAATCCAACCGCCGAAATCCGGCCGGCATCGGCGGGAACAGCTGGTCCCAGCCGGGCTTTCCGCTAGCGGCCATCATCGCCAGCGTTCGACCGTGAAATGCATTGTGGGTCGTGATGATCTCGAATGCACCATTTCGCCGCGTTTTTCCCCATTTTCTGGCCAATTTCACGGCAACCTCATTCGCTTCCGACCCGGTGCTCGAGAAATGGGCTTGGTCGAGACCCGTCAGTTTAGACAACCGCTTAGCCAGCTCCAATTGTGGAGCATTGTGAAACGCCGGGCTGGGCGTAACCAAAACGTCAGCCTGATTTACGATCGCTTCGCGCAATAGCCGTGAACCGTGGCCAAGTGCATTAACGGCCCAGCCTTGAATGAAATCCAAGTATTTCCTACCACGATTGTCCCACAAATAGGACCCCTCGCCTTTGACCATGACAACGTCCGGCCTGGGCGTTACTTTCATTAGATATTGGTCGTTAATCGGGTTCATCGGTCATCTCCTTTCGGGGCGACCTCCGAACATGCGTTAGAGCCGCCCATAGGTTTCTGGGCGGTCTGCGCTCTCGTACGATTGATCTAATGACGAGTCACGCATCCGCCGCGCCTTGCGGCACGACGTGCAGTAGCGAGCGAAGCTCGGAAACTCGTCATAACGACCAATAGTTTTGGACAGACCATCGAAAATGTCAAGCAATCTGCCCGAGACGACCGCTACTGATTCATGGTTGTGGCCCACACGCCGGTGGCCTCGGGCATTTTTATTCGAGTGGGCACGACAATCATGGGGGCTCCGAGCCGTTGCAGGCGACGCTCGACCGCGTAGGCCGTGTCGTTGTGCAGCAACCGCATCGCAACGTCATCTCGATCAAACACGATTTGACCCGCCACGAAGAGCGCACCCGGACACTCAGTAATGAGTGATTTCGCAATGCTCTCGGCCGCGGTCGGGACGTCGGTGGCAACGTTCATACGGCTGGAAGCGCAAATGCCGACCCAATGGGCGAAATCCACGTATTGGTCCAGAGCCTCCCGGGTGCGCTGCTCGGCTGATTTCAGTTCCTCGGGCCCCTTGAAGGCGTCTGAATCTACGACGGCAATCGCGACAAACACTACGCCTTTGAAGTGGCCCGGAAACATTCGCAGCAACGTGAGCAAAGCGTGCCGACCCAGGCCTCCGTAACGTCCAACGAATAGAACAGCGATGGGCGCCGTCTTGTCCAGTTGTTCCCAATCGGCAATGGCATGACTGTCGGCGGGTACACCGATGCGATCGGGCACTTCATTGTCCAGCTGACGAATCGATGCGCCCACTGCATCATAGTGACGGCGCACGGCAAAGCAAACGGCTGTAAGTATGGCTGTGACAACCAACGTCAGCCAGGCACCTTCGGTAAACTTCTCAATGATAGTCACCATAAGAATGAGGAAACATAGTGCGCTGGCCATGGCATGCGCAGGCAGGTGCTTCCACCACATTTTCTCCTGTTTGCGCTTCTGAAACCAGAATTTCATCATAGAAATGTTCGAGAGCGTAAATGTCACGAACACATTGATAGCATACATGACGACCAAGCGCGAAACGTCACCCTGGGTATAAATGAGGGCGATTAGCGCAGACAAGCCCATCAAGAAAACACCGTTTTTCATGGTCAGCTGTTCCGACAGCGAGGCGAAACGCTGGGGCAGCCAGCGGTCGACGGCCATGTTGGCCATTACGCGTGGTCCGTCAACAAACCCAGCCTGAGCCGCCACGAATAGAAGTGCGCCCTCGCTGACCAAAGCCACAATGACGAAAACCTTGCCATAGGAAATACCCGCGAGTGACCATTGCCCGGCAACACGTCCGAGCAAGACGGCGTTCATAGTCTTGCCTTCGACTGGAATTGCGTGCACGAGCAAGTACGCAAGCAAGATGCCGCCGGCCGTAATCGCCAATGATGTCGCCATCAGAACCATCGTGCGCTGTGCTGTTCGCACTCGCGGTTCACGCATAATCCCTAGACCGTTCGATACGGCTTCGATGCCAGTATAAGTTCCACCGCCCAGGGAGTAAGCCCGCATAAAGAGCGCCAACGCGCCAAATGTCCCGAGGGACCTAAACGTCTGAGAAAGATTGCCATGAACTTCCTCGGCCACTTGTGGCACATTGGACGCATTTTGGGCGAAAACGGCGATCAGCAATATGGCGTGGGTTAGTAGAAATATGCCGAACACCGGCGATATTGCGGACACTGACTCCTTGACGCCGCGCAGATTCATGATCGTAAGCAGCAACAAGCCCGCGCACGTGAAGACCAATTTGTAGGGATGCCAGCTAGGAGGCAAGAAGCTGAACAACGCATCGGCTCCTGATGCGATCGAGATCGTAATCGTGAGCACGTAATCGACGAGCAATGCCGAACCCGACACTACGCCAACCTTGGGGCCCAACAAACGCGAGGCCACGATATAGCCACCACCGCCACTCGGAAACTGCTCAATCAGACGGCTGTAACCGTAGCTAATAATAAACACGGTAAGCGCCGTCGCTATTGCCAACAACAGCGCCAAGGAACGATGCTCGCCGACGGCACGATAAGCTTCATCTGGTCCGTAGGCGCTCGAAGAAAGGCCATCAGCACCTAGACCCACCCAAGCCAACAGTGCAACTAGAGACAGCTTGTGAAAGGCCTGCGGATCGTGAATGTCCTTGGGCGCACCAAATACCCACCGATACAGGGTCCTTAGCATGAATAACCGTCACCTTGGAGGGCCGAACGGCTCCGACCCATCAGCGGACGACGGCCTATGCCAAATCGTCCTTCCAGGGCGTCTACGAAGTTAGCTGGCGGGCTTGGGAGGAAGGGTTCCCCAGGTCAACTCGACCGCATGGCTCCTGTTGACGTTACGCCCCGGAAACGTGGGTCCTCCGTTGGCCTTCGCAAAAATGAATGCCATTCGACGCGCCGCCTTAATAGCCGAATTTTCTACGGTTGCAAAGGCCGGTTAAAGGCCGCACAACCAGCCTAACTGGGGTGGCGCACCGCCATCGTGGACCCAGTTAGCCGATCGGCTGCCTGAACAGCGCCCTGCGTGCTAGCGTGCGCTGGTCGTTGAGGAATGAAACCCGAGGCATAGCCCATGAAAACAACAGCCACCCTTACCATGCACGTCAATACAATCCTCGCAAGCACCGTGCTTTTATTCCGCTTGCGGCGGCCCACAAAAGGTCGAATCGACGGCGCCTGCAACGCCTAATTCGAGCGCAGCGCCTGCACCATTGGCATCGTCCATGCCGATCGCTTCCGCGAATCCCTCGCCGGCAAGCCCGACGGCGGCTCCGTCAGCGGCGCCCAGCGAGCCTGCCGCGCCGAGCGCGGTGCCTCTTGTCATTACTATAGAACCGCGCAGTGGCTCAAAACTCAAAGGCACCGCCAAGTTCGAGGCCATGAGTGGTGGCGTTCAGGTTACACTCGATGTCACGGGCGCTCCGGCTGGTAAACACGGTGCTCACATTCATCAAAATGCTGACTGTAGCGCCAAGGACGGCAAGAGCGCCGGCGATCATTTCAATCCGCAGGCGCATGACCATGGTCTGCCTCCCGCCGAACATCGACACCTAGGCGACCTCGGCAATTTAGAAGTCGGCAAAGATGGCAAGGGTCATTTGGAAATCACGATTCCCGGAGCGAACTTGACACCTGGAGACAAGATGTCTTTCCTCGATCGCGGCATCATTATTCATGAGAAGGTTGACAATGGCGGTCAACCTTCAGGAAACGCCGGAAACCGAATTGGCTGCGGTGAGATTAAACGCTAGTGCGATGGTTGCGTCGTTTCCTTGGTAATCAGGCCGGGAACATCTGCGAAAGCCGCTCGTAGCTCGTCGTTCGATAACCCTTGCCCTGCGCGCGGGCTTGGGTGTGGGAGCCTGCGAATTGCAACCGGCGCCGGCCGATGCCAAAACCAAGACGATTCCAAGCCAGCGGTGTGCCATGACCTTGCTCGCATGAACGGCCGGCTCACTGATATCCGGGGGCGCCCTCAAATACCTCTGATTATTACGTATTTCTCCCCGGTTCGGCGCGACAGCCTGGGCCGAATCCGACCAGTAGAGCCGCATCGGGCTGCATCGCTCGCGGCGTGGTCCAGACCAACCGTCGGCGTGCCGTCACGGCAAAAAAAAGCAGCGACCTGCCGCGAAGCAGCCGTTGGCCCTAAGTCGTGTATGCTCCGCCCACCATGACACGAATGCTCAACCGTTACAGCTCACAGATTACCCAACCGAAGACGCAGGCGGCATCACAAGCCATGTTGCATGCGATTGGTTTGACCGATGAGGATTTGGCAAAACCTCAGGTTGGAATTGGCAGCATGTGGTTCGAAAGCAACCCGTGCAATATGCATTTGCTCGATCTGGGGCTGAGGGTCAAACAGGGTGTAGAGGCGGTGGGATTGCTCGGCATGCGCTTCAACACCATTGGTGTATCCGATGGTATTTCGATGGGCACCGATGGCATGAGCTACTCGCTGCCGTCGCGAGATTTGATTGCCGACAGTGTCGAGACGATGGTGGGTGCTCATTGGTACGATGCACTAGTGACGCTGCCCGGCTGCGACAAAAACATGCCTGGCTCAATTATCGCCATGTTGCGCTTGAATCGGCCGGCTCTGATGATTTACGGAGGTACGATTCGTGCCGGTTGCAGCAGTACCGGGCAAAAGCTGGACGTCGTCAGCGTTTTTCA
>CAWIGY010000034.1:0-16873 GCA_963835565.1 uncultured delta proteobacterium
GCTCGCGACGAATCTTTGACCAAGTGACCCCGTTTGGGCTTCTTATACTATGCTCCAACTTAGCCGCCGCGCTGAGTGAACAACGGCGACATTCGGCGGTGATCGAGGCGTGGGTTGGCAAGACGAGGTTCTTTAGAATACCTGCGCCACGACTCACCCCGACTTGTGCAACTTACTTACGAGCGTGACGCCATTCAAATTGGTTTGAACTTGGCTAGCCGTGAGCGTCGCACCAGACACGCAGTAGTCAATCGGATTATCTCCGTTGGTGAACGTGATGGTGCTTCCGGATACTGAATACGACTGGCTCGTTGCATTCACGGTCTGATAGACTAGCGAGCAATTGCAGTTGCCGCTGCTGAACGAACAACTAGCGCTGCTGACGCCGGACTGGCCAGCCATGGTGCTCTGAAGTGTCGAACAGACACTCGCGCTCAGTGTGACCGTTGCACCAGCCGCCGCACTGGCGCAGGCTGGCGTGTACACGGCCGTTGCCGTCATATTCTGCGTTATGTTATCTGTTTCCGTACCATTGGCGAACGTCACGGTACCGCTGCCGGAGAGCGTTGCCGACTGAAATAAGGAACTGCAGGCAGCCGGTAAACCTGACGTTGCATTCATGGCAGCAACGAGATTGCCCTCGACACACACGCTGTCGAGCGTCCACGTGCCATCCACGGTTCCGCCACAGGGCGCGGCTGCGCTGCAAGCAGCGGCACCGCCGCTGCTATTGCTGCTGCTACAACCCCAAGCAATGCCACCTAACGCAACGAGCTGGGCCCAACCAATGATATTTCGAATCATAGGTCGCATGAGAGCACGACTCCGAGTTTATTGCAAAGCCCAGTCATCTTCGTCGAGCCCATCCGGCCGCTGTGGCAGTTCGGCGTACTGGCGGCGCATTTAGCCTACCTGCGCGCCATCGCTAAGTTACGGATGGATGCTCAAACGGCCAGCGCCGCCACAATCCGAGGCCGAGCTTTGGTCTCGTGCCCGCGCTTTGGCTGGTTTGTTGTTGGCCCACTTGGCTAAAACTGACTTCACACCAAGGGGCGAAACTGACCGCCCGCAGCCAAAGGCACGAGAACATGGGAAATCGGGATTCCAACCGCAAAGCACGAGCGCTTAGTCACCGCATGCAAGGACGCAGGCAATTCGATGCAAACCGTCGCAGCTTCGATGATCGACGCAAGCGGCAGGCGTTCGTGCCGAATGAGATGGCCAACAGCTCGTGCGTTTGGCTCAATTCATCATGGTGCCGCTCGGGCTCGGCTCCACGACGTGGTAGACGTTCGCGACCTTATAAGAATCGATTCTGCCATCGGCGAACTGAACGTACAGCTCGTTTTCCGCGCTACGAAACTCACGAGGCAACACTTGTTCGGCAATCTGAATTCCGTCGGGCTGCATGGAGAACCTGAATACTTGCTCCTCATAGATGCACATGAGCGCCGCTCCGTGGTTCTGCTTCAAGAAATGCTCCACTGAGAATTTGCATGTCTCCTGATACTCCTTGTCAGGAAGCAGCGAGCAGCTAGCGGCCAGGTCGTGCACCTTGCCAAGCTGTTTCAGCAGGAGGAAACATCCAGCGAGTATCACCGGCCAATGCCAATTTGGCTCATTGTACTCCTTTCGTTGCTTTTTCACGCTCCCTCCGCCGCCGATTGATTCTTCGAATTGCGCACACCTTCGATCAGTGCGTTGACTCTGTCGTCATGGCCAGAGTAATACCAAAGCTCTCGGCGACCATCACGGATCATCGACGCCAGGCCTTTGGTTTCGAAGTCTCGAACTATCTCGTTAACCGATTGCTTCCGCATCTTCAGCCCATCGGCAATATCAGTGATTCGAGAACCCTGTATTCTCGCAGTCATGAACTGCCGAATCTGCTCGACCTTGCTAGTCGTTTCCTGATCTTCTAACTTTTCGCTCGTTGCTAGTTCGATTCTGCTCGCGTACGGCTTTCGATTGTCGATTCGATACGCCAGATCCTGAAATACGAATTGCAGTTCAGGCCAACCTCCAGCCGGGTCGATCCTGTCCTTGTTAACCTCGGCCGTATAGATCTTGCGATCGTTTGGCATTTTGCAATCAATGCTCATACAGCTAGCCATAGTTGCGCGAATACTTGACGAGCCACGTTCGCTCGAATTGTTCTTTCCCTTGTGATGTAGTACAAGGATGCATGTCTTCTGGTCAGGATCCATCTTGGCGAGCTGAGTCAAGTTCGATAGGTGTTGGCCAGCTCCCGCATCGCTTTCGTTGACATTGGGAGCCAACCCGTTCAGCGTATCAAACACGACGATCGTCTCAGCCACACCAGTAGCTTGCCGCATGGCGTCGATGCGGTTTCCGTAGTGCTGACGAAACTCCTCATCGTTGACTTTCGTGATGCGTGGTTGCTCGACTGCTGCATTCGTGAGGCGAAAGAACTTACCATCGAGATCTAACTCATAGCCCCGCTTGAACTTAGAAACGACGGCTTCTATGTTGTTGCCGTCATAGTCAACGTAGTAGATGTTATGTCTCTTCGTGAATTCAAAGCCTAGAAACGACACCCCAGCGGCTGCATGGGCTCCAAGGGCAATCGTGAACGCTGACTTTGCACTCGAAGGCGCGCCGTAAATCATGTTCGGTGCGCTGTGATACTCCCACGGCATGCCGAGCACGACTTGCCGGTTTGGTTCCTCGCGATCCTCGCACTCGTCAAAGGAGTAGTCGTAGGCGCTTTGCGCTCCCCAAAGGGGCAAGATGATGTCATCCATGTTGCTCCTTTGCCGCTGGTTGTTCGGCGACGATCTTTAGGTCCACGTTGATTCGGTTCAGCAGAAACCGAATCGCGCTCGGTCGTTCTGAGCCCAGCGTCGTCGCGAGTTGATCAAGTTTTGCCAAGTCCGAATCGTTCAAATAGGCTTGGACAAGCGTTCCCTTTCTGTTCTTTGAAGCCACTGCAACCTCCTAAGTCAATGCAGTGATATGCGTTGGCGTAGGGATTTATTTCTCGGCAGGTCACTTGCTCGACACGAAAGAATTCGGGCGATGCAAATGTGGACTGTGTAATTGGGGAACTATGATTGTTACCAAGGAAAAGGTTGTTTGATGAATTGCGACCGCCGTACACTGCCAGGACATCGCGGCCCAAGCCGGCCAGCACATCGAGGGCCCAATATGTAGGCATGTGTAAGCGTAGCGACTTACTGACTTCGACCCCTAAACCCTCCTCTTTGGTAAAAAAGTCGGAACAGTTCCGGGAACTGTTCCCATGGTCCAGAGGAATGCTCAGGGATACACCACCACCCCCCTTTAGGGGGTGGGTGTTCCTGATCCCCAACCGTTCCCACCGTTCCCAAGTATAGGTTGGAACGGGAACGGCTCCAGTAACTACATTACCCTACAGCGGTTCGACGCATCTATCAGGCCAATCGCTGGTCAGCTGCCCAATCTTGCACTCATTGGGGAGTTGGCCTCCAGGCGCTGGATATACTGTTCGTATGTTCAGGCGTGAGCTTAGGCCTGGCGACTGGGTTCGGTACCTTCAAGACGGCAAGTGGCCACGCGCACGGCTCGAATCAATCACTGGGCGAGCCATCATCGAAACAGGCGACACAAAGATGATGGTCCTTCTCGAATCGCTGGAGCTGTATCCGGGAGACCCACAAGGCTTGCCCAAGAAGCCGGAACCAGGCGATCAAGTTGTGCAGCGTGGAGTTCAATCCGTGCCAGGCGGAATATTGTGTCTTGATCCTGCAGCCACTTTTAGGGTGCTGCTTTGGGACAGCCCCTCTGATTCGCCAGAGTTTCTGCACCGTGGCTTTCTGCACCAGATCGAGATCTTCGAAGAGATTGGCACTTGAGCCTGAAATGGCTGCGAATTTGTCGAACGGCGTTAGTCCAATTTCCTTCCGTGGAAATTCAGGTTAGGATAAGATCTCACCAATTAGCCGGTAACAGAACAACCAAAGGGACAGCGGACAATGAGCCATGTGAAGGATGCGCGCGGAAACCGTGTCGGCGAAATCGAAGGGAATCGTATCAAGGACGCACGCGGAAACCACATCGGCGACATTGATGGAACTCGCGTTAAGGATGCGAGGGGAAATCGAGTCGGTGAAATTGATGGGAAGCGTGTGAAGGACGCACGTGGAAACCACGTCGGCGACATTGACGGGAATCGCATCAAGGACGCGCATGGAAACCGCGTTGGAGAGTTTGATGGGGGGCTCCACAGTGCGACTGGCGCAGCCGGAGTCTTGCTGCTCTTGTGATGAGTACTGCTGATTGAGACCCACGAATTTCAATTTTGTCCTACGGCGGCCACTTCAAGCGTTCCCAAGTCGCGACGCTAGTGAGCGCGCCCCTTTCCGAATTCCCAACGCATGCTGGGAAACTTCTTGTCTCGTGCCAACCACACACATGGTGGGCCGTTCAATGCCCGACAATATTGCTGCCATGGGCACATCGAAGGATGTCCTTAGGGCGATCTCGCATCATACCGCAGATACTACTTGGACCTTGATCCAGTCGCCGAGCCTGGCGTACTCTCGCACACAATTATGGTCTTGCCATGACCGACCCCCAGCCGCAGTCTGCCACCGTGCTCCAGGCCGGAACTCTCGTTCGAGTGAGGCAGCGAACGTACCTCGTCGAGAATGTCCGTGCATCCGAGGGGTTGGCACCGGTCGTCGATCTCGCGTGCATTGACGACGATGCTCAAGGGCAGCGGCTCTCGGTGATTTGGCCGGCGGAGATTGATGCCAAGATTGTTCCTCCGGGGCGGAGCGCGCTTCGGGCTAATCCAAAGCCGGATGATCCGAAGGTGTTTGCGGCCTATCTTGCACGCTCTGCGATGGGGCTGCGTTACTTCTACCGATGCGACTCTATTCCAATCGCCGCTGCGAGCTGGGATTGTTCCCAAGGCGTACCAGCTTGAACCCTTGAAGAAGGCGCTGGCTCTGCCTCGGGTCAATCTATTCATCGCCGATGATGTCGGGCTCGGCAAGACCATCGAAGCGGGGTTAGTGCTTCAGGAGCTGTTGCTTCGACAGAGGATTCACCGGGTTGTCGTGGCTTGTCCGGCTTCCGTGTTGCTCCAGTGGAGCGACGAGTTGGCGCAGCGGTTCGGGCTCAGCTTCGTCATCATGGATAGGGCCTATGTCAACGCTCGCCGGCGGGAACGTGGCTTTGGCGTGAATCCCTGGACGACACACCGGCACTTCTTGATCAGCCACGCGCTTTTGCGCGACGAGGACTACCAAGTAGGCCTCCGAGATTGGCTTGGCGATTTCTGCCCCGGAAGCTTGCTGATTCTGGATGAAGCCCACGTAGCGGCACCGGCATCTGAGTCCAAATATGCCATCGACACGCAGATTACGCGGGCAGTTCGGGATGTGGCCAAGCGATTCGAGCATCGACTGTTCTTGTCGGCAACACCGCACAACGGGCACTCGAATTCGTTTGCGGCTTTGATGGAGATCCTCGACCCACAGCGATTCACTCGGGGCGTGCCGGTCAAGAATGCCTCGACACTAAAGGCCGTGATGGTTCGCCGGCTCAAGGGCGAGCTTCGCAAACACCTCAGTTCCGAAATCCCCGAGCGCAAGACGGTTCAAATCGATCTGACAGACTTACCGTCCGATACCCCCGAGTTGGTGCTGGCAGAGAAGCTGGCTGAGTACACCGAGATCCTTGAGAAGAAACTCGGGGGTGCGGGCAACAAGGCCAAGGGGTTCGGCAGACTGGTATCCATTGCCCTTCAGAAGCGGCTTCTGTCGTCCATCGAAGCATTCGCCAGAACTCTGGCGGTTCACCGAAAGAATGCAGCCAAGTCCATTGCTGCCGCGATCCCGAAGGCGACCGAGCCACCCATCGCCTTGTCGCTTTTCAGTGAAGACAACGACGAGGATATTCCCGACGAACAGCTTGCTGAGTCCGAAGACGTGGAGGTGGCACGGGCAACACTGGCGGGGCCAGTGCCGAAGACGATGCGCGCGCCAAGAAGCTACTCGACGAGATGACAGCCATTGCCGAAGCGTCACGGGATCGACCGGATGCCAAGTTTCGCAGCCTACTGAATTGGATGCGTGAGCATCAATGCGCAGACCTGCCGCAATTGGGACAGAAGCCCAAGTCGCACGGTTGACATGGTCGCCCACGCGAGTGCTGATATTCACCGAGTACGCCGACACCAAGAACTACTTGATGCACCAGTTGAATGCTGCACTTGGTGAATCCGAGACCGGGAATCGAGTGAAAGTGATTCACGGGGGCATGGACGAAGAAGATCGCGAAGAGGTCAAGACTGCGTTCAATTCGCCCGACCACCCCATTCGGATTCTCGTTGCGACGGACGCGGCCCGAGAAGGCGTGAATCTCCAAGCCCATTGCCACAACTTGTTTCATTACGACTTGCCCTGGAACCCGGGTCGTATGGAACAGCGCAATGGTCGTATCGACCGAACGCTTCAGCCTGAGCCGATTGTTTGGTGCCACTACTTCGTTTACACGCAGCGTCCCGAGGATGCGGTGCTTGAGGCATTGGCCAAGAAGAGCGTAACCATTCACGAAGAATTGGGTTCACTTGCCGATGTCATCGATCAACGTCTTGCTCGGACGTTGAAGGACGGCATCAAGCGCAAGGATGCCCGAGCAATGGCGCTACTGATCGAGGGTGCCGATCCAGAATCGGCCATCGAGCGATCCGACGCCGTGAAGGAGGAGTTGGAGGCGGCCCGCGACAAAGAAGTCGGTGCCCAGCTCGATGGTCTCGACACGCTGTACCAGAAGGCGAAGGACCACCTCAATTTGACCTCAGAAAGGCTTCGCGATGTGGTGAATCTTGGGTTGTCGCTGACGGGTGCTCCACCACTGGCACCACAGACTGACCCACCGGGAAGCTATGGCGTTCGCGATCTAGAGAAGATGGGATCGTCGGACCCAACTTGGCGAGAAATCCTGGACACGCTCCGGCATCCTCGACCACGGAAAATGAAACCTTGGGATTGGCGTGCACAAATGCCACCACGGCCGGTGAGTTTTGAGCCCGCAACGACACTGTCGTCAGAAACGGTGCAGCTCCACCTTCAACACCGTCTCACGCAGAAGGCCCTGGCTCAATTCCGGGCACAGGCGTTTTCCGAAGATAAGCTTTCGAGGGTGACGGTGGTCTTCGATCCGACCTACGCCAGAAAGCGCGTGCTGGCGCTCGGCAGATTGTCTCTCTATGGCAGTGGAGCTGCTCGATTACACGAAGAGATCATCGCGACCGCTGCCTTCTGGGTTGAGGGGACTGACAAGGATCGTTTGGAACCATTCGCAACGCCGGAGGCTGAAGAAAAGGCCGTCGCGTCACTGGGCGCAGTTCTGTCCCGCAAGGACCAACAAGCCATACCTGAGCACATCGTGTCGATGCTCATGAAGAGCGCTGCCGCTGATGAGAGCGCCCTGTGGCAGAAGCTTCAGACCAAAGCTTTGAATCGAAGCGTCTTTGCCCAGGAGCGGCTTCGCGGACGAGGCAAAGATCGAATCTGACGAGATGGAACGCATCTTGAAGTCGCAACTGACCGCCATCGAGAAGGAATTGAATCGGCGAAAGAAGGTGGAACGCGAGGCACAGGAGATGAAGCAAGTGGTCATGCCTTGGTTGCCCGAAGAGGCCGAGCAAAAGAAGCAGTACGACGCGGACAGCAAGTACATCGAACGCCGCCTCGGTGACCTCGAAAAGGAACTGTCCACCGAGCCCGGACGCATCCGCGACCAATACGACGTGAAACACTACCGGCTCGAACGAATCGGCCTCGTTTACCTCTGGCCCACCACATCTTGACCATGACTGACCCCAACGAACGCCTTCATCAAGAATGGATCGGGATGGCCCAGCCCGATGGGCTGGTGGTTACATCATCGGCACTCAAGTCTGCCGAGGCCAATATCACTTGGCCTGTCGTTGAGCTTCAAGCTGAGCTGAAGGCACTTGGCGGCGAGACCAAGGTCATTCTCGAACCCAAGCGACTGTTCTGCGAAATTCTCGGTTGGTCCGAGGATTTCATCGTCGAAGGCGAGAGCATTCCCGAGAGTCTGCGGGTTGCGCTGGAAGGCGGGGAGCATCTTGCCCCGAAGTTTGCGCTTCGATCAGCCGATGACGAGAATGCATTCGCGCTTGTCGTCGGTCAGCCCGACAAATGGAACACCGATCTCGATGCTGCAACTGACGACAAGCGTTGGTCAGCGACGCCACACCAGAAATTCGAGCGACTACTGCGCGAAACCGGTGTTCATGTTGGCCTATTGATGAACGCCAAGGTGTTTCGCCTGGTGTATGCGCCCAAGGGCGAGAGCGCCGGGTGGATCACGTTCCGGCTGAACGAGATGCTCTCGGTTGACGGTCGCCCATTGCTCGGTGCCTTCCACATGCTGCTCAACGAGCGGCGGCTTTTGTCGCTAGAGCCATCCAAGCGGCTACTTGGGCTACTCAAGGCGAGCCGTGAATACCAGAACACGGTCTCGAATACCCTGCGTGAGCAGGTCTTGGCTGCCCTTCGCGAATTGCTGAGGGGCTTCGAGCACGCTGACCGCGTTGCGAATGGCGCAATTCTCAGCGATCTGCGGCGCGAGCATCTTCAGGAAGTCTACATCGGGCTCGTTACCGTCCTGATGCGGTCGGTGTTCGTGCTGTTCGCCGAGGAACGCGGGCTTCTGCCGATGGAGAACGATCTCTACGCGAGTTCGTACTCTCTTTCGCGGCTTTACGCCCAGCTCGTCGAAGATCACAGCCGGTTCGGTGAGGGACTGGATGACCGTTACGGCGCTTGGGCGCGGATCATAACGCTGTTTCGCGTGTTGCACGACGGTGTCCATGCTGCGGCTGACAAGCCCCAAGACGAACTGCGCATTCCCGAGCGTCGCGGTGACTTCTTCAACCCCGATGCATTCCCATTTCTCGAAGGGCGGCCACGGGGCAGCGCTCGTCAAGTGGGCGAGCCAGTGACCGTTCCACGGGTCTCGGATGGCGTTGTGTACCGAGTGCTGGATCAATTGCTCATCCTGGGTGGTGAGCGGCTCCAGTATCGCGGGCTCGACGTAGAGCAGATTGGCAGCGTCTATGAAGGGTTGATGGGCTTCGAGCTTGAAGTCGCCGTTGGCGAATCGCTCTGCCTGAAGCCTGAGCACGTGGTCGTGAACCTTGAAGAATTGCTTCGACAATCAGGCCCGGATCGGCTCAAGACATTGAAAGCCAACGCCGGCCTCGATCTCAAGGACAAGGCCGCCAACGAAGTGAAGGCCGCCAAGACCCTTGATGCGCTTCAAGCCGCGCTTGTCCAGGCGCATCTCCGAGCGCCAACCGGGCCGCATCGGCAAGGGTTCGCTGTACCTTCAGCCCGGTGACGAGCGCCGCAAGAGTGGCAGCCACTACACGCCCAAGTCCCTCACGTCGCCGATTGTGGAGACGACGCTGCGCCCCGTGCTGGAGCGGCTCGGCCCGAATGTGACCCCCGAGCAGTTGCTGGAATTGAAAATCTGCGATCCCGCCATGGGGAGCGCGGCGTTCCTGGTCGAAGCCTGCCGCCAACTGGCGGACCACCTGGTGGCTGCCTGGAGGCGCACAGGCACCATGCCGGAGCTGCCGCCCGACGAGGACCCATTGCTCCACGCCCGCCGCCTCATCGCCCAGCGCTGCCTCTACGGCGTGGACAAGAACCCGCTGGCCGTGGATCTGGCCCGGCTCTCGATGTGGCTGGTCACGTTTGCCAAGGAGCACCCCTTCACATTCGTGGACCACGCCCTACGCGCCGGCGATTCGCTCGTTGGGCTATCGCGCGATCAAATTGCCGCCTTGTCGCTGGACCTGTCAAAGGGATCGCAACTGGGGACGGTTCGCCAATATGTCTTGCCGGCACTGGAACGTGCAGAAGCGTTGCGACACGAGATCCACGCCATCGGTGATCCGCCGGACAACGAACGCCTCGTCGAGCTTTGGCGAGATGCCAACGAAGCGTTGCACAATGTGCGATTCCTCGGTGATCTCGTGGTGGCCGCGTTCTTCTCGGCGGACTCCGACAATGCTCGCAAGAAAGCGTTGAGGACTGGCAACCAAAGTCACCGGCTTGGCTCGCCACCGGCCAAAACGAAGCCGAACTGAAGGGACAAGTCACGGAGCTGCGTGAAGGCGAAAAGCCGCTCGTGCCGTTTCACTGGGAGATCGAGTTTCCAGAGGTGTTTTACGAGGGAGAACCCGGGGTTCGATTGCTTCGTCGGGAATCCGCCGTTCTTGGGGGACGCCGAGTTGACGATCGGAAAGGCTACCGCGATTGGTCCGATGCGTACACTTCGGCGGCGAATCCGGACCTGGCTCACATTTCTTCCGCCGTGCGTTAGTATGTGCGGACGCGGGACACGTCGGTCTGATCGCGTACAACACGATTTCGCAGGGGGATACTCGAGGAACCGGGCTCGGTGGGATATTGCCAAGAACAGGGGCTCGATATATCAGGCAACTCGACGATCAGGCCGGCATGGCAGCCGTGATTGTCGAGCGTAGTTCACATCGGCAACGGGCACAGTTTGCGACTGACCGTGCTACTTGACGGCCGAGTACGTTGCATAGCGTCATCTCAGCGGTTCAATCTACTTTCATCAGCGGTAGGCGACGACGCATGCCGCGAACACTAGTGGGAGAGCCCTGGCTCAATGCAAACAAGATGCTTTCATGGCAGCAGACACTCTCGGCATGGGCTTTACCTTTGAAGACACGACCAACTGACGAGCCACGCTGAATTTCGAGCATGGACGCTCTGATGCGAAACGATCCATCGAACGTTGAACGAATTTTTCCGTACATCGGTGGCGATGACTTCAACGACGAGCCCTACCCACACGCCCAGCACCGCTACGTCATCAACTTCGGCAAGATGACTGGAGCATGAGGCACGACGATGGCCCGATCTCATGCGCATATTTGAACAGAAGGTCAAGCCGGAGCGGCGAAAGAAGATCGACAAGAACTAGGCCGATTGGCCCTGGTGGCAGTTCTGGCGCGCTCACGACATGAAATGCAGGAGGCTGCATTGCGGAGTGGCACAAGCCTTTCTCGTTGTTGCGTTCGTCAGACAGTGGACCACGCGTCTGCATTCGTGCCAGCGAATCTGTATATCGCAGCCACGACAAACATTGTCGTGTTCGAATCGCCTTACATCATTCGCTATGATTCAGTCGCGAGTTCACGAGACGTTGGGTCAGGTTCTTTAGCTCACGCTGAAGGATGATCTCGCTATACACTCCGTCGACTTGCTTTGAGACATTTCCCGTTCCCGAGACAAGGGCATCCGAACGAGACTACTGAAGCCAATCGGCAAGAATACTACGAATTCCGTGCCGCCCTCATGGTCAAGAACAACGAGGGCCTGACCAAGACGTACAACCGCTTTCACGACCCCGACGAGCAGTCACCCGACATCCAGAAACTCCGCGACCTGCACGCCCAAATGGACCGCGCCGTCCTCGACGCCTACGGCTGGACCGACATCCAACCCGTCTACGACTTCCGCGAGCAGCTTGACGAAAGCATCCGCCTCACCTGGGGCGAGGACACGCGGGATGAAGTGCTCGCTCGGCTGCTGGAGTTGAATCGAGTGATGGCTGAGGCAGAGGCGAAGCAGGCCGCGAACCGCGACGGAGAAGAAGCCAGCGGCCGAGAAGAAGCCCAAGAAGGCCAAGAAGCAGGACGAGGGCACGATGGACTTGTTTGGCGGGAAGATGAAGTGACGGATGGTCCAGAGGGAGACACATGACACCATCTCAGCTTGAGTACCGAGTACTTCAAATCGCTGACCAAGTGCGCGCCAAGAAGCCAGTTGAGGACAGCCACATGGAACTTAAGTCAATTTGGCCAACGCCGGATTACAAAACTGGTCGCCGCTTGGCGGGCCATGCAAATGCGTCCCAGATAGAACCAATCATTTGGATTGTAGGGCTGGATGAAACCAGGGCGGCAGTGTCCGGTGCTTCCAACCAAGAATTGGCATCGTGGTGGCCAGAACTTCAGAAGCACTTTGGTGGTCTTGCTCCGAGTCTTCTCAACACGATAAATGTTCGGATCGACGAACAAGTCGTAGTCGCTCTGTTGTTTGACACTTCACGTGCCCCATTCACGATAACTGTACCCAATGCTAGCCCGTTTGATGTGAAGTTCCTGGCGTGAAGGCAACAAGACCCGGTCGGCCACAAGAGAGGACCTAATACGCATTCTGGTTCCGATAGCTCGGGCTCCGAAGGTCGAGCTGTTACAATGCACCGTACAGCTGAATGAGAGTGCGCAACCAGAGCATGCAGTCTGGAATCTGTTGCTCCGCTTCTACATTACGCCAACTACTGCTGATCCCGTCTACTTTCCGTTTCACAAGATTTCAACGGTAGTCCAGATTGCGGACGACAATCAAATTCCCGCAGGCTGGAACTACGACCTCTCGGCAGTTCGCGTTGAAAGGCGAGTCAGCAACATCGATGAATCCGCTAGTGAGCTTATTGTTCGTGGTCCGGGTCTGTTCAATTGAAAGCCAATGGCCAGACGTGCAAAAACTTGCTCGGATACCGCTTGCCCTTGGAATTACGCGCCAGCATTCAGAGCACGGAAGACCAACAGATATCCCTCGATGGTTATTTGGTGCCGAAAACACCTGACGCTAATTCATCGGCAACCTGGACCCTCAAAGAGCATCGCAGACTGGCGCAGATTCCCGAGGCATGAGACATGAGGGAAGCGGCAACGATTGTGCAAATGCATGATGGTGTGCTCTGTCATGGCATGACCGTTGGCGCAGCGAGTTACCTCGACAGGGGCACAGGATTGGAGCTGCTATGAGTCGCGTTACCGTTCACCGCCGGGTGCGTCCGATTCGACTTTGCTTCCTCGTCGATCCCAAGGACGAAGCGGGCGTGCGCCAAGTGATTCAGCTCAATACGATACTTTGGGGCGGGAGATACAATTCGATCTTGCCAGTGTCAGCTGTGCCAAACTTGGCGACACCGGTCGTCCCGACGCTGGCTGAATTTGTCAGAGGGAATATCGCTGCATTTGATCCGGATTACATCGTGACTGTTGGCGAAATTGACACGAGCCCATTTGGGCTAAATCCACGCCGACTGCGAACGTTTGAATCATTGCACGAAACGCACGGCGGACTCTAGATTGGATTGTCGGTGATGCACGCTTATCGCCACAAGTACCAAGTTGAGTACCAATTCATTCGGCGAGAACCGACACCGATAATCATTCCGGTGCCATGCGATGATGCCTACTCGCTGTTTGTGGCGGCATGCTTCGGTGAATTTTGGCTACTCAGGCACAAGGTTACCACCGGGCATTTCTGGATATGGGCGGAATACTTAGAACGGTTGATGAAGAAAGCTACTTAGACAACCTTGAGAACGCGATGACCCCATGCCGAGCGTCGGCATTACATATCGAGGTCATTCGCAACTACGGAAATCCATTTGGTGTGATGCTTCCGGACCCCCAAAGTATCGGGGATCTGCTCGACTTTTGGAACCTACGGGCGTTGGGCTGGCCCATTATCCCCGTGCCGATACAATGGGCGCAACGTCTAAGCTGAAAGAATAAGCGCGATAGTAATCGAACGCGCAAGTCATCTTCGGCTGTTCACTGCAAGTATCAAGCGAACGGGTTTCTTTTCCGGAGACTCGCTATCACCAAGGATTTGACCGAATGGTTAGAGAAGCTGGGCAATTCGAAACCGAACTAGCCGTGTCCATTCCGATTCAAGATTCTGGAATGAGTTGGTTCGACGAAGGGATCGAACCCAGCGACTCGACATATCGGCAGGAGAAGACATCGTCAAAGTCGAAGTGGGACGTGAACGAATCACTTCGAGATGAAAGTGCCTCCATTTCCCGTTGATCAGCTTAGATCGACTTCGTCATTCGCCAATGTCATCTCGCTTTCATCAAACGAAGTGTTTGACGTGGCTGGTATACTTCCAGCGGAAACTCAAGACGTGGAGGAACTACTTGTTCCTCTCGTAAATCCTCAATTTTAAGACACGGTGACGAGGGGCTCGTTTGCTTCTACGTCGATTCTCCAAACTACGTATCGTGGCAAGTGCCGCGTGGCATTGGCGTATTTCGCGAATGGCTCAAGCCGAAAGGAGAAGTTATCCATCAGGCGCGGGCAATATCACTCGCCGCATGATTGAGCTACTTCTGGAGGGCCGGACCGATGCAACCTGGTCGTGAACGCGGCGCTTTTGAGGCTGTTTGATTCGGCACATCGATCTTCGACGGGCGATATCTCTCACGGTGATTTACTCTCAATGGCGCTTCGAGAATCAAGAAACACAAAGGAAGTTGCAGAACGTTGGATTGACGCCCTCCTGCAGCGTCGCGTCGTGAAATTGGGTATGCGCTTGCCCTGTCCGAATTGCGCACAGTCGAACTGGTACTCAATCGAAGATCTTCGAGAAAAGTTGCACTGCGCCCGATGCCTGGACGAGTTCGCATTTCCCTGCGCGATGCCGCCCAAGACCCCCGACTGGTCATATCGCCCGCTGGGGCCGTTTGCAATCGGAGGGCAGAGTCAAGGTGCATTCACGGTTATTGCCGCAATAAATGCATTAAAGAATTTGAATCTGGTGAGCCGTTCAACGTGGACGACTTCGTTTGTTTTCAAAGGCGCGGATGGCAAGGAACTGGAAGTGGATTTTGCGATGCTCACGCAAGGTAAGCCGTGGGCTCAGCCTGAGACGACGGTTATTCTCGGTGAATGCAAAACCTTCGGTGATATTTACGTCAACGACGTGGAACGAATGGCTCAAGTGGCGCGGATGTTTCCCGGTTGCGTCTTAGTGTTTGCAACCATGAAAGAGCACGTTAATTCAGACGAGCAGAAACTTTTGAGCGAGTTTGCTGCATTGGTCGTGAATCCTGGAAGTACGCGGTATTGGTTCTGACCAAATTGGAATTGGCGGCGTTGCATCACTTCCCGTTTAGCTGGCGTCATAGCGGTGATCCGTTACAAGGACGGGTATATAACCAGATGATTCGAAATCACTCCTGGAATATTCGTCAAGTCTGTGACGCTAGTCAGCAAATCCATCTTGGAATGCTGCCGGACGCGGCGTGGCCCCACGACGACCCTTTCTGGGACGCGAGTTCGAGGATTGAGTCAACACTACCAAGTGTTCGAGCTTCTTCGCTGGTGCTCAGATTTTTTGCGAGCCGAACCCCAAGTCCCCAGTGCCGTCAAAACACAACAAGGCCACTCCGGGCGCGCTTGGTTGGGGCTGTCGAGTTCGCCGTTTGCCGGGCGAAGCCGTGAATCGGCCCGACTGCTCAAGAAACCAGTAGCTTCGTTTATACAATAGAACTATCGTATAATCTCACTATGCGATTCCCGCAACGGCCGCCCCAGTACTCAAACCCGGTGATATTGCTGAATTTACGAAGCTACTCCCCCATCTATCACCATTGCTACCCGATGGCCGATACCTCCACTGGAACGATCTGCGGTGGCGTCCACCCCCGAAAGGGCTGACGCGGGAGAATTGGTGGGCGGCGCAGAAGATTGGGCGTCTGGGGAGCCGAGTCTCGATTCCTACGCTTCAAGACTCTGATGGCAACTACTTCTGGTTTTGCCATCTGGATACGATTGATCGTGCCACACATGAGCTGGATCGGCGTGACGCTACTCGCGAGATGATCGAGGCCCTGGGTGATGAAGGGGCGCGGCAAGCGTATCGAATCGACCAATTGATTGAAGAGGCAATCAGTTCGTCAGTTCTGGAAGGAGCCCAGCTAACAACTCGGGCTGAAGCTAAAGCCATCATTCGTGATGGCCGAGCCCCGCGTGACCACGGGGAGCGCATGGTGCTCAACAACTACAACGCCATGCGACGGTTGCTCGAATTCGGTCATGGGCCGTTGACGTTCGATGACTTGATGGAGATCCACGCCATCTTGGGCGAGGACGCACTGGATTCACCAGGCGTAGCCGGCCGTCTTCGAAAATCTGATGAGAACGTTCGGGTGGAGGACGCAGTCAGTGGCGATGTCTGGTTTGTTCCTGTGCCTGCCGATGAACTCCGTGAGCGGATTGGAAAGCTGCTCGATTTCGCGAACAACGATGACCCGAAGCCATTCCTGCACCCATTGCTTCGAGCAATCATTCTGCATTTCTGGCTCGCGTACTTGCATCCTTTCGTGGACGGCAATGGCCGCATGGCGCGCGCCTTGTTCTATTGGCAGATGCTACGCTCGGGCTATGACTTTGCCCAATACCTGTCGATATCAGGCCCAATTGATCGGTCACGGCGGTCATACTACTTGGCTTTTGCGTACACGGAAACGGACGAAGGCGACCTTACCTACTTCCTGTTGAATCAACTTGCCGTGTTGAAACGAGCCACCCAGGATCTGGTTGAGCACTTGCGGCAACGCTCGATGCGACTTCGAGAACTGACGTCTGCGGTGACGGGCACAGAGGCCTTGAACCATCGACAGCAGGCCGCACTCTTGTATTGCGTCCGCAATCCCCATCGGGGCCTTACGGTCAGCGGCCACGCGAGCAGCCATGGGGTCATCTATCTAACCGCACGCAAAGATCTTCAAAGGCTCGAAGCCGACGGCTATCTTCGACGAGTGCGCGTCGGAAAGACGGATAAGTACCTGCCAACCGAAAGACTCACGAAAATGGGCGACAATGCGGGGGTATCAAGCCTATTGTTCCCCAAGGACAAGTCATGAATTCAGCGGATGTTCGCGCGCAACTCGTATACGCCCTGCGTGACGACCTCATTGGTCCAGATCCAGATGACCCTCGCGATGAAGGTCACCAGACAGAAAGCCTGGATTGGGCACCGTCGCACTG
>CAWIGY010000035.1:0-60447 GCA_963835565.1 uncultured delta proteobacterium
CGTTTATACAATAGAACTATCGTATAAACTCACTATGCGATTCCCGCAACGGCCGCCTCCAGTACTCAAACCAGGTGATATTGCTGAATTTACCAAGCTGCTCCCCTATCTTTCACCCGTTCTACCCGATGGCCGATACCTCCACTGGAACGATTTGCGGTGGCGTCCACCCCCGAAAGGGCTGACCCGGGAGAATTGGTGGGCGGCACAGAAGATTGGGCGTCTGGGCAGCCGAGTCTCGATTCCTACACTTCAAGACTCTGATGGCAACTACTTCTGGTTTTGCCGTCTGGATACGATTGATCGCGCCACGCATGAGCTGGATCGGCGTGACGCCACTCGCGAGATGATCGAGGCCCTGGGTGATGAGGGGGCGCGGCAAGCGTATCGAATCGACCAATTGATTGAAGAGGCAATCAGTTCGTCAGTTCTGGAAGGAGCCCAGCTAACAACTCGGGCTGAAGCTAAAGCCATTATTCGTGATGGTCGAGCCCCGCGTGACCACGGGGAGCGCATGGTACTCAACAACTACAACGCCATGCGACGGTTGCTCGAATTCGGTCATGGGCCGTTGACGTTCGATGACTTGCTGGAGATCCATGCCATCTTGGGCGAGGACGCGCTGGACACACCAGGCGTAGCAGGTCGTCTTCGAAAATCTGATGAGAACGTTCGGGTGGAAGACGCAGTCAGCGGCGATGTCTGGTTTGTTCCAGTGCCTGCTGATGAACTCCGTGAGCGGCTTGGAAAGCTGCTCGATTTCGCGAACAACGATGACCCGAAGCCATTCCTGCACCCATTGCTTCGAGCAATCATTCTGCACTTCTGGCTCGCGTACTTGCATCCTTTCGTGGACGGCAATGGCCGCATGGCGCGCGCCTTGTTCTATTGGCAGATGCTGCGGTCGGGGTATGACTTTGCCCAATACCTGTCGATATCAGGCCCAATTGATCGGTCACGGCGGTCATACTACTTGGCTTTTGCGTACACGGAAACGGACGAAGGCGACCTTACCTACTTCCTGTTGAATCAACTTGCCGTTTTGAAACGAGCCACCCAGGATCTGGTTGAGCACTTGCGGCAACGTTCGATGCGACTTCGAGAACTGACGTCTGCGGTGACGGGCACAGAGACCTTGAACCATCGACAGCAGGCAGCACTCTTGTATTGCGTCCGCAATCCCCATCGGGGCCTCACGGTCAGCGGCCACGCGAGCAGCCATGGGGTCATCTATCTAACCGCACGCAAAGATCTTCAAAGGCTCGAAGCCGACGGCTATCTTCGACGAGTGCGCGTCGGAAAGACGGATAAGTACCTGCCAACCGAAAGACTCACGAAAATGGGCGACAATGCGGGGGTATCAAGCCTATTGTTCCCCAAGGACAAGTCATGAATTCAGCGGATGTTCGCGCACAACTCGTATACGCCCTGCGTGACGACCTCATTGGTCCAGATCCAGATGACCCTCGCGATGCAGCTCACCAGACAGAGAGCCTGGATTGGGCACCGTCGCACTGGTATCTAACCGGTTTCCTAGCGCCAACGGGGCAGAAGACCGAGGACAAGGAAGATCCCGAAGGCGGTGACGAACTTCAATCCGCCGTGGACGACCCGTCCGATGGCGAAGCCGAAGCCCCGGTTGCCCGTCGTCCAATGTTTCCGTCGAGCATCGGCATGAGCGTGCTGGTGCCCGAGGAATGCAAAACCTTGTCCGTTCGGATTACCTACGGCACCTACGAGCCGGCGGCCCCTCGGACTACGGATACTCCATCGCCCCCGAAGGTGAGTTCGAGCCGGCCTCCGCCTGATGAGCCGCAGCAACTGCGATTTACCTGGACTCGGACACCACACGAGCATCACGTCAACGTACCGTTGACCGCCGGCAACCAAAGGTTCAACTGCAAGTCGGACGAATTGAATGGCCTGGCCCTGCGAGTGGTGTTCCGTCCAGTTCCTGAGCGTGAACGTGGACGCCTTGTGCCCAAGGGTACGCGCTACGCGACAGTATTCCTGATCAATGAGCGACCGGCAGCCGAAAAGCCCGAACAAGATAAGGGTTATGTCTTTCAGACTGGGTTCACACTGACCTGCGATTGTGGCTTTGTTCCGCGTCCAAACCTGCGAGGGGCTGAAAAGGACGACGACATCGACGAGCAGATCGGCAACCTCCAACACGACGACTGCTTCGAGTTCGGAGTAGGCCACGGAGTGTCGGTTGAAGCCAAAGTGACTCACGAAGGCAACGAGGTGAAGTGCCACCAGGTGTCAACGGCGTGGATGCCATCTGCGGAAATTGAGAAGGTGGTGCCGTCGGCCGTGAAAGGTGTCGAGCTGCGCATGGGCGCACTTGGGGAACTTGCTGATGGATCGGCCTTGACAAGAGGCAGTGGGACTGCTTGTCACTGAATACGGAACGTGGATCGAAGCACAGGCCAAGCTCCGCCCGAATCTGAGCAATACTCAGAAGGATACGGCGGGGGCATTGCTGAACGCCGCCAAGATTGCCCGCGACCGCATTGAAAACGGTATTCGGATACTTGCTAGCGATGAGAAGGCATTCGAGGCATTCCGTATCGCCAATCGCGTCATGGCAGTGGCCCAGCTTCGCAGGGCAGCCCAACAAGATCCCGAAAAGGTGAAAGAGGGCAAGGTCATCCCCACTTGGCGGCCTTTCCAGCTCGCATTTCTGTTGATGAACGTGGCTGGGCAAATTGATCCCACGAGTGCCGAAAGGGAAGCAGTCGATCTGATCTTCTTCCCAACCGGTGGTGGCAAGACTGAAGCCTATTTGGGACTGGCGGCATTCACGCTCGTGCTTCGGCGGTTGCGCAATCCAGGCCTGATGTCGGCGGGCGTGACAATCCTCATGCGCTACACCCTGCGGTTACTGACTTTGGATCAGTACGAGCGGGCAGCCACGCTCATCTGCGCCCTTGAAGTCGAACGTCGCAAGAATCCCGACGCTGCTCGGTGAGCATCGGTTTTCAATTGGTCTTTGGGTGGGCAAGGCGGCAACGCCGAATCAAGTTCGGAACCGACAAGGATCGCGATGACACGACGGCACTCAATCGAGTGAAGGCATTCCGCAAAGATGTCGAAAGGAGCCCTTCACCAATTCCGATTGACCGCTGCCCTTGGTGTGGACATGCGTTCAATCAAGACACGTTTGAATTGAAGCCCGACTACAAGAACCCGAATCAACTCCAGGTATTCTGCACGAAACCGGGTTGCGACTTTGCCGCATCAAAGGCCCGCGATGGAATTCCGGTTCTCGCCGTTGACGATCAAATCTACCGTGAGCTGCCGTGTTTTCTGATTGCGACCGTGGACAAGTTTGCCGGGCTTCCATGGGTAGGCAAGACAGGGATGCTACTTGGTCGGAACATCACTCACCATAACGCGCTCGGATTCTACGGTCCCACCGGGAAGCCTCCTGATGCCAAGCCACTGCCCGGGATGCTGCTTCCGCCGGACCTGATCATCCAAGACGAGTTGCACCTAATCTCCGGTCCGTTGGGAACCATCGTGGGCCTGTACGAGACGGCTATTGACCACTTGACGACGCGCGTCGTTGGTACCGGCTAAGGAACCAAGAGATGTTCGTCCCAAGATTGTGGCCTCAACCGCCACCGTGCGTCGGGCTCAGGCACAGATTCGCGCCCTGTTCGGTCGAAGCCGAGTGGACGTGTTTCCTCCCCCAGGTCCCAACCGCCGGGATTCGTTCTTCGCCGAAACCAAGCCTTCTTCCGAGGTCAATGCTCGGCTCTACGTGGGCCTTGCCGCGCCCGGTCGCAGCATGAAGGTCCTACTCATGCGGAGCTACATTGCTCTGCTGGCGGCTGCAAAGAAGGCCTACGAGAAGGATCGACGAGCGGCAGATCCGTACATGACACTCGTTGGCTACTTCAACAGCCTTCGCGAATTGGGCGGGTCTCAACGCATTGTCGAAGACGAAGTGCGAGCGCGACTACTCCGAATCGGTCTTCGTCGCCGAGTCAATGAGTCCGCAACCTACTTCACGGAACGCAAGATCGACTACGAATGCGTGGAGCTAACGAGCCGGCGCAGCACGGACGAAGTAAAGGAAGCCAAAGCCCGGCTCGATAGGCCGTTCTATGAGACTGCGAAGGGTCACGCACCGGTGGACGTGGCACTCGCCTCAAACATGATCTCGGTTGGCGTGGACATCCAACGGCTGGGCTTGATGGTCGTGTGCGGCCAGCCGAAGACAACAGCCGAGTACATCCAGTCATCGAGTCGTGTCGGTCGAGATGACAAGCGTCCGGGCCTGGTTGTCACGCTGCTCAATGTTCACAAGCCAAGGGACCGGTCGCACTTCGAGCATTTCTCGGTCTATCACGAGTCATTCTACCGGGGCGTCGAGGCCACCAGCGTGACGCCATTCTCGCCAAGAGCCGTGGACCGTGGCCTACCCGGGCTCGTCGTGGCGCTGGCCCGTCTAGGTGATTCAAGGCTCACAGCGGCTGACAGTGCGGCGAACATCGCGACAGCCAAGGCTGAGCTGGGTTTCATCGGAGACGTGCTGGCAGCCCGGGTGGAAGCCCATAAGCACCGTCGAGGAGACGACGATCCCAATGACGAGGTGAAGGCCCGACTCCGCGCCCAGATTGAGTCACTGCTCGATAGCTGGGTCGTGGTGGTTCGAAATGACCCAGCAAAAGCCGGCCTCGCATATCAGAAATACGAGGAAGACCAAACATCCAAGCGCCCACTACTGCACATGCCCTTGGACCCAGACCTGGTGAGTTGCGACCAACACGAAAGAAAATTCGTTGCCAACAGGTCCATGCGCGACGTTGAGGGAACCACCGACGTGTATGTAGTCAAAATCAAAGACAGCCAGGTACTTCTTGAAAGGAACGAGCCATGAGCGGCGAACTTTGGAAGCTCGGCATTCCTTTGAAGGACGCTCGACCGTCCGGTGTCGTTCGGCATAGCCAAATTGCTTCGACCTACGGTCCAGGTTCTATCGTCGATCTGGTTGACGATGCGGCCATCGTGGCTGGACTCTCGTGGTGGGCCAAGGGCAATCCCGTTGTTGAAGAGCGACTTCTAGCGATACTCGCAAAGGAACCTGATTTTCGGAATCTTGCGCTCTTTGCGCCACCCGAGTCAGCGCGCGATTATGACGACATCAATCGAAAATGGGTGAAGGCGTTTCGGTTTCCCGAATGGTTCGTCTGCCAAAACGAAAAGTGCTGGGAAGAAGCAGGACAACCTGCTCGTCGGGACGGGGCCAAACCACGACGACTGCTGCATATCAGTCAGCTCGATACCAATGGCCACAAATGCAAAGACGGTAAGGGCAAGACCAGCAAGGTCCAGCCCATTCGTTTCACACGCGCGTGTCGGATGGGTCATATCGACGATATTGATTGGCAAAGGCTCATTCACCCGAATCATCTGGAAGCGGAAGGTTGTCGCCGAAAACTCCTCTGGATTGCCGAAGTCGGCGCAAGCGGCGATTTGGGCGATGTAAGGGTGCGGTGCAGTGGTTGCGGTGCCGAGAGTTCGAATGAGCGCGGCCGCTCTACGCTACAATGATGTCGGGGAGCCCACCTTGGGCTTATTGCGCTGGGCGACGTCCATGGCTCGGGGAAGACAAGTCTGAGCCATGCAAGGAGCCCATGCGGTTTCTGTTGCGTTCAGCGTCACACGCCTATTTCCCGGTGACCGCGAATGTGATCCACATTCCCGATCAAGACGCTGACGTGCGAGACAGGATCGCCGCTGTCTACGATCTCATCAAGAACGTCAAGAATGCGGCTCAGATCGACATGCTGCGGGATCTTCAGGACCCAGTGCGGCGCGGGTTAGAGGGCATCGGCGCGGAAACGGCACACGAAGAGGTCGTTCGCCGTCGCGAAAACAAGCCCGTGCCGCAAAAGAAGCCCAAGGAAGCCGAAGTGGAAGTGCTCCTCGGGGCAGACGAATCCAAGAACAACGACCGGTTCTCGCTCAAGGCCGTGTCGCTACCCAAGAAGCGCGAGCGGCACATGGCCCTCGTTGACAAGCTCGTGCTGCTTCCCCGGCTGACTGAAGTAAGGGCACTCGTAGGCTTCACCCGTTTTGAGTCCAAGGGCTCGGACATTGACGGTGAACTGGATATTGGCGCGGAAGTCGCCCGCATCGACGACCCCATGACTTGGCTGCCGGCAGTTGAGAACAGCGGCGAAGGGTTCTTCTTCTCACTCAGTGAAGGTGCCCTCACGAAGTGGGCACAACGTGGGCCAGTCGTTGAACGCGACAACCTGTTTACCGAAGGATTCAAGGTTTGGCAGGCTCAACGCGAAGACCGCAAGAAGTCTCGCAATGACTTCGCACGAGCCAGGTATGTCCTGCTCCATTCGCTGTCCCACCTGCTGATCACGGCTGTATCACTTGAATGCGGCTATGCGGCAAGTTCGATCCGCGAGCGCATTTACGCCGGTGCTGGTGGGTCCGGCATCCTGCTGTACACGGCGTCACCGGGTGCCGAAGGCTCGCTCGGTGGCCTCGTAGAGGTCGGGACGCAGACTTGATCGATACTTAGAGCAGGCGCTCGATCTCGGTCGCCTGTGCTCAAACGACCCAGTATGCGCTGCCCATGTCCCAGATTTCGAGGTCGGCGGCGCTGACCGATATCTGGAAGGTGCGTCCTGTCACGGCTGCCTGTTGATCTCCGAGCCAAGTTGCGAGCGCATGAACATGTACTTGGACCGCACGCTGGTAGTGCCGACCGTAGAATCGTCGGAGGCCGCGTTCTTTGCGGAATGAGCATGTTCGACGATTGGCTCGATGAAGCAACCCCGGCTGACCTGGAGGCATTGGCTCAATGCATACTGGATGGTCGAGTCCCCAGCCTCACGTCAGATGCAGCCATCCTCCACGCCGGATTCGATGAGGGCGCGGTGACATTCCTGCGCGAACTTGACGGCACGAATTCCGAAGCGGTAGCTTGGGCACTGCGTAGACTCGCCCGTGAACGGCGAGCAGCCGATGACCGACACGCTCGGGTGGCCCAGCTCGTCTGGAGCGGTGACGCCCACGATGACGAAGCCATTCGCGACACCCGAGTCGTTCTCGATGATCTCTTCCGCAGGGCCGAGAGTCATGTACTCATTGCGACATACGTGATTTACGAAGGGCTGGCTGTATTCCGCACCCTCGCAGCGAGAATGCGCGCCATCCCCAGCCTCAACGTGGACTTATACGTGAACTTGTTTTCAAAATCCGGGCTGCCGGATGACGAGCAACAAGATGTGGCCGAATTCATAGGTACATTCCGGCAACAGCACTGGCCCTCTGATGTGCGGCTCCCCAATATCTACTTCGATCCAGAAACCCGAAAGCATGGCGCGGAAAGATCGTCACTTCACGCCAAGTGCGTAATCGTTGACGACCGTTGGGCGTTCGTAACGTCGGCGAATTTCACCGAGGCTGCTCAAGAGCGAAACATTGAAGTTGGCGTCGTTCTCGATCACCCAAGAATCGCGCAGTCGCTCGTGGCTCGATTTGAAACGCTCAGGGAGAAGCGGGTGTTTCGGAGGATGGTGATGTAGCTATTGGGGTACTGAACATGCAGACTGAACGCCGTTCTCCCCGAGAACACTAGAATCATCTTCGGCACATCTAACTTCAACGGGCCGCGTCGGCCGCAGAATTGATCAGTATCGGCGGACTACCATGGAATTCATAGCCGAGTTCGACTCGTGATTTTGTAGCCTTCCGACTCATCTGGTGGCTTGTTAGATTTCGTTCAAGCGGTTGGCTTAGCACTTGCATTACCCAGCGCTCTTTCTGAACAAATGCCGGACCGATGAGGACGGGCAATTTTTCATCGTCAGCGGTGAGAATGACGGGCGTGTACCAAGCCACGCCAGCGGCTTCGGTCAGAGATACACTATCAGGCAATTCAAAGCTCTTTCGGCCCTGCTCAACAGTGGTCAGCACCTTTTTGGAAACTGTCCAGTGAAGTGGCGATTCCGGCAAAGCCGTCCCCGGCCATTCTACCACACTGACATTGCGTTTCAGTTTCTTTGCCAGGCCAACCAATGCCTCGGTAATTAAGTACCGGTGGCAACGACCAGGAAACGGGCAAGCACAATAATAGACGATGCGTTGACGTTGCAATGCGCGTTCATCAGCGATGTCAAGCAACTGCGCGACCGCTTTGGGGTCCTTTAGCGCGGCCTTTCCGGCATCGAGATTCTTGTTGCCCAGCCCATTCATCCAGCGATAGCGCTGAACGCCAACTACTTGCTGAAAGGCTGAATCTCGAAATCCTGGAGCCCGTACTGAGCGCCTCAGCCTCGCATCAATGAACACGGGTGGTTCGAAGCCACGCGACTTTTCCACGAGGTCAACGGATTCGACGAATTGGCGCGTGGTGCTGCCCCAGCCCCAATATCCCCACGAGAATAGCACCAGCGGTTGCGTTTCCTGCTTCATTCGGTCACCTCCTGTCCTGAAGTTTCCGTGAATTCATATCGTAAGACGGATTAGTGCGACTAGTCAAAGGCACTCCGTCAACGAAAAGAAGAGATCTCGCTTTTTCAAGAAAATTTCCTGGGTACTTTGGGTGAGATCCTCTCATCTTAAGCCCGCATCCACTACCCGATGAGACCGTCTGCTGTTCCATCACATACTAGTCTCTTATCCCGACCGCTCATCCTTTCACGCGGCAAGAATGGATTCCACCGAGCGCCCGTGCCCCGGGGTGGCTCTCTTGTCTGGATTGAAGACGGCTGATTGTTGGGTTATTTAGACCAGGAGTTTTGGGTAACATCGCGGGGCACAAGGGCGCAATCCAAGCAGAATTCGGCTACGGGCACACGGAATTATTGAGATATGCGGACCAGGTGTTATTGGTCTATGCTTTTAATTACCAGTTAGACGCACACATTGATGGTCGTCACGTCGCACTTCTCCGAACCGAGCGTCGGAGGACTTATGCGAGATCGTTAATTGGTCCCGCTCGACGAGCCACTATGTCGGGCTCCACGCCTGGAATTTCGCGGCTTGGCGTTATTCAACTGGCATGCACTTGACTGGCACGTCTCATTTATGCAGTCTGGAGTCGCATGGCAACAACGGTGGCGTTTATAAGCGAAAAGGGTGGCGTCGGAAAGACGACGGCATGTTACCACATCGCGGTCGGACTGACGCGATTCCATAGCAAGCGTGTGCTTGTCGTTGACACTGATTACCAACGTGGCGGGATTACATGTCGTTTTGTGCCTTCCTTGCTCCAACATTTCCACGACGGACAAATGGCCGGGAGCACACTCTACAGTCAGTTTCAACTTCTGTATTCTGGGCAACCTCCGAGTTACGTCGTTGATCGCATGACGTCACCAGAGCGGATTGACTTTCTTGCCGCTGATCCTCGGCTGTCCCAAGTTACAGTGCAAAAGCTGCCGCCAACAAACAATATCGTGAACAACAACAGGCAGCTCTACGAACATCTAGCATTGGTAAGGGACTGTCTTGAGCAATTCGCTGCCGAATATGATTACATTCTCATCGATTCGCATCCGGAGATTTCCGACCTTCTTCGGAGTGTAATCTTCGCGTCTGATTTCTGTGTATCACCTGTCAAACTCGACGCACAATCCGCTATTGGCGTGCCATCCGCTCAACAAGCGATAAATGAAGTCAATAGGGATGTACAGGCACTCAGCTCAATGATGGGAATTTCGCCAAGAACAACTCAATTTATTGGATCGATGGCCATGATGGCGCGTGAGTACGGAGGACAGTTGATCCAGACTCAGCTTACTCAATACAGTCGGTTGCAGATGTCCGGCGGGGTGTTCAATACTTGGGTGACGGAAGGCGACGGGATCAGGCAAGCAGCTGCGTCCCGCTGGGGCGTGTACGATACCTCGGGGCCCAACGCCGAGATTCAAGCCCGACAGTTTCGCAACCTCACGGACGAGTTCGTACAAAGGTGCCCATGATGGATGATAAGGAAATTGACGTTAGGGCCATAACGCGGTGGCTTGGCGTAGACGGTGCTCGTGCAGGTCTGGAGGCGTGTCGTCCCCTTACAATTGAGTTACTTCGGCAAATCGCCGAGCGAATCGGGTGCACGCTAGCATCCAAGAGTGCCACACGAAGTCAGCTTATTGAAGAACTGGTACGTTACGCAAATCGGCGTATTGAAAAGCCGCTCTCCGTCCTGCTCGCCATGAAAGAGGAGGAAATTGTTGACTACCTTGAAAAAGCAAGTCCCGACAGAGAAGAACTACTGGAGCTGCTTAAGGAAATGAAGGTTGCACCAAGTCGTGAAGGGCAAAAGGGCCTAATTCGCTTTGCGGCACGCGAGCTATCAGAAACCGCGCGATTCATAGCGATAGCTTCATCGGGAACACAGATTGTGATTGATGAAAGGCGAGAACAACGGGACGCGTTGAAAAATGGCTCTGAGAAATGAGCTTGGAGTCTTGCATAACGGTCAGGCCATAGTGTGCAGGTGGCGTCTAACTATCGCGCATGAACTTGGCAGCTTTGTTTCCTGAAGGGCCTTGATTGTCGGGCACTGTGGCTTCGCGCCAATTTTACAGCGCCCGGCTGTCTTGCCACCTGATGCGTTTCGGCGTTACTGTTGGGCCGCAAGCTATACGCAAGCCGTTCGGCAGCCTCTGAAGACCGATACGAAAGTGCCGCTACCTACCAAGCTCCGAATATACTTCGCGAAATGGAAAACCTCATTGACCAAACCCCTGAAGCGGTTGCATGGCTTATCGAAGCCAAAGCGGCCTTGTCGAGCAAGCACTCTTACGGGAAATTGGTCGGCAGTGTGATTTGGACCGACGAAGCCGGTTCGGATGGCAGTCCGCTGGTAGATACGGATCCGGACGCTCTCGTAACGGACGTGAACTCTGGCTGGTTCCCGCTGCATCGTGGGCACGATCCAGGATTGCCTAGCGGTGCCGTCCTATCAGCAAGACAATTCACGGCCCCCAAGGGCACGTGCTTTGTTGCCGCCCTCATCGGTCTGTACGATCCCGATGAAGCTGTTAGCTTTCGAGACCTCCAAGTCGATCCATCAGCGCAAGCTTCTTCGCCTTTGCAGCTAGATGACCTTCCCGAAGGTTGTTGGGTGGATGTGGCAACCGATCCGAGGGAGGTAGACGTACTCTGGTTGGACGATATCGTAAAGAATTGTCCTTTGCCTGTGAAAACCGTCGCGGTGTCGCACAACGCAGCAGTGGCCGATGGCGAACTGTTGCGGATCGGCCTCGTCTACCTTGCGCTCGTTTGGAACCCACTCGTAACCAGCGTCGGTAGCGAGGCAGGCAAGCATCTATACGCTGGAATCCATCAGTGGCTAAAGAAACTGTGGGACAAACTTGCCGAGCGCCGAAATCCCGTCGTCGAAGTGCAATCAACCCAGGACGGGTGCCGAGTATCGTTTCTTTTTCGCGGGACCGATGTCAAACGCAACTATGCTGCCCATGACGCCTTACCGCGTGCTGCCGCGAATGCAGCCAAGTTGATCCATGCACTGAAGAGCGGAGGCGCACCTCCGCGCTTCGTTGTATACGAATTTGAGCCTAGGGATGTACTTTGGTTCCCTTCCTACGCAATTCTTGAGGACGAACGACTCGTGACCGAACGCAACATCCTCATCGCATTGGAGCAAATGGGCACCGAATTGAGTCTTGGCATCAAGCGCGGGCGGGACAAGCCAAAGCCACCTAAGTAAACTTCACCCGCAACAAGACGCATTGACGGTGCCCCAGTGGAGCTGCCGAACTCTTGCTTGCACCTGGCGGCTTTCCTTTCTGCAAGGCTATGGTCAGCGGCAGGAGTGGCGCGTCTTCGCGCGCTGCGATCATCCAAAACCACCGCGTTTCTATCAGGTGAGGTTTCGCTGAAAACACCGTAATACCGACATGTTGGGTTCCAATCTTCATTGATCGAAACGACGCCAAATGGGTGATCGTCTCCAGATGGGCCGCTGAAGCGCAAAATCGTTGGACAGACGCCAATCATTCCCAAGGTGGTCGCTGTGCTGACCAGGAAGTGCTACAGTCTGCCGCCGTAAGCATGGAACTTGCTTGGGATCGCAAAGTCGGCCAAGGCGCGTTTGCGGACGTCTGGCTAGCAACCGACATCCTCGGGCGACCCGTTGCAGTGAAGTTCTTTGCCGACACGGATTCAGCCCAGCTTGAAAGGAACGCCATTGATCACGCGAAGGCACTCGTTCGAGTTGAACATCCGTCAGTAGTTCGTGTCTATGCTGTCGAGAACCAAACGCATCCAGATTCTGGCCGCGAGGCGCTGGCAGTGGTTATGGAATACGTGCCAGGCAACAGTCTGGCGATGCACAAAAGTCCGATAGACACCGCGCACTCGATTAGGATCATCGAAGATATCCTGGGGGCAATTGACGCCATTCACAAAGCCGGCTTGGTGCACGGTGACTTGCACGAAGCCAACATACTAATAACGTCTGAGGGAGCAAAGGTAATCGACATTCTGTACACGCATTCACTCGCACAGGTTGGAACCACATCCGCAATGCGTACTCGTGCAGACGACACTCGCGCTCTTGCCGTAATGATTCGCCTGATTCTAGTAAGAGCTGGCGCGAGTGGTCTACTCTTGGAAGAGGCGTATTTTCGCGCGACTCAGGCGACGTTCGTTGACGATGTTCGTACTGCCTACGCCGAGTTCTTGGTCAACGGTCAGAATAGTTCGCCGTCGCAGTCGCTCCCATCAAAAGCAGCCGTTGCGACCGCCAGGCTACCAGCGGAGCGACTAATGCCGATGCTCACGGCAATTCAGTCAAAGCGCACATCGCTAGCCTCATGCGTTACGGAAGTACTGGCCGTCGCGATAGAGGCACGCGACGAGTCGTTACGGTTACTTTGTGAACGCGAATTGTCTGGGTACTATAGCAAGTCTCAATCGAAGGGAATTTCGCCGATTCCAGATTCCGAATACACTAGGCACCGCCAGGTGCAGTTCTATACTACGCTCGGGGTCCAGGTTAACATGGACTACTTTGGGACGGGGCAAAACGCGATAAGGTGGATGCGATCTGACACGGAGCACTTCCGACCGTTCACGCTTCTTTACCCGCAACCGATTTCTGAAATTGAGCAGCAGCTTTCTCGACCTGTACACGAGACACTCGTCACGCTCACTATTCCCGCCCGCGATGTTGGCTTGAAGGGAGACGTTCCCGTAATCTGCTATGCGTCAGGCAGCGTGCTGCCAGGCATCGTGGAAGGTCTGAGAACGTTGCTAACGACAAAGCTGCTAAGTTGGCTCTAATCGTAATGGTCACGAATTCGAGCGAGACATATCTTGCATGCACCCGCCGGCTTTTTTTCTGAGAGGTTGTCAGTGCCAGCGGCTTCGCATCTATTGTGCGGCCTGCTTGGCTGTGGCATTATGACGCTTGCCTGCTGGCCCTTCTGCGCCGCACAATCAAAGATCGCACATGGTGTACAACCCGTTCGCAAGTTCCAATTTTGATGATTTGTGCCCCCGCGACCTTGCTTGCCTTGTCGATGTGCCAGAAGGCTGGTTCATTGAATACAAGCAAGAACCTTGCGGACCGGACAAGTATGCCAAGGCAGTTTCGGCGTTCGCCAACGCTCATGGCGGCTATTTGTTCATAGGTCTTGAAGAGGACGCTAGGACACGATGCCCATCCGGTGGTCCGGGATTGCCGCGCGATACAATCACCCGCACGATTGATTCGGTGCGAGACTCTATAGCTCAACACCTCAGTCCCACGCCTTATTTCGAGATTAAGGTGGTTGACGGACCGATTCCCGAACTCGCGATTCCAGTAGACCGTTGTGTGGTGGCTGTTCACGTGCCAGAAAGCAAGAACACTCCGCATATACACAGCAGTGGGAAGATATATCGCAGACAGGCAGATGCGGCCGAACCGATATCGATAACTGACCGAGCTGAACTAGACGAACTGTATAGCCGGCACTCGAAGTTCGTTGAGCTTCTGGACCAGGAACTCGAATTTGGTCTAGATGATCGGTGGGTGGCAGAATTCTCGACGCCCTGGGTACACATTGCGATAGCCTCGGTGCCAGCGCGCCGCCATAAGCTCTCGAAAATAGGCATTGACCGATTTCGTAGTATACTGAGTTCGACTCCCGATTCGGTCAGGTTTCCAGACATATACCCATCTGCACTCGGCTACGTGGCGCGAAATGCGCGGCATCAGGACATTCCGGACGGCCCGGCCGTCACTTTCGAATATGCGTTGGGTGGAGCCTTTTATGTGACTGTTCCGCTTTCAACTACTTCATGGTCAGCGGGCGAAACCGTCTCGTTTTGCCATAACCAAATTGGCAAGGAGTTCGCTTCCTTACTCCGCACGCGGTCTTTTCAGCACGCTAAGCTACTGGATGGAACGTACCTATCGTCGAACTGTTGGGGCCTCGGAGTCCTGATCCAGCGAATCGCTGAGGAAGTCGGAATTCAGGGTGAAGTTTTCATTAGGATACAACTGCTGAACACCTTTCGATGCATTCCCTTCTTCAACTCCAGTTCATACTTGGAATGGTGCAGAACTCATACTGTTCCGGTAATCCACAGGGGCTCGTTCCAAATTCCACCGTTTAAGAAACATTGGCTTGCGATGGGTGATCTTTCCTCCACTGAACTAACACTGATGCCGCTTGTTCATATTCTCGCAGCATTTGGTGTGAGTGCTGAAATTGTGTCCGCCGTAACGCAAGAATCCGTCCATGCGTCGAGCTAGGACCGAAGACACGGAGCGAAGGCTCTGCTTCACGTCGTATCCCTGTGCTGAGACCAATGGCGGCTGCCCTTGTCACGGTGTCACGGCGAAATCAAGTTAGCGGCTGCGCTTCGCTTGCACGGTTATCAGAAGAATAGAAGGCTTTTTTGGCGGCCCAGAACCAATGAGCCGAAGAATGAAGAAAGAATTAGAGTACTTTGCCAGACGATCCCGGAGGTGTGAGGCAACGGAGGAGAATGCAAGACACACTCAAATTTCCTTGTTGCAGTGCCATTGACGTGAGTTTACGCAAGGACTAGCCCTAAGCTGCCATGTCAACGTTTACTGTTTGGAAGAGCAAATCCGACGATTCTCCAGACGATCAACTGGGCGAGTTCAAAACTAGAGCGGAGGCAGTGCGCACCACGAGCAAAGTTCCACTGGAGCCCGGCGACTCAGTTTATGTAATCGATGAGCATGGAAAGGAATGGTACCGACTAGGACCATTTCGCCCGGTTGCTTAGGATAGCGACGAATGCAGGGATTGACTCAAGTATTTTGTGAAGCGCAGCCGCGTCCCCCTGAACCACGGCGTTCTTAGGCCTTCAGTTACCAGCACCCACAATAATTTGCAGGTCCACTGAACGAACGACAAAGCTCGATTCAATCTTACTGTGGTGAGCTGTCTCGCATTCCCGACCGTTTTCGTGTTACTGTTGCGCCGCAATGCCGATACATTAGGCCTACAGCTAGGCAACGCCGATAGCTAGGACGATGGAGGCTGGGACGTGAAGAGACAAGGGATCCTGATTCTCCATGCGCTGGTGGGCTGGGCGATCTGCGGCGCTACTATTGGCGTAGGTCGTCGAGTGGTCTCGATGGCCGCGACACTTCTTATCCATGCGGTCGTGGCTCCGCTCGTATTCGGACTGCTAACGTGGCTTTTCTTCAGGCGGTTTCCCACATGCTCCGCTTTAGCTGTTGCGCTGACCATGCTGGCTGTGGTGGTGGGGCTGGATGGGCTCCTGGTAGCGCCCTTCCTCGAACACAGCTACGCCATGTTTGGGAGCGTTCTCGGCACATGGGTACCATTCGCGTCCATCTTCGGCGTGAGCTATCTTGTGGGGCGAGCAGGCAAACGATGAGGACTGAAATGCGCACCCCTTTACCCGTCCCATTCGTACAAGCGTGGCACTCGATGAAAGGATGCTCGCCGCCATTTCTGAAATTAGTCTCGGGTACTTTGGTAGCGAGCGCCGCAGTTAAACCCCAGTCAGCTTCTCTCGAAACGATCTGCGGATGGGAGAGCTTGCGCTCGTCCCAGTGACCGTTCGCAATGCCTCGTTTGATGCGTCATGACAGACCGATGTCGCAGTTCACGATCGTGCGACTACCGCAGCCACACAGCTTTTTGGCCAGCCTACCTTCATTGCGTGTAGGACTTGGTTACGCGGAGTTGAACCGCTTACGGGCAATCCGAACGCTTCGCGGCTGGGCCGGCGATACGCAAGCAGTTGGGTCATAGCCCTTTGCGTGATACATCCACTGACGTTGGCCAACCTTGTCTAATTTGGATGCTGCCCGGGCGAACACGAATGATGTGCGTATCGTGTTGCACGCCGGCCTCCTCGTAATTGAACCAGCCGCTCGTCCGCCAGCTACTCTTACCACGCGCGCCAAGTCTTGGTGCAAACTCAGCGGAAACAACCAAGTAAAGATCAGCATCAGGACATTCGGATGCCGGCTGGACACTGCGGTTGACGACGGACAGAACACCGAGGCTTGTCAGATCCTTCAGTTCTTTGTCATTGCCATCAGTGCCAGACACGACATCCGAGACTTCGAAGATGGCTAAACGCCCGCTTTCGAGTTCCAGCACCAGGTCGTTATCAACAACTCCCACGCGGGACGACGCCTTCTGGCTGCTGGTGCTCGGGTGCACTAGGAGAACGGGATTCTCCGAAAGTGGCAATCCATTAGCCCACTCCAGTGCATCCAAGAGCCGTTTCATAGTGGCGCAAATGTTGATAACTTCAGTCAGCTTCTGCGACGACTTGCCGTCCGGGGCAGGAACGCTGAGCCGCTTCATTTCTGTCCCCCACTTTGCACCCGGTTGGATGGAGGCAGCTGCATCAACCACGCGGTGTGCAGCGTTCGACCAATCGGTGAGTCCAATCCTCAGCCGGCCCTGAACATCGGCAAGTGAGCAGGGGCCGTCTATTCGCGGCGCGATGTGTGTCATTGCGAGAGCGTAATCTGCGACGGCGGGCGCAGCAAGTCAGGGCGGACTCGCGAATAGACAAGTCCTTCCATCTCTTCGGCTCAGCAATCGTTTGTTCCAGTGGCACAACGAGGCTACTCAATTCGTGAGGCGTTTGACTGCCGCAATTGCGACTGAGAATTAGGACCGAGTCTCTCAAAACGATTTCATGATGAAATTGCAACTTGAAGCGTGCCTGGTATCGCGACACTAGACCGGCACGTGTGCTCACCAAGGTGTTGACGGACTTACTTCATGAACATCAGGCGCAGAATCCCATGGAGATACAAACATGAAGTTCCGAGCTAAGGTCATTCCTTCTGGCAACGCCACTGCTGTTGAAATCCCCACAGCTGTCATGAAGTCCCTCGGTTCCGGCCCTCGGCCCCTGATCGCCGTCACGATTAACGGCCATACGTGGCGTAGCAGAGTCGCGTTGATGCGCGGGCAGCGCCTAGTCGGGATCAGCGCCGCGAACCGTGCCGCAAGCGGCATCGCCGAAGGCGACGTCGTCGGTGTAGATCTTAAGCTCGACACCGAGCCGAGGGTAGTGCCCGAACCGCCGGACCTCACCAAGGCGCTGAACGACGACCCCAAAGCCAGAGCCGCTTTCGACCGCCTACCATATGGCCTCAAGCGCAAGCACGTCGCCGCCATCGAAGAAGCTAAAGCCTCCGAGGTCCGACAACGCAGGATCGCCAAGCTGGTCACAACGGTGCGGTCAGGCCGCGCTTAAGCGCCAACGCGAGACTTTCGCGATGGGACTGCGGTGCAGCTCCGCACGCTCATCGAAAGGTAAACCCAGGTGCAGGCCCGAACGCCGTCCATAAAGCGTTTGCAGCGGTGAAGTAATCGAAGCAGTGTCTAGGTTCTTTGGCGCTGGTGGGTCCCATGATGACTGGACGGATGAGCGTAGACAATCCAGATGCGGCATACTACTAAGGGATCAAATGAAGACGGGTAGCATTGGCCGAAACGAGCCCTGCCCCTGTGGCAGCGGAGCGAAGTTCAAGAGCTGCTGCCAGCCCAAGGGCGTTCCGCTCGCTCCACTTTTGTTTCAAAGGGCGCAGAATGCCGTCAGAAGGCAGAACGCTCGGGCACGGAACATAGCATTCTTGGAGAGCGCGGCCGCAGCGCTTCAGCTTGACGGCCTTGCAATTAGAGACTGGGGGGTCGTGAAGAGGGCTTGTACACCGGCTGCCGTCCGTCGGATTCACGAAGCAACAATGTTTCTTTGGCCAGACGAGGACGACTACTTTTCGATCCTGTCTCAGGAGCGAGGCAAAGAATCTGGAGTCTACATTGGCGAGTACGAACCAGACCTCATCATGCAGGGCATAACGAGACATACTGTCTACTCGGACACCATCATCGTATTTGACCCGTTTCTCGACGCGCGCGCGATAGCGCCATACTTCAATCCCCTTATACATCCTGAAAAGTTCAGGTCGGCGACGTTGAAGAATCTCTACCTATGGCTTTCTCTGGCACCATGGATCGACGCGAACCTAGTTACAATCCTGCCATGCCCAACCAACTTTGATCCGACCTTCGCATTAGAGGTTATGAACCAGCAACGAGCCAAGCTTCGCCGCACACCTGAGCTTGCTGCGTCAATCGACAATTCCAAGGATCAGCTGGACTCCCTCGCAACATCGTACACAACGTTCATGATTCTACACACCGCCGACGAGGCGCTTGAAAAGCGCTTCAGAGAGCTGAACCCAGAAAGCTCAGACGAAGCGGTTGCAGAATTCATGAGCGAGGTTAAAGCCCTTCGCGAGTCGCACCCATACTACATTCCAAATTCGCTAGGCAACGGACCCGACGCTGGCGAGTTTACGTTCACAACCACAGGTGCCAGTTTTCCTGTTGCGAAGATGGTCGCTGGCGTTGCGGAAGCTCATCTCATCACTGACGTTGAGGCTAAATGGCTTGAGATCGAACTGGACCGACGGCAAGCAAATAGTACAAATGACAGATGGACACCTTTCGCAAAAGCATTTCAGGGCGTCACATTTCCGTACTTGAACGAAGTTCCTTTGCATGCCGCACTGGAACTTCGGAAGCACGATCGACTGAGCGACATGAGAGGCTTTCTGAGAAAAGTATGGAAAGCTTCTCGGTCAACGGACGAGTTTAGCGCCTCAAACGCCTCGGACCTCACCGAGGAGCTTCGTTCTCGAATTGCCGAGGCAGAACGGGAGTGGAACAACATTGATCGTGATCTTGCGAAATACGTTGGCGGCGGGGCGGTCGTTTCGGCAGGCCTAGGAGCGGCAACCGGACATTTTCTCGCTGCATTGCCATTTCTGTTCAGCGCTGTGACACAACTCATGTCAGCTCGCTCTGAGCGACGAGACTTCATCAAGTGCCATCCCGCCGCGTTCTTTATGCAGCTGAAGAGACAATGTCGTCGCCAATAGACGTCACGCCATATTGCTTGCGCTTGGAGTGCTTTCCTTTCTGAAAAGCTGTGGTCAATGGCAGGAGTGGCGCGCCTTCACGCGGGGTTTGATCGTACTCCTGTTATTTATTCTGGTAACCTAAAACGTCCCTGCAAGCCCTTCTGGGCCACGAGTGGAGCAAAAGCTGTTGGACGGACCCGCGTCACTCCCGTGTGATCGCTCGGAGCCATACTCGGAAAGACTAGCTGGCCACGAAATTCCACAGCGCTACGATCACTATTCCAAAAACTAGCAGAAGCAGCCCGATGCAAGCGTTCAGCAAGAACCGAATTGTGATCTTCTTGTAGCTAACTCGATCGTCGGATTGGTCCTCATTGAACTGGTTAGCCATGAGCGTTTCCTCGGCCACGTCCATCGTGTCTCCAAAAGCCGTAGCGGTGTGCGGTTCACTTTTGAAAGGACGAACCCGCAACCCCAATATTACGCCCCGCAAGGCACCGATGAACTGAAGCACAGGATACGCGGCGAGCGTCAGCATGACGGCAGCTGACAAGGTCGTGACGCGGAGGGTGTGTGATTGGGCAAGCCAAACCGCCAAACCGACAACCAGCGCGGCAACCAACCCCGTCATCCCAAACAATACGCGCAACGTTGTCACGACGGACTCTCGCCTCTTCGATTCGTCCTCAAACTCTTTTCTTACGCCCTCAAGGTACTTGGCTCGCTTCGCTTGGTCATGTCCACAACCCGCACGGGCAGCACCAATCTTCGCCCAGAGAGCATGAGCACGCCTGGCTGCATAATCACCGTCGTGCGGAGCAAGCGTCGGCCAGAGCCAATCAGAATAGTCGCGCAAACTCATAGCTGCGGTCCCGACGTCACAAGCCAATCGGCAATTGCGTCACTGATTGGATAGTCAAGCTTGTCCTCAAGCCAAAGCCATTCCCCATTTGGGTTGACTTCGAGGAATGTATACTGGCCGTCATTCCCCAAGACGAAGTCTAGCGCACCGTACACCAGTCCGAGCTGACTCATCAGCACCAGGCACCGCTGCGTAAGTTCAAACGGAAGCGCGTGACGGTAGTGTGGCAGATCTGGATCGACTGTTCTGCGCCAATCGACTCTTGCCGCTGGATCTACCTGCGAATCGATAGCACTCGAAAAGACGCGGTTGCCGACAACCGTGACACGTATGTCGTACTTCTTCCCGATCTCTTCCTGCAGAATTATCGGGCAAGGCAACGATTCATCCAGCTGCGCCAACATGTCGTCGTCAACGCGCTGAGTGAAGATGCCGAAATCCCCGTCTGATGTTGGCACATATCCAGACCTTATCGGCTTCGCAATTACTCGGCCGGTACTCCTTGCAAATGCCCGCAGTTCTCCAGGTCGCGATCCAATGTACGTCTTTGGCACGCGGATGCCCGCCCTATGGGCATACTCCAATTGAACGGGCTTTAGCTCGGCTCGTTCGACGTAACGAACCGGACTCATCCACTTGGTGTCGCTCGGGAGCGTCTCCAGGAATGCCCTAAGCATCGCGTTTGCCTCCCGACAGACATAAGCATGAATCTTGGAGTCAACGTTCGGTGGGCACGCGCGATAGCGTATCTTGCGAAACCACACAGCATGCGCGTCCTCAGTTTGAACCTGGTACGGACCGTCGCTCGCGTTCCAGGCTCCGATATCCCTCATTTCCAAGTGCGCTTCGACAGGTAGGTGGTCCGTGTTAAGTCGAAACACCGATGCATTGCGGTTTCGAAGCTTCGCAATGACGCGATCGGCCCCGATATCAATGGTGGCGGTGACGAGCACGACTGTTGAATTTTTTATGGTGTCCACTTCTGGCCCGACACCAATCTAGCTATCATCCGTCGTTTCCCGGCGAACGTCAGTATGAAGAGTTGAGTCGCGCTCCGTTCCGAGTGGACTCTCGTGCAGCGGCATCCCGGTTGCACGATGAATATTCATCAAGAGTCTTCTATCATAGTACGACTCCAACGACTCCTCTGGACTGATAGGTTGCGCATATTGCAGGAGTACTGGATGTCGCCCGCTACTCGTCATCGGTTGTCTCCCTTCCAACCGCCGTTTTCCGCGTGGCGGCCAGTTCCGCGATTTCGGATTGCTCATGCGCGACATTGCCATCAACAACGCTGACCATTAGTTCGGAATCGTACCGGAGATGGCCACACCTGTTGGAGACCATTAGACTTGCGTAATTCAGCAAAAGTGGTCGTGATTCAAGCATCGTCCGTCGTCTCCCTTGCTACTAGAGTATGCGTCTTTCCTTCTGGGTTAGCCCCAGTGTTGGTCGTGAAGTACTCACGGCCAGGGAGCGTTGGATTGAGTTCTTCCTTGAATAATGGTGACTCCGCCCCTTCGAGCGAGGTAGCGCGTAGCGCAAGATTCCAAAGATCGCCCATAGTGAAACAGTAGCAGATTGCATCTTGCCTGTCTTCTGTCCCCAAGGGAACGCAGAGGAACCAGGGAAAAGCACCACGTTTCGGAGCCGTCCATCTGGCTTGCAGCCGGCTTTCTTTCTGATGGGTTGTGATCAGCGGCGGCAGTGGCTACGCGACGATTGTGAACCTGCCGCTTGTTTACGCGCGATCAATGTGAAGCGAAGTGCGACTAGTCAAAGACACTCGGTCAACGAAAAGAAAAGATCACACTTTTGCCAAAAGATTTCCCGGGTATATTGGGTTAGAACTCCGCAAGCTTAAACCCACATCCACTACTACCCGACGAGACCGTCTACTGTTCCATCACATGCTGGTATCTTATCCCTACCGATCATCATCCTTTCACACGACAAGAATGGCTTCCACCGAGCGCCCGTGCCCAGGGTGGCTCTTCTGTCTGGATTGAAGACGGCCGATTATTGGGCAATACAGACCAGGAAATATTGGGCAACATCGCGGCCCAAAACGGCGCAATCCAAGCAGACTTCGGCTACGGACTCACGGGACAATTGGGATATGCGGACCAGGTGATATTGTTCTATGCTGGTCGCGTCAGTTACTAGTTAGACCGCCTGCCGAAAATCAGCGACCACAGTCAGTTGAGAAGTTGCGACGGTTGGGCCTGCGCCACCTATCCCGCACAAGCCGCAGTCGATACCCATTATCTTGATGTCTGACATTCCAGTTGAAAGAAAGGGCTTGCCCTAATCGACATAGTTCATTTACATTGGATATGTTTACCGAGCGCAAACGCTATGGGCACCATCTTGCAGTCTGCAATTGTAAGTGCATTGGTTTCGCTGCTAATCGCACTGATCGCGGCCTATCCTATTGCGCGTATCACTTCCGAGGTCGAAGCGAGACGGGACCGACGAGCCGAGTTCCGCGCGCGCTTGCAAGACATACTAGCCCTGGCGGTTGAATACCCTCATCTCGAACAAAAGCAGTTCTGTGACGGCTGGCGGCAACGCGATTCAACCGATGAGAGGTATTGGCAATACGATGTCTACTGCTGCATGCTCTTCAATCTGATTGAGGATGTGTGGAAGCATACGGAAGGAAAGACTGATGCGATGGACGAGATTGTCTCCTACGAAGAGTGGCTCGTGTGTCACCGAGAGTGGTGGTCAGACAATCAGCAGCCGAACGCGAGCGGCTACCGCATGGACTTCTACAATTTTGTGGAAACCGTCGTTCAAGCATACAACAACAGTCGCCAAGGGGTTCAATCATGATTCGTCGTGCGCTACTTATTGGTGTAGGTGCCACAAGGGGAGAAGCAGCTCTACCCGGTGCATACCAGGACATCGCTGCACTGCAGCGTTACTTGATATCAATTACCGGAGGCGCATGGGAAGAGTCCGAAATAGCACCATTACTGGACGTGCAACGAAAGACAGTTCTCGACGCTCGGCCCTGGCTGAATGAGGCCGACTACGCTTTCGTAGCCTTCTCTGGTCATGGATGTGAGCGAGAACTGCAGCATCATACCGGATTACGCTATCCGATGACCTGCATGTTGTGCGCTGATGGGCTTGAAGTACAACGCGCTGAACTAACCCCAAGCAGTTACAGGAGCGTCGTGCTCTTAGATACTTGTCGCGTGTATCAGCCCATACTCGACAAGACCGCGAGCATTGGTGCCACTCTTATGGATGGCAGACGGCATCAGATCAGTCGGCAAACGGCACGCCGGTGGTTCGAGCAAGGTATCTCCGAAGCTCAACTGGGCCCAGAGTTGGTGTATGGGTGTCAATTCGATGGTACCGCAAGCGATCTACCGTCGTTCACAGCATCCTTGGTAGCCACAGCTCGCTACTGGGGCGAACAAGCATCCGGTACACTGAACCTGGGGCATGCCTTCAATAATGCGTGCGCTTTGCATGAGCAGGTAAGCCCTGGCCGTAGGCCTGAGATCGATCTCGGTCGCGGATCGAGCCATCGCCCCGTGCCGTTCGCGGTTGGCAACATGTTGTAAGTGATAGGCAGGCTGAAGCCCGTTGGACTCACAGCGGTCTAACGACAAAGCGTTTTCGCGGCGGCGGAGCGCAGTGATGTGGCCCTTCTCACCATCGCCCACGGTTGCGCCAGTCCCCCCTTCGGTACGAAGTCTGGATAACTAACTATTGAGAGTTGTTCGACGACGCCTAGAAATGTGGACGCCAACCGTATCCGTTGTACCGCTGCCAATAGTTGCAACTCGTCAACGCCGTACGCGCAATCTGCCATATCCACGGTTTGGGCTGGCGCGGTCGTGCGCTCCGTTCGTTTGCCTTATACCCCATTCGATTTGAAACGGCGTCCGGAGATTCCACAATTGGTGATTCGCCCGGAGATTCCGAGCGAAAATCATTTATGAGTTTCAGTTCGATTCGTTCGATTGATTCGAAATGAATGTCGAAGAACTCGAAAGTCGGAAGTGACTTCTTTCCGCTAAGTCGTTGCGGGCACTGCCTAAGCCGACCGTGAAAAATATCTCCGCCACCGCCGGCACACGGATCGCGGGCACGAAAACAGTCAGTGTGGTCAAGGTGCTCGCGCAACTTGCCATGCAATCTTCAACGCAATCAGCCAACACAATCAGCCAACACCAGAATAGGGAATAGTCCAATGGCAAACCAAGGATTCATCAGTCCGCCAGAACTATGGGCGGCCGAAACAATCATCAAGCTAATTCAGGAGGGGAACTTGCCACCATGGGCGAAGAGCTGGTCAATGCGTGCCAGCAGCAACCCCAAAAACCTGCTACGCGCGGACAAGGGGTACAGCGGTCTCAACTACATGGTGACTCGCATGGTGGGCGATATGTATGGGTCACCCTTCTTCATTACGCCGAAGCAATTGTTTCAGCTTGGCGGCAAGAAGAAAGATGGCGAGCGAACTTGGCCCGTATTCTTCTGGAGCCAGACCGCCAAGAAGGACAGCAAAACAGGCGAGGTTTCGAAGGCATGGTTCTGCAAAGGCTACAAGGTTTACAATGTCATGCAGACGGTTGGCGTTGAAAGCCGTATTCCGACGCAAGGGGAGCCAGCAACATACGAACACGATCCTATTCCTGAATGCGAAGCACTAGTTGACGGATACGCATGCAAGCCTGGGGTCATAGTTCAGGGCCAGCAACCTTGCTACAGGCCGTCCGAGGATCGGGTTTACATGCCCGAGGCCAACCGTTTTCATACTCGGGAGGAATACTACTCAACATTGTTTCACGAGTTTGCTCATTCAACAGGCCACGAATCGAGATTAAATCGCGGATTCGGAAAGCACTTCGGAAACCATGCTTACTCGCAAGAAGAACTAATTGCAGAACTTACGGCGGCCATGGTTTGCGGCAGGGCTGGCATTGCAACGCGGACAATCGAGAACAGTGCAGCATACGTGAAGCACTGGCTTAAGAGCCTCGACCCCAAGATGCTTGTTCATGCTTCTCGGGCTGCTCGCAAAGCTTACTCGTTGATCGTGCCGTCGGCTGTTGAACAGGAAACCTCTAACCTGGAAGCAGCATAGTCATGTCCAAACTAGTATCAGTCAATCCTACGGATAGTCACTTCACCCGGAAACGCTTCATTCTCAGCTTTGGCGCGTATGGTTGGACGCAATTGTTAGTTTGGGCGAATAGCCTTGAGGATGCGCTTGACGAGTGTATCGACTGGATCGTTGACAACGAGCCTGGCTTGCTTGCTGACGAGCAGGTCAATGAAGCCTATGCGGCCGCGATAGCAGCCGGTAAGGACGAAGAAACGGCGCACACTGAGGCAACCGCTGACACGATCAGCGGGGGCAATGCTGGGAACTACTTGCTTGCATGGGAAATGCAAATTGTTTCAGAGAACCCGAGCCGCGCGTTGATTCTCGAACTGCAAGGAAGGGCTTGAACCATGAACACTTATCGAATTGTCGTCCAGACTAAGGAATCAAAAGAGCGTTGCATGATGCCCGTGCACTCAACCGTGCAGGCTCTCCGCGACAGCAAGGCACTTCGGGCGGCTGCGCGTGAACGCCTACTCAAGTCGTTGCTGGTGGCTGAGAGGGGGTGCTCGGCTTATGTTGAGAAGGCTTGCTTGCACGGTTGGCTTGTTGAGTATCAGTTTCAACGTACCGAATCGGATCGGATATCTGGTCGATGCTTGCGCGGTGTGTGGATACGAGTGAAAGCACGCGACGGCTGGACTGATATGCCTTTGGTGATTCCCGTTTGAAACTGGACCGATTCTGTCTCGCCCCATACCGAGAGGTTGGGGCTTGAGGCCTTACAGAAAGGGTTTTCATCATGGCTCAAACTCGCGCTCCAAGCATCAGGGTTCTAACCAGCACCTTCCGTGACGTTGACTTGGCTCGTGCCAAGTTGATTCGGCAGGCAATCAAGATCGAAGGATACGAAAAGCTAATGGTGTTTTGCGAAACCCATTGCCCCAAGGCAACCGAACAGTTTCGCAAGTTCTACAACATGCCAAGCAAGGGCCAGATTCGCGCGCATGTACTGGACGAGCTATTGGGAACTTATGGGGTTGAGTATCTTTTCAAGAATTCGGAAGGCTTGGCAGGTCATTGTTCAATGCCGAGTGACGAACTGATCTGCACTTATTTGAACGCTGGCGATTCGTACGCCGCGACGTTGATCAAGCACCATGGGCGCTGGCAGGTTGGCTGCTGGGGGTCGATCGCCGAATCTTACCTGTGAGGTTTAGCCATGACCAAAAAGCCCACCTACAAGGTTCCGATCTATCGATGCTCAAGCCGAATCGAGAGGATCTCGATATGACTGCGGCTTTACTTGAGGCATCGAAAGCGGTCGGCTTGCCATTGCTCGACCATATTGTGGCGGCGAGGGGTGGAAGACACTGCAGCATATTGGGGGCCTGATATGTTCGCGATCAAAAGGACAAGTATCGACTTTTCGTAAATTTTTCCCGGGTACCTTGGGCCAGATCCTCTCCGCGCGATCGGTTCACGGTCTGCGTTTGCGACTCAACAATGAATATCTCCAATAGAATTGAGGTTCGCTTCATTCCTACGATCAGCACGTACGTCGGGCAAAGTAGGCAAGCGATTCCTTGTGCATTGGTAACAACGAAAGTGTGGTGACATATGCCTCGCGCCTCAAAAAGCGGCGTTCGCGGACTGTACGTGGACTCCAGCGGCCGCCGTAGGATTGACCTGCGCTACACCGATAGCGCAGGCAAGGCCCAACGATACAAGGAAGTGTTTCCACCGGGCGCACCGAAGCGTGCGGTTGAGAAACGCGCGCAAACTGTCCTAGGGGAAGCAATCATGGGAACACTCCAGAATCGGGACAAGCCGAGCGAGACACCACTATTCGACGCATTCGACCAGTATCTTCTTTGGGTCAAGATCAACAGACCTAAGAGTCATCGCGACCGCAAGAGCATCGTAACCGTTTGGAAAGAAACCGTCGGCAACCTATCAATTGATGAACTCGGATCGGGCTTGCTCGAACGATACAAGACTGCTCGGCTGGAGGCGAAAGCAGCCCCCGCAACAATCAATAGAGGCTTGGCGATGGTAAAGCATATGGCGGGCCTGGCCGCTCGTTCCAACTGGGGCTGGATGACTCGCGCGACAGCCACGGAGATTGGCGAAGTCACAATGCTGACCGAACCGCCCGGTAGGCAACGACCGATCAAGCCGACCGAATTGGACGCGCTTTTTGCTGCGTTCCAGCGCAAGGACTCGCGGTTTGCTCGTCGCGTAGTGGCTGCATCCTTGCTCACGGGTTGCCGTCTGGGCGAGATCCTTGGTCTCAAAGAAGGCGACGTGGACTTGCAAGGTGGTGTCATTGACCTGAGTCACACGAAGCAAAATCGGAATCACCAGCTTGTAATCAGCGAACCCATGCGAGCACTGCTCGCTGAAGCACTAGCCGACCGAGGCCCAAAGCGCGAGGGTTATGTATTCACGAGCAGTCGCGGGGTACGTTACACAGTATCAGGTTTCAGCAAGCACTATGCCCATGTGGCTGCAAGGGCCGGAGTACCTGATATTACCTTCCACGATATCAGGCGTCACGTCGGAACCACGCTGGTCAATTCTGGCGTGCGGCTGGAAGTGGTCAGCAAACTTCTCGGCCACTCAACAGTGGCAGCGACGCAACGCAGCTATGCACACTTGGCCACGGAGGCCACGAGAGCTGCATTTGAGACACTTGGATGTGTTGCCCCCGCATTGCCCTCGTTGCCGTACCACCATCTCACGATGGCTGAAAACATGCCGATTCGTGAACTGCCGTAAGTTTTGTCAAACCGAAAGTCACTTGCCCGTAGACCAACCAAGTCACACCCGGAAAGGAAACTGCCACCATGGGCACCGTCACTAGCATTGATGAAGCCAGGGTAAAGCGCGAACACAATGTAGTCTTTGAACGAGGGGATCACGTTGAAGTGGCGTTGAAACTCGTCGAGTTTTTGACAGGCTGGCCGGAAGTACTCCAGCCGTGTATACCGACGGCCAGGTCTGGCGGTATAGCGATCACGAGCACATGTACGGGTCGTGTCACTTCAGAATCTCAGGAGGTCGATTCACGAGTATGCTGGTTCCGTGGTGCTCTCGGGTGACAAGCCGAAGCCCCTGAAGGTCAGTGCCGGTGTCGTTTCTGGAGTCGTCACCCTTGCCCACGATCAACTGTATCAAGAGGACTTCTTCGGTGATGCTCCGCCAGGACTCACTTTTTCGAATGGGTTCGTGACCGTCGCTTCGGGCAAAACCAGGCTTTCCGCCCATTCACCCGCTCACAAGGCAAGGTTCCGCTACCCGTTCGACTATGATCAGAACGCAACGCCAAAGAAGTTCCTGCAGTTCCTTGAGCAAGTCTTCCATAATGACTCCGACGCTGGCGATAAGGTCAAGCTACTGCAGGAATACGTTGGAACCGCGCTTGTTGGGCAGTGCACAAAGTATCAGCGGATTCTCATCATGCTTGGTTCGGGCAGCAACGGCAAGAGCGTATTCCAGAAGGTCGCAGAAGCAACATTGCCGGCGGGTTCAGTGTGTGCGATCGCACCGCAAGCCTTTGGTCAGGACTATCGGAGAGCCTTGCTCGCCGGCAAGTTGCTCAACATCGTCCCCGAACTACCGGCAGCGGACATTCTTGATTCGGAGAACTTCAAGGCGATCATCGCTGGCGACCCAGTGACAGCGCGCCAAATTTTCAAAGCGCCGTTCACGTTTAGGCCAGTTGCCGGTCACCTGTGTTCAGCGAATCGCCTACCCGTTCCAACTGATGACCAGAGTCATGGTTTTTGGCGACGGATGATCGTACTGGGTTTCAACCGCTCGTTTGGGCCGAGCGAACAAAACCCCACCTTGGCCGATGAACTCATACGTGAGGAGTTGTCGGCGATCGTTTCGTGGTTCATTGGTGGTGCGCAGCGAGTGCAACTTCAAGGAGGTTACACCATTCCCGTGAGTCATCAGGCTGCGCTCGACCAGTGGCGTCACGATGCTGATCCAGTTCGGACATTTGTAGAACAGAAGTGTGATCGCGTTCCCACCGGTAGTGAGGTACCGATAATACCGTCAAGGCTGATATACGCTGCGTATCGTCGGTGGTGTCAGGACAATGGGCATAGACCCTTAGCGATCAATCGCTTCGGACAGCGCATGAAGGACATCGGCATCGTGCCCGAACACAAAATGAATGGATCGTACTACTCTGTTGGCCTTCGAGCATGACGTGCATGACGAAGTTTGGACTGCTCCTTCACAGAGAGAGCGTCATGTCCGTCATGCCTTCGAGTTGGGAGGAGTGGTATTGCAATAGCGATATCGAGAGGCAGCGGTAGCGCTGGCGTTACGTACGTTGTAGCCGGCTCGGAGGAGTAAATGAACGGGCATGTCCGAATCTCTGCCAAAAACTTACACCAAGAGCGAAATCGTGTCTGGCGTTGCCGTGGCGTACGGGCTGAGCTGATTCGAAGCGTCATTGAGATGCAAGAAACCCAACACATTTTGGCAAGTAGTCGGCAGAGAAATTCGCTCTCTTGACTCCGACGGACAGCTGGCGCAGCTTGTGGCCTAATGGCCCCACTAGGGAGCGGCGATGGCCGGCTGGAAAGCGGCGAGATGTGACACAGAGTGGGCCACAGATAGTCGGTAGTGTGAGGGAAGGCGACTTGCTTGCTGGCAAGTACCGCATTGAGAAAATTCTCGGCGCTGGCGGCATGGGCGTGGTCGTAGCTGCATATCACCTTCAGCTCGACCAGCGTGTGGCAATCAAATTCCTGTTGCCAGAGGTGCTCGGGAACGCCGAGGCCGTTGGTAGGTTTGTCCGTGAAGCGCGTGCGTCCGTCAAGATTATGAGTGAGCATGTCGCCCGCGTCATTGATGTGGGCACATTGGAAAACAGCGCGCCGTTTATGGTGATGGAGTACCTGGACGGCGGAGATCTCAGCGCCTGGCTCGAACAACGAGGCGCACTGCCCATTGAGCAAGCAGTGGAGTTTATTTTGCAGGCCTGCGAAGCAATCGCCGAGGCTCACGGTCTCGGCATCGTGCACCGGGATTTGAAGCCAGCAAACCTGTTTTGCATTCGACGTCCGGACGGAATCTTGTCTGTCAAAGTACTCGACTTCGGAATATCCAAGCTCACGGGTTCTCAGCTTTCCGGGTCTGGTATGGGAATGACGCGGACCACATCGGTGATGGGCTCGCCGCTGTACATGTCCCCTGAACAACTCCAGTCGTCGCGCGACGTCGATACACGCACCGACATTTGGTCTCTGGGCGTGGTGCTCTACGAACTGCTCACGAAGCAAGTACCGTTTGCCGGCGAAACACTGCCGGAACTGTGCATAAAGATTGTCAATCAGCCGACACCGTTGATTCGAAACGTTCGCCCGGACGTCCCAATTGGCCTTGAACAAGTTGTCTGCAAGTGCTTGGAAAAGGATCGCAACAAGCGTTATCTCAACGTGGCCGAACTGGCAGTGGCTCTGTCGCAGTACGGCCCCAGAGCGAGCCCGCGCTTCGGTCGAGCGCGTTCGAGGAATCATTCAAAGCGCGGGCTTGTCGGCGAGCGTGCTGGCACTGCCACCTTCATCCGAGACCAATAGTCAACCGCTCCCAGTACAAACTGAGGTGTCCTGGGGGCAGACCGCGCGACCTGCGAGCACGAGGAAGAAGTGGATCATTGTTGGAGCCTTGGGGGTTGTGACGACACTTGTAATCGCTGCTGCCCTTTTGATGAAGACGAATTCTGGATCGCGGGGCGTAGCCGCAGCATCGGCTAACGCGAGGACAGAGTCTTCGATGCTCGTCCCAGCGGAGCCGCCAACCACTATAGCGACTGGCGCACCTATCGCCGTGGCACCTGAGCCTGACGTGGGAAAGTCCGTCACCACCACGACGAACCCCGATACCCAACGTGACGCCAAAAACCAAACAGGCAACAGTCCAAGACATGGCACCGGTCACTCCGCTCCGGGTGCGAATCAACCCGCGCCGACAACGTTAGCTCCACCTCCGAAGGCTTCCGGTGCTGTGACAAAGCCTAGTTGCGATCCACCTTTCACCCTCGATGAACAGGGTCGCAAACACTTCAAACGCGAATGCTACAACTAGTCAGAAACCGTGAGGACTCGATGAAGGTTCGAACAACTGGCACGATGACTGCTGTCACTGTGGTCGGACTCTTGCCGTTGGCAAGTCCAGTGCGCGCAGCTGAGCCCACTACTGACGAATGCTTGACGGCGAGTGACGCTTCTCTCAACTTCGGGAGCGAGCATAAGCTACGAGCGGAAAGGGCACAGCTTCTGATATGCGCGGCTGCGAGTTGCCCCGCTGATATTCGCAAAGAGTGTCTGCGGCGCGTCGATGAAGTCAACGTGGCTATCCCGAGCATAGTGTTTGAAGTCAAAGACAGCGCGGGCAAAGACTTGAGCGCGGTCAGGGTCACGATGGACGGCGAATTGCTTACTGAGCAATTGCAAGGAACCGCGCTCGCCGTAGATCCGGGCGAGCATAAGTTCACTTTCGAGACCCCGGGACAGCCGCCACTTGAAAAGCAATTTATGATCAACGAATCGCAGAAGGAGCGGCGTGAAGCGATCACATTTGGAGCCCTTACGACTCAACCGCTACCAATGACGAAACTGGAACGACGGTCAGTACCGTATTCCGATACAGCTCGCAGTTCCTCACTTGGCACACAGCGCACCCTTGCGCTTGCTATTGGAGCTGTTGGCGTTGTGGGGCTTGGCGTTGGCAGCGTCTTTGGATTCGAGGCCATGTCCAAGAAGAGCAGCGCCCAAAACGTATGCCCCAATCAATGCGCCGATCAAAACGGCGTAGACAAGTGGAATAGTGCGAAATCAGCCGGGAACATCTCGACGGTAGCGTTCATCATTGGAGGAGTCGGTATAGCGGGAGCCGCCACGCTGTGGTTTACGGGCAAGCCCGAATCCAAAGAGAATACGCAATTGAGCTTTAGCCCAGCAGGTCTTCAAGTGAAAGGTACTTGGTGACGCGCATGCGGAACCTTGGTTTAGCTGCGCTTGTGGTTTCTGGAATAGGCTGCAACTCGATTTTGGGTATTGGCGATCACGAGCTTGCGGGAAACACAGGAGGCTCTGCGGGCAGTGGTGCTCAATCCGTTGGCGGCAGTACGAGCAGCGGCAGAACTAGTGCAAACGCTGGCGGCTCGTCGAGCGTTGGTGGAACCAATGCAAAGTCAGGTAGCTCGTCAATGAGCGGCGGTACCCTCTCGGTGGGAGGAACTCAAGCCATTGGCGGCAATAGCCACAATGGAGGAAGCAGCACCAGCGGCGGAATGGTGGCCCTCGGCGGGGCAACAGGCACGACGGGAGGCGCGAGCCCGGTCGGTGGTACGTCATCGGCTGTTGGTGGTGCTGGCGGTGCTTCATTCACAGGTGGCACCAAGAATGGTGGGGGTAGCCCAGCAACGGGCGGCACGCCGAGTACCGGCGGGGCAACTACCGTAAGCACTGGAGGCACCAACACTATGTTGACTGGAGGAAGCGCACCGGTCGCCACCGGTGGGACGAGAGCCAACGGAGGCACGACGAGCGCCATTGCCACAGGCGGTGCCGTGAGCACGGGCGGAGCCGCAACCGGTGGAGCTGCAACTGGAGGTTCAGTGGCAACAGGTGGCGCGGCCGGCAGCGGATGCACGGGAAGTTTTGAAACCATTCAAAGCGGCAGCGCGGGCCTGTGCGTGGCCAAGATGGTTCCAATAAACGCGCCAAGCGCGAGCAATAACTATAGCATTGACGCGACAGAAGTAACCAAGGGCCAGTACGATATGTGGCTCGCCACAATTCCAGCATTGCCGGCAAGCACCGATGCAAACTGCAGCTATGTCACAAGCTATGCGGAACAAGGCACTGGCTACACAGGCACGGATGCCGACCACCATCCCGTCGTGTACGTTGATTGGTGCGACGCATATGCGTACTGCAAAGGGGTTGGCAAACGATTATGCGGGGCGATAGGAGGCGGGACTAACCCCACTGGGAGCGAGGCAGACGCTAGCGCAAGCCAATGGTACCGCGCGTGTAGCTCAGGAGGAGCGTATGCGTTTCCGTATGGCACTGCATATCAAGCAAGCACGTGTGACGGGTATGACTACTGGAATGACAACATTTCGGCGGCTCAGACAGTCGTTGTGGGCTCTTTCGCGAATTGTGTTACATCTGCAACTGGCTATGCGGGAGTCTACGACCTTAGCGGCAATGTCTATGAATGGGAGGATAGCTGCAGCGGCACCGGCGAGTCGGCTGACTGCACCCAACGTAGTGGCGCATTCTACTACAGCCAAAGCAGCACGCTCAATTGTGCCAACGCAGACATAGGCCCCCGCAATACTGTGAGCCTTGCTATAGGTTTCCGCTGCTGCGCCCCCTGACGACACGGAATAGCTCACCTCCAGCTTCGGCCGGATTTGGAACTAATTGCTCGTGCGTTATGGTGTTCAAGCTCGCTTCCGTGAACTTGAAACGAATGGGCGTGGTGTTAATGGGCCACCGCGTGTCAAAGGCTAAGGAATATACGTCAGGCAGAGCCCTTGGTCGCAATGTACATCGATTGTGGGATGCGCCGTGCTGACAGTGTGGCCGTCTTCAGCGGGCGTGGTTGAAGAGCATGTGATGTTGCACATGGGACTGTTGATTTCGCAATCGGATTCTTCCGTGTCGAATGCACTCTTGGAAGAGACATTCAGGCCAATGGCTTCTCGTCAGTCCGCAGCAGCTTATGAGGTGCATCGCTATGAAACAGTCTGAATCGACCTGGCAAGCCTTATCGAGGGGTGGGTACATGACAGTGCGGCAGCAACGTTAGCGTGTAGGTTTCGCCCGCGTCCCCAGCGTCAGTGGCAACAGTGCCGTTGCTCGATGTGCCGCCACTTGCAATTGCTCCACCGGTGGCCGCAGCCATACCTCCAGTTGCCGTTGTGCCACCCGTAGATGAACTCCCCCCGGCACCCCCAGCTCCACCGGTGCCCAGTTGAGCCGTACACACGCCGTTGATGCACAACGGCAACGAAGCAGGAGGCCCACAAGCGATGGCATTGTTGTCGCACGTGTCAATACAATACGTATTCCAAGCAACAGTATTGAAGGCGCAATCTGCTTTGGTCATCGCCGACCGCTCGCAATCGGGGCATGGGCAAAGAACGGTACTCGTTGGAGCGAAGGGAAACGCGCAATACGTGCAATCGCTATCACTTGCACATGTTGAGGTTGTTCCACCGGTGGCCATCAAACCACCCGAGCCAAAGGTTCCGCCTGTACTCCTGGTCCCACCTGTGTGAAGCACGCCGCCTGTCGCAGGCCATCCACCGGTCGCAATCGCGCCACCCGTATTCCAGTGGCCGCCAGTAGCCACAATCATACGGCCACCGGTAGCCACAAAGCCTCCTGAGTTGTAAGGCAACCGCGTGGTGAGCGTAGTTCCCCCGAATGCAGGTGAGCCACCAGAGCGTTCAGAGCCTCCAACGGAAGCAGTGCCTCCGACACTCGCGCTCAGGCTCCCGCCATCGAGTTCGGAGCGGCCGCCGCAAGCGACCACCGACAGCATTGCACATAGGAAACAAGAACTATGCCGACGCATAGGAATGCCCAATTGTACGCTTTCCAAAGCTACACGCCCGCCAATTCGCGGGGCACATAGTTCTGCCGTTGCCGCAGGGGGTGCAGGCAATCCAAAGCCCATCGTAATGCCAGTACACGCCTCAATCGCTGCCCAAGTCCGCCATGCGGCAGGATTCTCCGAAACGTAATGGTCGAGCACAAAGGCCTCAAGCGCCGAATCGTTTCAGCTTGCTCGCTTCTGCCGTGCTCGTGCCAATTGATGGGCGGGAAAGTTCGCGATGGTCAAATATCCATGCCGGCCTGTACCGCCGGTTAAAGTTAATCTACCTAGCGCCTGTATGTTATCAAGGAATGGGGTTTTATTCTCCATTGATGTGCCCCCAGATGTGCCTCCTTTTCCCCCATACCCCCTCAGGCAGGCACCTGACTAATTGGGTTGGTATAAGCGCGCCTGTTTTAACGGGCACGCGCCGGGCACATCAGGCACATCCTTTGAGCGCCACGTGATGAGGCTTGCCCTTTTCACTAATGGCGTAGTCAGTTTTCCGGCGCGAATGATCTCCAACATGTCATCGAGTTTGCGCGAATGAAGTTGCTCCACATGGGCATCAAGCACGCGATGAATGGTTCGTTCTACCCCGTCGGCCCTCAACGCTCATTGAGCGACGGCGGAGCGATGGGGGTTTAGCGCTGGAACAGAGCCTGGCGCTTCGCGCGTTATCAAAGAAGTAGGACGTTTTTCCAGCGGCCAAACCAGTAAACCGATCTGAACCACCACAGCAACCACACGTACCACAGCATTCTCCTAAACTATCTGTACCAATCTCGCTAAGGGGTTTTTGGAAAGTGCCGTGGTAAGCGTGGTGAAGTCTATTGTTGGCAGAAGGTGAGCCCTTTCCGGGCGCGCACTTGTGCCACCAGGCTGAAATGCGCGGCCCGTCCCCGCCAAGTTGTCGGGGCATGCCCTACTGCCCTGCCTTGCCCTCCCATTCCCATTAATGATTATCTTCCTATGCCATCCTATCCTGTCTAGTTAACCTTAAACAAGATTGAGGTAGGGTAGGTAGGGTAGTACTAACAAGGAGTAATAATATTGGATAGTTAGCGCCGCCCTGCCTTTTGCCTTGCCTGCCCTGCCAGGGCTCCGCCCGGCCCCGGAGGGCCTACTGGTTTGCTTCACGGACATAGCGGTAGCTACGCTGGCCATCGACCATGATACGCCGCCGAACGAGCCCGAGCTGGCGCAGTATGTTACCGAGCCGCATCTCATGTTGCTTGGTTTGATCTTTGGCCGTAATTCCAAGGACCAGACCCAGGAGATGCTCAGTCGTGATTCCGACGGCCATGTCGTAATATTCTACGAAGTGCTCGATAGTCCCGAGCCATGGATCGACCTCAGTATGGTTGACGCCTTCCGCCCTGATGAGCGTGGCAACTTCCTCATTCGGCCACCATTGCTCGCCAGCGTTGTATCGGTGGAATGCTTCCGCCCATAATTGGTCAACCTCGTTTTCTAAGCGCTGCAGGTCAATCATTCCAACGTCTGCGGTCCAAAACCTTCGGTTCTCCGTATCGTGGAGGCACTTATCATTATTCGACGAGCCGCCGAAGATGACTTGCCTGGGATAGCTTCGCTCCCTTCGCCCGTAGGCGGGGCGGAACCTGTCATAAGGAGTTGAGAGGAAGTTCTTGACGGTTTCGATATCGCGGGCTCCGCGAACGGCGCTCAACTCCGCAAGCTCATATATGAGAACGCCTCGAAGATTTTGCATCGCATCTTTGGTCCCGATGTCGATTGTGGTATCAGCTCCCCACCCTTTTGCTAGAATTCGAAAGGCGGTACTCTTGCCTCTGCCTTGCTCCTGGCTTATCAGCACGAGAGCCGAGTCAGCCTGGCATCCTGGGCGCATGACTCGCGCCACGCCAGAGATCATCCACATTGTCCCGATTGAAGAATAATAGAGGTTATCTTCAGTCTTGAAGATTTCATGCAGCATGCTTGGCAATCGTGCTTTACCATCCCAGGTTAATGATTCTAGATATTCGCGAACTGGATGAAACGAGTTCTCATGAGCAATTGATTCAATGATCGCATCCAATTGCCCGCTACGGACTTCCAGGCAGTAAGTTTCACTGAACCACCTTTGACATTCAGTGGTGTCCACGTCAGTCCACTCTTTATCACCGAGCTGCGTACGATATGCGAATTCATCGTACTTAATCTTGCCCTTCCAATGTTCATGATTGGTTAGAATCAAGTGAACATTGAATGAGCTTACTTTGACGCCACCATTACCGGTGAGTTGCAATTGATCTTCCCAATTATCGAACTCGTCAAGTTGGTTCTCGGGAATGAGACGCACTACATTATTGTCTGATGCTGATGGCTTGGCCTTTTGTTCGTCGTGAGGCTTGCCAAGTATAATTGGTTCTTCTTTGCCATTCCACCTCACGATGCGAGGGCCCTTTTGGGGCTTGCCATTGCCAGCTTCGCTGCCATTGGCTTTGGTCTTTGCAATTCTAGTATCATTAATAAGCTGACGCGATTTATCATATTTAAACATAACTCACCTATTCCTATTCAACAGAAAAGAAACTCCTTTCTTTTCTTCAACAGATCAATAAGGGACTATGCGTAGCGTTACTCGACAACTTTAAATCCAAAAGGCCCCAGTTGAAGTTGGAGCCTTGAGGATGAGTATTATGTTGAATCAATAGTGAGATTTGTTTAACGAGAGAGTTTGTCTGTCCTCTCTTCTATCTGCGAGATTATGCCGTGCCGCTTGGATTCCTCGACTGCTAGTTTGTCTAGGTAATTTGCGATTACACCTCAACCTGGCGGGTCGTGAATGAGCGGGTTCCCGCTTCGACTGCCGCTCGGTCCGAAAAACATAATCGAACCTCTCTGGTAACATCCGTGGCATTCAGCGCCAGCGAAGTTCAAATGAGCCGTCGAATACACCTCCTGGTGGGCGTCACTCAGTATGTCCAGATGTCACCCATACAGCAGATCCCTGCCCCCGGTGGATCGCTGGAGACCGCCACGAGGTGGGTCCCGGTCGAGCTGGACGCCACCGCTACCCACTGTTGGCCGGACGCGGAGGTTCCCGTGGTTGCGTCGGTCCAAGTTATCCCTGAGTCCGAAGATGTCCAGATGTCATTCGCGCTGCCGGGAGCGGATGCGGCTACGAAGTGTGCGCCGGTCACGTCGGACGCCGTCGCAACCCACAGACTGCCGGAAGATGCGGTCCCCTTCGTTCGGTTGGTCCAGGTTGTGCCCCAGTCCGTGGACATCCAGATGTCTCCCTCTGACCCACCTGGCTGGCTGACGGCAACGAGATGCGTTCCGGTCGAGTCAGACGCTACACCTTACCTTGCCAAGCTTGGCCCAAGCAGCCGTTCCCGTGGTTTGATTCGTCCATGTCGCCCAGAAAGGGAGCTTGCGCTTTCACCAGCCACGAACACGAAGCCAAGCAGGTTTTGTGCACCGGCCCTTTAGCTCATTCGCGGTCTTATATTCCACATCTAATATTGACACGCGAATAGAAATAGACATTGGAAGAATTAGTCCCAATTATTGCCCTGTTCTCTTTACACACATTCTTTAGATCAGCCAATTGTAAACACATGGATATTACACTGATTGCTCTAGACCAGTCTAATTAGGCTCTAGTTCGCTGTACGTGTGGCCGAATTCACGCGAACAAAACGCGGGGGTGTGTGAGATAGGTATTGACTTTGCGCCCAAACGCGGGCAATATGGGCTGCACGATTAAATAGGAACTGAAGGACGTCACGAGTCACGCGCATATCAGACGCCATTGCGCAACAACGTCAGTCACTGCTGGCTAACCGCCACCATACGACGCGCGTGCCTTTAGACGTTTTGGCCTGCCGTGGGTGATACCTGCGGCACGCCGCCAAGATGATGGACAAAAGTTGTGGATGCAATGGACGGCCAGCAGTGACCGCGAAAGGAATAGCTATGTCTAAGGTACTACTCAGTGAAAATCGGCAGGATAAGATCGTCAAGGCACTACTACAGCTTATCAGCAACGACAGGCGACTGGGGAAGCTCTCCCAGCGGCACGCGCTGCAAGTCGTCGTCCGAGCCGCGCAGGTCCTGGCCATCGACGCGGAGGACCCGGCAGAGGATGCGCTAGCTCGCATCCTTGAATGCATGGCAGACGAGGAGCCCAAGATATACAGCGCCACCGCCATCATAACCGCCGCCATGGCCGCTGGTCGCCGGCTCCCAAAAAAGGAGACTGGCACGAATGGCTGAGAATACGGTCAATGTCACTACGTTAAAATCACGCGGCTGGACCGACACGATGATCCGGCGGCTCCTCGGAACCCCCGATGAGGAGTATCGCCTGCACCTGGGCGGCCGCCGCTACACCTGGACTAAACGCTACACGATCGCACGAGTCGAGGCCGCAGAGCAGACAGCACAGTGGCAGACTTGGCGCGCAAAAAACGTGAAGCACAGTGCAGCGCGGTCACTCGGCGCGATGCAAGCAGCTGACACACGACGCGAGCATGAGGTCAGCGCAGATCCATCAGCGCGCCAGGCTCTGCTGCCGCTAGTGCACACGACGGCTCGGTACACGGCTATATATAGTGGTCCAGGTGCTCACGGCTGTCTGCTGACCGACGTCATGCACGAGGGTCAGCTCGTGACGGACCACGTATGGATACATGACCAGCTGACACCAGAGCCCGCAGTCGGAGAGCAGTTCGAGTTCAGCGCGTGGGCTGACTGGTACCGAAAGGGCTACATGGGCTGGCGTGAGGACGTGGATCGCGAGCGTGGTACTCGATGCGACATACAGCTGACTGACGTGCGACGAGTCGCGCAGGCGCAGGCAGCAGAGTAGGGAGCCAAAATGCTCACAGGCCAAAACATTGAATGGACCGACAATTTTCCGGCCGCGAATGACGCCGACAAGAAGTCGTTTGACCAGTTGTGCTCCGAGGTCATTGTCGCCTTTGAGGCGCGACGCAAACAGGTTCGCTTCTTTGACCTCGTCGTGGGGAAATTGCTGCTGCGTGCCAAGGAGGCGTTCGACGCGGAGCATGTGCGCGGGCAAAAGGCGAGTTTCATTCGTGAATGCAGCGACAAAACCGGAATAAACGAGCGTCTCATCTATCAGTTCATTCAGATTGCGCGAACCGTGCGCGATTTTAAGATTGAGCCGCGCGTCGTCGCACAAATGACGAAACAGGATCTGCTAAAGCTTGGCAAGAACAAGAGGCAGGACGACGACTGGGATAATGACTCCGGTGACGCTCCGCCCGTGCCGCGTCGCAAGCGCGACCAGCGCAACGAACGAGCAACGGAACTGTATGTTGGAGTGCCGTACAGGGTGCCTGATGTTGAGCTGACACTCACAGTGACGCGAGTGACGGCGACGGTGGAATCCGTCAGACATGCTTTAGAGAGGGCGGAGGAATTCGACGGCCTAGAGGTTGTTCTACCAAACCCGATTATCCACGCGGATCTGGCCGGCGTGAAGCGCTGGATTCCTCCCGAGCCAAAGCTTGATGAGCCAGAGCCACCACAGGAACGTCTTACTGTGGTGCAAGGTAAGGCGGAAGGCGGAATGCTGAACTGAATAACGAGTATATGGAATTCAACGAAGAATCTTTGATGAGCAAGATGAACTCCAACGAAGAGACGATGAGCAAATGTCAGCGGAGGAATTATGCGCTGGAACATCCTGTGCACGGCTATGTATCAGGCTAATTGATCGCGGTCGAGCACCCTTACCCGCGTCGCTCTAATTGTCGCGCTGATAAAGACAGCGCGGAAAAGAGGATGCATTGCAATATAGACACTATGTATCAGCGGCAGAGCTTGCGAAACGTTGGGGTTGTTCGCCGCGCAAAATCCAAAATCATTGCAAGACTGGCAGATTACCATCGGCAATAAAGGTCACCATTAACGACAGACATAAACTCTGGCTCATACCAGATTTGAGAGAGACGGAAGATCCGTATAAGAGAGTGCACCATGAATGATATCAAGCAAATCACGATCAAGTATCTGTTGTCCAATAAGCAATACCAAACAGCTATATTTACCAAGATAGACGGCCAAAAATGGGGCGAATGGGATTTAATAAAAGATCGGCATGTACAAGACGACATTGACGCGGAGCACTTTTGCAATGCTCTGATCAATGCGGCGAGTATATGTCTAGCATATCGATTGGACTTAATGGGTGAGAGTGACACTGCAGACCTTATCGACATTGATAAGAGTATGACCGTTACCATTAGGGTGTTTGGTAAAGATCTGATCTTAGATCGCAAAAATGTAGATCTAAGTAAGGATATCGACGATCCACCGATTAGACTTGTTAATGTGCTGTTATTGGCTCGCAATATCTGTCTAAGTCCAGTACAGGATTTGGTGCAATATCTCAGTTATGCCGAGATTGAAAAGGGTAGGGCGGAATCACTAGCGGCATTGCAAGCGGAAGGTGATACACATAAGCATAAGATAGGTATTCCTGGCGTTGATTTTTATAAGCAGAGATTTGACGAGTTATTAGGCGAGATCCAAGTAATGGCTTGCCCGATATGCTGCGCGTTTAATGTTAGAAATGCAGTGCAGACGATCGAAAACCAAATGCCAAAAGAGGCCGCCCGGCAATACCACAGATTGCGACAGCCAGATCTCAAATTGGTGCAAAATGTCAAAGCCTAATAGTACATATCTAGCAGCACAGGCACTATGCATTAAGCATCCTGACCTGACAGCGCAACAGATCTTAGTGCTGTCCAGGCCGGTCTTACGACTCTAACGATTGTGTCAGGCGACTGCAAACCGACTCCGTAGCATTGTCCGCTCGACTGTTGACTCGGTCGTGCGGGCGCGAGATCCGGACAATTTAGTATCCGCGATCTTCTTGATGAAGACAGAAGGTAATGAATTTAACAGTACTGCAATTGATGAGAATACTTGTCGAGGTTGAAGAGCAGGCTGGAATTGATTTGAAACATGCCGGCATAGCATTTCAAATTCTAGCCAACGATATACAGCGTTTGAAACCCGGCGAAGGTCTAAAACTGCAAGCTGTGGTTGATCGTATCAACTCAAGAATTAGTCTAGCTTAATCACAAGTGCGCATTGTTCTAAACCACTTTGCGCGCACCAGGATAACGGCCATTGCGCACGTAAGCCATTGCCGGTTCCCGACTGGGCGATCTAGACCGCGCCGGAAGCACATTGCCGATCGAAAAATCCGGTTGCACATCGTCGGAGCACACTACATACTCTGATGGCTACCGGTTCCCCGCCTCGGACAGCTTGCTGACCATATAGGGGATCGGGTTCACTTGATTCGGAACGCCAGAGCCCCTGCTGAGCAAGGAGTTCCCCCGTAGCCAGCCCGTTAGGTTGGCGCGAGCGGTGCTCTTTTGTCCGTACGCCTGCTGACAGTCCCCGAAGCTGCCCAACTACTACACACGTCCACAAAGACCCTCCAGGGGCTTTGCCGCTCCGGCAAACTCCCCGCGCGCAAAGATACAGGCCGCTGGCTCGTACCGGAATGGGCAATAGACGGATATGTCACGCGGCTGGAAATGGATGATATGCAGAATGGCAAACTACCCGGTGAGGGGGAGCAAGACCCAACGACACATAGCGTTCAGGTTGCACGGCAAGAAGTACGAGAGAAAACTTCAAGCAACCAAGGCCGAAGCAGACCAGATCGAAGCCGAATGGAGAATGAAGATCCTGGAAAGCGAACGCAATCCGAACGCAAAAAGCGCAAACAAATTCTCAGAAATCTTCCGCGAGTATAGTAATGATGCAATCCTTCATATAAAAGCAACTACTTGGAATCTAGTTCGCCGCTATCAGGTAGCTACGCTGATAGAATATTTTGGTGAATTGGATTCCGATAAGCTGACTATCACTTCAATTTCCGATTTCCAAAGGACTCGACTAAAGAGAACTTGGGGAAAGAAGAAAATCGGACCCAAAGCCATCAACAATGAGGTTAGGTTGTTTCGTACAATCTGCAATTGGGCAAGGGATGCTGGCTACCCAATCCCGGCAATCAAGTGGCGATTCCTGCCGGAGCCTGGTGACGACTACATCAAGGTTTGGACTGGTGACGAACTGCAAGCCATATACGCCGCTACTCGCAAAGTGTGGCCGGAGTTGCTTCCCATGCTCGTGTTTTTGACGAACACCGGTTGTCGCCGTGGAGAAGCTATGGTTGCTGAGTGGAATTGGGTAGACTTCGACCGGGACATGATCACAATTCCATGCACTAGTTATTGGCAGCCAAAGAGCAACCGACCGCGCAAGATTCCTCTGAGTACGTCACTACGTGAATGTCTCCAGGCGAACAAGCGGCACCAGACGATCCTGTTTCCAAACAAGGACGGTAAGCACTACGCCCGATTTCCCAAGGACTTGTTCTGGGAAATCCTTGAAGCGGCCGGCGTTGACGGCCATCCGCACATGTTCCGGCACACCTTTGCCAGCAACTTCCTGAAGAATCAGCCGGATCTGTACCTGCTGAGCCAGGTTCTGGGTCACTCTCACGAGCGAATCACGCAATTGTACGCGCATCTGTTGCCTGACCATCTGGCCCGTGCAATGAACGCTGTGGACATTGCTCCGATTGTTGACTGAAATGTTGACCAGAAATCGGAAATCATAATAAGTTCAAATGGTTAGTACTACGCGCCACTAGCTCAGCTGGATAGAGCGTTGGCCTCCGGAGCCAAAGGTCGCGCGTTCGAATCGCGCGTGGCGTACTGAAAAACGAAATGAAAAGAGGAAGCGCTTATATCTTTTGGCGGATCGCCTTCGAAAGGTCGATTTTTGGACGTGCCGCTTCTGGCAATTCGCGGGCCCGTTCACTGCTCTGAAGGTACCGCTGGTGCGCCGATTCGGTACTATGGCCGGCAAGCACTCTGGCCAGCTGGACGTTGACCCCAGCGTCGGCCAATGATTGGCAATACGCCCGCCGCCAACTGTGGAAGTCCACCGGAAGTGTGTGTGCGTCACCTTCAAACAGTACCGTTTCTCGTGGCGTCAATTCGCGCGCCTGGTGCCACACCAGCATCTTGCCTTGAAGGTCGGGAGCATCTATCCCAAAGGCCCGGCGTAAATCCCGGCGAAAGGCCTTGGCGTGGCTGACATGGTGTTTTTCACCCTGCCCGGCCCGACTGTGTTGTCCGTCCTTGAGTGCCGGAAACACGAGGCCTTGGCGTGGTTCACCGTTCTGCTGCCACCACTTGCGCAAAATGGGCCGAAGCATTTCGTCAATCCCAAGACGTTGCGGGCTTTGGGTCTTGCTTCGTGGCGCGTAGCCATACTCAAAACGGCCATTGGTAGCGTCCAGCGATTCCCACGTCATGGCATGCAAGTCACCAGTACGAACCCCACCGAACAGCCTGGCCACGCAACTCATGGTTTGCCGTTCAAGGACGGCCACCTATGCGCGTTCGTCGGGGTGTTGCCAGTTGAGATAGCGGGCCAGCTCGAAGTCATCCAAGACGGCTCGCTCGGTGACCCTACGTTGGGTTTTCGGAATTCTCACCCGCTTGGCCACATTTTCAGTCAGCTGTTCCTTGCGCCAGAACTCGTCAAGTACCACCGAAACGTCGCTAAGAATATGCTTCAGTGTTTCCCGTGCCGGTGCGACGGTTTCGCCACTCTTGGCTGTAACCTGGACGCCTTGCAGCAAATCGGTAATATGCCGGGCCCGAATATCCTTCACGGACATTTTGCCCAACACGGGAAACACGTGGATTTGCAGCCGGCACAAGCGGATCTTCCACGTGCGCATGCCGGCTTCGCACTGGGCCTGAACAACGCGCCTTGCCGCCTGTTCGAACGTCTCACCCTCGGCCGCCTGTGTAAGTGGGACCTCCTCGTTGACCAGCCTGGCCAGCTTGGCTCGCGCAACTTGCTTACTGTCGGTGCCAAGTGCCCGCATCACCCGAATTGGCACGCCGTCCTTGTCAACCGTCAGCTGGGCGTACCAGCGGTTGCCCTTTTTGACCATACCTCCAGTACGTTCGCGACTCATGGCTTTACCTGCCTTACAACGATCCATGCCGCGAGTATCGCCAGCCACAACAGCCAGTGCACGTGCGGGCCGTGCGATGTATGGTCACCGTGGTCATAGCTGCGCCAACTGATACCCGTGCCTGGCAAGCCCAGCGAACGATAATGGGTGCCACCCGGCATCACTCCCCAGCGCATGCCGCGTAAACCAACGCTGCACCCTACGCCCGATTTGGACAGGTTCAGGTGCAGCGGGCCGAGACTTAGACGACGCTGAAAACGTAGGGTCATTTGCGCCCCTCATTATCGGTCAACACATCAACCAATGCAGGCAGGTCAGTGCCATGCTTGGACGCCGGCGCCACGATTAGCCGTAACCGCAACGGCGACGGGCCACGGTATTGAATGCTGCCGTTGTCCAATTCTTTTGGCACGCGCTGGCTGGTAGTTGCATCGATGGCCATGGCAGCCAGTTCTTGGCGTGCCATCGTTTCGTTGACGGCAGCACGACCGCGGATATTGCCAATGATTGAGCGGTATCGGCGCACGGAGTTACGAGTCAGTTGCCAAGGGCATTTCGGTTCAAATGGTGCAGACATATTACCTCCAGAAAAGTTGCGCTTGAGGCTGACCGGTTGCACCCCAGTCAGTGCAACACGGCTTCGTTGCAACGGCGGGCGAACCTCACCGCCCCCAAGTCCGTCACTCAGAAACCTCTTGCTCAAGCGCTGCCAAATCCTCAGGCAATGGCTCACCCTCGTTGTTGTGCAGCAGCCAGCGCGCAGCCTCGTGATTGCTAACCCATTCAGCGTGCGGCATCCTTCCTTGCCAGTTGCTCGTGTGCTCAATCCAATAGCGGCCTTTCCTCGACTTGTAGAGTGTTTCGTGTTCCCATTGCGAGCCAGTGGCAACCGAAATGTGGTTGTTGCCATCCCAGCGCGTGTCTTCTTCCCATGACTGGACTGCATTCTCGGTTTTGACGACTGTGCCGTCGTCCATACGATATGTGCTCATGATTTGCCTCCTGTGTTCATTCGGCGATTGTTTAGCTAAGTCAATTCGCGCAAGCCTGTGCGCCCTCTCCAAGTTGATACATCACGGTCAGCATTAGTGACCCTTCGCTACCTTCGACGCGGATTCTGACGCGGTATCGACGGCGCCGACATTTGCCACAATGGCCAGGCGGACAATGTACCGTGCTTAGGGAATGCGTCGAAAGCACGGTTAGACCGGCGCGCTCCAATGCACGCACTGCTGCATTGATTGGCAAGACGTCAGTGTCCAGACGTGCCGTGCACCCTTTGAGTGGTTCGCCATGGCCTTCGAGCCACCAGATAACGCGACTCATTTCATCCGCCTTTGGTTGAGCGCGTTGAGTACGTCGATTTCGAGTAAGCACTTGATTGCGAGCACCCGCGGTTCGTCTTGCCAAAACGGGTCTGAGTCGTTATCAATGGCCTCGAACGGCACCAGCTCCAAAGCCCTCTGCCACGCACCGTCACCTTGCAGTGCAAGCGCTTCCAGTTGCTGCAAGATTCGCTTGCGTTCTGCGGCTGCGTCGAATTGCTGGAATGGGAGTTCATATTGCCTGTGCTGCTGCCGGCGACGGCGCTTCAAGGCGACCTGCTGGTTATGGGTTCGTATTCGTCGCAATGCGGCTCATGCGGTGCCAGGCAGCGACCAACGTGACGGCAAAGTTCGCAGTGAGAATCGGCGACTGTTTCGGTGGCCTTCACTACATTGATGCAACGGATTTCCTCGTAGGCCTCACAAGCCGCACGAAGCTTTTCCGCGGGTGGCCATGAGCCGCAAGCCAGTTGGGTGAGTAACTCTTTGGCTCGCAAATAAACCATATCGGCGCTTAAGACCTGTAGGCTGCCGGCGGGTGGGATTGATTTACTGTCAGCCATGGCTTGCCACCGGTCCTGGGGTTCGTTGTTCGTGGTAGCGGACCAATGCGATTAGACTTCGTGCGGCGCCTCGAATGGCTTCGGGGTCGCCTTGTAATGCATCGACCGACAATTCAGTCAATGTTGTGCCGACGTCGAACAATGGCAGTTGCGTCGGCTCTGTTCGGTTGGTAACTGAATTCATGTTGAGACCTTTCTAGTGAAGGTTTCGGCCAAGCCGCTCGGTTGCTCTACACAACGCGGGCGGCACTTGTTTGTGATGTTACGATTTATTTGGAGCGCGGAATCGTGGACGGCTCGCAGCACCGAGCCAGGCTACGCCCATCGACTTGAGCGGCGACTTCCCACTTCGTCCCTTCATGCAACGGTCCGCTGCATTGTCGGCATCGGTTCCAAGGAATAGATGGTCAATCCGAACGCAAACGGGATTGTCGCACTTGTGCAAAACGCGCAATCCTAGTGGAACGTCTTTACCAGCCAGGGACCAGGCGACTCTGTGTGCTAGTTTCGCTTTGTTGTCCACCTTCAGTTGGCCATACTTTACGGCACTGCCTCTAGCACCTGTCCAGGGCGTACACGGCCCGATACCGGGACGCCGCTCGGTCAGCTCAGGTCCGCCGACGTAACGTCTGAAACGCACCAACACTTGCTCGCGGGATTGTTGAAACGGCCAAATCATGGTCGGTTCCTTTATTCGGCCTGCGTTGGCTTGAAGCCAATTCGTTTGCGGTAAAGCGGCAAACCAAGCTTCACGATTTCATTCAGCACATTACTGAACGGTAGCGAGGCAACCCCCGCACGTTGACACGCAGCCTTGTGGCATTCCTCCAGCTCTGACTGAAGTTCTTCCGAAAACTTGATGCCCGTCATTTTGCGGGGTTCGTTGTTGCTTGCTCGGGGCATTGCTGCACCTGCCTTTCAACGCCGTAAGCCCGACCTTGTTTCAGAGTCGGGCCGGCGTGCCGTCTACTTTGGGCCTGTCGGTACTTTGCCGAGCTAGCGTCCGTTCATTCCCGTGGACTGCGTTCTAGGTAACCGGTTCATACTTCCGGTTTGCACCGCGCTGTTAGGGTCTCCGCGGCTGACACTCTATCTATAACACACTCAAAAGGCTTTACCGGTAAGAAAGGTATGAACACATAAAGAACGGATAGCTGGTTTAAACCGGCTATTCAGTTTAAACCGTGTGTTCGGTTTAATGTTGTGAGTGTAATTCTGTGGGTGGGTGTGAACCTGCCAGCACGCATAGGGAGCGGTGCGCCTAATGTTCGCCCCCAGGACGCGCCTTGCCCCAGGACGGCCACGAGTGCGTCAGCGGACTGAAAACGCGCCACAGGCCAACGTCGCAAGGGTGGCTAGCCAAATCAGGCCTGTTCCAAAGTATCTTCGCTCGCCTTGGCACGGGCCCTCGCCAATGGCGATTCCTGCCCGCCGTTGCTGTGAATTTGCTTATTGCCGGAGGGGATGCCCTCGCCGACGGGTCTTAGCTCGTTCATGGGTCTATCTGCCTTTCTGCGGTCCTGCCCCGTTCAAATCCGACCAGCCTGCCGCGGGGTGGTTTACAGTCGCTGGCCGGAAACTTTACAGTTATCGGCACCAGCTCCCGGTCGACGCTGGCTAGCCGGTGCTCATCCGCCGCAATCAGTCTCGCGCTTCCAATGTCGTAGCCCTCCCGGAACAATTCGAGGGCCCGGTCGTGATAAGGCAGACGCGGTTCAGTCATCGTCGGCCTCCCCCGGTGTAAGTCCGTCGGGTTCCTCGAAGTGCCCCTGCACGTGCGGCTTGCCACTCGGAGCCACGTCCGCCTGGTACGGCCTCAACCGATAGAGCCCGCAAATATGGTTAGGACACTTGCGAATCGTGTCGGGTGTCTCCCGGCATTGGATGCACGCCACGGCGATGGCCAGCGCACGCGACGTTGGGCACGCTTTCCACTCGGCGATGATAAGGCGAGCGTCAGGGTGGTTGCTTCCACGGCTAACATGACTGGACCCAGGCGGTGCGGCCTCGCGCGGAATGGTTGTCGAGTAGTGCATCAGCGGCGCCTCGTGTCGTTGCGATTTACGCTTCGCACAGCGTTGATTGAGACTCGAGAAGAGTTTGCATGGTTCACCCGAATGGCCCATTCGGCAATGCGGCAACATAGGTCCACGTGTCAACGATTTGCAGCGTGGCGCCCACCGGAACTATTACCGCCTTGGTTTGCAAGTTGATCAAAAACATCCTCGTGGCGTAACCTGACACAAGAGGGGCGGCTTCGGCGGCTTTGCGCTCAGGTCGCCCTGCGATACGGCGAGTCCTTTCAAGCCCATGATGCAAGTTGCGATCGGGTCCACAGCAAGCGTCACTTGCTGCGAAGTGTTCGCGTTGCGTTGCTGCATAATTGCCGTCATCAGCGCCGACAGTTGCTGCGCGACGAAAGACTTGTTGGCGGCGCCGTAACCGCCAGCGGAAAAAGCCGGTACGTAAATGTTTCCGCTGAGCAGCGCGATCGTTTGCTTGACTATGGGTTGAAGTTGCATTGATTCACCTTTCAGCAAAAAGAGTTTGCGCTCGAGGCCAACGGCGTTTTGAAGCTACCGTTAGAGCAGTTGCGACTTTGCTGCATGCGTTGGAAATTCGCACCCCAATTGCCACCGGTCGCGGTGTGCCAGCGTGGATATCAAGCACGCCGACCCACCTACACTCAGGCCGTTTTGTGCCGCATGCCATGGATATGCATACGCGCCGGGTCCGTAACTGCCGCCTTGCGAAAGGCTACAAGCCACCAAGTATGGCGAACCCTTGCGAGCCAGTTGGCGGCTGGCCTGCCCAGTAGGACGAGTACTGGCGCGAAGTCTCATTGGATCACATATCCGGCATGACTGCCGATTGCGCCGGGTCGGAAGTTTGCAGCAATTCATGCCAACGCCGATAAGCCTGGTCGAATGACTCGCAAGCAATGGCGGTGCCGTCTTTGGTTATGAGAAATGTTCCATCGGCGCGCGGTGAACTGATTATCCAGGTGCTGCCATTTGCGTCTGTGTACGTGCCTGCGATTTGTGCCGGCAATGGCCGGGTTGTGCCTGCAATTGTCATTTGAATTCTCCTCTTGCAAATTGTTCTTCTGAAATGCCCATTCGGCGAGCGCCGAGTCTGCCCAGTGGCGAAATGGGTGTGCCATGCAGGCCACTGGCAAACAGGTCCTCGGCGTGACGGATCGTCTCGTCGGTTTCAGCGCGGTGCCGTTCCTTGTGTTTGCCCGGTGTCGTTAGTTCACCGGAAGCGAATTGCTCGTCGGTCACGCCGGCACGTCGAGCCGTTAGCTGACCGAGTGGTGAAATACCGAGCTTGTTGACATTCTTGTGAGTCACATTTCCTGCTTTCTCGCGCATAATTCTCGCGCAGTTGTGAACCGTTTCGGCGGGCAACGCCTGAGCTGTTGGGCAACTTGCGTTACCGCAACACGCCAGCGAATTCTGCCAGCACTTTTTCTTGGATGTATTCGTCTGGCCACAAGCGCTACGAATCGCCGCGTTCTTGACAAGCGTAGTGCCCGCTGCCGGCGGACGTCGCGCTAGAGCCAGTTGCTGCTGACTGATTTGGCCCGGGTGCGGCGTGTGGCAATGCCAACATTCAGTAGAGCCGATCAACTGAGGTTCTTTACAATTTGGACACAGCATGACGTTAGCCTTTCGACTGAATTGTAGCGCGTTCAGACTCGCACGCCGTCGCCGGTGTATCTGAGCGCATCCGATCCGATAGAGCCTAGTTGCATATTCGTTGCCGGTGCCGATGCGACTGATCGGTTTTCGGCAAAGCCCTGTTCACGTTCGAGCATCTCGCGTAGGCGACAATAAGCGGTGTAGACCTCTGACTCGTAGTGCAGGACTCGTCGGTGTGTAGGCATGGGTGCGCCAATGCAAGAAGCCTCAAAAGCGCAAAGGGATAAGCCAGCGGTGCGCCGTCCTTGCGCAATTTCTCCAATTGCGAATTTCTCGGCCTTGACTTGATCCTCGTCGCCAGCCGCCTCGACTTTGGCAATCCATTGCTGTTCCAATTCGGCAAGTCGGGCTTGAGCGTCAACGAACCACTGGTCGCGTTTGGCCTGACCAGCCTTCGCGACACGAGCACGCAATACCGGCAAGGGGTCGGTGCCTGCCAGTGCAAGCCGGACGAATTCGCCGGGTTGGGCAACGGCAAGCAGGTTTTTCAATTCGACGTCATTCATCGAACCTGGATTGAAATAGACGGCAAGAGCAAGTTGTTGCAATTCCAACCGATTCGGATCGCCCTCCAGGGCCGCAAGGTGCAACGCATACAGAGCGTCAGCGTTGAGGCCCAGTGCCCGTGCGGCCACTTCGGCAGCCGACTGCAGACGCGATTCGATTTCGCTTTTCCGCTTACGTGCTTGAATGAGTTCTGGCCCATCGAGTTGCAGTTGCCGCGTGAGGGCTCCGGCGTTGAAGACTCTGAGAGCCTCGGTTGCGTCAGCCACGGCCTTTTCGAGCGTTGGCAATTCTGACTCGGCTTGTTTGAGCCATGCCTCGGCATTGTTGCGAGCGACCGTGCCGAGCCCAATCTCGTGATTCAGGTGGTCAATCAAATCAACGGACGTGTTGCCCTCGAATGCCGCCCGGGCCCTTGTTAGCGATTCAGTTGCCTCGGTGAGTGCCGTTCGCAGCTGGGCAATATGCCCCTGGTGCTGTTCAAGCGTTTCGTTTACACCCTCGAGATCCGACTGTAATTGTTTTTGACTTGCCATGAGAAATCACCTTCTTTCATTATCGATTGAATGTACCAACACCAAACCCGCCGTCGGGAAAAACACTGGGTGAGCTTTCGGGATATTCCCGCCTCAGTTCTGCTTCAGAGCGTGGCCTGCTGCGAAACCCTGTCGTGTGGTCCAGTATCGGCGAACGATTGAATGCCTCTTGCCTGGCCCAGAATTGTTTCTGCTCAGCTGCCGCTTCTGCTCTCCTCTCTGCCGCCCCAGCCTCGAAGTGCAATTCAGCAACGCGCGCGGCCGCGGCTCGTAGCTTCGGTTCCAGTTCGCTGATTTCAGCAACAACCTCAGGCGGTCGCGGATAGCGCCGGTCCCGACGCAATTCGTCGAGACGACATTGGAGAGCCCAAGCCTGCGCTTTCGCTGTCTCGAGCGTTTCGGTCGGCTTGGGCGCGGTGCCGTTGGACTTGCCGGGCTTGGCTGCCTTATCGCGGTTACGTTTCGACATTACATTCTCCAGCGGCGAATACCCACTCGCAAACGATCATGTTCGGCCCAATCAATAGCACTGCCCGCGTCCGCATTGACTTGCTTATCCACGATCGCATGCATGAGCGAAATAAGCGCCGACAATACGTCCAACCCGTTCGTCCTGTACTGAGTAACGCCCGACGGCAATAGGCATTGCTGGCAGTTCAGCATTTCCTTGCGTAGCTGTTCGTTCGGAATGCAGCTAATGTGGTCGGTACGCAGCAGTTGCCGCAATTCACTAAAAGCCTGCTCCTTTGACGGCGTGGACCAGGCGTAGGGTTTGAATGTAATCCCCTGTTGCATGAACAACGAAGTCAGACCTGCCTCTTCATGGTGGTCGCCATAGATCATATTGGTACGGTGCGCGCGCGCAATCCCAACCAGCGAGTGAACCACTATCGCGTACTTGTCACGACCTTGCAGGTTCGCTTTCGTGAACTCGCCAACAGTGTCAACGTGAATTCCCTCCTTGCCAGCGAAGCCAGCGACATAACCAAAGCCGTCATGCTTCAGACTGCTGCTGTCAATTGCGCAAAAACCTCGCGTGCCATCCACGTAACCGCTTTCGACGTCAAACATGTAATCGACGTCCACAGCGTCAAGCGCGGCCGCAACGGTCGTACCAGGCTCTGCCGAATACTCTCGCGCGAATACCTTTGAATCGCCTCTTGACGCATCCTCGCACTGCTGCCGAGTGATACCAGGGTTGGCTTCCCATGACGTTGCGAACGCAACGACTTGATCGCGTTGTTCGCCACGTTCGAACAACGTGTAGTGCAAGTCGTCCATGCCCCACGGACTGCTAATAATGAGCCGACGCGCGTTCGGGCGCGTAATGCACATTGAATCAAGTGACGTGCAAACTTCGGCGGCTGGGTTCGCTGAGTGGTCCGCGTTTTCCCACTTGGCCGCTTCGTCCGCAGAGTAACCCACACAACGAAAGCCCGACACCGCGCCAATCTGACAGGCGAACACGCGAAAACCAAGTTGTAGCTCAGGCAGCGAGACAACGTCGCCACTTGCCTCGAAGGCAACACCAAGCACAGTCAGGATTTGCTTTATCAACGTGAGTCGTTGAAAGGCTTCGTCTTTCGATAGGCTGACGAACGCAAAGTAATGCAGTTCGCCAGGTGGCACTTTCCAATTGCCGAACAGGACCTCAGCAACAGCAACCTTGACGGCCGTGTGACTCTTGGCGCCACCACGGCCAACGCGAGCCACGAGTGTCTTAGCAGTTGGGTGCGAGTACCAGCGCTCGAGCGTCTGGCGCCAGAATGGCGTGAGGCCGAACATGCCGGATGCAACGAGTCGCGCGTCCATTTTGAGCAGTTCAACAAAGACACTATTAGTCATTGAGTTTTTCCTTCAGACGTGAGCGCAAGTTCCCTCGCCGCTTCGGCGCGTATTTGATCGACGATGCTTGGCCCCCGCGGCCTCGCCTTGGCTTCCCGTGCTGCCAGTTCCCAGGCTGCTAACTCGTGTTGCCTGGCAGTGGATGCTAGTTGTGACGACTCTTTGAAGAGCTCAGCGTCCCCGGTCTGTGATGCCTTCCACTGTAGGAACCTGCTCGCTGCCATTGTGAGTGCGGCTGACTCGACGATGGCCCCGACGCCCGCCGATATCTCGCCCCCGTGAGCGCGAGCCAATTCTGCCCGGCGATGGGTGGCATATCGGGATCCCCAGCGAGCAAAGGGACGAAACTCGGGAGCAGTCTCGTGGATGCGAGCGAGCCCACAGACACCAGGCCGCAAACGCTGTGCCCGTGCCGCTGTGTTCCCAGGCTGGAACCGTCCGAGCGAGTCTCGTTGACGCGGTTCCGCGTTCGCCGGTGTAGCGGCCGGTAGCTCGTCGCCAGGCAATACCTCGATGCGAGCTACGTCGCCCCTACCAGGCCGCCCCTTACGCCAAGCCATTATTCGCCCCCCAGCGGCAAAAGTGCACCCTGGTTGCGTGCCAGTGGGCGTTTCGACTTGCTGGCCAAGCGTAATAAATGCCGGTAAATTCGATAGTGTCTCATTGGCTTATCCCATTGAACTGCTGGCCAAGCATGAATTGTGCTGCGAAGTACGTTAGAGCGCTGGATAGCGTAACCAATGGTCTTGGGTTGCGTTGGTGGCGGTAAGCAGGGCAGGCAGGGCGGCTGTCCGGGCGTGGCTGAGTGGTGGCGCTGGGGCACCTCTCGACACCCAATACGAACAGCAAGCCAGGATATGTAGGTAATAGTAAGGCGCGTGGTGACTGCTTCCCGAAGTGCTTCCCGGTACCCCTAAAGGGGTAACCGGAAGCGGAAGCACTCGGAAGCAAGCACTCACCTGGTGATTCCCAATATAGGTGGGAAGCACGGGAAGCAGGTAATTCATGCCGGTTCATTGCTTCCCGACCTTGCTTCCCGAATTCTGGGAAGCAGTCAATTCAAGTTGAGCAGACGAACCCACCAGCCGAATGGCACCCTTGGTCTTCCCGAATTCATCGCAGCCAGCCAGTCCTTCAAGAATTAGGGATTTGATCTCGGCATACAGCTCCGTGGCTCTCCCTGGTGTGTTGTCAACCAGCCAACGGCGGGAGCGAGCAAAGCCATCGGCCTTTTTGAGCGTCGCAAGCAAAGCGTCTCTCACTGAGGTTTGAGGCGGTTCGCTTGCTTGTGACTTGGGCTTGCTACGTTTCTTTTGTAGTGATTCGGTCAACATTGCGGACTCGCCGTCGCTAGCCAACCGAAACGTGCCGCCACGGTCACCACGCTGTTGAATGAGCCAACGGCTGCCGAAATGCATCGCTTCATTGGATTTGCGGCAAACCATGAGCGCGCCGACAACACCATTAGCGACATGCCGCGCCATCGTGACAGAGAAGCGTCCAGCGTCGGTAATGGCAGTCACTCCGCGGATATTCGAATCGCCGTCAGCCAATGAAATCTTACTCGAGTGCGAAGTACACCAGTTGGTAGGCGTCCCGGGTAGCTCACAGAATGACTCGAGTACCTCGACAAATTCCGTCGCGGACGCACTGTCCGTTTCGGTGTCGGGTCCGCCAAAGCGGCTCAAGCAGTCGAATAGCCCAAGCGACCATTGCACCTTCGTTTGGGCTGCTAAATCATTCAAGCGATCGTGCAAACGGTGGCAGAAGTCAGTGCGTTGACCATTTGCGTCAATTAGGCGGACGTGCTTGCCTGCGAGCGGTAGCACCAGCATATTGTGCAGCGTATCGGCACGTTGCTCGGCGTCCAAGTCGTAATAGTTGAACGCGCGCCACAGGTGACGTCGCATAAGTTTAAGATCTGACTCTGCACAGCAGAGATACACCGCGCCGGCATTCTCGACCCTGAAACCACACCAGCTAGGATCGGCAACCGCGACACCAGCAGCAAGCGCGGCAGTCAGGACACCCAGTTGCACCAGCGCAGTCGTCTTGCCAACGCCGCCGCCAGCGCCCATGAACCCAGCGCGGCCAAGTGGTATCGCTGGATCATTGGTATCGCTGATTGCGTCACGTAACAGCCAGTTCTCATGCTCGGGCTCGTCAAATAAATTACCAATGCTTTCGTCGGTGCCCCAAATACCAAATATTGATTCGTCGGGCGCGGTAGTGAGTCGTTCGATTTGCTCAGCACTCTCGCGAAATGCCTGCGAAATGTCGCCGATCGACCCGGTCTGCGCTTTGGCGACCAATGCCAGTGCCTCGCCCTTAGCTACGCGTAGCTGCCATTTGTGACGAATGATTTTGCAATATGCGACGACAGACTCAACCGTGCCGGTGGCTTCGGAGTTGAGCAGTTGCGCGAGATACTTCGCACCGCCTATCTGCTCAAGTCGCCTAATCTCGTGTAGCCAATTTTTGACGGTCACGACATCGGGTGCACGAGCCTCGAGTATCGCGCGGCAAATCCACTGGTGCGCGTCGATGAAAAATTGCTCGGGTCGTATCGAGTCGCGCAGTATGGGCGCAAGCTCACACACTCCGAGGACGGCACCGAGTACGGCGCGCTCTGCGTCCAAATCGTGCGGCGGCGGCTCGATAGCAGGCTTGCCGTTTGCCTTATTTTTGCCTGGTTTTCGCGCCTGCATGACCTCCGTGTTCTCTTCGGGATTTGCGGGTAGCGTGCCGTCGCGCAGGAGGTCATTTTGGTCGCGGGGTGGTCATGCTGCCACCCGTCGCCCTTCGCGCTCGATCGAAAACAGCCGCCACCCGTGCCGCAGCAGCAGCCGTGCTGCCAGTACGCGACCGGCAGCAGTCAGGCGATCATGCTCACGTGCCCATCGCAGTGCGCGCAGGTAGTCGCACAGTAGCTCGGTCGGTGTCATGTGGCACCGCCTATGCGCTCGCACTCCGCGAGTCGGGTCAGTGCGTAGCGGGCACGCGATAGATAGGGGCTCACGGCTCACCTGATTGCGCGCGGACCCACGCCACTATCTCGTCGCGGTGATATCTCGGCGAGCAGCCCACGAGGTGCCGCGGCAGTCGTAGACGATCCAGAGTGCCGAGACTGACGCGGAGTAGCGCGGCACACTCGCGGCGCGTCAGGATCTCGGGGACTTGCGCGGGGGGCGAGCTAGTATCACACTCTGGCGTGAGTGACTCGACCTCGCTCATCTGGCCTCGGGTCGCCACCCGGGGCCGTCTGCTATCCGCGGGTCGCATCGGGCGCCTCCTTTCGAGGCGGGGGCGGCTGAGTCTCGAGTGCGCGCGCGATCCGCTCAGCACAGCTGGGTCGTACGGGTAGCCCCCGCAAATGGCGCTCGACTGTGCGTGGGTCCGTCTCGGACTGGACCGCTAGGCGCCGGATCACAGGCGCGGGGGGGATATCTCGGATAACCATGTCGGCATGATGCCGACGTCGGCGTCTAAATTAAGGCCAAGCGGTGGTTTAGCCACTTATTCGTCAGTCCGGATTTTCTTGCGCTCTTCAATTGCTGTCCGAACTTTTTTTATTACGTCACCCACTGTAAGCCCCTCACAGCCCTGTAATGACGAAAGACTGCCGGTGAGATCGGGCCAATACCCGGCACAGACTGCTAACCAAGCCAATTCACGGGCCTTCAAATAATGAAGTCCGTAAAGCCAATCCGCGAGATCCCCTTTGTGCACCTTCAACTTTGAGGGGGCTAAGATTCGCTGTAAATCTATGTTGGTTTGTATCGGGACGCGTGTATGCACCCGTGGCCGCGTCGCTTCACGTCGGGCCCGCACCACTGCTTTCCAGCGGTTCCAATGAATACCCTTCTCTTGGATTTCTTCGAACGAATTTACCGCGAGGGCAACGCCCAACGCTTCAGAATCGCTCATGCATGATCGGCTTATTCCTGCCGTAACCAATTGGGTCCAGCAGAACTGGCGCGTCGCAAGCTGAAGTTCGTCTTCGTCGGTATAGCGACGCAAACTCGGGCGGCCGCGTCCCCGCTTGTCTTCCGCCGAATTGTGACCTACCGTTCTACTTGCCACGGGCGCTTACCTCGCCTTTGGTCGGGGCCCGGACGCTGAGAACGTCGCGGGTCCGCTCTATTTAGCACTCCGCTTCAATCGAGGAAGTGATTCGATATAAGGATCGAAATCATGGGAAATCAGGGGTCCCGCTGTGGTGCCAGTTAGGCTGCTTTGGGCTGTTTTAGGCTAGAATATGCGAGTGCCGCTTCTCTCCGGAGCCAAAGGTCGCGCGTTCGAATCGCGCGTGGCGTACGAAGAAAATGGGGTGTTCGCATTTCCCAAAGTAGATGCCATCAACTTTAGAGTAGACGGATAAGCGGCCGCTGGTATCACGAGCGTCTTGCGGGACGTCCGTAGGTACCGCTCGTGTGCCGCAAGGCTTGCGTGACCGGCGAGCTTCTGGGCTTGCTGAGCACTTAGTCCAATGTCGGCGAGGGCCTGCACGAACGCTCGGCGCCATGAGTGGAAGTCCACCGGCAGGGTAACGTCGGTTTCCTCCAGAAGCTCACGCTCACGTATGGTCATCTCGCGATCGGGTGTCGGCTCGAATTGATTGGTCGCCAAGTTCCACGTCTCAAGTCCGAACGCTCGCCGGAGGTCGCGACGGAAGGCCTCGGCATGGCTGACCCCGTGCTTGGTGCCTTCGCCCGCCTGCTTGCCACGGAGCGCGGGGAACACGGGCCCGGACGTATGCTCGCCCGTCTCATGCCACCAGGCCTTTAGAACGGGCCGCAGCGGCTCGGGCACTTCCAGCTTTTGCTTCTTGCGGGTCTTGCTCCGAAGCGCGGTGCCCATGGTGAAATCGGGCACGTCGAAATGCGTCCACTGCATGGCATGCAAATCGCCAGTTCGAAGTCCACCGAATACACGGGCCAGTACGGACATGGTCTGACGTTGCAGCACGGCGAGCCGGTGATGCTTGGCCGGATGCTGCCAGGACAGATATATGGCCAGTTCTTCGTCACTCAACACGGCGCGCTCGCGGTCGTCCACTTCGACTTTGGGGAGCTCGGTTCGATCGACCGGGTTCAATTCGATGGTTTCCTCAAACACCGCGGCATTGAACCGGCTGCGAAGAATCGAACGCAAGTGTTCGAGGTGCGACCGGCTCTTATCCTTGGCCTTGGCATTGTCATAGATGCCGCGAATGTCCACCGGCTTGATTGCCGTCACGGGCATGTGGCCAATTTCGGGAAGTATCCACAGCGCCTCGCGGGATGCCTCGGGCCCAGCGTCGCCAATGTCCTTGCGTTCGTCACCGACGCGCTTGGCCAGCTCCGCGTACGTTTCGGGCGTGACGACTGAAGCAGGATCGTTCGGCTGCTCGAGCAGGCGGGCCATCTTGCGGCGTGCAATGGCCTTGTGCGACGTGTCGAGCTTGATCCACTTTCGCGTGGTGCGGCCGTCTACTTCTGAAGTCAGCACCGCGAACCATGACTTGGTTCGGAACTGCAGGCAGCCCGTGCGGCGCGTTGGGCGGGACTTGTTACTCGGTTGATTGCTATTAGACTCTGACATGTCAATTCACCTTTACTGATTGACCGGGGTAGGGACGTCCAAAGCGTCGCCTACCCGCTTACGTCTTAAGCGGCTTTGGTGGACTTGGTTGGCCTGGGCGACTTGGCTTTCGCGATTCCGAATTCGACCTCGAATGAATCGAGACCACGAGCCACGATAATGTTCATCGCAGCGGACAGAGTGACGGGCACACCACTGGCGCGAGTGGATAATTCCTTGGCAACAACCAAGACGCGCTGCTCAAGGGCAACCGGATAGCGTGAGCCAATTATCTTAGTGGGGAAGTCGGGGCGTTTACGGGACATGGCTTGCAACCTCTGAAGTCACCCTAACACAGTTCTTATTGTTTACAATGAGAGAAACAACGTAAACACTAATTAAGTGTGTGCATGTAGTTAATTCGGTTGGCCGTTTGCTTCCCTTTCTCTCAGTACACATTGACCGTTGGATGAGATATCCAAAGGTCTACCCGTCAGAACGCCTTGTTTTTGGCTCCGTCCACGTGGTCAGTGTAGATAACCCAAAGTAGACGATATCGAGCAACGTGTGATTTCGCGGGGTTAGACGTATGGCACTGTTGGCGGCCGTGTAACTACGCAAATCCGTAGTTTCTCGCGCAACGTTCTTGGCCCTCGACTGTGAGCTCAGCGATAGGGGGGCCATGCGGTACCGAAGGAACAAGCCCGCGCTTGCGATGGGTCCTGTCACCTGTCGCCAGTGTAGCCGTCCGACAGATCATCCCCTCCAGGGCGCGTGTAGGCTCTGCTACGAACGTTCGCGGCGCACCGGTGAGCCACTGCGCGACCGGCGACACGCGGACCAGCTAGCTCTTCCCTTGGCTCGAACGGTGTGGAGCGAGATCGGGATTTGCCGGCGGGCGGGGTAGTGATGCACCCAGCGGTGTCACGCCAACAGTGCGCAGTAAGCGCAGCAATTCACGAGGCGGGTCTTTGTTGCCGGTGCGACCTCACGTTCGGCACCGAATCAACATGGTTCGGTTGTTTTGCATGCGAGTGTTGCAGTTGGTGTAAGCGGTACCGACGAAGTCAGTCGAGGCACATTTGGTGTGGATGCTTGGATCGCTCTCGTTATTCATGACCTCGTACCCTGCCGGCCCACAAAGGCGGTTGGCCTCGTGGACACATACACCCTGTTCGTGGCAATCGAGCTGATACCAGGTTTCACCGTGTGGACCCTCGATTGGAGCACTGATTGTGCTGCCGCACGACACCGCGGCCGCCGCCGCAGATATAGCTAGCATTCGAATGGTTCTCATCGTCAGTCACAAACGGCCGTCAACCGTTTCTTCATGAGCGTCGCACTCCCTTTATATCGGCTGTAGTGGTTAGCGACACTGGCTCGACGGCATGCAATGGCGCCCCGTTCGTTCAGTGCCTAGCA
>CAWIGY010000036.1:0-29058 GCA_963835565.1 uncultured delta proteobacterium
TGCTAGGAGTGCGAAGACCTTTGGAGTTTTCATCGATGGGGGCATTTTCTTTGTTGGCACGGCACTCTCAGTTCGGTTGCAGCGCAGCTCAAGTCAGCCTCAGACGCCTTCCAATCCTAAAGGAGTGTGAATCTCCCGTACGTTTCAAAGTCGCGATCGAATGCCATAGCGTGTTCGACTTTATTACGCTCCATAATGACAAAGTTGAGCGCGTCGCAGAACGAGTATTCCTTGTCGGCATGATGCCTGAGCAGATTGATGGCTTCCATCTCGTCCGTATTCTCGACTCGCATTACGTCGCAGATCCCTTCGTGGATCGAATCGATAAATGCCAGTGTGAGCTCACGGCTGTTTCGCGCGCGTTTTCGGATCAAGGTATAGGTTTCCCACACTAACGCGTTGGTGGTGGTTAACTGCCACGACTCGGCAAATGAGCGTTCAAAGAGCAATCGAGCGTGAATGTGATTTTTGTCTTCCGCCACGATGTGGGCGAAAAATGCGCTGGTGTCGACAAAGACGCGCATCAAGGCTTTGTCGCGGCAATGTCAGCGAGGTGTTGGTTTTTGTCGGCGGAAACGTCCGTGAAGTTGGAGTGACCCGTCCCTGCCCGTTCTAGCCAACGCTTCATTGCGTCCTTCCTGCGCGCCTCCGAGTGCATCTCACTCCCCGACCCTTCAAGCTCGGCAACGAGTCGGCGCCTGTCGGATTCCGGCAAGCCCCGCGCTGCTTCCAAAACTTCCTCAAGCGTCTGCATCTCATTCATCTTGCCGAGAGTTTACGCTATGTCGGTGCGGGCCGCCAGTGCATTCATTGTCGTCAGCGACACGCGCCTCGGTCGGTGTCGCTCGCCTGGGCGGCAGCTTGTGGACCGTTCCGGAATTACGGAAGTCTGCAACGATGCCATTGTCGAAAGCAAAGGCCCCCTTTGCGGATCAAGGCGCGGGGCCAGGAGCGGGCGGCACGCACGTGTTGTTGAGGAGAACGCACACGTCGTCGTCCAAAAAGATCGTGCTGCTTTCGTCGTTGTTGACGTTCGCCACTGCGAGGTCGAGCTTACCGTCGCCGTTGAAATCGCCGCTCGTGATCGAATCCGGACTTATGCCAGCGTTGTAGCCCCCTACTGCAGTCCTGAATGTGCCGTCGCCATTGCCCAGGAGCACGCTCACGGCATTGTTCGTTATTATTGCGAGGTCGAGCTTGCCGTCGCCATTGAAATCCCCAGTCGTGACCCAAGAGCTTGTGCCTCCGCCGGAGCTCACGGCAGTCTTGAATGTGCCGTCGCCATTGCCGAGCAGCACGCTCACGTCGCTGCTTGCGACAGCAAGGTCGAGCTTGCCGTCGCCATTGAAATCCCCAGTCGTGACCGAATAGCCGTAGCCTGCGCCGGAGCTCACGGCAGTCTTGAATGTGCCGTCGCCATTGCCGAGCAGCACGCTCACGTCGCTGCTTGCGACAGCAAGGTCGAGCTTGCCGTCGCCATTGAAATCACCGGTCGTGACTGACGACGGATTGCTGCCAACGCCGTAGCTCACCGCGGTTTTGAAGGTGCCGTCGCCATTGCCGAGGAGCACGCTCACGTCGTTGCTACCGTTGTTCGCCACGGCAAGGTCCAACTTGCCGTCACCGTTGAAGTCCCCGGTCGTGACCGAAGACGCATTTGTGCCGGTGGCGTAGCCCACGGCAGTCTTGAACGTGCCGTCGCCATTGCCGAGTAGCACGCTCACGGCGCTGCTGCCGGAACCCACAGCAGCCATATCGAGATTACCGTCCCCGTTAAAGTCCCCAATCGCGATCGAATCGGTCGGCTCGCCAACGTCCGCCTCCGGCACGCTCGGCAAGAGCAGAGTGCCGGAGCAAGCTGTCGTAGTGGAAGAGCCTGCGCTCGCGCCGCCCGACGCAGGCGTGCCGCCGGCCGCAAACCCACCACTCCCGCCATAAGTGCCTGCGGCGGAGTTCGTGCCTCCCGTGTTCTCGATTGTGCCGACTATTCTCGAGTCGTCGCAGGCCAAGGCCGCGAATATTAGGATTATCCCGAGAAGAACAGTTCGACGGATTGAGTGACGGGTCATCTTGTTAATTTTTAAGTAGCAGCCGGTCAGAAAACGGACGCATGAAAACGGCACCAATTCCACATTACTCACGATTCTCCCGCCAAACCCGCGCCCCACTGACGGGCGCCGGCAGGGAATGGTAGGCTCGAGCCATGCGTGGCGGCTTGTTGACCGATACCCATCCAACCGTCGAGGCTTTGATCATCGAAGGGTACCGGCGCATGTCGCCCGCGCAAAAGCTCGCGCGGGTGGCGGCGCTCACTCGGACGGTGCAGGAGTTGGCGCTTGCAGACATCCGTCAACGCCACCCCGCTGCAAGCATCGAAGAGCAATCGCTTCGTCTCGCGTCTCGTTGGCTCGAACCTGATCTGATGCTCAAAGCCTTCGGCTGGGACGTGGAAAAGGCGGGATACTGATGCGCTCCTTCACAAGCTGATTTGGTACAAGCTGGGCAACGAGATCTCGGACCGACAGTGGAGAGACGTGCGTGGTATTCTCCAAGTGCAGGGAAACTTACTCGACGACGCATACTTGGACACCTGGGCCGACGCGCTCGACGTCGTGGCTCTCCTCGCCCGCGCAAGACGAGAACGTGATTAGCGACCTTAAGGCGAAAAAGTCATCGTTCTTGAGTCAAGTTTGCAGAACGCAGTTGGCTGGGCCGGGGCCCAGACAACCAACACAATTAGAACTTCGAAACGGACGAGCGGGTCACCAACGAAACGAGGCGCACGGCGTGCCGGCATTTCAAATAGAAATAGCAAACATGGCATCACCGGATGGGAGGATTCCCGTTAGGTGTTGGTCCCATGGCACGATTTCCGCCGTGTTTCTCAGCCGGGGCACGACTTGTTGCGGGTCGTGACTTGAGGCGACTCAGCCTTCCCAATTGCCCCACCGCAACCTCACTCCACGGTGAGGTTGTACGTGACGTCATTGCCGCGACAAGTCGCCGCCGGACCCAGATCAGGTGCCGGCATTCGGCAAGGATCATCGGCCTGCTTTGAGAGGCTCGAGATCGTCCAGGATGCGCTTTGCCGAGACTGCACGTACCTTGGAAGCGAGCGGATACGTGTCGGTGCCCGCATGTACGACGTCGATACTGTCCGGTTTCAGATCGGCGAGCGCGATATGAATACTCGGCGTCAAGCGTGGCGCGTCAGTCCGTTTGACTTCAAAGCCTAGCCGTCGGCGCCCCCGAACGACGAGCAGATCGAGTTCAGCGCCATCGTGAGTTCGCCAAAAATAACACTCGTCGCGATGGGCTTCGAGGCGCATTATGACTTGCTGCAGGACGAACCCCTCCCACGAGGCCCCGAAGTTCACCCAACGCCAGATTCGGCTCAGCGAGTCGTGAGAGGTCAGGCGCATGTTCGAGATCGAACAGCGTCGCATCTCTCCGGCGCTTTGCTATCTCTCTGGCCAGGGTGCTCTTGCCCACCTGCCGCGGACCCAATATTGCGACCACTGGAAACTGCCGCAGGCGAGCCTCGACGACAGCAGTCAGTCTAGTTCGCTCGATCATGGCTCACGATGATACCCCGAAATTTCGAGCTGTGCCTTAGAAATTACGGCCTCGTGCGGCTCCCCATGTTTGTCGGGCTATGCCTGTGACGGCACTCGTGCCGCCGGTGTTCTCGATTGTGCCGACGGTTTTGGAGTCGTTACAGCCGAGAGCCGAGAATGATACGGGTAGTCATTGGCTCTGAATCCGGGTAGTGGTACGCTCCAAGCTAGCAATGGTCTCGCTCGGCAAAGTCTATTTGGAAACCACGGTGCTGAGTTACCTGGCAGCTCGACCAAGCAGAGATCTGCGAGTGGCCGCTCACCAGCAAATCACGGCCGAATGGTGGGACACGCGACGCGCGCAGTTCGCGGAAGAACTTCTGGAGGAGTAGTGCCATGTGGAAGGATGAAATCGTTGACGAGGTGAGGAAGGTTCGCGAAGCGCATGCGGCTGCTCATGGCCATGATTTGCGGCGAATCTTCCAGGACCTAAAGCAAAAGCAAGATGCATCTGGCAAGAGGACCGTTGCTCTACAACCGAGACCACCGCGGGTTTTGGGCCGAGCTACCGGATCTGGGCGGTGACACACGGGAAGGCTTGGCCCGGCTCAGCCTTCCCAATTGCCCCGCCGCAACTTCACTCCACGGTGAGGTTGTACGTGTTGTCGTAGTCGATTGCAGATATGCCCAGGGAAGGGATTGCGTCAGAATGCATTGTCGAGTGAATTGTGTGCGTACCGGCAGGGAGCGGCGCGAGCAGGATCCAGTAGCCACCGCAGAACGCATCAGGGACCGGCCCCGAAAAGTACCCATAAGTACACCAACCAGGAAAAGCATTGCAGTAATTCGTTGGCGTGTTGGGCATTGTGTACGAGAACTGGGTCCATACGGTAAGGTAATTAGCGAAGTCGCACACCGTCGATCCGTAAGACTTCCCGTCAATCTGGAGCGATAACCCCGTCACCGCTGCGTTGGCTATCGTCAAATTAGACTTCATTTGGTCGTCGGTGAGCTGGTCTTCTGGAGGAAAGCCACCGTTGTCCCACTCCCATCCCATCAGGTTAATAAAGATCATCTCGCCCAAAGGAATCGTGCAACTGGTGTTGTGGCTGCCAAAGAGGAAGAAGACGTCTGATTGCGTCTCTCCTCCATCTGCGGCTCCGGGCTGCTCGACCGCGCAGGAAAAGTCCGGGCCCGGAAGCTCGAGTCGCCACTTCCACATCGCCGCACCCCACTCCGCGTAAGTCTTGCCGTCATAAGTCCCAGTCGGGGCGAGGACGGGTGCCGGTAGAAGAACTCCTGCATCGGTTTCGCACCCCGAGTCCGTTTCGGTTCCGCCAGTACCCGCCGCAGCCCCACCAGTGCCCGCTGGCGCCCCACCGCTGCCCGCTGTGACTCCGCCGCCGCCGCCGGCCGGCTCCTCCGCTGCCGACTCGCGGAGAATTAGAACTGGAGCAGCCCGCAACGGCAACCGAGCAAGCCCCGAGTGTGACGACGACAGCGACCCATTTGAGACTGTTTGCGAACATCCCGTACCTCAGCTTTCCCAACATAGCGTGGGGTCTAGACCACAGTCAATCAAATAGGCCTTCTCGCGAAGAAAACTTCGGTGGATTGAGTGACGGCCTGCTCCTGGACGAGTGATCAAGCGATCAAGCTTCGTCAGCAATTCGCAAAGCGGCATCTCTCGTTTGTGGGGCGAGATGAAAACCCAATGTCGTCAACTGGTCGATCAGTCGAGAGATGCTCGGCACAAAGCCAAGGCGCTTTGCCTTTATGAGCACTCCGATTGTTCCTGTGAACCGAATTCCCACCAGCGCAGCGTGCCTTCGGGCAAGTGCATCGTCCAGCAGTGCCAACAAGTTGCTCTGTTTCGCCAACGCGATGGCTTCACGTTCACCGATTCCTAGGTCTGTAACGAGCGCCAACACGTCAACATTGGGCACTTGCACAATTTCAATCCAACTCAGTCTTCTGAGGTCGGGCACGTCATAACCGAGAAGTTTGCCGGCATTCAGTTCGGTCGCAACGCCCTCGGGAACGAGCAGTTTTCCATAAAGTCGTTCCAAGAGGTCTAAACTGCCAAGTTGGTGTAAGTAGAGCAGTGGCGAAGTATTTGAAACAGCTTCACGCATGATCTACGTCATGACTCAGATCGTCTGCTGTCAGTTGGAACGTATCTACGCCGAAAGCTGCCAGCTTGCTCAAGAATGTAATCCGAGGCACCCCGGCAAGATTGGCCGCCGCGCCTGAGGACAATCGGCCCAGCTCATATAGCTTCATCGCAGCCGCTAGGCGCACTTCGGCTGCGGCTTGTGCGGCATCCATCTTGAGGGCTACCAACGATTCTTCCGGGATTTCGAATGCAACCTGACCCATGTCGGTACTTTAGCTCGAAAGCGGCGATTTGCCCAATGCCACCGGCAAAGGCCGGAATTGCGCTCATCAGTGCATCAGTTCCGCGTACTTGGCCACAACCAGCTCAGCCTTCCCAATTGCCCCACCACAACTTCACTCCACGGTGAGGTTGTACGTGACGTCGCTGCTGAATGCACCTATGCTCAGGGAAGGGACTGCGTTCGAATTCGCGGTGACGTGAATCGTGTGCGTACCGGCAGAGAGCGGCGCGAGGAGAATCCAGTAGCCACCGGAGAACGCGTCGGGGACCGCCCCGGAGAACGTTGTGCTCACACAACCATCAGCAGGCTGCGAGCAGGCATTCGTTGGGGTGTTGGGCATTGTGTACGAAAATTGGGTCCATACGGTGAGATAATCAGCGAAGTCACACACCGTCGATCCGTAGGATTTCCCGTCAATCTGGAGCGATATCCCCGTCACCGCTGCCTCGGCCGTCGCCATATCAGACTTCAATTGGTCGTCGGTGAGCTGCCATCCAAATTGAGGGTTGTCTAGTTCCCATGCGATCGGCGTAACAAGGATCATCTCGCCCGAAGGAATCGTGCAACTGGTGTTGTTGCTGCTTGCGAGGAAGAAGACGTCTGATTGCGACTCTCCTCCATCGGCGGCTCCGGGCTCCCCGACCGCGCAGGAAAAGTCCGGGCCCGGAAGTTCGAGGATCCGCTTATACCACGCCGCGCCCCACTCCCCTAAAGTCTTGCCGCCATAAGTCCCAGTCGGGTCAAGAACGGGTGTCGGCAGGAGAACTCCTGCATCGGTTGCGCATCCCGCATCCGCTTTGGCTCCGCCAGTACCCGCCGTAGCACCACCAGTGCCCGGCGGTGCCCCACCACTGCCCGCAGTGCCATTGCCCGCGCCGCCCGCGCTCGGTGCTCCGCCGGTTGCGACGCCGCCTATACCGCTGGTGTTCGGTCCGCCCGCATTGGCGCCGCCGGACGCATACGTGGTACCGGCCGCAGGCGCACCACCGTTGCTGTTATTGTTTGTGACGGCACTCGTGCCGCCGGTGTCCTCGATTGTGCCGACGGTCTTGGAGTCGTTACAGCCGAGAGCCGAGAATGATACGACTGCCCCGAGAACGAGGCTTCGATGGATTGAGTGATGGGTCATCATATTCACCTAGTTGCAATGGGTGGAAAAACGGACCCATGAAATCGTCAACCCCGGGGGGGCTGCCGGCTAGGTGGCGACGATGAAGGGGTCGGTTGAAGCGCATTAGCCGCAGAATTGTCTTGGCCCATCAGCCCGGAATGAAATGTTTGGCTGCCACGTTACTCGATCTCAGGCACAATTCATCAAGTTACGAGGTCGCTCCATGCACGCTCACAAGGTAAGAATGGCCGTTACCGAGAATCGCGAGGTGAAGTTGCATCTTCCAAACGACTTTCCCCCGGGTGTCGTTGATGTCATTGTGCTTGCTGCGTCAGAAGAGAAGTCAGCGAACGCCCCTCTCGCAAAGACTGAGATATCTACTGAGTTTGTGAGGCGTCACCCGCATGCAGGCACGCTCGGACCTATTGTATTCCATGAGGACCCAACAGCTCCGCTCGATGTGGACGACTGGGGAGATAGACTGACCTAATGCGACTGTTGCTCGACACTTGCGCATTGCTGTGGATGAGTTCGAGTCCCACTTCGTTGAGCGCAACAGCCCAAGCCGCGATGTCGAGACTGGATGCAGAACTTTTCTTCTCACCGATTTCCGCCCTCGAGATTGGCATCAAGTGCCGTAATCAGAAACTGACACTGCCGGAACCGGTCGAAACTTGGTTTCCGCAAACTGTTGCCCGATTGGGGCTTCGCGAGGTTCCATTGCTGTCAACGATTGCGATTCAAGCGGCATCGCTGAATTGGGAGCACCGTGATCCCGCGGACAGAGTTCTCGTGGCCACCGCTGTGAGCGAGAACATGTTACTCGTCACTGCTGACACTACAATTGGCAAGTACGCGCCAGCGCTCGTGATTTGGTGAGCTAGTATTCCGCGACTTTGAGTGATGGGTGATCATATTCACCTAGTTGCAATGGGTGAAAAAACGGACCCACCAAATCGTCACTAGCGCCAAAGAACACCCAAAGCCGCACCCGGCCGCACGAACCATGGGTGCGCCAGTGTTTCTTTGATTCCATTGCGAGTGATATCGTATTGCGTATTGAAGAAAGATGCATCGGCTGTTAGAAGCAATTGGATGACCAACGGCGAGTTGCCCCATTCGAGGCCGCTTTGGAGCCGCGCCCATGGAGCGGTGTCGTGCGAGCTGGGCAAGGGTACAGCGAGTCCGGCTGCGTTGGACTTCGAACTGACTCGGGTGACGCTGAGGCCGGGGCCCAGGGTTGCGACGAAGCTCACCAGCTCATCGATGGGTCTTCGCCAGCCGAAGAGCAGCCAGATTCGGCTGCTCTGGATGCTGAGGTCGAATTCCGAGGTTTGATAGTGCTGCGCAAAATGCCAATCGAATGCAACTGTGGCAAACAGTGAATCCTGCTGTCTAATGAGCTCTGCTCCTGCAACCAGCGCTGGACCCTGCTCGACGCCGAACGCGCTGCCCGACATATTCACGCCATAGCCGAGCCCCAATCGTTGGGTCAGCCAGCGCCGAGCTTGGGCGGATGCATTGAGCTGAACTGAAGGTAATGGATCCGCCTGCGCCGGAGCAGGCACTATGGGTTGAGCCGGAACCACGACCGGAGCTGCAATCAAGTATTGACCCATGGCCGAACGCGCCTCGGTCCGGCTGACTCCACTGGCGCCTTGCAATAGCGCCAATAGCGAGGACTCCACGACTTGCCCCACTGATTCGCGCCCGAAATCATCGAGCCCAAAAAGCAGCGGGATATCGCGAACGAGAAACTTCTGGTGCGCCACGTCGGCGAACACCAGCCGTGCTGCGGTTGAACTCGGAACAAGAATCCAAACGGTAGCGCGCCCGACCTCGCGTGAGTTCCGTTGCGCAATCAGCTCGTTTTCGCTAAGAAAGGCACGCTGCTCAAAGCGCGCTGTGATTCCGTGCACCCGCAGCAAATCACCTATTTGTTGCGCCAAACGAGCAGCATTCTCGATGGTACCGATAAACACTACTTGCGCAATGTACAAGTCATGCTGCGTGCGTGCAGTTGAGGGCGAGTCCGTAACTTGAGCCCAAGGTGGATTTATTGGTTCAGAATAGGAAGATTGACCGTTGGCCGCTTGGACCCAAAGCGTGCTCGCAATAAGGAGCGCAAGAATCGGGCATGAGTGCCGCATAGCGTTACTGGGCTGCACCGTTGGTTAGAGCCACGAGCCGTTTGCGTGCCGGACCGGCATAAACAGAATTTGGAAAACGAGTGAGCAATCGCTCCCAGGTACTGCGCTCTTCGCTCGCGCGCCCGAGCGACTCAAGTGCCTGAGCGCGACCGACCAGCGCTTCTTCTTCGAGCGGACCGGGCGCCACGAGGTAATTCGAGAACTGTTGAAGCGCTGCCTCCGGCGAACCCTTGAGCAGCAATAGTTTGCCGAGCGACACTTGCGAGACACGCGCCTCGGGAGAGTTCCCGAATTTGTTCTGCATCTGTTGCAAGAGAACCATAGCGCGATCAAGTTCCCCGAGGCTGCGCGCTTTATTGGCCTGTCGCAAGAGCGCCGCCGCGTTCGCCTCTGTCGGCTGTTCCGGGGCAAATGTGCCCGTCGGGCCCTTGCGCTCCGGCGCCGAAATAATAACTGGCGCCGGCTCCGGAACATTCGATGGCGAACGTACCGAAGTCACGGGCGCCGCCATGCTCGCCGTTGCGCAAGGCATGGGCGCAGGGTGTTCGTCGAGGGGAGCTGTGTCCGTGCGCGGCGTTGCGGCTGATCGGCGCGCTCGCCCAGTGTGATCCGAAGACCGAAGCGCTGCGGACGCGACCGGCGGTGTCGCTCGCTTCGCCAACCACGCGCCGCGCAGGCCGAACGCGACACCGCAAATGCCGAACACGGCGGCTGCCGCCATCCACGGTGAAAGGCGCCTAGGGTTGAGTAGACGCGACCGCCGGGAGTTGCGCGCGGCGAGCGCCCGCTCGACGAATCGCGATACGCGTTGCTCGTCACCGGCCTTCACGGCGGCAACCTGGTCGAAATCCTTGCCCAGCTGATGCGCCATTCGCAACGTGGGTGAAGCCTCGAGCAAGCGATCGAGCTCCGCTTGCTCACCGGACAGCAGCGCGCCGCGACGGGCTCGCACGCCCAAGTTCTCGGGAGGATCATTCGTGCTACTCATGGCTTGCTCCAATGACTTCCCCTAGCTTCCGATTATGGCTGAGTTTGTCGCGCAACGCGGCAAGCGCGCGTCGTAGACGGCTGCGCACCGTATTGACGGATATGCCAATCATCGCGCTCGTTTCCTCGACCGTGTGTCCGATCACGATGTGCAACGCCAGAACTTCCGCTTGTGCAAGCGGCAGCTCATCCAAAAGCCCTCGCAGCACGGCGCGGCGCCGAGCCGAGTCGATCAGTTCAGCCGGTGACGGCGAGCCATCCACGATTTCCCCCGATTCCTCGGGAGTTTCCTGCGCATCGGCCGCTACAACGCCGCGCCGACGTCGAGCCGCGAGCGCGGTGAGCAGCGCCACGCGGCAAGCAAAATGGTGGACAGTGCACTCCGCACGAAAGCCGGGCAAGGCCGACAGCAGCCCGATAGACGCCTCTTGACAGACGTCGTCGAGTTCCAGGCTGTTCGCCCCCATCACACGCCTTACGACTCCAAGCACGGCCGGCCCAACGGCGACTAACAGCGTCCGCTCGGATAAGCGATCACCGCGAACGGCCTGCGCGACGAGCGCGTGAAGTGGGTCGCTCTGGCGAGCAGGGCCGGCTCATCGCCGGGCGCGATCGAGGGCCGATTGTGTTCGCCGATTAGCCGCAACATGGGGGACATTAATTTCTGTAGCAGCCGGTCGAAAAACGGACCCATTTTTCGCCGAATCACTGGGTTTTGCCGGCAAACCCGAGGGTTACCGACCGATCGACAACTTTTCCGTGCCGCTGTGACCAAGAAATTAACCAATAACTCAATTCGACTGGTCGGCCCGTGTCGCGATGCCTCAATTGGCAAATGACTGAGCCGATCTGGCTGACCTTCGGCATTTGCGAGCGGTATTCGAATGCTCCAAGTGACAGGACTACCACTTAAGCCGAGCTTCCGAATTGCAGCCGGGACCGGTGCGTTTGGATGATGCGCTTGCCGGCAAGCTTCAACGGATGGACTCAGCAGCTTGGGGAAGTTTTTACGCTGAGCATCGTCGATTGATTCGAGGCGTGCTCGCCGGGTACCTGGGATACACGGCTGATTTGGAGGATGTCGCCCAGCAGGTATTCGTGACGGCATTCAACTTGATTTGCGCCGAGAAGGTCAGATTGGAAGGTCCCGATTCAGGCCTTCGTGCCTGGCTGATTGCCATCGCCGTGCGGCACGCTCACGCGGAGCGCCGGCGTCAGAATCAAATGGGGTCGCTCACCGCACGCTCGGAGTCCGAACTGCAATCGCTGCCGCCTCTGGATCCGATCCGCGCGCAATTACTCCAGAGAGCTCGGCAGATTCTTTCCCAGCTTCCCAGTCGATTACAGACGCCTTGGTTGTTGCGGCACTTTGAACGCATGAGTCTCGATGAGATCGCGACTAGCACCGGGGTGTCCTTCGCCACCGTCAAACGTCGATTAACCGCCGCAGACGCGCGTTTTCGAAAACTGGCTGACCGTGATTCCGTCCTGCGCGAGCACCTGAGAGATGGAGGTGACTCATGACCGAGCCCAAGGCTTACGACCGACTGGTTTCGGAACTTGCGTCCATGCACGATCAAGCTCTAAAGCACAATGAGCCTAATTTACAGCAACTGCAGGCAAGGTTTCTCGATCGCCTGGAGCAAGCTGCGCAGGCTAACGTCGATCGCGGATCATGGTGCTTCGACAGGCGCGACATTTCAAGCGATTCTGGGGCGTCCGCTGACGTGGCTTGCCGGCTCAGCTGCGGCTCTGTCCCTGGTAATTTTCGTGGGATGGTCGTTGGTTCGTCGAGCGCCGTTGAAAGTGGAGATTGCTCCAGAGCCGCTGCGTGAAAGCGCAAGAATTGTACCGGCGCCGGCTGGTTCGGGATCCGCCTCGCCGGTTGTTGTCGATCCCTGCGTGAACCACGTTCGCGCAACGGGCGCGCAGCCGCTCATCGACGATTTCGAGGACGGCAATCCTTTGATAGGCTCCTTCGAAAACCGAGTGGGCTTGTGGGGCCTGTACAAAGATACTGATCCACTCGGCGCGAATATGCCGCTGACACCGACGCTGCGTCCGCAGCCGACGCCTGGCAATCGATTCGCGCTGCACGCGGTAGGTGGCGAATTTCGCGATTGGGGGGCGATAGTTCAATTCGACTTTCAACCTTCGTGCTACGACGCCAGCGTATATGGCGGTATCGCGTTTAGCGCCAAAGGTCCGGGGCGTGTGTACGTCGGCATCCAAGAAGTGCGCGTGGTGCCAGTGCAATGGGGGGAACTTGTACGCACGATTGCTACAATACTCACCAGAAGAAGGTCGATCTTAGTTCACGTTGGCAAACTGTTGCGCTCAATTGGGCTGAATTTCGCCAGCGTGGCTATGACACACCGCCGCTCGACACCAGGCGCATTCACGGCATCGGTTTTCTAATTCAACCCGGTGATACTCCTTTTGATGTCTGGTTTGACGACGTGAAATTCATTGTTCAAAAAACCGTAGATTGACTGCCAATAGAAAGTGTGAATCCATGATCAGCTATAATAAATCTCAACCAGCTATAACCCGGAAGACCTCTGGCCTCGAGCAAACACCGATGGAGTCGAAATTGCGTTCTTGATCTCAATCCTGGGCGCAATCTCGGTGAGTGCGGCGCCATCGGGCCGGCGCGTGGTCATTGGCAATGATGGAAAACTCGAGGGCGTAGCGAGTGGCTATGCCTGGGTCGCCGCTGGCGAGTCCACGACAGTCACTTCACCGAGCCCCTGTAATTTCAACGGGTGCTTCAAGAATACCGGGGGTCAACTCTGCACCAAAGGCAACATTGGGGTTTTGAGCTGCACTGGGCAAGGTACGCCACAGTACCAATGCAATTGGGACAAGAACTGGGGCGTTGTGCTCGGCTTCAATACGAGCCAACCGCCGGGACCCTGGGGCAATAATGCGCCACGCACCATCGCCGTGAATTACACTTCGGTGGCCCACGCCGGCAGCGCCGGTCATTTTCGTTTGACAGCGCATGTTACGGGTGACCCGTATTCGAAGCAATATTGCATCGACTATTACACGCCAGGTGCCGTCGTGCAGCCGAGCGACATGAAGTCTCAATGCTGGTTTGCCGCCGGTGACACACTACCAAACTTTCGACAAGTGGATACAATCGGGCTTCTGCGAGTGTCAGAAAATGCCCCGGTTTCATTCGACTTTTGTCTGACCGCAATTACGACGGATTAATACGAATTTCCCAGCGGAGCAGGAGCATCAGACCTGTCAACAACGTGACCGAGCGCAGCCGCTGGGGCAGCGGGCCGGTGTATGGCGCAGCGGCACCGGCGGGGTTTCAGGTACCGGTGACACGCCGGCCGCGGGCGGTGCGGTGTCAATTGTTACGTCGCTGGGGCACAACGATTGCATTTCGTGGCCCCGATGCCTATTACGTTGCCGACCGACGTTGAGAGCGGTCTTAGCTCAACTGTGTACGAACGAACGGAGACTAGTGAAATCTTCTTATGCACAACGTGTTCGTGACACCGTAGCTCAAATCAGCGTGGCTGGTTGGGTGGCGCTGGCCGTCACGCTACTTGGCCTCATCTTGCGCATCGAGCACGCCTATACGTTTGACGGACCTGGTCGCGGCTCGGACTATGCATCCAATGTACAAGGTGTTCGCTGGATGCTCAAGAACATGCGACCCTTTGACTTCACGGGGGAGGTAGGCTGGTCCGTGAAATACCAGCCACCCCTGTGGTCAGCCGTAGGCGCCTTGATTTTGAAGCTCACGAACTCGGAACGCGCCATCGCGTATGTGGCGGTGTTCGGATGGACAATTCGACAATGGCTATTGGCGCGAATCATGAAACAGATGGCGCCGCATCGCGGCTGGAGTAGGGTGGCGGCGCTTTCGATCAACGCCGTGCTCCCGATCAGCGTGCTCACGGACGGCAAGGTCAACCCGGAGAACTATCACTCTACACTGTTCACGATTGCGGTGTACTTTCTCTGGCGTATAGAACGTCAGACACAAGGTGCTGGCGGCATCTCCTGGGTCACAGCGGCACTCTTTGGTCTTTTTGCGGGGCTGTCGATCCTGACGAAAGGCACGGCGAGTGTTCTGCTTATCGTGGCAGCAATTGTGCTATTTTGGCAAACGAGGCGACTTTTAGCACAAATCAGTTGGGCGGCGATCCGGCGCCGATTGTTGTCCCAACCGCAGTGGCGGCCATCGTGTGGTGTATGGTTGCGGGCTGGTGGATATGGCCTAACATTCTCAAGTACCATCATCCCTTTCCGCATACTTGGGATACCGATACGCCCCAACAAGAACCGACGCTGGCGCTACCGTTTTTCTATCGGCGACCGCTCGGTTGGGCCCTTCCTTTCGAGTGGAAGGAGTACCTTGAGCTTCCCATCAACAGAGACGGCAAACGCCCTCGACCTAATTTCTGGGCAACTTCCGTGGCCGGCACTTGGACGGATTGGTATAACCGCGGTTTTTGCCGACTCGAGGGGGGCCCCGCAACCACCGATGTGTGGGGAGGTTGGCCGGTAACCTACCGCTGCGTTGGTGTATATGTGAAGCTTCTTTGGGTTGGAGCTGTCATGACCGTGTTGGCGGTACTTGCGGTGGGCCACACCCTGAGAAATCGCTTGAAGACGAGTGGCCGCCGGGGATCATTGGTCCTACCGGGCATCATCGTGTTCGGCGTCATGTTTCCGGGCTTGTTCGCGTTAGCCTATCCCTATGATCACGCGGCCGTATTGAACCCTCGGTATTTCCTGCCCATATCGACCCCGATGGCCGCTTGCCTAGGGATTGCTCTAGCCCAGCTGGAGGCGGCGCCTTGGAAACGGCTGGTGGCCCACGCAGTCGTATTTGTAACCATTGCGTGCGTAGCAGTATTGGTACTTTACGAGCGGTTTGGGACATAGTAGCTCGATTCTACTGACGTGATGGGTCCTTCGGACCCGGCCGCTGCGCGGCCATCGCGCTACTATCCTCATTTTCTTGGGCATTCGCCCAAACCCAAAATCGCTCCGCGATTTTCCGATAGCTGAGCAACTTGAGTTCACGTGCCCTTACCGCAGCAGAACCAGTTACTGGCACCGCACCCGAATCCGAGACACGGTTGAGAAAGCTTACGTGGACGTTGAGCCCGCAGCGGCTGAGGCTCCACCTGCCGATGCGCTACCGCCTGTGGCCGGCGCTCCACCGGTCGCTGGGGGTGCTCCGCCGGTTGCATTGGCGCCACCCGTCGCTGGGGGTGCTCCGCCGGTTGCATTGGCGCCACCGGTCGCTGGGGGTGCTCCGCCGGTACTGCGCTGCCCACCGGTTGCATTGGCGCCACCGGAAGAGCGGGTTCCGCCGGTGAAGCTAAATGTGAATCCTCCAAATGTGAAACCACCCAACGGGAATGCACCGCCCGTGGCTGCGTTGCCGCCCGTGGCTCTGGAGCCGCCGGTGCTCGGGCTTCCGCCCGTGGCTTTCAAGCCACCCGTGCTCGAACTTCCGCCGCCCGCTTTCGTGCCACCAGTAGTTGAAGCGCCTGCCACTGACTTGGTACCGCCATTCGACGTGCCGCCCCCTTTAGCCGTTGATGGTCCACCGCCATTTCCGCCGGTTGCCGTTTCACCGCCGGTTGCCGCTGCGCCGCCCGTTGCGTTGCTTGACCCAGCCAAAGAGGTCGAGGTGGCGCTCGTGGCGCCCCCAGTCGCGCCTGAATTGTCAACGCCACCCGTTTCATCGTCAACCGTTGGAGCTTCATTGTCAGTCGCTGAACAGGCCACACACAGGGCTGCAATCAAACTCGAATTCAATATCCATTGTTGACGTAGTTTCATGGTAACCCTCGCAGACCGAAAATCTCAGCTGAATGAACGAGCATTCTTCTTTGTGTTATTACAACCCTAGTTTAGCTCGCAACCGGCAGAATCCAACTTGCGGAAACTATTCCACTGACAAACCGAACAATGCTCAATCGGTCAAAATGAATCAGTGCAGGAATATTGAAAGCCAACAAGATTGGGGCGAACGAACTTCATTCGATCACCTTGAAGGCTTTTGCGGCACACGGAAAAAAGTAGTAACGGGACTTCTCCCAGCCGGTATCGTTGAGCTCACCCATCCAAATGGGAACGTCAACGGCCCGTGCGTTAGAGTTTCGTTTCTAACCCGCAAGTTCGTTGCGACGTTTTGATTGTGTTGGTTGTCTGGGCCCCGGCCCAGACAACAGCGTTCTGAAAAGTTGACTCATTTGCATCAAGTCTCGCGCCATGAGTACGCTAACGGTAATCCCGCAGCCGGTACCGCACAACTCTCGATTCTGTCGCATCGACACGGGAAAGATGCGCGAGAGCCGTTCAGGCGGCTTCTAATTTGCCAGTCTGGCGTCTCGCTCACCGTGAGCCATGTCCAAGTGTCGTCATGACCCCAATCACAAAAGCCATCTGGTTGATATTCGCAATTGGCGAGAATGGAATTGCCGACGTGAGCGCGGCCCAAGCCCTGAGCTACCGAAAACGCTGGCGAATCCAATCGACGAAGGCTTGCGCAGATTCCACCATGTCCGCCCAAGTTATCGGGGAAGGATGAGCCTCAAGATTTACGCGCTCCCAACTGCTTGGCGACGGGTGGCTGATTTCGGCAACACTCACGCGGTGGTGTTCCTCGGCCTGCACTTCGGCGGTGCGCTGCAGACCGCCCGCGCTGACGAAGGATAGCACCCGTGCCAGCTCACCGACGTCGAACCAGGTTCCGTGTTTGGCGCAATCATCGACTATGATCCCGCTAACCTTGCCGAAGTTGTGACGCAGCATCAAATCGCGGCAAAATGGGCAGGGAATATAGGTCACTGGATCATGGATGGGATTGCCGGCACGTAGCCGGTGCGGCGTCTCGATTGGCACGCTTTGATGCCGCCTTATCATGGCATGCAGGACGTCTGCCGCCACGAATTGTCCGCCGCAACGACCGCAGTCGAATAGGGTTCCGTCTTGATTGGCAAAGGCGTCAAGCTCACCACTCTTGCAGCGTGGACAGACGGAACCCACCGATTCCTCGACCGTGATGGGTTGCAGGCCAAGCTCGGTGCCGCAGCTCATGCAATGCTGCGCCTCAGGCACATTCATTGTCAGACATTCGCCACAACGAATGGTGGCGATGGGAGTTCCGCAATAATTACAAACGCGAGCCGCTTCACGGACCAGCCCCCCACAAGCGGGGCATTCGTAGCAGCGGGCGGCAATCATGCCCTAATGGGACTCCTCCGAGGATCCCGGCCCAGACAACTGCCTTGCCGAAAACTTGACTCAAACAGCATGACTTCTTCGTCTTAAGGTCACCAATACTCAGCGCTTCTTTTTACCCGCGTTAGGATCGGCGAGCAGTCCCAGCTTTGCCTCGAACACAATTTTGCCCTCGTCGGGATCAGACTGAACTATTTGATACGCGTTCGGGGTCTCGAACACGACTTGGTTGGGGACGTAACCCTTGGCGCCCTTGGCCTCGTCTTTGCCGGTTATTTTGATCTCTATCGAGTCTTCCGTTTCTTTGCCGAATTCAAAGGGCACACGGTGCAAATAGACGATGGTACCATTCTTGACCTTTACGGTTTCCCACCACCACTTGCCGGCATCGTCTTGCGCAAAGTGGTAGCCGTCAGCTCCGAATTTCTTTTGAGCGGCTGCCATGCAGGCCCCCAGTTTTTCTTGATCACCCTTGGACCTGTCCTCACATCCCTTTTCAGCCTTGGTCTTCGCGTCCGACTCATTGAAGGAATACATAAACACGACGTCGGGGGCCGTCAGGTAGTCTTTGGCTTTGCGATGCAGTGTCAGGCCGTCGTCGCTCTTCTTGCTCTTCTTCTTGGGCTTGGCGTCATTTTTGGCTGATGCCGAGTCATCCTTCGAATCATCGGCGGCAGCCTTATCCGAGTCCGAATCTGATGCTTTTTCTGACGCCTTTGAGGTGGTCTTTTTTTCGCTCGTGGTGTCTTCCGATGGGACGCTTTCTTTTCCGCAGCCAATCGCGGCTGCGGCCGCAATAAAGGAAATAGCCAGGGCTCGAAGTGTTGTAGAGTGCATACACGTTCTTTACCGACGTTGGGGCTGCGGTTCAAGTCCCCTGAATCCACTGGGACCCGGGGGCGGGGATGATTGGGTCCCCGGAGCGGCACAAAATGGCTCAATTTGCGGGTTTCACAGGGCAGCCCCGGCCGCCCAAGTCCGACATTTGAGCTGGCGGGCCCCTTTTGTTATGTTGCGCCGAGCCAGACTTCCAGATGGGAATATTGAGTTTTCGTGCATTTTTCAAGGCATGGTCACCCTGTGTTGTTCATGTGACTGTTGCTCTTGTGGCGTTAAGCGCGGCATTGCCTGAGCAAGCCTGGGGAACCGAATCCGATGCGTTTGTGCGCCTTATCTGGATTCGAGGTGTCCAGGCCGACAGTTGTCCCGGGCAACTCGAGGTCGAAAGGCAAGTGCGCTGGCGTCTCGGACGTGACCCCTTCGTGCTCGATGCTACGCGCATGATTGAGGCCAGGGTTTCTCTAGCTGACGGCATTTGGCACGTCGAACTGAGTGTGCACGACAATACCGGCGCGTCGCTCGGTCAGCGGTTGCTCGACGTGCGCGCGGACAATTGTGGGCAGGTCGTAGATGCGGTCGGACTAGCCGTGGCGCTGGCTATTGATCCCAATATCTCGCTAGAATCCAGCGTCCCCCCGTTAGCTGGCTCCGAGCCACCGTCATCGACAGGTCCGACTGCTGCTCCGCCTCAACCTGCAGCAGAGTCGAGGGTCCTATGGCCGTATTCGCAATTGACGCCCATTGCTGCTGCTCAATCGCAGCTCAATAGAATTGACAAGACTCGCTACCAATACGAATTGACATTGCGCGGCCTGGGCGCTGCCGGGCTGATTCCCGGATTCGCCCCAGGCGTTGCGGTCGCAGGCGCCTTCGGTGCGAGCGGGATCCGATTAACTCTGGGGCTTTCTTATCTACCTGAAACCAAACTGGACTCCTTTGCATTTGGCCTCACTACCGCCGAGGTAGGAATTTGCGGGGATATAATCCGATCAAGACTCGTCGCCGGTAGTATTTGCGGCGAGTTGCAGGTAGGTGCAATTCACGCAGTAGTGTATCAACCGCAACCCGTAAGTCCGGGTGACCAAGTATTTGTAGCTTTGGGCCTCGGTCCGAAAATGGGCTGGCACGCCTGGGCTCCTTTCTTCATCGAGGGTGGTGTCACGGCCGTACTGGGCCTGCGGCGTCCTCAATTCGATATCCATGAGGACGTCGGAGCGCGGAAGTTCGTCTTCCAAAGCCAACCGGTTAGTGGCGTGGGATTCGTCGGTGTGGGAGTTACGGCTCCGTGAGCCTCGGTCGAGGCTGAGGCTAATTCAGTGAAGGATTATGGGGCATCCGAGCATTCAATACCCATGGCGAGTGCCTTGCCTGCCGGACAAGTGGCTGAGTCGGATGTGGTCCTGGATGTGGGCCGCTTGCACGACGAGTATGCCGATTTCGTTTGGCGCAATCTGCAACGCCTCGGCGTAGAAAGTCGCAGTCTCGAGGACGCGCTGCAAGATGTGTTCATGGTCGTGCATCGCCGGCTAAGCTCCTTCGATAGCTCGGCGAAGATGTCCACTTGGCTGTTTGGGATCTGCCTGCGGGTAGCCGCGGCCCACCGACGCCGGGCTCACCAGCGCCGCGAACGAAGCGATGCTGAGATTCAAGATCAACCCGACCTGCGCGCGACGGCCAATCCAGAAAAAGTCGCAATACTGCGCGAGGCTGAGCGGCGTCTCGAGCAGGGGCTCGAAGCGCTCGGCCTCGAACGCAGAGCGGTGTTCGTGATGTTTGAAATCGAGGACATGCCCGCTGGCGCTATTGCCGAAGTTCTGGGGGTTCCTGTCGGCACGGTATACTCGCGGCTGCACCGGGCACGCCTTGAATTTAGCGACGCGATTGCTCGTATGAAACTCCACGTCTCGACGGGAGAACGAAGATGACCGAAACTCAACGTTGGCTGCAAACCGGGCAGGCTCCGCCCGACGTGCTCGATCTGCTCAAAAGTGCAAGACCACCGCGCGCATTGGACGCCCCAACCCAGGCGCGCTCGCGGCGGCGTTTGGTGGCAATGACAGCACTTCCAGCGGCCGCAGGCGTAGTTTTTTGGGTCAAAAGCGTAGCTCTGGGCGCCATTTTAGGCGGCGCTGTGTTGGCAATCACCGTCGTACCGAAAATGCGATCGGAATCGGGCGCGAGGGTTCCCTTGGCTGCATCGTCCAGAGCCGTCCTTCGTGCCGTAACACCAACCAATGCAAGTCCAACTCAGACCGCCGGTGACACGATGGCGGATGCACCAACGGCAGCATCGGTTTTGCGATCACCTGGCCCGATGCTCGCGCCCTCGGATAATATCGCGTCAGCTGCCTCTGCCTTTCCGCCAGCCAACCTTGCGAGAGAAACGCAGCTGTTGGAACAGGCTCGCCAACTATTGGGCAGCAACCCGACGCTCGCACTGAACGTATTGGAACAGCATCGGCATGAGTTCCCAAATGGAGTACTTGAGTTGGAACGGGAGCTATTGTCGGTGGACGCGCTGCTCCGGCTAGGTCGGCGCGCCGAAGCGCAGCAGCGTGCCGCGCAAATGCGCGCACGCGCTCCCGGAAGCATTTACGAACGACGACTTTCGCAGTTGATGGGGGAATAAATGGAAGAAACTTGGAAGGATTGCAGAGCCTGCGGCATTCATATCGATATGACAAACTTACATAATCCCGTGCTGACTCATTGGTCACTACTCTTGTTGCCGACATTGGCCGCTCTAGGCTGTTCGCCTCGCGTCGATATCGCGCAAACCGGCACTGGCGGTAGCGGTGCCGGCGGAATGCAATCTACCGGGGGCACCGCTGCCACCGGCGGAGCGCCAGCAAGCACCGGTGGAGGCACTGCAACGGGTGGAACCAGCTCAACTAGTATCGCCGGCACGGGTGGTATTGCCAATCCGAGCGGTACAGGAGTGTCCGTCTGTGGGAGTCCCACCACGGGTGCTCAAGCAACCGTTGATCTAGCAACGGTCCAAATGGGCGATGCCTGTAGCGACGCCGACGCTTGCAGTCCGGGCCCGGGCATCTGCGTTTGTACGGGTGGGCAAATCCCCGGAACCGACACAAGCGCTGTGCTTGCTTGCGTGGCTCACCGGGTGCAGATGGTGACGTCAATTAAGCTCGACGTTGACGGCAACGGCGCCTACGACGCAGCTGACGCGGGTGCTTCGTGGGGTGATTGTGACTCCGGGCTCACTTTGGGGCACAGTGGGGAGACGTGCACATGGGCGCGCGGTGACTGTTCGCGGCCAACCGATGACCCCTGCTGCATCGAGCTTGCAACTTGTAACTGGATGGATAGCGCTCCCCCCTTACCACCAGTTGGCATATTGGAGCGGTATAGGTTCTGCGCGCCTGGATGCCAGAATGTGGTTCCTGACACGACCCAAGCGACGGTCGCGGATTGTGCAACGGCCGGAACGCTTGGCATCTGTGAGTTCGCCGCCCCGTGCCAAGCCGGGCTCGTGTGCACTGAGGTCGCCGGTGGAGCGCCTGGAGTGCCCATCAATGATCCTAGTGTCGATGGCGTAGGGACCGTTTCTTGGTGCGCCGATGGGATGTTAGTGGGCGGCTTTGTTTGCGAGGAAAATCCGCTCTAGCGACAGTCAAACCTGCGCATTGGTCAACGGCGGCGCGCAATGCTGGGGCGGCAATAGCACCGGCCAGCTCGGTAATGGCACAACGACCGACAGCCTGACCCCGGTTCAGGTCCTGTTTCCGTAGTGTGAGGACCCGTGTCGTCGTGCAGGCTGGTTGTTGAGGCTAGCCACACTATTCAATGCTGGGGTCGGAATTTTGGGTCGTGCCGGCAATGGCATCGAATCGAAGAAACAGACAAACGGATTACCGAGGGCAATCATGCTTTTGTGGATGATAGACGTGGATCTGCGATCTGCCCCGGGCATTGGCGCCAATGCCTTTGCACTACCAGGCGGGGTTGTCGTCGTAACGGACGACATGGTCAACCTATGCCAATCCCAGGACGAACTAGCTGGCATATTGGCGCATGAATTCGGCCACATAGAAAAGCGACACACAATTCGTAAGGTTCTGCAGAATGCCGGCGTCGCGGTAGTCGCCGGAGTCATACTAGGCGATGTATCCTCCGTGGTCGTTTTCAGTTCATTCCCAGCGGTATTGGCGAGCCTCAACTATTCGCGGGCGATGGAGACGGAGGCGGATGACTACGCCGTACGATTGCTGTCTTCGAAAGGCATTCCAACCGAGAATCTTGCTAAAATATTGGAACGTCTCGAGACACAAACCGGATCGCGTACCAATCGGTATTTTTCGTACTTATCGTCTCACCCAGATACTCAATTTCGCATCGATCGCGTGCGTAAATTCGGCTTACTGAATGGGACTCGATGAACCCCTCTGTTCCGTGCCGCTAGATGCAACATAGTCATCACAATCGGCTGATGCTGTTTACCGGTATGCCTCGCGACAACTGGACAGACTATTACTATCCGTCCCATGAGGGTCTGCGTTTGAACGTAGCATCCCATTCGTAGATCCCCGGAGGTCCTCGGAGCCGCCACCGTGTTGCATCGATTCGCGATTTTGGCGTTGTGCCGGCCGATGCGTTTCCGCGAGACATACACCTGAAGTGCTGTCCGTGGTCGCTCGGATCGGTCTTGCCGCACGTTCCATGTGCCCGTGCAGTGCAAATCGGAGAGACCACTCCCTAGAAAATTCTAAATTGCCCAAAGAAGCGAGCCACCGTATCGATGAATTGAGTCATCACCTGTGACGAGAATAGCGCCTTCGACACGAGCCTGTGCGATCAAGAGGCGGTCGAACGGATCTTTGTGGAGCTGGGGCAGCTCCGCTGCCAATAATGCGTGATCCAACGCAATGGGCAAAATCGTAAGGTCAAAATCACGGATCGAGGCAAGGACCAACTCGGCGACGGGTCCGCTAATCGGCAACTTACCTATCGAGCTTTTGACCGCGGCTTCCCACGCGCTCGCCACGGATAGCAGTGTCGCGTGGTCAGTACTGCTGATGGCTGTGCGTGCGTCATCGCTGAGACGCTCCGGCGTCAACATCCCCAGAGCCAAACGTGCGTATCTAGCAAGTACTTCACGAGTCGTCGCCTTGACCGTCAAAATACTTCTGAATTTCAGGGGGTAGGGGCGCGTCGAAGTCGTCTGGCACGGTGAACTTACCACGGTACAAGCCCAATGGTCGTTGCTTGGGTGAATCAGGGGATACTGAAGAAATATTGGGAGCTTGACCCTCATCCTCAAGCACGATCACCTCGACGCGCTTTCCTTCGAATGCGCTGAGGTCGGGCAATGGAAGCGTCTTGCCCGAAACGAGGGCGTGGAACTTCAATGCGTGAGCCATCGGCCGTCAGACTAGCACTCCCTGCGAGACATCCAACTTGTCGCGGTAACTTAGTGGGGCGGCAATGCGAAGTTGATTGCTCCAAATCCACTGCCTCACGAACACTCCATTGACCATCTTGCCAATGCGCCGACCCTTGCCGTCAGTGACGTACTCGATGAGCCGCCCATCTGGTAATTGCACAGCAATCAACGACCCCATCGCATCATAAGTGTAGGTCGTGGTTCCGCTGGAGTTAGTCTTCGTCCGACCCTCCCCATGTAGCTGAGGCTTCCGGTGGGCATAGTGAGCAGGTCTAAGCGACCCGCGGTATCGTAGCTCCGCGCCGTTACGACAGCATCCGGTCTTTTGGTGCCCCCGCGGGTTGTCTCGGGTTTACGGCCACAGGTGCTCGCTTTGCTGCGCGCCTGTGGGGCCCGCCAAAGCCGTGCTCGCTTCGCTGCGCGCGGCCGGGGGACCCAGTACCGGAGGTACTTATGCTCAAGCAATCTCGTCAACAACTCAAGTTTCAAACGCTACTGGCGGAGCGTGCGCACGTTATGCGGCACAATCTCACGGAAACAGAGCAAATTCTCTGGCGCAGAATTTCCGGTAAGCAGCTCGGCATAGCTTTCAAACGTCAAGTTCCGGTTGACAGGTATATCTTGAATTTTCTCGCACCCGCGGTGAAGTTCGCAGTTGAGGTGGATGATCGGTCGCATGAATTTCGCCGCACGGCGGATGCGCGGCGGGACCGCGCGTTGGCTCGGCTTGGTTATCGCGTGTTGCGGAATTGGTGCGTCGTAATGTCATTGAGGCTGTCGCGCGCATTGTGGCCGCGCTGCATGTCGCAACTTGAGACCAGCCCAATTGTTGTTTGCAATCCGATGCTTGACCGCTGCGAACAATGGGCTAACCTGAGGGCATGAGTTCCGACGACCTTCGGACTGCTGCATTGGCCCTACCCCCTGAGGATCGTGCGAAACTCGCTCAGGAGCTTCTGCGTAGTCTGGATGAACCAGCAGAAGCAGACATCGAAACCGCCTGGCTGAGTGAAATTACACGCCGCGCCAGTGAAGTAGCGGATGGGTCTGTCCAGGCTGTCGATTGGGAAATCGCAAGGGAGCGGATCGCAAATCGTCTCCGCGATAGGCGCAATGCGGCTCAAAATTCATCCCGACGCTGAGGAGGAGCTGTTCCAGGGTGCGGCTTGGTACGATGATCGCCGCGTGGGCCTTGGCGACGAATTTCTCGCACACGTTTATCGGTGGTTTGACGTTGTGATTGAGTCACCAAGTACGTGGCCACTTTGGCCGAGTACACCACAAGAATTGACACCTCCAATTCGCCGAGTCGTTGTCGACCGCTTTCCGTATCTGATTGCCTACCAGGTCTTCAGTGAACACGTGCTTATTTTGGCTATTGCACATAGTCGCAGGAGTCCACTGTACTGGCTCGTGCGGGCCGTCCAGTGAGCACCACAATCGACAATGTCCAACTGGAGCGTTGCAGCTGACGGGCTGCGCCCGCAGCTGAACGCCGATTGTTGGGCTATTCCAATCAATACGCTACGCGTCGTGACAACAATTTGAACTGGGTAGCAAGAACTCATAGATGCTGCAGCACACAAGAGTGCCAATAGTAAATGCGCTAAGCCGAACCAGTACTAACGCACCAGAAAACTTCGCAGCCAACATAAACAAGGCGCCCACAGGTATTCCCATAAGCAAAAATATCACAAATACAGCCATCATCACATGACTCTGGTTACGAGTCGCGTCAATTGCAAGCAAGAGAGCCGATTTCACTGAGAGGTGCCGATCCACAATTAGGGGAAGCCAAGCGATGGTGCGATACAGAATGTAGAAACATATCGCATAGCAAATAAATTGGGCAATCATCATCCGCCCGCCAAGGATGGGTTTAAGCATGCTTCGTGCCGTATGCAGTGCGTGCGGGATAGCGTTCATGCTTAGGGCTATGGCAAAAGCAGACAATACGGACGAATCCAATCGGAATAATGAGCGTACGTTCACAGGTTCGCTGCGCATTAATCTGAGTGCGAATGCTATCTGACCAGGCAAATGACTGACCAGAGAAAGACGCCTAGAATCCACTTGTGTTGCGCATTAACAGCACGAAATGCGTAATCAATGATCCTATCGGAGCCGGCAATCCATATGCAGGGTAGTACACCGAGCCCAGAGACCGCGGCGATTGGACGCCGTGCCAGCGTGGCTCCAGTGGTGCGACTAAGCTGATTCAGAATTTTCGCTAATCTCATTTTAGTCCGCAATGCCGACCCAGACGGAATTATTGCACCGTGGGACGTTTTCATCATCGCCATCCACTTCGGAAACGCTCATTTCGTATTTGGTCCTTTTCTAGCGACACAGTGACTGTCCGTCGTTTTTGGCACAAGGTTTAGTCGTAGGGTGATTGGCTGATACTGCAATGCTTCATCATTATTCCGATTAGCGTTACTGGCGGAAGCTTCGCTATTTCGGCCAGATGTTGTAGTTCTGGGATTAGCCGAACCACAATCTCTTGGGGTTCGAAGCAATGTCTTCGGCAGCAGAATAAGGTGTTCCAATCCTCATTTGCAAAGCACATAGGAACTGGCGGAGTTGGAGGAGGCCACGGGGGCAGCGGACGCCCCGAGGGGTCGAGATATGGCCAGGGATCATCAGGCAGCAAATCCTGACAGGAACCTAGCGCGCTAGCTCCGGCATTACCACATTCTGGCCTGGTAACCGGATTGGCGCATACTAAAACCGCATTTACGACATCGTAGACACATTGCAACACATTGCTCACGGCATCCAGTCCAAGATTGTCGGTCTTGTTTATTGGATCATTGCCGACGTACACGTAGAAATTTGCCAGCCTGCCCCGAAATCGACTTGGATCCTTACTCACCCACCGTCCAATCTTGGCATCATAATCCCTTGCGCCAAATCGCGTGAGCTTGGTATCGGGGTCGTAGTGTCCACCCGCAAATCCAAACGGCATCCAGTCGTCAGTGCCCGCAACAAGCGTCCGGTCGCCGAAAGCTGCGTAAGTTGCCTGGAACGGAATGTCACTCGAATTCGCCGTGTTGATGGCGAGCACCGGCGATCCCAGTTGGTCACTAACGATGCGGTAGGTGGCCCCGCCGCGAATCACCAGGTCCGGCACATTTGCCTTGGTCCCATAGATGAACTGCGCCACCAAATTTCCAGAACCGTCCAGCTCCGCCACAGGTTTCAACTGGTCGCTGATAGAGCCACTGCTTGGTGAGGACGCCATTGACCATCTTGCCGATGCGCCGCCCCTTACCGTCAGTGACATACTCAATCAACCTCCCATCTGGCAAATTGACGGCAATCAACGACCCCAGTCGCATCATACGTGTACGTCGTGGTTCCCGTTGAGTCAGTCTTGGTCAGCAGCTCACCATTAGCCGTGTACGTGAACGTCGTCCCGCCGTACGTAAGCAACCGGTCCTGGTCATCATAAGTAGGATTGACGGTAGTGCCGTTGACAGTCGCAGTCGTCCGATTGCCGTTCAAATCGTAACCGTAATGCTCAATGGCAGTCCCATCGCGAGTGACGTCAGTCAGGCGCCCTTGAACATCATAAGTATACCCAAATACATGGGTACGTCCCTTGAAGCGTCTCAGTCTTCTGCACAACGCGACCCAGCGCATCGCGCGGGGCCCCGGTGGCATCGTACGTCACCGAGTAAAGCGAGGTGCTGCCGTATTTCGCCTGGTAAGTCGCGAGCTCGCCGTACGTGTTGTACGTGTAAGCGTCGGTAACGTTTGCAAGTGAAGTGCCCGTCAAGAGTGCATTCTGCGAATTGCGAGTGATAGTGAGCGCGCCAGCGCCACTCGGACACGTCGTAGGTGAAGCGCAAGTGAGCAAACTGTCCGCGTCGTACCCGAACGCTGCCGTCGCACTCGTGGTGCCCGCTTGCACGGTTTCCGAAATCTTCCGGAAGTCGGTGTCGTAATTCCAGGACACGCTGCCGTTGACGAGCCCAGTCCAAGACGCGCTCTTCTGCAATTGGCCGTCATACGTGAAGGCCAGATGTCTCAGCACCCTGGCCCCGTGATCGTCGCGAGCTTGCCCGCTGCACAACCGGTTGTCGTGCATCCCGCTGGGTAGTAGGTGTAACCGAGGCTTCCCGTGGGCATGGTGAGCAGGTCTAGGCGACCCGCTGAATCATAGCTCCGTGCCGTCACGACAGCATCAGGTCTTGTTTCGAAGGTGAGTTGTTTGTCGAAATTGTACTGGTAATTGGTGGCAAATGTCGTTAGGCCTGCAGCTGGGGGAATGTAGTCTTGGAGCAGGTTTACGGCCGTATAGTCCTGCACGTGCGTGGGTTTGCCGGGTGGGGTTACGCTGGTGAGGTTGTTTTGGCCGTCCCATGTAAAGGCGGTTGTGGCGGTGTCCAGGGTTTGCTGGAGGGTACGGCCCAGCGCATCGGGGACGAATGTCGTTGTTTGGCTGAGGGGGTTGGTTAGGGTTTGGAGGTAGCCGTTGATGTCGCCGCCTGGGTAGTAGGTGCGCGTGGTGACTCGAGTGCCTTGGGTTATTGTGGCTAAGCGGTTGTCGGTGTCGTAGGCGAATAGTAGGTCGGCTATGCTGGGGCGTTGGATTTTGGTGGTGCGTAGGTTGGTGTCTACGTAGCGGGTGGTGGTGCGGCCGACTGGGGTGGTTGCTTTGGTGCCCCCTCCCGTCGGCGCTGCGCGCCGCCGACCTCCCCCCGATTCGTGCTCGACATCGCTGGCGCAATGCCTGCGCGCGAATGGAGGGAGGTGCGTTATGGCGACTTGAGGGGATAGCGCTCGTCATAATGCCTGCCAGATAGCCCAGCGCAGGCTTGTTTTTCTACGACTTGGTCCTATAATCAAAGGCATGACCCAAGTCCTTGAGAAGGCGATCGTGGAAGTCTGAAATTGCCTCCGGATGAGCAAAATCGCATTGGTCAGTGGTTGCTTACTGAGCTGGCTGACGATCGATCTTGGGACGAAAAATTCGCGGCATCGCAGGACGCACTTGAAAAGCTTGCCGACAATGCGCTGGCCGAAATACGTGCGGGTCAGGTTGAGGAACTAGACCTGGCCAAATTGTGAAATCTCACGCGACGAAAAGTTTCTGGATCGCGTACGCGAGATTGCCGGAAGTGGCAAAAGCACGTGCGCACGAAGCGTATGCGCTGTTCTCTCATGATCCATCACACCCCAGTCTTCGTTTCAAATGTGTTCTATCCAATCGGTCTCTATATTCGGTGCGTGTTACCCATGGTTACCGAGCCCTGGGTATCCTAGATGAAAACACGGTGACTTGGATTTGGATTGGCGGGCACGCAGAATACGATAGAATCATTGGCAAAGGCTAAATCGTGTTTCCGCCATGCAGGATGCGACTTGAAGACCTGAAGGT
>CAWIGY010000037.1:0-18727 GCA_963835565.1 uncultured delta proteobacterium
TGGCGTTTAGTGCCACCTCAGCGGGGAATAACGTACCGTCTGCACGCACGTGAGTTCCATTCGAACAACTGGCTGGCACCGGTCAGAGCTTGCTCGATCTTGTCTAGAGATGCCTCTTTCGAATCTCGACCGTCAGGCTGTGTTGGAGGCGAAAAGTGGGAAGGTGTTTGACCAAACAGTTGATCGTAGGTGCAATCGAACAGAGAGAGCGCCTTTTGATTGAAACGGATGAACCGGCCTTCTTCCATCACCAGGATGGCGTCGCCGGCGTTTTCGACCAGCGTAGCATACAGGGTGTCGCTTTCGCGGCGCGCCTGTTCGGCGACGATCTGATCGGTGATATCTTGACCCTCGGGAATGAGGTGTATCACACAACCGCCATCGTCCAGTACCGGCGTGAGCGAAAAGTCCATGTAATGCACGCTGCCCTGACAGTCCTTGTGCGTGGTAAGGAATCGCACAACTCGGCCTGCTGCGGCGCTTCGGATTGCGTTCCCTTATCGCGTTCTGCTGAAGCGGATCGTGCGTCCACCACGGACCCATCCAAAACGGTAGACCAACGACTTCTTGCTCTGCTCGCCCCACGAACGCTAGCGAGGTTTGGTTGGCGTGGATCAGTGTTCCGTCCGGCGCCAGTAGCCCAACTAGATGGGAAGACTGGTCAAAGATCATCCGTTGCAGGTCATGGGCTCGTTTCAGTTCGCTGGCAATCCGTTCCTGCTTCGCCGCGGCCTCCCAGCGCTCGGTCTCGTCGGACATGATAATGACGCACCCTGCAAACTTCCATCGGTCAATCTAGCGACCCTATCACCCCCCGCCCCCCCCTCTCCCCTACTCCCAACCAACGACAGCCCTCCTCCTATTCTTCCTCCTCTAATCACCCCACCCCCCTCCCCCCCCAAATACACCACAACCTGCTCCTCTCCCCCACAGACACGACACCGCCGCCCCCCCCCTCCAACACCCACGACCCCCTCCACACCCCCCCACGACCCCCCCCCCCACCTCCAAAAACACCCCCACTCATACCACCACTACGCCGCACCCCCCCCCCCCCCCTCCCCAAAACCACCAACCCCCACCTCCACCCCACCCCCAACTCTACTCTCCTCTCCAATCCAACCCCGCACCCCAAATACCGGTGAAGTCATTCTTCTACACGGCTACGCGATCTTAGTTTCCCCCCACAACCCCCACCCTACCTCCCCTCGACGACATCTCTCCCCCCACCAACCTCCCCAACACACACCCCCCCCACCCCCCCCCCCCCTCCCCCCCCCGAAACACCCCACACCCCACCCCCCCCCCCACCACGACCCCCGCACACCGCTCACCAATCGAAAGCCAAACCCTTCCCTGTCCATGCCACAACAACCACCACCATCTTCCATCCCCCCCCCCACGACCAACCAACCCCTCCCCATATCACAACCCCCAGCCACAAAACGAAGACTAAGATCTCAACTGTGACCCGACCCCTACCATCCGACCACCCCTCCTTCCCCCCCCCCCTCTCCCCCCCGCACCCCCCCCCTCTCCCCCCACACACGCGCTCCCTCCTCCCCCTCACAGCCACCTCCCATTCCTTCCTACTTCCATCTCCCGCTCCTCCTCCTCGTCCCTCCTCCCCCTCTCCCCCCCCAACCCCCTTTAGTCGCTCACCGTCACAATCAATCGGCACGAATAGGTTGCGCACGTGTCGCGAGGTGCCGTCCTTTCGCTGCACGCGAAGTTCCAACACGCCGGGCAGGGCGCGCCCGTGTCGCCGCTCCTCTGTCATTTGGCGGAGCCGTTCGCGATCCGCTAGCTCGAACACGAGTTCAGGAGGGTCGAGGGTCGTGAGCTCCTCCCGAGAATAACCGACGATTTCGCACAGTCGGTTGTTGAAAATATCTGCTTGCCGTCCCTGAAGATGACGACGCCGTCCTGGATGTTTTCGAGAAGCTTGCGCACGAACTCTGGGCTTCCGAAATACCGGCTGGGATCCTGAAGCAATGGTAGCGCGGCCGATTGACCATGCAGCGAAGCCGCGCCTGTGCGCTTAACCTCGAAAGTGCCGGAGCAATTCGATACTTCGCTAACATGCTGGGGAGACTGACTTGTCACCAAAGGCTGTACCTCCACGAATCTGGCCGATTAAGTTTCGATCAAAATATCCTGCACTGTTTCAGAATGGCGTGCGGTATGTCCGAGAGAGTCGCGATTTCATTGACCGCCCCGAGTTCGACCGCCGCATGCGGCATCCCGTAGACGACACTCGACTGCTCGTCTTGAGCGATTGTATAAGCGCCGGCCTCCTTGAGCTTTTGCATCCCGCGGGCGCCGTCGTCACCCATTCCCGTCAATATGACGGCGAGGGCGTCGGCTCCCACGCAGGTTGCAACACTGTCGAACATGACATCGACGCTCGGGCGATGGCGGGATACGAGCGGTCCGACAATGACTTCCACTTCGAGACCTCGGGCCCCGCGGTGTGTACTAACGTGCCGGCCTCCCGGAGCGATGAGCGCAAGCCCCGGCTGCAACAAGTCACCCGTCACAGCTTCACGTACTTCGATTTGGGTTGCTTGATTCAGGTGGTTGGCAAACGCCCGAGTGAAGCCAGCGGGCATGTGCTGAACTACCAGGGTGGGGGGCGCGTTGCGAGGAAACTGCGCTAAGATACCGCGGATTGCTTCGGGGCCGCCCGTTGACGCGCCGATTGTCACGATTTCGCGCTTTTTGACGGACGCGTGAGGTGAAGGAACAACGCTCGGTGCAATTTTCGCAAGCCGTCGTGCGCGGATCGAAGGTCGCGATTCTGCAGCCGCGGTTACGGCGTCAACCAGGATCACGGAAGATTCAAACAAGAAGTCGCGAACAGCAGTTTGCGGCTTGGTAACGACCTCGGCGGCACCCTCGTGCAGCGCCAACAGTGCTTTTTCAGTATGGCTACCGGTAACGGCGGAGCATACAACGACTGGCAGGTCGCTGGTCTTACGCAAGTGCTTGAGGAACGTGATGCCGTCCATCCGTGGCATCTCGAGGTCGAGAACCAATACATCCGGGTCCCAACTTTCGAGCTTCTTGAGCGCCACGATGGGATCGGGCGCGGATCGAACTTCCATCGCCGCCGAGGTCAGTACCGCGGTCAACACTTGACGAGCAACTGCGGAGTCGTCAATCACCATCGCCTTGATGGTCAACACGTCAGCGCGACCCACCTTAGATTACCTCCGTGGTGAGTTGATAGACCGTTGGGATAATCGTTCGCAATCGCTTGTCGATGCCGTATAGTGATTCGGAATGACCCACGAATAAGTGTCCGCGCGGTGCGAGCCGGTCAATCAGTTGCAATACCACGCGCGCGCGAGTATTCTGGTGAAAATACATCATTGCGTTGCGGCACAACAATAGGTCAAAACCGCTATGGCTAATCGGCGTTTGGGTCACCACATTCATGCGATCGAATGCAACACAGATCCGCACCGGATGCGCGACGCGGAAGTTATGCTCTTGTTGGCCAACGCCCTTGAGCAAGAATCGATTCCGTAATCGCTCGGGCACCTCCGGCAGCCGCCTTTCGGGATAGATCGCCGACACTGCGGTCAACAACGCCTTCGTGCTCAGATCCGTGGCAAGGATTTCGAATGACCAATGCTCGGGTAGGTGGTCCAACAGGTGCATTGCGACGGAATACGGTTCTTCACCGGTCGAACAAGCCGCGCTCCAAATCCGCAAGCGCCGGTGACGCAGCCCGCGATCGGCCTCAGCCACCCATTGCGGGATCAACTTATTCTGAATAAACGTGAACTGACCGGGTTCACGAAAGAATTGTGTCTCATTGGTGCACATTGCGTCGATGAGTCGAATCAATTCGTCATCCGGGCTTTGAATGACGCGCTCATAGTATTCAAAAAACGTATGCACGCCGAGTTCACGGATGCGCCGCAGCAATCGAGAGTTGACCAGCGCGACTTTGCTGTCGTTCAAGCAGATCCCAGTTTCGCTTTCGACGAGCGTCCTGAATAACGAAAACTCGCTGGTCGTCAATGGGCGAATCTCTGACTGCATATCAACAGGCTCGACGGCTAACCTGGAACGGTTTGACAGCGACCTTGGCGTTGGCCCCATGCGGCGCCGAGCTCAGTTTGGGATTTTGGTTTGCTGCGGCAGCTGGGTCCGCCCCGATCTCATCAGCCAGGGCTGCCGAGGTTTCATGCGCGAGCAATTCGTTCGGCGATAGCAACCGCAGAATGTCGATCACCAGCGCGAATTTCTTGCCCACCTGAGCCATACCCAACAAACAATCCGGTCGAATTGGGGTTCCAAACAGCGGCGGGTCAAGCAGTTCGCCTGGACCGAGCGCGAGCACTTGTCCTACGCGCTCGGTCATCAAGCCCATCAGCGCGACGTTGTCTTCGATCGTCGTTTCTACGAGTACGATGCACGTGCGCGAAGTTACGGGGACCTGGGGCAAGCGAAATTTGATGGCAAGATCAATCACAGGTACGACGTTGCCGCGCAGATTGGTGACGCCACGCACGGTTTCAGGCATACCCGGCACGCGCGTGACCGTGTCGTACGGGATTACTTCGCGAACGAACTCTAGACTTACTGCATATTCCTCGCCCGCAATGAAGAACGTCAGGTACTCAGTGCCGCCGGTGAGCGAGGCTTCAAGTTCAGAAGGGTCTGAATTCATGGTCGCCTCCGGCAGCGTGGGCTAGATTGGCTCCAAGCAGGTTCGTGTGCTTCTGCGACTTTCCAATGTTGGGTGACCCACGCGGCGTACTGTGCGACCACGTAATGGCGCTCTCGTCCAAAGTGAAAAAATCCGATAACTGGCGAAGCGCATCGGCTTGAGCACTCATCTGCTCGGACGCGGCAGCGAGTTCCTCGGATGCGGTGGCGGTGCGTTGCGTGATTTGATCGACTTGCGTCATCGATCGGTTCATCTGATTGACGCCAGCCGCCTGCTCCGTGGAGGCTGCTGCAACTTCTTGCGTAAATCGGTCGAGCATTGAATGCTAGGCACGAGCTGGTCGAGTCGCTCGCCAGCGCGCGTGGCCACTTCGACGCTGGAACTGGCGACCGCGCGAATTTCCTTGGCCGCGACCTGGCTGCGTTCGGCCAGATTGCGCACTTCCGTTGCTACGACGGCAAAGCCGCGCCCATGTTGGCCAGCACGCGCCGCCTCAATCGCGGCGTTGAGCGCCAACAGATTGGTTTGGTACGCGATTTCTTCGATCAGGCCAATGCGTCCTGCGATTGCGTTCATCGCCGAGACGCTTTCCTTGACGACGCCTCCGGCGTCGCTCGCGTCTTTGGCGGACTGCAACGCCATCTTCTCCATGCGCTTGGCATTTTCGGCACTCTGACTGATGCAACTCGTAAACTCCTCAAGGCTGGAGGTCACCTGCTCCACCGCGGCTGCCTGTTCACTGGTGCCCTGCGACAGCGACTGCGATGTCGATGACACCTGCCCCGCAGCCGATGACAACGCGCCAGCCCCTCCGCGAATCTCGCCGATGACGCGGGTGAGACTGGTTAGCATGCCAGCGATCGCCGATTGCAAGCGTCCGAGTTCATCACCCCGATTGTGCGCGATCTTTATCCGCAGGTCGCCTGTTGCCACGCGCTCCGCCGCCACTACCGCTTCATTGAGCGGTAGCGTCACGCTGCGCGTGATGACGACACTTAAACCAACGCTGAACAGCGTCGCGAATGCGACAATAATGCCCATCAACAGGATCGACCGCGTCGATTGCCGTTCGATTTCGTCGCGCGTTCCGCGTAGCGTCTCGGCCTGAAAGATACGCGCGTTGCCTTCGAGCTCGCGAACGTGATCCTTGAACGGCGTGACACTGGCGTTGGCCTGCGCCGGCGTCTTGATCGCGCCAGTCTGCACTGACTCGCGCACCTTCTCGAAACCTTCATCGTACCCCGTGAGTGCTTCGCGCATGGTGTTGATCCTTGCGTGATCGCGCTCGTCCTGGACTAGGTTCTCCAGCTTGTCGAGCAGGGTCTGGAGATTCTTGTGTTCAACCCTCCATTTTTCTAGATACGCCTCGCGCGTTTTGGCGTCCTCGATGTTCAAGAAGTAATCTTTTTCGTAGCGGAGCAGATCGAGGGTCGTCGCTTGTATTTGTCCGGTATTCACCGCCACGACATGCACATCCAGAATCTGGCGCGCCGTGGCAGTCACGTTCGACAAACCCCAGTAGCCGGTAGCAGCTAGCGCGAGCGCTAAGCACACCAGGGTCGCAAACGCGAGTCCCATTCTCTTGCCAATACTCATCGACGATAACATTGACTGCCTCCAAATTCCCAAAACCTGCCGATATTGCGCGTCGCCATAGTTAGGCCGCCGCTCGTAACAACCGCCCGACGTCGAGTACCAATGCAACCTGACCGCTGGACAGAACCGCCGTGCCCGCAATATGCTTGACCAGTGAGAATAGGGGGCCCAGTGGCTTGATTACCGTCTGCACTTCCCCAATCAGTGAATCAACTCCAAGCCCTGCGCGTTGTGTGCCGTGTTCCAAGACCACGACGAACTGATGAGCCTGCGGGGCCTGCCGCTTGGTGTTGAGTTGCTGGGCGAGATCGACGAATGCCACCGGCTTGCCGCGAAGTTCGAGCACGCCACGTTTGTCTGAAAACATGGCATGGTCCTGGTCCAGATCGATGCACTCCTGAATGGAATCGACCGGCACGATATAGGTTTCGTCACCGACGCGCACACCAAACCCTTGAATGATCGCGACAGTAAGCGGGACGCGAATCGATGCGGTAAGGCCCGCACCAGGCACGGTAGTGAGACGGACACTCCCGCTCAGTGCTTCTATGTCGCGACGAACTACGTCCATCCCAATGCCGCGACCTGACAAGGTAGTTACGGAATCCGCGGTACTCACCCCGGGTTTAAAGGCCAGATCATTGATACTCGCCGAATCACCGCTCGGTACACTAATACCGCGCTGCTGAGCGCGCTCAATCAGCCGTTGGGTGTTAATTCCTGCTCCGTCGTCGGCAACCTCCACGATCACGTAGTTACCGTCGTGCCGCGCGCGTAGTGTAATTTGCCCAATCGGATCCTTGCCCATCTCGCGCCGCTTTTCAGTCGATTCGATGCCATGATCGATTGCATTCCTAATCATGTGCATCAATGGGTCGCGCAGCGCCTCGGCCAATGTGACATCGACTTCTACCTCGCCGCCCTCGACCGTCAGCTCCGCGTGTTTGCCCGCCCCTTGAGCTGAGATCTCGTACGGCTCGCCGGAACCGATCGAGCGTTGATCCCAGCGGCACCAGTCGCAGACGCATGACGTTGTCTTGCAACGTCTGAAACAACCCGTCAAAGCTTTGCCAAGCCGACGCTTCTGGGCTGTTCGGGCTATATGCTGCCATCGAACGCAGCCGTCCCTCGGCGATCGCAACCTCGCCGACCAAATTCAGCAAGCTGTCGAGCCTGTCAACATCGACGCGCAACGTCCGTTGCTTGTTCGTCGGCGCGGCTTCGTTGGCTGTGCGATTTACTTGTTCCAACGTTGCGCTGCCGCTCATCGCGAGCCAATCGCGAATGCGCTGCAGTGTCTGTTCCTCACCGGCAATCGGCTCCGGCGCGAGATCCGCTTCTGCTCGAACGCCCGTGCGAAGCAAATCAATCGCGTCCAAGACGACGGCAGTGAGCTCTCGATTGGGTGCGCGTTTACGCGTCGTGATCGATTCGAACAGCGCTTCGAGCTCGTGGGCTTGCCTGACGACCCGCTCGAACCCAACGCAGGATGCGCCACCCTTGAGCGTATGGGCAATCCGAAACATCTCACTGACCAGCGTCAGATCGTCGGGTCGCTCGTCGAGATCGAGCGCCAGCCTTTCGAGCTCCGACAGCAGTTCCTCGGACTCTACCTGAAAGGTGCTAATGAGTGCGTTGCGGTCAATGCTCACCATGAATCATCCACTTCTTTGTGCGTCCTAACCGTTTGAGACTAATGGCAAGCCTGGTGTTTCGTTGAGAGTTCCGCCGAATGCAGCGCGGCCGCTGCCTGGCTGCCGACGAGCGCGAACAGTTCGTGATCGAGCGTCTGAATTTCCGTCTTCTGCGGCAGAAACCCGAAAATCAGCAGAAATCCCAGGGTTTGGCCGTCGGCGATCAGCGGAACACAGACTCTCACGCCGGTTGGATCAACTGGCATTCCGCCGGGCATCACCAGCGGACGACATTCGCTTGCCGCGCGCCCGATGATGCCTGCCCGTGGCGACAAGTCCCGAAGTTGCGTCAGGGTTACGCCAAACAGTGACCAAGGCGTAAGTGTTTCATCTGAGCGAACAATCGCGAACTGCTCGGAGCCGATCAGGTTCGTCACGATTTCTTCGATGCCCGTGACTACGGTGCGCAGCTCGAGGCTCGAATGCAACGCGCTGACCGCCGCGTATAGCGTTGCCAGATTGGAATTCTGCTCCTCGACCTCCGCCACCTGCTCTTCGAATGCCCGCGTCTCACGGTCAGCGGCTTCCAAAAGCTCCAACAAGCGGGCTTGCTCTTCCCGCCAACGGAGCGACCGCTTGTCGATGTCCTGGATGGTTTGGGTGGTGTCCTCGTGATCGTGACTGAGCACCGCGATCGCTAGACAGAGTCGGCGATTGGCTTCGAGGAGGTCTTCCAACAATGAACTCGTTGCCTCGCGGACACGCTCCACGTAGCGATGTTTTCGAAGCAGGCTCAAATTTTACCTCCCAAGTAGCTTCTAACCTTTCGCAACAATTCCGCACTATTGACCGGCTTGGTTACATAGTCGTTGCAGCCGTTTTGATACCCCAGCTCGATGTTATCGGCCTCACCTCGGGTGGTGACCAAGATGATCGGAATGTGTTGAGTGACCGGATCTGCACGCAGCGCCTTGCACGCCTCGAGACCACTGACGTGCGGCATCACGATGTCCATCAATATGAGGTCCGGGCGCTCGGCTTTGGCCTTTTGCAGTGCTTCAAGACCATTGTTCGCCGTGCTCAGCTCGACGTGTTCAGCAGCCAGAATCATACGTTCCATCATCAACACGGTCGCTGAATCGTCCACGAGTAGTATCTTCTTCGACATGTCTTCATGTTCCCTTCGCAGCAGACACTGCAGGTCTCTCGCCACTACCGATCCGGATCAGTTGGCGTCTCAGTAGTTCGTTCTCGAACGCCAACCCAACTTGCGCCGACGCCAGTTCCATCAACTCGACGTCGCGAATGCTGCTCGAGCGGCGTCCATTGTCGGCATAGATGATGCCGATAGCGCGCCTTGCGCCAAGTACCGGAAATAGGACACCTTGCCCAGAGCGCGGTCGGTCGATCGCCGCTTTGAGCTCGGTCGGCAGGTTATTGCTTTCATAGTCGAACGTGCGCGCGTGGCCCCGTTTCAGGCACTTCACGATCACGTTACTGTCGTCAACGTGTAACGCCAGGCCGCGCGTCGTATCGGCCAGTGCACGACCGTCGCCCCGAGCACCAAATGCACCGAGTACGACCAGCGCATTGCGCTGCATGATGAACAGAATCGCTCGTTCTACCGAATCGGCAAGGACGGACATCAGGTTCAGCGAAACGGTTGCGGACAACAGACCTGAGCGCAGTTCGTTGAGTGCGCGCCGCAAGCGACCGAGCCCAGAGTGCAGGTTCGTGTCGCCGGCCTCTTCGCATTGCGGGGCCTTCGTGCGCAAGACGTTCAGGCAACAAGCCGCCAAATAGGATGGCTCGGCAACCGCTACGGCACCATCGGCAAATGCGGCAGCAATCTCGTGCGGCCCCCGGACAACCGCAACTGTCGGCGAGTTCGGATGATGTTCTTCGATATTTTGCAAAATCGTTTTGTTCACCTCGCTGCGCAGGTCAGCGACAACGAGCGGGTTCGGGTCGCCCAATACGGGCGCGCCAGCGGCACGCGCGTCGACAAGATCCACTCGAGCCACTGTGCCCAGGCTGCGCCCAAGTTCGGCCAGCAAACTTCGGTCTTTCGAGATCAGCTGAACGCGCCTGAGTTGGCTGCGCGATGTCGCCTGTTCCCGGGTCTGGGATGCAACACCGGGTGCCGCATCGTCAGAATCCTTGTCCGAATTCGTGTGTACAGCACGATTGCGTTCGTCGAATAGCCGCACTGCCTCGAGCAGAAGCCCTTGCGTGTCGACGTCCAGATCGGGCAGTATTTCGCCGGGCGCGAACGTCAACTCTTCATCGGCGTGAATCTCGTCGGCCACCAACTGAAAAGTTCCGCCGGTCCAACTGATGAGATCGAAGATTGTTTGCTCGATCTTGGTGGCGACTGCTTCACGCAGGTCGGCAATTGATACGACGTTCGCGTCGAGCAATGCTTGGCCGAGACTTGGCGTGGGCGTCACATCCTGGCGTTGCCGCTCCGCCCGTGTAACCTGTTCGTCAGTGACAATTCCGCGATCGATCAGGTATTTTACGACAGAAAGCGATGCTGGAGACCAAGCACTTGCGATGCGGCCACGCTGAAATGAAATATGCGCAGTGCCTCGGGATGACTTGATCAGCAGGGTGCCCGAACGCTGGCTCATGTGGGCAAACTGCAGCAAATCGACGACGGCAATGTCGGACAAGTTACCGGAGATACTCATGGCGTCTCCCGCTTGAGAAATCCGAGGAGTCCCTCATAGGTCTTGAGCTTACGCCGGGCTACTCCGAAAGAGCGAGCAGCTAGAAGTGCTGTAGCCGCGTGCGCCCCCATGACGTCCAACAGCTGGCAGTCATCCGCGGAGATCGTTTGCTTCTGTTTAAGGAAGCATTGAATCGCCAACACGCCGACAACTTCGCCGTGAGTACTAAAAGGTACAGCGGCTACGTGCTTGGAGCCGTCAACGAGACCGAATTGCGGAGTCGAGCTGTCAATCGCCGCGTCGATCAAGGAGTCGCCACCAACGTACGTGTCGGTTCTCCCAGGGTCAGTCGCCAGCCCACTGGATTCAGGAGCCGGCAGCAATTGTCCTTCTTCGCTTCGCACCCAAATCGTGAAACTTTCTGCGCCGAGCAGGTTGACCGCGATGTCGGCCACTGCCGCTCGCACGTCGCTCTCGTCGAGCGACGCATGCAATTGATAGGTGGCTACGTACAGGTTCGCTAGTTGGGCGGCCTGACTTTCTGTGCGAATCAGCAACTCTTCGATCTCGCGCACACTCTCTTCTAGAACCGTGTTTCGCCGATAGATCTCCGCATTGCGGGCCGCCGCATCGACGCCTGCGTTAACCACGAGGGCGCGCGCTTCTTCTAGCAGGCGTGCCGTTCTGCTCAACGTGTCGAGATCTAGGACCTGTGCAGCCCCGGGTAACGGACTAATCGGACTCACCGACGCTTCGGGTTCTTCGGACGATTGCAATGGACGCGTTCGATCCATGAGGGAACATACGGAACTTGTGTCGGCAATATTAAGCGTGTAAGCGATGAGCCTAACGCGTGCGCGACGCACCTTAGCGGTTGTGATTAACTCGTCGAGTTGCGCACAATGCACGAACCCCAATTGCACTGCCGCGCAGCGCAGCCCCAGTGACCCAAATTGCGACAGCCCGCAGATCGACTTCGAAGCACGTTAGTCGAACGCGGACGCAAACCGCGATTGACGCGTCTACGTACTACCCATCGAGTTTAAAGGTCGCACTGGCAAGATGCGATTCCGAAGTCGGTCATGGTTACTAATAAGCAATGAACAGCGACGTCAACAGTAAAGCCTCCATCCCCATTGGGTTTCTCGTGATCGCACGATGTGTGTGCGGTTGCTACTCCTGGCACTGAATGTCGGGTGTTACGGATTGGTGGCTGTTGCAACCCTCATGCCTTGGGCTGAGCGGCAAATGACCGTAGGAGCGTGTCACTTGCGAACGTAGCCGCAGCGTGCGATTTGTCCCAGAGTGTCGCTAGACACGGCAACCTCACAAGCGCTAGCGCACGGATCGCGGCCACCGTGGAAAGTGTTGCAATTTGTGACAGCGACAGTTGAGAGATCCGGTGCGGGTCGGATGACGTCGGTAACCTCAGGTCCGGAACCTACAGTCCGTGAAGTTGTTGACTTGACAGCACAATTCTTCGGCAGCTTCTCGGCGAGGGCGTCCATGATCGGTTTGTAGTCGTAACCCGGTCGGGCGCGTAGGCGCCATGATGGCGGGCGTGGCTGGAAACGTCATTGCCTTAGTATTTTCCGTACCGGTGGCGCTTCCTGTCGGTCCCGAGTGGGCAGCGTTGTACTTGCCTCCTGACAGGTCTGCGCTCGCCGTCGCAGGAACAGCGCTTGGCACCGTGCTCGCCCGCGTCAAGGCTCTATGCGATGCTTCGACCCACTTCGCGGGCGCCAGGGGCGACCTTGACCCGGGCTGTGCGCGGAGCAAACAAGCGGGGTGGGCGACGGCGGACGGCGGCTCACAGGGCTCCGACTCCGGCTGGAAACAGCGAACAAGTGGTCTGCCCCGATCGGGTCGGCACAACTTCCTATACGTTGGAAGTAACCAGGGCCTGTTAGGCCAAAAGCCAGTCGAGCCGGTGAACGTGCTCAACCTGAAAGGAGCAGACCATGCAGTATCTTGGAATGGATGTACACGTGAAGTCAACCGTTTGGCACCTGCTGGACGGGACGGGGCAAATGGTCGATCGGCAAGACGCCGACGACGGTGCCGGAGCTTCGCAATCTGCGTGTGTCGTCTCACCCAGTCCGACCAACTCTTGGTGGGTCAAGAGGTGGGCAAGATGGCGTACTTGGTGCACGACTTGGCAACAGCGACGGGCGTGAAGATTCTGTCTTTCAACGCCTGGCATCTTCGAATGATCGCCTCGTCGCGAAAGAAGACCGATCGACGCGACGCTTACTGGATTGCCAAAGCACTTCAGACTGGAATGACGCCGACACCGGTGTACCTTCCAACGGGCGAAGTGCGAGAGCTACGCAATCTGATCTCGCGTCGCGAGGCAGTAGTGGCCGAACGCACTCGGTGGCTAGTGCGCGCGCGATCTTATTTGCAGGCTGCAGGCCATGCGCCCCCGCGGGCACATCGCTCAGTCCCCAGACTGCTCGAAGCATCCGTCTCGAATCCAGATGGGATCGAAGCCACCCTATCAATGTCAATAGAACTGTGTCAGCGGATGCATGGGACACTGACACAAGAGCTTGCTCAGATCGATGCGCTGTTGCATGCGAAGGCCAAGGAGAACGATGCAATCAAACGATTGCTGACCATTCCTGCAGTGGGCGAACGTGTGGCACTGATGATCTACGCTTGGGTTGGCGATGTGACGCGCTTTCGCAACGCGCGAGAGCTTGCATCGTATGCGGGCCTGGTGCCATCGGTAAGTCAGACGGGCGAAACTCTAACACTTGGCAGAATCACACGTATGGGCTCACCACAGCTTCGACGCACGTTGGTGCAATCGGGCCATGTGCTTTTGTTCCGATGCCAATCAGAACTGTCAGCCCCGCTCAAAGCGATCGCGCAACGAGTGCAAACAGTACGTGCACGGCGCAAGATCGCAGTAGTAGCCGCAGCACGGCATATTCTACGCATCGCGTTCTACGTACTGCGCGATGGCACAAACTACGATCCGACACGCCTGCGTCCGGCACCGATCAAACACGCTCTGAACGCTGTATTGGAGGTAACACCCGAAGTGGCATAACTAAGGTCGCGGTCGAACATGGACTTGCATCAGAGGCCATCGCCGGGGAAGTCGAAGGGGACCAGGTCGCACGATTCCTTGGCTCGCGACCGCGCTTAGCGCGGGCTCGAAGCCTTAGCCTAGATTGGCCGGTCTTTCTTCCCGAACGGCAACATGTGCCGGGGCACAGAGCACTCGAGCACGCATGGAAGGATGGAGACCCCTGGCGATCGGTAGCTGATACAAGTCTTGAGCAACAACCTCCACACTTCGACAACTCAGGCGTTGCGCTTCATCACAGCGTCACTGGCGGAGTGCATTCTTCACCCTTGACCGCCATCATGGAAGGCAAAGCAAAGACCCTCGTCTAGCCAACCTACGCCTCAATCGCCGCCAAAGTTCACCGTCGCACACTCAGACGATGCCTGGCTTCCAGATAGGGAGCAGTCGTGGGCGGCGGCAACACGAGCGCGGGTGGCTCGGTAACTACCGGTGGCGCGCTGAGCACCGGCGGAACGAGAGCTACGGGTGGCGCACCGAGCGCGGGTGGGAGTTCATCCACAATGGGCGGCCAAGCGGGCGCGGCTGGCGGCACCAGTTGTGCAGCGGGACTCGATCCCTGCAGCGGCACGTGCACGGACATGACGAGTGATCTCAAGAACTGCGGTAGCTGCGGCAATGTCTGCCGCCAGGGTCAGATCTGCCAGGCCAGCGCCTGCGTGACGATCGTGGGTTGCGGCGTGACGCCCACCACCACCCGTTATTTCTGCGAAGACTTCGAGGACGCGTTCAATCGATGGACCGTCACTGGCTTGGATTGGTGGACGACTGTCACTATTTCCTGGAGTCCCACGCATAGCTTTACGAATAATCCGACCGACAACTATGTCAACGGGTCACTTGCGCTCGCTACTTTGACTGGCAGCATTGACCTCACTTCCGCAATTGAACCGCAACTCTCCTTTTGGGAACACGGCAGCGGCTACGTTCAACGTTATATTGACATCTCAAAAGACGCTGGCCTGACTTGGGCTACCTTGTGGGGCGGGAACTCAAACGCCTGGGTGGACTGGAGGAACACAGTGATCGACCTCAAGGCTTACGCTGGCACTACCATAAAGCTCCGATTCGACATCCAACCTGGTACGAACACCGACGCTGGCTGGTATGTCAACGACGTCATCGTGCGGGAGTTTCAGTGAGTCGGCTGTGCCCGTCCGGCTAAGTGGCCACAACTGCGGACCACAGTGGCAGGAAGGTTGGCGCGGTAGTGCTAGGCTGCTTTCATGGCTGAGCCTGAACGCCTTCACCACTACACGTATCAGGAATATCTGAGGCTCGAAGCCGACGCCAACGTGAAGCACGAGTTTCTCGCGGGCGAAATCTATGCAATGGCCGGTGGCACGCCAGAGCACGCCGCCATCGGCGTCAACGTGAGTACGTTGCTCAACAATCAGCTCCGCGGGCGCCCTTGCCGTGTGTATTCATCCGACTTGCGGGTGCGCGTGCTCGCCACAGGCCTCACCACTTACCCGGACGTGAGCGTGGTGTGCGGACAGATCGAGCGTGATTCGCAGGACGTGAACACAGCCGTCAACCCCGTGCTCGTCGTGGAGATCACCAGTTCGAGCAGTGAACAGTACGATCGCGGTGCCAAGCTTGGGCATTTTCAGCAAGTAGCGTCGCTACGGGAGATTGTCGTCGTATCGCACCGCGAGCGGCAAATCGAGGTTCACCGCCGCGAGCCGGACAGCAGCTGGTCGTTGCACGTCTCGACGCAGCGTGACACGGCTTTTCTGGCCTCCCTCGACTGCCAGTTGCCGCTCGACGAGGTGTATCGCGACGAACTCGAGCCCACGGTGTAGATACGAGCAAGCCGTCGCTCAAGGGTAACCCGCTTGCGGGAAGCGTAGCCAGATTTGCTTGCGCTTAGGGCAGACTTGTGATCGATGTGGTGACGGGCAAGGGGGGATGTGCTTGAAATTCCGCCCAGCTGCGCGTCAGGACATCCAGGACAGTGCCGCACGATGCTTCGACGCGATGGAAATCACAAGAGAAATCGACGATGATGTCGGATCGATCGCACGGGTAGTCCCTGGAAGGTACGCCACCTAGGTGACCCCGTCGAAGTCTGACACCTTGCGCCGAAACGTTTACGATCCACGAGTCCGCCAGCTTGTTCGAGCCACGGGCAACCCAGACCTGTTTCCCGAGCTGAAGGTCCCCCGCTCTACAACCGCAGGATGGCTGCGAGGCGAGTTCAAACCGGCGCTCGGTGCCGAGACAACCTCACGAACCGAAGCACAGCTGTACGCCGAGGTCGCTAAACTCAAGCGCCGCGTCCGGGTTCTGGCATCCGTCATGCGGTTGCTGCTCGTCCTGGTACGAGTTACAGGTTGCCGCTTGAAGGGTGACCGGCTCCCCGACGGCAAGGCCAAGGCAGAGTTGCTAGGAGCGATCAAAGTAGCCAGAAAGACACTACCGCTGAAGTCGGTCGTACGAGTCCTGGGTCTGTCGGCATCGCGCTACCACGCCTGGCGACAACTGGATGCGACCTGCGGGCTCACTGACCGCCCAAGCTGTCCAAGAATGCATCCTGCACAACTGACAGCGCAGGAGACCGCCACGATCAAGGACATGGTGACTTCAATCGAGTACCGTCACATGCCGACCAGCACTCTTGCCGTGCACGCGCAGCGCGTTGGGAGGGTCTTCGCTTCAGCTTCGACGTGGGCAAGGCTGGTCCGGGCACGCGGTTGGCGCCGCCCTCGCTCGCGGCTCTATCCTCCCAAACCGAAGGTTGGCCTCAGGGCGAGGATGCCAAACGAAATCTGGCACTTGGATGTCACGGTCCTACGGCTGTTGGATGGCACCAAGCTGTATCTGCACGCTGTTCTGGACAATTTTAGCCGACGCATCCTGGCCTGGCATCTCGCTGAGAAACTCAGCCCGTCAACGACCTGTCTCGTACTGGCCGGAGCCGCCAAGCACTTATGTAGTGAATCGGGGCCGGTATCCGTAATCACCGATAGCGGCGTCGAGAACGTAAACGGCACCGTCAACGAATTCCTTTTTGGCGGCATTCTGCGGCGAGTGCTTGCGCAGGTTGAGATAGTCGAATCCAACTCCATGATAGAGGCATGGTGGCGCGGGCTCCGACACCAATGGTTGTATTTGAACACGCTCGATACCGTGGCGGCCGTGCGACGGCTCGTTGGTTTTTACGCCCAGCAATTCAACGAGGTGATGCCGCATAGCGCTCTAAAGGGCCGGACGCCGGACGAAGTGTATTTCGGGCAAGGCACCGACATCCAGATCGCTCTTGCCGTCGCCCGAAAAGCAACCCGAGCAGAACGTTTGGCCTCCAACCGGGCCGTCACATGCGAGATGTGCATGGCATCAGAAGCACCGGCAGTCACGGTCAACCAAGCAGCGTGAATAGTCCAGTGGACCCGAGAACTGCAGAGAAATCCAGCATGACGAACTACCGCACAAGAAACTCCGGAATGTAGTGACCCGTAGCTGGGATGTCAACCAGGTACATCTAGGATTGAGTCTGGGTGATTGGACCCAGCCCAGCTGTCCGCGAGTTGCCCATGTGTGCTCTCGGCCTACTATGGAGACAATCAGACCCCTCCACGGCCCGCAATCATGGGCCATTTGGCAATTTAGGCCGCAATCTTCCGGAGTTCCGCTGGGACCAGCGTTGATCGAACCGCCGAGCATTGGCGCGGCGGTTTCCAATATCGTGCAAGCGCAGGAGCCCGCCCCTTTTACCTAGAAGTGATTTTTACGTCCCTCTCGCAAAACCCAGGGATATGAGCTATCGTTTCCATAGGGTCTGCGTTGATCGAAGTATTCTAGGGAGGCTGCATTATGTTTGATTCTAATTCGCTTATCACAAGTTCGATTTGCTGCATTTTCATGCTTGCCTGCGGAAGTACCAGCCAGGAAGGTGCTGCAGCTGGAGGAACTGGATTCAACGTTGCGACCGGAGGGAATGCAAACTCTAACGGAGGCACTACCTCTATCGGAACAGGTTGCGCTCAGCAACAAGTTCCAATCAATGCCATACCACCAGATATTCTGATCATTCAGGACAGATCCGAATCGATGACCGACAATTCGAATGATCAAACATGCCGTGGTGGATGTGGAACTACTTCGAAATGGTCTCAAGTAACTACCGCCATCGAAACTGTAGTAAATGCCACTTCAGGGTCGGTAAATTGGGGCCTTTTCTATTTTGGAAATGGGGTAACTGAATGTGGAGTTAATACAACTCCTGCTGTCCCAGTTAGCTCAACGAGCGCTGCTCAGATTGTAGCATCGCTAGGCGCAAATGCCCCTAGTGGAGCAACACCTACTACCGCAACCGTAAATAATGCTGTTGCATACATGAAGACGCTTACCGATCCAAATCCTAAGTATTTTCTGCTTGCCACGGATGGCGAGCCTAATTGTTTGGGTGGAAATGCAAACAATACTGATGATACTGGCGCGATCAATGCCATAGCTAATGCTAAGACAGCAGGATACCCAACATTTGTGGTGGGCATAGGTAACGTATCAACCTCAACGGCGACTCTTAATTCAATGGCGGTCGCTGGAGGATATCCTCAAACCGGAGCCACAACACAATACTATGCTGTTGTGGATACGGCTAGCCTTGAAACGGCACTAACTCAGATTGTTGGGATGGTTGCTTCATGTACAATTTCTTTGGCAAACACCCCAAGTGGACAATGGACTATTGCAATCTTTGCAACGGAAAACGGAACAGCAGTTCAAATACCATCGAGTACCACAAATGGCTGGACTTATACCGATAGTACCAAGACAAGCATTACGTTGGTTGGTTCTACTTGCGACAATCTGAAGAATGGCACATACTCGAAGGTGCAATTCGTATACACGTGTGTAGGTGGTGTTATAGTTCCTCCACCAGTGACTGAAGAAACTTGGGGTACCGTAGAAGGTTGCTACCCAGGATATCGATCTCAATTATTCATTAGACCTGGGCAAGCTCTTGTCGGCTGGCTTTAGAGGTGCCTCCGTCATTGGGCATGCAGTGTAGCTCCAAAAAGAGGAGCGGCTGCATCGT
>CAWIGY010000038.1:0-174464 GCA_963835565.1 uncultured delta proteobacterium
ATCTCCCTCGCATTTCGGCAGTGAGGTGAATTGGTCTGGAATCTCAAACGTCACGGCTGTCGCTCCCATTCGCCCACGTATTTATGCAAATAGAAAAACTTACGTGCAAATTTTTCGCGTGTTCAAAGAAGAGACTGAGCAGATGGGCAAGACGTGCCGAAGTCTCGATGTTCAACTTCTTCATCTCTGAATCGGTGATGCGCGAGAGCGTTGTGGAGGCTCGTCAACGGCGGCTACACCGGACGCGTCGGTAGCTGGTCCATGGAGGTGGCCATCTGTTGGGTAGTCGCGATCTCCTGGCAGCTGATTCGGAGAGTTCGGGATCACTACTTCGATCCTCCAAACTGCATGCTCGCTCAAGCCTTCGCCATGTATGATAGCGGGACACCGAAAGACCGAGCACGCGCAGCGCGACGCCAACTGGCATGTTCCCTTTGGCTCGCTCAATGGCGGCTAGAATGGAGGACTTGGTTTCGCCTGACGGCACCCGCTGGGAATCGAGGCGCAAGCCAAACAACCGCACCAACGAAGAGTAGCCGGACGAAGCCGAGCAGGACCCGGACGCGTCGCTCCAGTCTCGACACTCGTGCGCGCGGCGCGAGTTCGTCCTCGGCGAAAAGCTCCGTCGTGACGATGTCTCTCGAACCACGTCGAATCCAACTCGCCGCCGTAGAGCGAAGGATACCCAGCCGGGGAAGAGCACTGGGTCACCTCCCTCGCAAATAAGGTCACGCCGGCGATGGTCGTAGGCTCGGCGGCAGGGTCGGTTCTGCACGGCCCCCGAATGGACTGCCGCGAACACCGGCGCAAGCGCGGGAAAGGCACGACGGCGACCAATGGGAGGTCAAGGATTACACGGCTGTTGCAGTTGCGACACGGGAGGTGCTGAATGATAAAGGACGCAGCTGTGCCTTGTCTCATAACCGAGTCACCCTCGAGCGGACAGCGCCTCGGCATGGGTGATTGTCGGTCGCGGTTACCAAGAGTCACTGCAAAACCAATGACTCGATTGTTGTTCGCCCGTTTTTCGACTTTGAATGCCGGGGAATCTGTTTTTGGGCTAGGCCCCGCGGCTCGGTCAAACCCGTGCGTCACTTTCGCTACCACTGGACGAATAATTCACGGAACCGGGCTCGCGATTTTTCTTTACGCTGGGCAGAGTCTATGTTCTGTTGCCGAACATGGGAAGATGTAACTGGGTCATAGGTCAATGTGTTCTACTCGGTGCAATCGCCCTAGGGTGCGGTGGCACTGACAATAATAACAACAACGCAGCCGCCGCTTGCAGCTTGCCCCCGGCTTGCGGCGGTACATTGGACGGCACTTGGAAGGTTACATCCACTTGTGTGAAGGTAACCTGGCGGCTGCCATGGAATCGGCTGGAGCTGTTCCCGCCGCTTGCAGCGGCATGTTTCAGTCGGCAAGTGTATCCGTTACGGGAACGGTAACTTTCGCCGGTGGAACGGAAACTGACGCCACAACCGACGTCGTTGATGCACTCGTCGTCATTACGCCAGCCTGCGCCAGCGCCGAAGCAGGAACCACGGTCACCACTTTGAGTGCAGCTATGTGCACCGCTGCGGGAACAAGCATGACCGACCCAACAACCGGAACCGTCGCCACTTGTTCCCTTGCCGGCGCGAATTGCAGTTGTTCTATGACCATGACGAGTACATCTAGCACTCCGACAACGTACACTGTTTCCCGGAAATACCATCACAGATAGTGACGGAAGTACGACAACCTACTGTGTCTCGGGCACGACGCTGACGGGCCGTCAAACGTCAACCACGCTGCCCCGGGCATTGCGCTGGACATGACCGCGCAAAAGCAGTAACTGCTGCGAATCTGCGATTGAATTGGGCATGGGTTCATGCCGCACCGCTGATGTAGTTGCCTCCGACGACGTGGACTTCAAAGCATCATGGGAGTGTGTCGTCCGGGATTCAAACTGACAGGTCTTCGAGGCTACGGGAGCCTCTGGGGTAGACGCGCGCCGGACGCGAAACGACGACCGAGAGGGACGCGGCGCGCGCGGGATGCGGCCGCCAACATCGTCATGGTTCGCCCATTGGGGGACCGAGCGTGTCTCCGTGCTCAAGCGCCTCAAGGGTGCGCTCGCTACGCTTGCCGGCTGCGCCGCCCTTGATCCGCTCTGCGCGCGGCGGGCTGATGCAATTACGAGCAATGGGCGGATGAGGCTTGAAGGCGCCTCGCGGTAGTACTCATGGCTCCTGTATTCGGCAAGCGTGAACAGCGCTGCACCCAGTGTTCGAACATGTCCGAACATATCGATCGCGCTTCGGACGCCGCTGCCTCAATTTCTAGTATGCGGAGTCCCAGGACTTAAGGCAGCAACGATTTCAGGCGAGTTACCAACTTGGGCTAGGATCGAGCCACCGTCGCTTGGAAAGCCTATCGAGCCTATCAAAGGCGCATGCGCCGTCTTTATGGTTGGCACGTTCCGTGCTGTATGGACTTGTGAACTCAATCTCGCTGCCGACGGAGCTGCACTTCCGTCAACAGCGGGAAGACGAACTTCGACGTTCTGAGTGAAGGAGACATGTGTTATGCTCGAGATCATTTTCCTCCATTGGTTTGCGAGAAACATTGGCGATACGGTACAGAAGAAAGGCTACAACGCAGGCGGCTACAAAGTATTGGCGGTGTTTCTTTGGTTCCTAGGTGAGGCGTTAGGAGCAATTGTGTGTGCTTTGAACGGCGGGCAGGGGGTGGGCGTCTATCTCGCGGCATTGATGGGAGCTGGAGTCGGCGCGCTTATTGTTCATTCGATCGCTGTGAATCGAAGGAATCTTTACGCGCTTAACGAGTAGCACAGTGGCTCATTTCAGAGTCGTGGCAGCGGCTGAGTCACGGAAAATGGACCTGCCCAGTTGATTGCGACGCATTTTGGCGAAACAATGCCCTTAAGCTTTCTTTGATCCAAGAAGGCATTCTAATATGTGTTCTAACGAAGACGGTCTTGCCAAACTCGCGGCGAGGTAACAATTGATTGGGCACCTGCTGAATAGAAAGAATTACAAACTACCCACCGCAATCCCGGGTCACTTTCGATTCCGTGAATCGTCTAACGAAAATTCTGGATGCGCTGCTAATAATCGGTAGGCGCGCGGGCGACTAATACCAATTGCCGCCGCAGCACGCGCGACGCTGCCTCGGTGTTTGCTTAGCGCGTTGACCAGTGCCTCAAAGTCACCTTCGTCGGTCGTCGGTCGCCAATCGCGTTTTGCTGGATCAGAGGGCCTATTGTTGGCATCGCGCCCCGATAGCTCCTGATCGCGTTGATGCCCCAAGAACCGATCCGGCAAGTGAATCTGCCTCAATATCAATTCTTGAGAATTGACTGACACCAGACGTCGCACGAGTTGAACGAGTTCTCTCACGTTCAAAGGCCAATCGTAAAGGCAAAGCGATTCGATAAGTTTGGCTTCGATAGCAGGGATAGGGCCTTGAGAATACTGCTGTAGCTGCCATCGGAATAATGGTACGATATCGTCGCGACGTGCGCGCAACGGTGGCAATATTACGGTTAATCCGTCCAGTCTCGCGTGAAGGTCGGGGCGAAATCGGCCTTCCATTACGGTCTTGGTAAGAGCCACTTGTGTTGCCGCAACTACCCGCACATCGACGGGAACAGGTGATGTTTCTCCTACGGGAAGTACCTCACGCTGTTCGAGCACGCGCAAGAGTTTGGGCTGAATGGCGGGTGGCAGCTCCTGCACTTCATCGAGAAGCAGCGTTCCGCGGTTCGCTGCGCGAAATAACCCGATGCTGGCCTTCTCCGCGCCTGTGAACGCTCCCTTCTTATAACCGAACAATTCGCTCTCCGCCAAATGCACGGGCAGCGTTGCGCAATTAACGGCAATGAACGCACCGGGCCGTTGGCTCCATGCGTGAACAGCTCGGGCCATTCCTTCTTTGCCAGTGCCTGTTTCGCCTTGAATCACCAGAGGCAAGTCTGCTGACGCGCGATGCGCGGGTTCAATTGCGGCAAGCAATATCGGCCCGCCAAACCAACCGGGTGCTATTTCTGTAAATTCCCCAGGCTCCTGATCGCTCACGATACCGACCCATTCACCGCAACGCAATACGTCCCCTTTCATGAGAGGTACCGCCTCACGACGTGAACCATTGACATAGACCCCGTTGCGACTCCGTAAATCACAGATAGCAACGAGTGGACCGTCAACCCGCAGTTCGGCATGGCGCCGGGAGATTTCCTGACCTACCAACACCGTCTGACACGATTCGTCCCGCCCAATCACATGACCATTGACCAAGGGAGTGACCGCCGAAGAAGGGAATACCCAGTTGACCTGCAGCAACCGCCGCTGCGATTGCGCACCCCTCGCGCTGTTGGACGGGCAGGTCGTAGATCCGGGAGACGCTGATGCCAAGAGAGGATGCCTTTAGTTTTGGCACGGTAACGCTACACCGCTTGAGGGTCAAGGTACAGATGATTCCGCCGATCTTGGGGCACGACAGCAGATGCTGCCTAGTGAAACACCTGGCTCTTACTGATTCACCTAAAGCGCGAATAATCGAAGCTTTATGTGAACGCCTTTTTTTTGCTGGCACGGCGGCACGGTAACGTCAAGGAGTTCAGAATACGTGCTCAAGAGCTGTCGAAAATTGAGGAATGACCTGACTGGACTTGTGGGGAAAGGCAGATCGGTTGATCGGTCTGCGAACGGTGGAAGTTTCGCGCCGTCCTGGTCAATTCATGGAAACTTTTCTTCGTCTGTCGGTGTCTTTTAGCGCGTGACTTCGAAGCAGCCGGTGCGGACCCGTGAACCAGAGCGACGTCAAGGAATATTCGTTTTTCAGATCCCGGAGGATCAGCTGGCCGAAAACCATACGGCGCGGGTTCTGTGGCGTCTCGTCGAAACCCTGGATTTATCTGGGTTCATTGAAGACGCAAAGTCAGTGCAAGGACATTGCGGGCGCGATCGACTCAGCGTCAAGATGCTGCTGACCCTTTGGTTGTACGCCATATCGCGAGGAATTAGCAGTGCTCGTGAGATCGAACGACTCAGCAAATCGGATGACGCCTTTCGATGGATCGTCGGTGACCAGACCGTCAGCCACGCAACTCTTTCGGGTTTTCGAGTAGGTTATCGAGCCGCTTTGGAGAAACTGATGACGGATATTCTTGGTGCATTGCTGCAGCAAGGATTGGTCGAGTTGGACTTCGTGGCCCAAGATGGGACTCGCATCCGGGCCAGTGCGTCTGCTCCTTCTTTCCGAAGCGAAGCAGCCTTGCAACAGTGTCTCGAACAAGCGGCGTTGCACGTCAAAGCGGTCATGGCAGAGGCAGACGACCCAGAGGCAACAAACGCGGAAAAGGCCGCTCGTCTGGCGGCTGCAAAGGACTACCAGCAACGAGTCCAACGCGCTATCGAGGTCGTCCATGAGCTCAAAGCCAATGACAAGGAAAAACCCCGCGCATCCACCACTGACAGTGATGCTCGCGTCATGAAGATGGGAGATGGCGGATTTCGTCCGGCATACAACATTCAACTCGCTACGGCAGGCTTTCCGATGGGTGGACCACGCACCATCGTGGGTCTACGTGTCACCAATGAAGGCACTGATATGGGCTCATTGACGCCGATGCTACAGGAGGTTGAGCAGCGCACGGGCCAGACCCCTCACACCATCCTGGCAGATGCTGGACACGCGCATCACGAGTGCATTTGCAATCTGATGGACCACAACATATTGCCACTGGTATCAGTGCCTGAACCTTCCAAAAATCCGGGACCAAACGCCAATTTCGAGCCAAAGGTCGATGCATGGCGAGAGGTCATGCAGACCGAACAAGCACAAGACCTATATCGACACCGCGCTGGGCTGTGTGAGTTGCCGAACGCTCACTTCAAGAGTCGCTTTGGTCTGGAACGATTCCTGGTGCGCGGACTCAACAAGGTCACTTGCGTGGTCCTGATTACCTCGATTGCTTCGAACCTCTTGGCGCATGGGCACAAGCTGCTCGGCATGATCGGCTGATCGATCAAATCGCGATTCAGCTGCGCCGACACGTCCACCATATCAAGAAAGTATTGCTCTGACGTCAAAGGACGACAAGAGCCGCATCCATTTGTTGCGGTCAGACTGCCGTTGCCTCAATCGCGTGGCACCGGCGTGGCTTCCAGCGATGGGTGATGTCGCGCCAATCCCAGTCATCGAATCCAATTTTCGACAGACCTTCAGCCGCTTGGTAGCCTTGAGGAGTTTCGGTTGCGTGAAATCACGGTGATATCTTGGACACATCGAGAGTGCCGCTTTTCACCGGGTATTGGTAGGCTTGTTGCTTACAGCGAAGCGCGTGATTCCGGTGGGCAGTCGGACGAACGTAAGGTTCACGAAAGCAGGGAAGCGTGTCATGAGACGGTTTAGCAAATCAACGGTGCTTGGACTGGCGTTGGCTGCGGCTTCGGGTTGCGGAATCAGTGGCGATAAGGGCCAGTCGGATGGCACCGGAGAGGTGAAAGTGGACGTCACGCTCCCGTCGGGCACAACCATCAGCACAGTCGCGTGGGTTTTGGACTGCGGTCCGACAAGCCCCGTGCCAACTCCTGGACCGTACCATCAGACCGGTAGTTGGGACGTAAGCCACAGCAATACATTCTTGGGTGCAATTAGTGGAATTCCACTGGCGGATTTCTGCACGCTCCAACTCAGCGCATACGACAGTAAGGGCGATATGTCCAAGCCCCCGAACTGCACCGGTGTTTTGGATAATGTCTCGTCCGGATCTCAAGAGCTGTCGAAAATTGAGGAGTGACCTGGCTGGACTTGTGGGGAAAGGCAGATCGGTTGATCGGTCAGCGTATGCTTGAAGTTTTGCGCCGTCCTGGTCAATTCATGGAAACTTTTCTTCGTCGTCAGTGTCTTTAGTGCGTGACTTCGAAGCAGCCTGTGCGGACCCGTGAACCTGAGCGACGCCAAGGGATATTCGTTTTTCAGATCCCGGAGGATCAGCTGGCCGAGAACCATACGGCGCGGGTTCTGTGGCAGCTTGTCGAAACCCTGGATTTATCTGGGTTCATTGAAGATGCAAAGTCGGTGCAAGGACATTGCGGGCGCGATCGACTCAGCGTCAAGATGCTGCTGACCCTTTGGCTGTACGCCATATCGCGAGGGATTAGCAGTGCTCGTGAGATCGAACGACTCAGCAAATCGGATGACGCTTTCCGATGGATCGTGGGTGATCAGACCGTCAGCCACGCAACTCTTTCAGGTTTTCGAGTAGGTTATCGAGCCGCTTTGGAGCAACTGATGACGGATATTCTTGGGGCATTGCTGCAGCAAGGATTGGTCGAGTTGGACTTCGTGGCCCAAGATGGGACTCGCGTCCGGGCCAGTGCCTCTGCTCCTTCTTTCCGAAGCGAAACAGCCTTGCAACAGTGTCTCGAACAAGCGGCGCTGCATGTCAAAGCGGTCATGGCAGAGGCAGACGACCCAGAGGCAACGAACGCTGAAAAGACCGCTCGTCTGGCGGCTGCACACGACTACCAGCAACGAGTCCAACGCGCTATCGAGGTCGTCCATGAGCTCAAAGCCAATGACAAGAAAAAACCCCGCGCATCCACCACTGACAGTGATGCTCGCATCATGAAGATGGGAGATGGCGGATTTCGTCCGGCATACAACATTCAACTCGCTACGGCAGGTTTTCCGATGGGTGGACCACGCACCATCGTGGGACTACGTGTCACTAACGAAGGTACAGACATGGGCTCATTGACGCCGATGGTACAGGAGGTTGAGCAGCGCACGGGCCAGACCCCTCACACCATCTTGGCTGATGCCGGACACGCACATCACGAGTGCATTTGCAATCTCATGGACCACAACATATTGCCACTGGTATCAGTGCCTGAAACGTCCAAGAATCCGGGACCCAACGCCAATTTCGAGCCAAAGGTCGATGCATGGCGAGAGGTCATGCAGACCGAACAAGCACAAGATCTATATCGACACCGCGCTGGGCTTTGTGAATTGCCGAACGCTCACTTCAAGAGTCGCTTTGGTCTGGAACGATTCCTGGTGCGGGGACTCAACAAGGTCACTTGCGTGGTCCTGATTACCTCGATTGCTTCGAACCTCTTGGCGCATGGGCACAAGCTGCTCGCCATGATCGGCTGATCGGGCGAATCGCGATTCATCTGCGCCGACACGTCTGCCATATCAAGAAAGTATTGCTCTGACGTCAAAGAACGACAAGAGCAGCATCCATTTGTTGCGGTCTAACCGTCGCGCCCGCCATGGCATGACACCGGCGTGGCTTCCGTCGATAGGTGATGTCTCGCCAATGCCAGTCAGCAAATTCAATTTTCGACAGACCTTCAGTCGTTGATTGGCATGACTTGCACGGATCTCGGTAACCCGAATCAGCCGGGCCAACTGGCATCGATTAGCTCACAGACCACCGTTACTACGACGACAAGCGGGAATCACATCTGTGCGGGTATTGCGTCCCTGACTTCGTCTGCTGGCCTCGAAGTGAACGTGGGTTATTCCACGACGCTGACTGGTGCGTCCACGGATGGCACCTCTCCGTTGAGCTGGAGCGGTAGCGTAACGGCAACTGGACCGAGCGTGACATTCACTTGCACTACGACGGGTCAATTCCCGATTACGCTGAGCGTCACGGACCCGTTCGTCGGTTGTACCGCTTCGTCGCTCACGAGTACCGTCCAATGCACCAACCCAAGCGTAGATGGCACCGGTGGTGCTCCTGCAACCGGTGGAAGTCCTGCGACGGGCGGTGCAAATTCTACCGGCGGTGCACCTGCCGCTGGCGGCGCAGCAACGGGTGGCACACCTGCCACAGGCGGTGCTGCTACGGGCGGTGCACTTGCAACGGGCGGCGGGTCAAGTTTGGCGGCGTGTTCTGTAGATAACGTGGCGAGCGACACCAATTTCTACAGTACAACCACCTTCTGCACCCCTTCAAGTTCGGCTCTCACGCTAATGACCGGTACATTGTCTATTGGCGCCTTACAAATAAGCGGTGCCAATGGGACGATTTCCATGACCGGTACCGTACCGTTTGTGGGAGATCTAGCGATAGAGCCTCCCTTTAATAACCCCCCCCTGCTCGGGTCTGAACGCAACGGTCACTGGTTCCAATCCGCCTCAAGCCTACACGGGAATTACATGGACCGTAACGAACAACCAAGCAACTAGCACAACGCTAGTTGTATACTTGGCGGACCGCGTTACGTCGAACGGGACACCTTACTATGTGCTAGGAACAGCTGGAATCACGGTTGCTGCCAATGCATCAGTGAGTCAAATCCTTAGATGGTCTAACCTCACGCTGAATTGTAGTCTTCCGAATGGATTGGGCTTCGACCCGACGCAGATTTTGGGACTTGGTCTGGGGTTCAATCAAACCGGAGCCGTAAACCTCGAAATTACGAGTGTAAACTTGAGTACCAATTAGGGGTCACGTAATTACTTGTTGCAACTTCGTGCAGGCACTCCTCTTCAGTTCTGTGCGTGATTTGCTCCGGTGGCGACCAAGGCGGCGCTTAGTCAGGGTAACTTCGAGTCCAGACGGGTCACGGACGGTAAACCGATGGCTGCGTGGTTACCTGATGCGTTGATTCAGTACTTTGAAACTCCTAGCGTCCGTCTCGTCGGGGTAGCGGCTCGACACGATGGCCTTTGGCCTTCCTTGCACTCGTGTAGGCCACGTGCGTGATCGACGTGAACGCAAAGACCGAATTGGAGTCAGGTATATATGCACCGTTCGACCCAACGAGCCTATGCGCCTCGTACACTCCGACGGCTTGGCGCACCAAAAGACCCGGGCCGCCGACGGCGCCCATGAAGCTTGACCCCCCCAGGTTGACCGATGGAAGCGCAATGTGCTCCTGAGCGTCAACGCGTGTCGCAGCTGTCGTCACTACGGCGAGCCCCGCAAAAGCGATGAGCGCGAAACCTTTCGGGCCGAGCTTCATGAAATATCCTAAACAGGCAATTCTCCCGCGTGAGTCGTGTAAACCGTGATGCCGTGACCATCCGGGTCGGCTAGCTGGAAATAATCGTGGCCAAAGAACTTTTCCTGGGCGATTGCACCGGCAGCGATTCCATTTTCAGCAAGATTGCCCGGTACGCTTCGAGCTCGGCCCCAGTCTTGCCATTGATCAACAAGTCGAGGTGCTCATTGAAAAAAGCGGAGCGTTGCCCGAGGCGGCTGGAAGTCAGCGAGAAGGGCGCTGCTTCATTCTCAGGAAACAGCAAGATGTGCGTTCCCCCGCGCAATTCGATGATTGCCACGTCTGGGAATATCCCAATGGGACGCAACCCCAAGGCGGTATAAAATTTATAACTGACGCCAAGGTTGGCGACCTTCATGACGAAATGACCAAGGGCGGCTGGTGTGTGTGTGGACCGGAATGTCCGCTCGATCGATGAGCGCAAAAAATCTCGGCGGTAAGGAGAGATCAGCTTCCGCGGCGCATACCGGCGTGGTAATCAGACTGAGCAGTCGAAATAGTTATGCGACTGGGCAGTCGAAAAAGCAAGGGGTAGGTTTGACGCGAAAGAAGGAAATTGATCGGGATAGGATTCTGGATGCCGCCGAGCAGGTGATCCTCGACTCCGGGGGCCGCATTTTCACGCTCGATGCCGTCGCCGAACGAGCGGGAATCAGCAAGGGGGGTCTCGTCTATAACTTCGCGACCAAGGATGGGTTGGTTCGTGCGGCGTTAGAGCGAGAAGTAACGCGCTTTCAAGAAGCGGTGCGCCAGCGGCTCGGCGGCAGGCCGGTTCGGCCTTTCGAACTGGTCCTAGCCCACATCGAGGAGGCGCTTGACGAGGACGACGCGGCGACGCGCAAGGCGGCTTTTCTTCTAACTGCGCTGGTGCACGCCCCCGATATGATGGAGCCTGCGCGGCGATATTACCGTGCGCTGCTCGATCCGCTTCTGTCCAAAGCTGGTGCCGCCCAAGATGTTCGTCATGCCCTGCTGGCCGTCGAAGGAATTTTCCTGCTCCGGGGACTGGGCTTCGTCGAGTTCTCGACAGAGGAGTACGGAGCAGTCTTACTTCACGCGCGAAATATCGTCGCCGGAGTGCTAGGCAAACGTCAACCCTATCGAGCGCCCGCCAAGTGAGCGGTAAATTGGCGCCGGAGTGAACGACGACTTGTTCGCAGTCTGGGTGTTACGTCAACTGACGCGCGTCTCGGGTGGGCGGCGCAATGATGAACCGTTTTGGAGTACCTGTCGGCAAAGAGGATATGGCAGAGCTTCGCATTGAACTGGAGAAACTCCGCGCTGATTTGACCATCAAAATGTTCGGCGGGCAGCTTGCAACGATTCTGGTGATTCTTAGTGCTTTCAAATACTTCAGACACTAGAACCGTTCATGGGCCCAGACGCAGGCTTACCAAGGCGGCGCTTAGTCAGGGAAACTTCGAGTCCAGACGGGTCACGGACGGTAAACCGATGGCTGCGTGGTGACCTAATGCGTTGATTCAGTACTTTGAAACTCCTAGCGTCCAATCCACCATCTCATCGACGACTGTCTCCGATTGGCCCGTGCCCACGGTTTCGATGATCACGACATCGAAACCGCCGGCCTCACACACGAGCAGCGTTTCGCGCGTCTTACGCGTGACGCCGCCGAGCGTACCGGCGCTTGGCGAGGGCCGAATAAAGGCATTGGGATCGGCTGACAACTCGGCCATTCGTGTCTTGTCGCCCAGAATGCTGCCGCCCGTCACGCTGCTCGAGGGATCGATGGCAAGTACGGCTAGCTTGTGGCCTTTCGACGTCAAGCGCCCGCCGAGCGACTCGATGAACGTGCTCTTGCCCGCGCCGGGAATGCCAGTAATGCCCAGCCTCAGGGAATTGCCCGTATAGCTCACGCCGGCGAGCACCTTGGGGAGCGTGAATTGTTGGGTGGGGCATGCTGAGTGGTTCGACTAGTCCACAACGTATGACCTAGGGTACTGCTTCTGCCCACCACCCGTTGCCGCCGGCACGTAGCAGCAACTCTTGGGTCTCCTGATTTAGCCCTAACGATCCCCCACGTCCCGGTGGAATCCGGCTGTTCGGTCATGCGCGCCGCCCTGCGAGGGACCTTGGAGCGAAGTCAGTGTCAACCAACAGTTGTAAACAGTGCTCCAAGTGTTCTAAGTGAAAAATAGTCGGACGCGGTCTCTATTATTTTTGCGCGCGAAGAGTCACGCATGCCTGGTTGCTTCCAATCCTTCTTCTTATGTTGCTCACTTTCGTCTTGGAAGCGGCTGCTTCCCTTCATTTCGGTAGTTGCCACTTTCATCACCAACGTCACGACCGCCCACTCGACCGTGGCCGCGCCATCGAGCGTCGATGCGAGCCAATTGGAACCATTTGCCGTCGTGGGTTTGGTCACCACTGGCTCGCAAACGGACTTGATCGAGTTTGGCAATCAAGACCACCGGTCCACGCTCATCAACGAACTTCGCCGATTGGGATACTGCGCGCAAGACGTGACGGGCCCTGCAAGCACTGACGAGTCAAGCCCGGCGCTTTTGTCGCTGGGCGGTGCCATTACCGAAGTCAACTGCAAAGACGGGAAGATCCTACATTGTAATATAGCGATTCGTTGGGAAATCAAGGAACGCGACAGCCAACAGGTACTGTACCGCGTCACGACGCGTGGCAGAGAAGCAGGTCCGAACGCCACGCCATTGGTTCCCAAGTTGCTGAACGCGGCGCTGCATTCTTTACTGAGTCGCCCAAGATTCGTCGAATTGTTGCGTCAACGCAAGCATCAGGCTGCAACGCCGGCCACTGTTCAATCAGCAGCGGGGTTTCACGAGTGTGCGCACAAGTCCGCGACAATGCCCGAAGCCGCGCAATCGACACTTTCCGCTACGGTATTGATCGAATCGGGAGACGGGCTGGGCAGCGGGAGCATCATTTCACCGGACGGGTTCGTATTGACGGCTAATCACGTCGTTACGGCGGGGGTGCCGCTGCATGTCACGTTGTCCTCGGGGGCTATTTTGGAGGCCACCGTTGTACGGCGGGACCTCAAGCATGACGTGGCCTTGCTGCAGGTGAAAGCCAATTTTGCCACTAATTGTCTAACGCTGCGTCACGATCCCGTGGGCGTCGGCGAAGAGGTGTATGCAATTGGGTCGCCACTCAGCAAAGATCTAGCGTTTAGCCTCACCCGCGGCATCGTCAGTGGGTTTAGAAGCATCGAAGGCGTCGCGTTGATTCAAACGGACGCGAGCGTTAACCCTGGCAACAGTGGCGGACCGCTCGTTGATCACCAGGGGCGATTGGTTGCCGTGGTTGACTTCAAAATCGCGGGGAGGGTGGTTCAAGGGCTCGCATTTGGTGTAACCGGCCCGGAAGCGCTGGAGGCCCTTGGCCTGCATAGCGCGCCTGCCACCGATGACATACTCCTCAAGCCAACACCGGACACGCCTGCAGTGGCGACAGAGGTCGCCGTTGACGACGTCGATGATCCACCGGTGGCCGGCGAGGGACCGTTTGCCGCATCACGCGGGCCGTCGCACACGGCGTCGGCATTGCGGACCTTTGGAGTCATCACAGCCAGCGTCGGTCTCGTCGGCGTTGGGACCAGTTGGCTACTCTACGAGGCCGAAAAGAGCAACATGCAGCGCGGCACGTTCAACACGTACCTGACTATCAACAGCATCAGCTGGGCAGCCGTCGCCGTCGGAACGGGCTCTTACGTGGTTTCCTTTCTGCTGCGCGATCCGAGCAGCGCTCGGCGTTCGAGTTCCAACGTACCCGTCACTCGTGTGTATGCGGGCATTGGCCCGACTTCCATCGTGGTCGGAGGTGAGCTGTGACTCAGCGGCGTGTGTGGACGTGGCCGGCGCTGCTGGCCGTCACACTACTAGCCTCGCCGGGATGTCTGGCACTCGTCGATTTTCAGGAAACCTGTCAAAGCGACAGTGACTGCCCGAGCGGGAATTTTTGTAACAACAATCACTGTTCAGGTACGTGCAACAAGTACTCCAATTGTGGCGCGGGCATGCAGTGCGACGCTCAACTGAATAAGTGCACAGCCATTCCTCAGTGTACTGCCGGCAATGCCGCTCAATTGTGCGGCGCCTACGCCTGCAACTCGAGCACCGCCCATTGCTTTAGCGATTGCAGGGGGCCAAACTCACAGCAAGCGCCGTCGCAATGCAGTTCTTCAACCGTGTGTACATATGACTACACGTGCCGCCCAACGTGCGTTGACACGTATGACCCGGTTTGCGTGCCATACCTTTGCGATACGGTCATGGGCTGGTGCGCGAATTACTGCATGCAATCAGTGGATTGCGCCAGTGGTTACACCTGCTCCAGCGACGAAACGTGCACTCATTAACTGATTGCTTTTGATTCTGAGAATCGAATAGTATCCGACCTTGCCAGTGGAATTGGAGGATAAAATGATTAAGCGGTTTGGTCGGCATGGTCTCTGTGTGGCGATGATGGTAGCTAGTTCTCTTATTGGCGCGTCCGCAATCGGCTGTGGCGGCGGCCGTGTCGCAACCCCAGCGGATTTGCAACGACTAGGCACCAAGAAGTACCCAGGGCACACGCGCGAGGAGGTATTGCAGGCAACCACAACGGCACTGAAGGTCCTCGGTTATACAATCGTAACGACCGACCCGCGCATTCGTACGTCGCCGAAGGAGGTCGCGACGACAGCGGCCGGCAGCTATGGCACAGCGCAAACCTTCACTGAAGCCGTCGCTTGGGACATCGACATTCAGGCTGACGCACAGGGCGCAAATGTCCACGCCGAATGCCGGGCGTCCGTCAACGGGCAGCCAATGGAACAAGTCTACATCAAGTGGGCTGAACCGAATTTCAAGCAGTTGTTCAAGGAAATCGACGCCAATATGCCGATGAAGAAGTAACCACGCCGCGCAGTGTGCGTTGACTCGTGTCCGCTATCGCCGCGGATCCGGATCCTCACAGCTGGATCTGGCACGGCGGCACGTACACGACACCTAGACACGGCCGTCGCTTGCTTCACGGCGAGCCTGCGTCGGCAGCTGCCGGCGCAAAGTAATTCGCCGGATCCTGGAGCGCAACAGAGCATTGGCAGGGACGCCAGCGATAAGTGAAGTCGCTTGGGCTTGGCTGACACGCACCACATGCCTCGGAATCAAAGAATTCCACCTGGGGCTGGTTCTGGGTCGCATAGGCGGAAGTCAGCATCCAGGCATCGTCTTGTCGCCCAAGATATGTGTTCAGGAACGCGAGCATGTAGGTGGTTACGATTTGGCGCGTGATGGGATTATTCGCGGGGTCGAATGTGCCTGATGCTACTTCGCAGTTACTTTCGGTGAGCCCTGGGAAAGCAGTGTTCGTATCCACACCAAGACGAACCATCACCTTGAGGACATCGCAAAAACTCGAAAATGACAAGTGATCGGCGCCGGGGATATCAATCCGATACGAATCGCTGCGATTGATACCCTGTCCTGGCTCTTTCGTCGATTCGCATCGTCATGCGGCCATCTGGTAATCATGGTGAAGCCCGCCAAGGACAGGTATCGATATGATCTTGGTGCCCTTACGGTAGATCTCATGTGGACTTGGAACAGGGATTTGCTGAGCAATCCCTTGATGAGGGCGACTCGCATTAAAATAGTCTAATCCGTATTGTTCGAGGACGTGCTTCATGTGTCGTTGTCCAAGAATGATTACGTGATCCAAGCATTCGCGCCTGACACTACCAAGGAATCGTTCGCAAATCGAATTCATCAGGGGCGCCTGAATCGCAGTACGCAATACTTTCATTCCAGCACCCTTCGCTACACAGTCGAATTCAGCCCCAAACTTGTTGTCATTATCGCGAATGACGAATTGGGGTCCCTCACCAAATGGTGTGATATTCCGAAGCAGTTGCGCTGTCCATTCGGCGGTAGGTGAACGAGTGACGCCAACGTGTACTACTCGCTTCGAGTTGATGTTGATGACGAAAAACGCAAAGATGGGTCGAAACCAGACATCATAGGTCTGCAAGAAATCGCATGCCCAAACTGTGTGGTTTCTCAAAAATGTGCGCCAAGTCTGGCCGCGAGGAAGTTCAGGTGGTCTCGACTTTCTCATGTGTCGTTGAATCGTGCGCTTTGCGATTCGAATTCCAAGCTTCAGGAGCTCGCCGCGAATTCTTTCCGCTCCCCAGGTCACGTTTTCAGCGGCCATGCGGTGAATGAGTGCAATGACCTCCGGGTCAACTTGGGAAATAGGGCTCTTGGTATTCTTCGACTTCCAACGCCAGAAGAGCCGAAATCCCTCACGGTGCCAACGAAGTACCGTGTCAGGTTTCACGAGCAGCAGCGCGTTCCGCCAATGGGGCAGAAGGCTCGCAAGCAGGACAACGAAGCCACGCTCATGGGCCTTGAAGATAGGACGTTTGACTTTTCTAGACGCGACGATGAGCTGCTGGCGAAGCAAGGCGGCATTTAGATAATGAACGTCACAGCTAGGTGGTCACGAACCGTGGACTTGACGGCGGCGTGCTGGCATTAGGCAAAGCGACATGCTTTGCGTTTCCTTTTCCTTAACGCCCCTGTTCTCGATACAGATGCGGTCCTTCGAGGCAACGCCCACCCGTTCCGCTCCAGAGCGCGCGTGGCTCACCGAGTCGCCGACCTGTCTCGAGATTGACTTCGCACTGTTCGATTCCGCGCGAGCCTGGATAACAGACGTACACCCGACCTTCGTCGAAGAGAATCGAGGGGTCGATGCCTGGCACGTCGAGCCAGGTGGGTTCGGACCACGCGCCGCTCGGGTCAGTTGCGCGCACGACGAACGTTCCGCGGTCCGTGGTGTTCGTCGTAATCCAAGGCGGCAATTATTCGAGAAGCTTCGAGTCCAGACGGGTCACGGACGGTAAACCGATGGCTGCGTGGTTACCTGGTGCGTTGATTCAGTACTTTGAAACTCCTAGCGTCTATTCGCGGAACCTCTCAATGCGCGCCGTTTGCAGCGTTTTGCAAGGGGCCGCAGGATTGTCCCGAGGGAAAGATCTGCTGCGTCAGCCCTGAATCGGGGCAGGAGTATGGTCAAAAAGTGGCGAGCCAATGCGCATCCAGAGCCTATTGCATGGGGCGACTTGCGCATATCGCGTGCCAGGTCGATGGCGATTGCCCCAAAGACATGGCTTGTGTGGACAATTCCTTCGAGACCGAATTCAAGCCGGCTCTGCGCGGATGTCTCAGCGTCAAGAAGTAACGGGACTCCTCCCGCCCGGTGACGCCCCGTTTGCTATTTCTATTTGAAATGCCGGCACGCCGTGCGTTGGGTTTTCATGGGTGACCCGCAGGTTGGTTGCGACGTTTTTATCATGTGGTGTTCCGGGGCCCGACCGGAACCGGAGTGAGAAAGTACAGTGCGCTGTACTTTTTCACGGAGGTAGACGGTCCTCGCGAAGCGAGGAACGCCCAAAGGGCGTAGTGAACACGGCATCGGGAAAAGTTGACTCATTTGCATCAAGTCTCACGCCATAAGTACGCTAACGGCGCCTTCAATCGAGAGCATGCGGAGCTTGGTTGCGACACCGCCGCTGGCCGAAAAGCCGCAAAGCTTACCTGACGCTGCGATCACTCGGTGACAAGGCACCACGATGGCAAAAGGGTTTTTTCCGAGCGCTTGTCCCACGGCACGCGCCGCGCCTGGCGCACCGAGTCGAGTGGCAATCTGTCCGTAGGAAAGCGTTTTGCCGGGTGAAATCTGTCGCGTCACTTCGTAAACGCGGCGATGAAACGGTGGCACATCCTGCCAAGGCGGCGCTTAGTCAGGGAAACTTCGAGTCCAGACGGGTCACGGACGGTAAACCGATGGCTGCGTGGTGACCTGATGTGTTGATGCAGTGCTTTGAAACTCCTTGCGTCAACTGCTGGGCTTTTCGCAAGCTATTGGCCAAGCCTGAACAGCCATAGGCGGAAATGCGTCGCCTAACCACTCCATCGTTTCGAACCTCATGGGGGGGTCATTCAGCGGTCCAGCTTGACTCCGAGTATGCACCGCGTAGGCTTTGCCGCATCATGCATTCTTGGCTTCTTGTAGGTATCGCAACGCTTGCTTGCAGCGCAAAGATGAACAGTAATGGTTTTGGTGCCGGGGGCGGTCCAGGTACTGGAATATCAAATGTTGGCGGCACAAGCGGACCACTCTGTACCGCCCCATTGGTAATTGGTGTGACTCCGACATTTTCGTGGGATGCTTCCGCTGCACCTTCCTGCAATTGGCCGGACGTCTTCAACAGTGATGCGGGCAGCTCAGCACACGCATCACGAGCAGCCGTCAACTGCAAAGTTTCCGAGGGAGCAACGTTCGGTACGATATTTTCGGACACAATACCGGAGCCAGGCGGGTGCTGCACGGATGTCTGCGATGCCAGCGAGTATGCCGTATCCGGTATAATGAGCGGTCTCAGTCAGCTCGACGCGTGCCGAGCGATAAATCTCTCGGAATACAGTTACTACTGTTGTCCTTGCGAGTAGAGACTTGGCGGAGTGTCACATGAAGTGAGTTTTCGCCTCACCGCCACTCTGAAGACGTTGTTCACTACGAGCAAATGCAAACCCAGGTTAACCATGATACCCTTCGCTACTCCCGAATGTCAACAATGCGCAGCCTGTTGTTTCTCGGAGCTTACTCGTTACGTGCAGGTAACCGGCAATGATTACGCGCGACTTGGGGAAGCCGCGGAATCCTATGTCCAGTTTATCGAGAACCGCGCTTATATGCGCCCAGTAGACGGTCACTGCGCCGCGCTCAAGTTTGACATGCAATGGGGCCAGTTCATATGCCAGGAGTATGAGAATCGACCCGAGGTTTGCCGTGGACTACAGCGAAATTCAGCGGCGTGCAGGGCCGAACGCGAGGTGAAGGGCGAACGTTCGCTTGTCTTCTTGCGGCGAAAGGACCCTCATTGCTGATGTGGCCTTGCTTTCGCAATTAGCGAGTGATTCGTGGTCAAGAGACAAGTCCGCTCTGTCGGGTCGGCGGCGATAATCTGGGCCTTGACTCGATGGTCATAACTGCGTCGTTCACGGTGCGTCATCGTGCCCGGCCAGCTACTCCCGACCGGCCATTATGGGTAATCTCCAGTTGGAAGAAAAGTCAATAATTACGCGATGTGCAACTGCATCGCTCAAGCTCCAAGATGTCCAACGAGGCAGCTGGGCTGCGCACGGGCTCCGGTTTTCCCTTTGGCTGCCACTCCTTGCCCTTGTTGTGAAAGTCGCCGATTAGCTCCTTTTTCTTGGTATCGACCGAGATCACTGGCTCACCCTTGGCTTGAAACTCGCGGGCCTTGCGGTTGATGTGTCGGAACTGTTCGTCGCGATCTGGATGTGAAGCCCCTTCGCGGGTCTTGCGCAGCGACTGCAGGCTGCAGCCGAGCGCATCCAGCAGCTCGCTGACTTTCTGACGGCCGATCTCATGGCCCATCTCGCACAACTGAGCGGCCAGCTTCCGAACGCTCTTTGTCGTCCACCGGAGCAGTGACTCGGGGTCGCCACGGGTTTCTGGAGCGATGATTGACTCGAGATCAGCGACCAAGGTGCCATCGGTCTCCGTGAGCTTCTTGCGGCCGGCACCCGGACGTCGGATTCGCTGAGACCCTGGCGGCTCTCGGGGCGGCTCAAGTGCCATTTGCTCAAGCTCTCGAATACCTATACCAATCCGCTTGCGAAGTACCCCAGTGGCCACGGTGACCGCTGCAATGCCCCCGCGACCCATAGCCCTCGCCTCGGCGGCCAGCCAGAGTCGCGTCTGGCGCTCGTCCATCGTCGGTGCCAACAGAGCGAACTTTTCTGCAATCTCCTCAACCCGCGACCCGTCAACATGCGCCATGGCTCACAGATAACAAGTTCGTTGTTTCCATTGGGTTTCCATGAACTTCTGGTTCCATTATTTCCAGACGCCGCCTATGCTGACGCTGAGAAACGCAAGCTAGTAGTGGAGTTCGCTATCCCGGGAGCGCCAGCGGATACCGTCGATGTAAAGTTCCTGGAAGACAGCGTCCACCTGACAGCGCCAGCGGGGAACATCGAGTATGTTGCATCACTGGCTTTGGGTTGGCCGGTGAAACCTGACAAAGCCGAAGCGACCTACGAAAATGGCCTGCTTCGCATTGAGGTGCCTGTCAAAGATCCGATGGAAGATGCCGTGAAGGTCGTTATCAAGAGTCGCGAACTCCCGGTTCTCGCCGCATAATTCCGTATTCTCCGGGGCGGAAGTTGTTGTCCTGGGCCTGCAGGGGAAGGGTCTTTCGGCGCAATTGCAACTAGCCGACCGTTCAAATTGACGCACTCTTTGACACAGCTAATCCCGCCTCATTGTCTGCCACCAAAGGTCAAGAAATGCCGAGTTGCACTGAAGGTCTGTCGAAAATTGAATTTGCTGACTGGCATTGGCGAGACATCACCTATCGACGGAAGCCACGCCGGTGTCATGCCATGGCGGGCGCGACGGTTAGACCGCAACAAATGGATGCTGCTCTTGTCGTTCTTTGACGTCAGAGCAATACTTTCTTGATATGGCAGACGTGTCGGCGCAGATGAATCGCGATTCGCCCGATCAGCCGATCATGGCGAGCAGCTTGTGCCCATGCGCCAAGAGGTTCGAAGCAATCGAGGTAATCAGGACCACGCAAGTGACCTTGTTGAGTCCCCGCACCAGGAATCGTTCCAGACCAAAGCGACTCTTGAAGTGAGCGTTCGGCAATTCACAAAGCCCAGCGCGGTGTCGATATAGATCTTGTGCTTGTTCGGTCTGCATGACCTCTCGCCATGCATCGACCTTTGGCTCGAAATTGGCGTTGGGTCCCGGATTCTTGGACGTTTCAGGCACTGATACCAGTGGCAATATGTTGTGGTCCATGAGATTGCAAATGCACTCGTGATGTGCGTGTCCGGCATCAGCCAAGATGGTGTGAGGGGTCTGGCCCGTGCGCTGCTCAACCTCCTGTACCATCGGCGTCAATGAGCCCATGTCTGTACCTTCGTTAGTGACACGTAGTCCCACGATGGTGCGTGGTCCACCCATCGGAAAACCTGCCGTAGCGAGTTGAATGTTGTATGCCGGACGAAATCCGCCATCTCCCATCTTCATGATGCGAGCATCACTGTCAGTGGTGGATGCGCGGGGTTTTTTCTTGTCATTGGCTTTGAGCTCATGGACGACCTCGATAGCGCGTTGGACTCGTTGCTGGTAGTCGTGTGCAGCCGCCAGACGAGCGGTCTTTTCAGCGTTCGTTGCCTCTGGGTCGTCTGCCTCTGCCATGACCGCTTTGACATGCAGCGCCGCTTGTTCGAGACACTGTTGCAAGGCTGTTTCGCTTCGGAAAGAAGGAGCAGAGGCACTGGCCCGGACGCGAGTCCCATCTTGGGCCACGAAGTCCAACTCGACCAATCCTTGCTGCAGCAATGCCCCAAGAATATCCGTCATCAGTTGCTCCAAAGCGGCTCGATAACCTACTCGAAAACCTGAAAGAGTTGCGTGGCTGACGGTCTGATCACCCACGATCCATCGGAAAGCGTCATCCGATTTGCTGAGTCGTTCGATCTCACGAGCACTGCTAATCCCTCGCGATATGGCGTACAGCCAAAGGGTCAGCAGCATCTTGACGCTGAGTCGATCGCGCCCGCAATGTCCTTGCACCGACTTTGCATCTTCAATGAACCCAGATAAATCCAGGGTTTCGACAAGCTGCCACAGAACCCGCGCCGTATGGTTCTCGGCCAGCTGATCCTCCGGGATCTGAAAAACGAATATCCCTTGGCGTCGCTCAGGTTCACGGGTCCGCACAGGCTGCTTCGAAGTCACGCACTAAAGACACTGACGACGAAGAAAAGTTTCCATGAATTGACCAGGACGGCGCAAAACTTCAAGCATACGCTGACCGATCAACCGATCTGCCTTTCCCCACAAGTCCAGCCAGGTCACTCCTCAATTTTCGACAGCTCTTGAGAAGATTCGCCACCAATACTGCCGAAAGTGCCATCCAGGCGGTCTTTCAAATAAATACCTTCCTTCAATGTTGCCTAGGGGCCACGCGAGAGCCTAGTTCTGGAGTTGCTGATGACCGCCTTCAAGCGCAGCCAAGCCAAATACGTCAAGGGCTCGTACAAGGTCACCAACTGGCCCGAGTACGAAGCAGGTCTGCAACAACGTGGCAGCCTGACGGTGTGGATCTCTGAGGTCGAATTGAAGGGATGGGGGCCACCAAGACACGGACGGCGAAAGCCCGGCGGTCAGACTCAGTATTCCAATCACGCCATCGAGATAGCCCTGACGGTGGGCATGGTTTTCCACATTCGCTTGCGTCAGACAGAGGGCTTTCTCCGATCCCTGTTTTCATTGGTCGTTCTGGACGGACGAGTCCCAGACCACGCCACGATCTCCAGGCGAGCCAAGAAGCTTGGGAAGCTCCCCATCTGTGCGGCTGCTGGCAACAAACCAGTCCACATTCTGGTCAACAGCACCGGCCTTGCGATCCATGTAGGCAACCTACGCAAACCGCCAACTCGAAACGGAGGTCGCAGGTCTGTTAAAGTAGTGATTTCTATGGATTGCATCTAGATGCCATGATGGCGGGTGTGGGTGGAAATGTCCTTAGACGCTATGCATCGCAAAGCACGGCACCAACGTATGAGGTTAGCAAGTAGCTATCGGCTCAACCCTCCTTATCGGTCTAGCCCCAAACTTCACTGACTGTTTGCCGCCGTGGAAGGCTGCGAACTTACCTATCGAGCTCGCAGTCGCCCGCAAGGCGGCCCGAGCAGAACGATTGGCAACGAATCGGGCGACAACGTGCGAAACGCACAGCGGGACAGAGGCGTCCATGAGCGCGCTCCACGAGGCGGCTTGATCGGGAAAGCGAACGCCGAAAGGGCGGGAAAGTCCAGAGAAACGAACTATCGCGCGAGAAAGTGCAGGATGTCGAGACTCTCAGCAGCGCAAGGAACAAGCCAAGGCCGATGCTGCCGTGGCCAAGCAATCCGCGATTGAAGACCTCGGTGGCGTGGTGTATTGATGGCAACGGACCCGACCATTTGTGCCGAGCGGCAGAGGATGAATACGAGGTCGCAGGCGGACTCGTGCAATGGTTGGCGCAATCACTCGCCGACGAACTCTCGCCGATGAGTGTAACGATCATTCGTACCCGGCTCAACTTGGAGTGCGACCAGCGAAGGCTGGTGCGTTCAGGGAGAGTTAGTCTCCCAAAGGCAATAAGTCAGCAACCTTTTAGCTTGAATGGCAGGGAGGAGAGAAATCGATGAGCTGAAGCTGGAGACGATCTCGTTAAACCGAAGCGTCTCGATCTTCCTGGCTTTCGCTGAAAGCGTTGTGATACTGCGCCGGGCGACACCGGCCATCGGGATGTAGTGATAACTTTCGTGGCTAGCCCATTGAAATTGCAGCAACCCATGCCTCTAACTGCGGAAGTTGGGCTAGCGCAAGTATGTCGGGTGGCGGCAGCATGGACCATTCGTCTCGACCCAAGGTGGACGATGAAGAATGCGCATACTTGGCGGAAGAAAATATCATAGGTCTGGCCTCTCCCGGGACAGACCAGGTTTTACTTGGAGATGGACAGGGCACGGCCAGACAGTCGTCGTCATCGCCGGAAAAGACGGGGTGCGGATGGCGACTTGGCGAAGGACAGCCGGAGGGGTATCGTTCCCGTCATGCGCACGAACCGTGAAGGTCAACCGCCGCTGGCGCTGCTCCTCGTTCTCCTGGTCCCGGCGCTAGCCGTCGCGCAGGCGGCCCCGGCCACGGCCCCCGCGCCGCCGGGAACCCCCCTGCCGCTCAGCGGCCCCAGCATCGTGCGAGGACTCGCGCTCACCGTAGAGATGAGCCCGCTCGGTCGGCTCGGGGGCGGTGACACGCCCCGCAGCGCGCTACCCCGGGCCTTCATCGACTCGGTCCGCAAGGCGCTGACGCAGGTGGGCCTCCGGGACAAGGCGGCGCTTGAGAGCCTGCGCGCCAAGTTCCCGGTTAGCGGCGCCGACATCTACCGCCTCAACTGTCGCTCCTGCCACGGCCCGGCCGGGGCCGGGAAGCCGCCCGCGGTGGCCTCAATCATCGGCCCGTCGCGGGCCCTATCTCCCGCCCAGCACGAGGCAGCCATGAGGGCGGCAGGCGCCGAGCCGAAGCCCGAGCTGGCCCGCCAGTTGGCGCTGCACGCCGAGGAGGCGCTGCGGGAGCGGCTGGCCAAGGGCGGGACCAAGCCCAATCTGCCGTACCTAGAGACCATGCCTCCCTTCGCCTACCTTTCCGAGCAGGAGGTGGTGGCGCTGGCCGACTACCTCAAGCAGCTCGGTGGGGTAGCCCCCACGGGCGCCGTGGTCCAGAAGGTCAACCAGTCGGCCCTGCGGATCGGCGAGCAGGTGGTTCGCGGGACCTGCCGTGTCTGCCACGACGCGACCGGCCAGTCCGGCGGTCACGCCATGATGATGTCTGGCCTGGTCCCGGCGCTGGCTAACCTCCCCGAGCAGATGTCGCTGGACGGCGTGGTGCACAAGGTGCGGCACGGCTGGACCTCCATGGCGGGGATGGCGACGCCGGCGTCGCGTATGCCGGTCTACCCCTACCTCAGCGACGAGGAGGTGGCGGCGGCCTACCTGTACCTGGCCTACCTGCCGCCCCAGTCGGCCCGCTGATCCCGGGCCGCTCCCCACCAGCCGGGTCTGTTGTTACCGAAAACCCGATCCGCATGGAAATCATGCTGCTTCCGTCGCGCACTGATGGTGAAGCCCGCCGACTTCGGGCAGCTCGGTGATAGGCAGTAGTGAAATGCCGATTCGAATAGCCTTCGCCTTCTGCCGGCGCCTCGTGCCGCGAGCAGATCGCTTTGCCAGTGTCAACGCCTGAGTCGCAGCTGGGCTATTTCTGTAGCATCTGCGACTGACCTATTGCTCCGCGCACTGTAGAAAGACGATGGCTGCACCATTAAAGTTGTTGTTGCACGCAAAGCTACCGTCCTTGCCAGCAGCAGACCAACCCGTCGCCACGCCGCCGCCGGTGCCGGTATTTGTCAACAACGCCGAGGTCCAGTCTAGGCAGGTGTCCGTACTAGCGCTCCCCTGGTAAGTGAGACCAGTCCATAAAAGTTGAGCAACTGCTGGATTGACGTAGTTGCCACCACCGTCCTGGGTAACAGCGCTTTCAATAGTGGCGGGCGCGGTATTGTTCATAGCTTGAACGATTTCAGCCCCCGTGCCGACCTTGACGCCATCGGGCCGCACGTAAACCGTTGTTGCGACAAGGACATCGGTCAGAGCGCGTGTCGAAGCCACTAGGACTGCCTTGGTCGCTGTCACCGAGGTGGGAGCATCGGCCAAACATTTCGCATCTGCGGAAGTTAGGCCTCCGCCTGGCACCCAGCCTGACTTGGTTATATAGATTTTCTTGCCCGCTACTGGTGTCACAGTGACTGGAGTATTCGCACCATTCATCACGCAGATCACGCGGCTGGCATTGGCGCAAGACGAGACCCCGACATTGTTGTTCGTCCACCCCTTGGCGCCCGCATGGGTATTGCCGTGCGAAGTGTTGAGGGTCGAGTCTGTCCAATCGTTGCAATTCTCCCCGTTGAAATCGCATATGATTTCCATGGAGACTCCAGCTGCCTGTGGAGATAACCTGTCACTTGTTGACGACACCGTGCGGCGTAAACCATCTCCTTAGCCAGCGACGTGCGGCGCCGGGTTTTGGTTTGTTCTCGACATTCCCTCGATAGAAGGGAGGTTCATGGGCGTTCGAGGCTGCGGCCGAGATTTCGGGGCTTGTGCTAGCCCAACTTCCGCAGTTTGGGGGTCAAATGATTTTTTTCGGGGGGGTCTGGGACGCTTGCAGAACGCCAAGTGTTTGAAATCAGATCGATGCGCACGGCGTTAGTAATGACAGAGGCCGTGTAGTGCCAACCAACCGGGTTGTTCTAAATCGTTCAATGTGAGATTTCCATGTCGGAGTTCACGGCATGTGTCTGCGACACACCACAGTCAAAAAGGGTCGTAATCCGCGATTATTCGTTGGGGTTGCGACTGGCGACCAGCAAGTCCCTTTGACGTCGCCAATCGACGGGGACGGTTCACCCGTGAATCAAAATAACGATGCTCGCGATGTCGCAAGCTGAAGCCAGATGGTTCGCCCCATGTTCTTTTGGCAGGACCGAGAGCATTGTCGAGCAGTTGCCGACTCGCGACGATTACGCCACTCGTCGATAGTCATGCTGCACGCCGCCGAGCACCTGCAGTGCGATGATCTTACCCGTCTTCGGCGGCGGATTTCGTAATTCCGGATATGGATCCGGAATCGCGTGGAGTGCCTGTGACGGGCGCGCGCCGTTGTAGTAGTTGACGTACTTGCGGCAGACTTGAAGGACGTGTCGTTCACTCAAGAATATGAAGTGATTCAATGCTTCTTCGCGTAATGCCCGATGGAAGCGTTCCACGTGAGCATTCGCGTTTGGTGCCCCATACGGTATTGGGACCCCCTGTATGCCCATGACCTCTTTGAGCTAAAGATCAAGGTGACATCGGTAGCGGCGGCCTCTCTCGCCGCGCTGCTTGCGATCACGATATTGTCCGAAAATCCCATCGTTGTCGTGAATCAGGAAACGAGGAACCTTGTCCCAGGGCGTGAAGCCGCGCCGGTGCCAAGCGATCACGGTTTCGGGTTTGACCATAATCAGGGCGGAGCGCCAAGACGACCACGCTTTTGATAGGGCTACCCAAAAGATTCGCTCCTGGGGCTTCACATGGGGGCGCTTCTGGCCACGGGCATAGGTGGCAAGCTGTTGTCGCAGGGCAAGGTTCTCAAATACAAGAGAGCCGCTGGATTTGAACAGGGCGCGCAGTAGCCAAATGAGCAATTTGAGGAAAAACTGAATCACTGACCAAATCTAGCACGGCGTGAAATGGCCAATAATTCCGGGCAATATGGGTTTCCGCGGAGCACGGGTGAGCACGGCTAGAAATTAAACGGAACATCGACAAAAACTGTCTTATACCCAGCGGCCTTCATGGGATCATCGAATGGGGTGACAAATGCAATTCCGGGCCGCAGCCACATCTTATTGCCCACTTCGAAGTGAGCCCTTGGTCCAATTGAAAGGGTCGTATTGTCGCGTGTGGCGCCCGTGGTGTCGGCCTTTACGGAAGCCGGCGTGGAGAGCCATCGCTGATGACGCAGCTCGGCGCCCACTGACAGGAATGGGAATATGAAGTAGCCCAGGTGTAATCCCATTGTTAAATTGGTATTTCCCGAGTCCTGGGTACTCGGACCGCGTGCCCGGGTGAGCCGAAACAGCGTAGCCTCGCCTTGAACAGTGAAACCGCCTTTCACAAATGCAATGTCAACTCCCGGAAAGACCGTGAAGTAGTTGGCCGCAAACATGGCATTGTCCATAGCCGAACGTGCCAAAATACCCGCTTGATTTGCCGCTGCCTTGGCAGGCACCGGGCCATTGCCGCCCCCTTGACCAATGGGCAATGTTACCCCCAAAAAGAGCCCCAATCGCCAGTCTGGAATCGGCTTTAGCCCATAGATCGCACCAAGAACTGGGTTTTCGAAATTGGTCGCGCTTGGTCCAGCGTCAGGTGAGTTCGATACAAGACCCAATCTAACCAATGGCGAAAGGTTGTCAGTAACCTTCGCGGCAAAGAGAATGGTTGAAGCTACCGTAGATCTTGGGTCTGCGAATGCCAAAGCCGTGTCCGCCCTCACTACATTGACCGCCTGCGCTGGGCGCAATTGCCACGGTAATGAGTAAGGGGCAGCGGCGGGTGGAGGAACTTGCGTCGTAGCCAAAGGTGGACCAGCGCTCCCCGCGGTTGCTTCGGGAGCGGCGGCGGCGTTTGACTGTGTCGAGGCATACGAGGCAGTTGCCAACACCGTAGTCAACATTACTAGCGATATTCTCGAACCTAACATTCACTACTCCGTCTGCGATGGCTCGCCACGATTCGAATAATAAAATGGCAACTTGCTCCTTGAATGGCAACGGGAGTCGTGAGGGGAATTCTATTTCGTTCGCGTGTCGGAAACTCCCGCGAAATCGTAATTTACGGAAGTGTTACTCGAGACACTCTGGTACTCGCCATTACAAGGGGGCGCTAAGAACTTCAACGTACTGCATCAACGCACCAGGTTACCAAGCAGCCATCGGCTTACGGTCCATGACCCCTCTAGACTCGTAGCTTCCCGAATAATTGCCGCCTTGGACCTTGAGCAGATCGTTGCATGTGCTGAGCCGGCCGCGCAGCAACTGGTCGACCTGCCGCTCGAGTGCCGCGAGCGACGTGTCGTAGGCGTCGTGCGTGCGCCGTTTGTCGCTAAAGGCGAGCAATTGCCAGTATCTCTCCTCCGCTTGCGCCACGGCGTCGTCGGATTCGGCAGCGGCCTCCGCGTGCTCCACCAAAAGCGGCACCAGCGAGGCTTCGGCGGCCGCTCAGGTCACGTTGAAATCGACCAAATCGCTACCATCGAAGCCCGCCAAGTAGTCGGTGGCAACCGACGCTGGGCTGCTCTGACTTCCCGATTGCGTGGTGCACCGCGCTTGCAGGCTGTGAGGGCCTGCCTGGAGAACCATGTCGTAGTGCCACAGCGTCCAGATGTCGGCGCCCGGGGAGTAGTCGATCGTTGCAGGCAGCCATTGGCCTGCGTCTACGGAAACTTCTACGGAAATGATCGGATCGCTCCCGGCAAAAGCCGTCCCATTGGCAACGATCGCGCCTGCTGGCACGTCGCTGAGAGGCGCGAAAACCAAGGTGTTCGTCTGATAGGGCGCTTCCTTGGACCAACCCTGTTGGTCCCAGTATCCCGTGTACGGCTGGTTAACGAAGTCGATGCTGGTAATCCATTTCGGGTTCTTCATGCCGTAACGGCCAGGCACGAGCAGCCGCGCCGGAAACCCGTGTTCCTGAGGAAGCTCGACCCCGTTCATGAGCCAAACGAGCCACGCCGGTTTCTCCAAATCCGTCACCGGAATAGAAGCGCTGTAGCCTTCCACGCTCCTGAACACCAGTTCGATCGTGCCCGCGCTGGCCGCGACGCCAATTGCATCGAACACTTCAGACAGTGGAAGCCCCGTCCAGATGGCATTGGAGATGGCCAAATACCCCGGTCCAGCACTAATGCATTCCAGGGTATGCTCTTTCTGGCGGGCAGGGAGATTTATCAGGGTGGGATAGTCGATGCTGGTAATCTCGGCGCCGCGGTTCATGATCGAGAGAGCCCAAGTGGTGGCATCCACCGCCGGATTACCGCAACAGCTCGTGATGTAGAAATATTCATTGGGAGTAATGGGGCCGAACGCCGTCACCGCCGGCTGCGGCCCGGTGGGTACGTTCGCGTCTTGTTGCGATTGCTGCGAGTCTAAGTCAAATCCACTACAGGCTGAGAGGCCCGCCCAGGCGGTAGCCACCATGCTCCGTTCGAGGAATTGGCGGCGAGTTTGGATCTGAAGGGTCCAGTGCGTGCGGTGTCGCGCCATAATAGCCTCCGTGAAAGACGTAGTGCCGAGGAGCCTATCAGCCAAGGGAGAGACGGTACGAGGTTGGTTGCGGTGTGACTTCATTAGACTCGTTCGACGAGCCTTTCCACGGGCGTGAGTATGCAGATTTGCTCGAGAACATTGTCCAGGTGGTCGTCCAGATGGACAATCCCGGGCTAAACTGTGGCTCGCAGTCGCAAAAACGGTGCACATCGGGGCCACAATCGGTTGGCGCGTTCGTTGCTAACCGCCTTCCGAGGCGATCGAACCCGTGTTGTCCAGAAACTCATGGCGCCGGATTGTCGCATACTTTGCGATGGAAATGCAGGCTTGAAAAGGCGCTACGACCTGCGGCAGTCTGCGCCCGATGCTTCCGGTGACGTTCCAGTTCATTATCGCGATGGTGGCGTACGCCATCAACCAGCAGCTGGCGCGGAGGATCGAGTACCTGCTGGAGGAGGTTCGCGTACTCCGGGAAGTCTACACTGAGACTACCGGCTGGAAACGCATTCCGTTTACCGACGAGCAACGGTGCCGGCTGGCGATCAAGGGTAAGGCGCTGACGCCCGAGGAACGCGAGGCCTGTTGCCAGATCGCCCGCCCCTCCACCATCCTGACGTGGTTTCGACAGCTCGCTGCCCAGAAGTACGATAGCTCGACGCAACGCAGGAAGCTCGGCAGGCCTCGCAAGGCGACCGAGATCCGCGAACTCGTCATCAGGCTTGCCAGCGAGAACATCGGCTGGGGTTACACGAAGATCCGTGACGCGCTGCGCGGACTCAAGATCGAGATTGGTCGCACGACAGTGGCGAACATGCTGGCCGGCAAACCTTGTATCCCCAACACAACCCGCAACAAGCCATTCCTCAACCGACCCTGTTGTTCCTTCTTTTCCAACTTGGATCAATCAAGAACTCCCCTTACTTGGATTCATCTACTAGTGCCTACGTCTCTACAGAAACCGCTAATGAGGTTTCGACCTTGGACTGAGCTCGTGCTGCCCTCCGTACCCTAGCCACCTTATGTAGAGTGTCTGCGAAGACATCCTTGTGCTCGTTGGCCAGGCACCAGAGCTCAAGTCCTACTCTCACTACTGAGCTCCATGGAATCAATCTCGAGTCGACCAATGCCTTGACCCGCTTGAAGAACTCGGGGGGATAGCTCGCCTCCAAAAGAGACTCTACAGACCGACGGGCAGCCAAGGTGCTCGCCACAGAGGCAGTTAATTCGTCACTTGGGGGTGGATGTTCGGCTCCAGACGCCGCCTTCTTTTCGAGCCACAGACCCAAGGCTTCGGTGAGTGTACCGTCCCAACTGAGACCTTGTTCGAGCATGGCCTGACGGGTGCGTTCGTAAATTGAAACAGGTACTTGGCCCCCGGCCCATGTTTTGGCCTTTTCGGCGGGATCATTGTCATATTGGGACATATCATCATCTCCGGGCTTCGTGCCGTTCCACGATTCTTGCAAAAACGTCCATGGCCGTTGTTGCCAGTCCTGTCAGTGGTGAACACTTTAGCCCATAGGTAACTGTCGGGCTGTTCGAATTTCGGAATGGTGGATCATTGACGAACCTTGCGTAGAAAATACGTACAAGGCACCGTGGGCCAGTCGAGTTTCGTGATCCAATCTTCACTTGCCTTGACCGTCGATGTCGATGTTTCGTGAATTGGCAAGAGAACTGGAAACTCTGGGCCCCGAGCGACAAGGCTGGACGTACATCCACCGCCAACAGCCCATCAATGATACCGCCGGCTTTGTTCGCTCGGGGCCTGTTTTCTCGAAACGAGTCGGGCAAGCACCGTGAAGGTCCGATTCCCTGACTGTTAGAAGGAAACTAGTGGGGACACCGGTAGCTTAGGCGACAGCTTTTGGATACTTGAACACCAGCGGCGCGTGGTTGCTTGGCACGGTACCCGTGGCCATCGAATCTTGCATTTCAGAATGCACGCGATCGCGAGAGTTGCGTGGTTCTTCGAGCGAGTGGCTTCGTAGGTTCATTGGCGCAGTTCGTGTCACCCTGTGACTTGACGCCAACATCCAAATCCGGCACGCCTGCACGGTCATGCTGACTTCAAACCAGGTTCGACCGTTCCTCTCGCACGATGACGAACTCGTCCGAGAACGAGCCCTTGTGTACTTCGCAGAAGCTGCCAATAGTTCATTGCTTCAGGCAGACGACCTTTGGACTGTCGTGGACCGATTCGGACCACGTAACTCACTCTATCGGGCTCTCGCCAATACCAGCCCCACATCAACATCAACGGAGCGACTGATCGAAGCCTTTGTCAAATATCGGGACAATCCAGATCGGCAAGTAATTGAACAAGTAATACTTTCTCTTCCCTTGGAATTTCTCGAAACCGTTGTTGCTCATCCTGTGGCCGGGCTGATGCTTTCTAAGACACTGAGTCGTGGGATCGAGAGACGACGCCAATTTGCAGCGACAAGCGTTGATGCGCTGTGGAACGAACTCATTGCGTTTGCCGAACACCTTGATTCCGAAAGCACGAGGGAATCACCCTACCGAGATGGTTCAATTGTGGTTGATGAACTCGCCAAGCACCCCGGGGAGGTCGAGGTGCGTGCTTTGGAACTCATATCCAGCCCCAAGACCGCGGATTCATGGCTCGAAGTTTACCTTATCGACCTCGTTGGCACGTTGCGCGTCCAGGACGCTATTCCGTTTCTGTTCAATGCCGTCGGTCAAGACGGTGATTTGGTCAACGAACACGCGGCGGATGCACTAGGTAAAATCGGCACTGCCGAACTGGCGGCTGAGATTGCCGACCGTTATGCTGAGGCGACCGATGATTTCCAGAGATATACACCTTCCGCACTTGCATCAATGCGCTCACCGGCAGGCGAGACCGCTCTTGTGCGCGTCCTGGACATTACAAGCAATGACCCAGACAGAAATACGTTCGTTGCCGATGACCTCTGTGACATGTGCACCACGGTCGCCTTCCCGACGTTGCTGGATAAAATCGAGCGCGGACAATTTGAACCGGGCATCACTCCACTGGATGAGCACGTTCTGGCACTGGCATTGATGCAAGGAATCGAAGTGCCCTGGGCGGATGAATGTCGTCGAAAGCGGCAAGCAATGCAGCAGCGGGTGGCAACCCGACTCGCGGCACTAACTGGCATAGCGCCCGGACACGAATCAACCAATTATGTCCAGCCCGCATCAAAGGTAACGGAGAGACGCGTATGGGTGCCAACCAGCAAGAAACGCAAGGCGTTGCGCCGCAAGAAGCGGCACTAGGTCAAACCAGCAAAAGCATACAGTCGATCTTCTTGAGCGACGGCTAGTCCGCGGTTGCATTGACAATGAGCCACCTCGAAACGTTCTAAATCGCCCGACAGGATCAGGCCATGCCAACCAAAAAGTCATCAAAGAAAGCCCGTGCCGCCACTAAGCCCCGGACGGATGAATCCAAGTACGCGGCCATGATTGAGGAGGCCACCACGGACGCTTATGACGAATCGGAACAGACCGCGGGCTGGTACGCAATGTTCGAGGAACACGTGACGTTGGTGCATGACTCGAATTCCGGCTATTCGGATCCCTTTCCAGTTTCAGGTTCAGTCAACTCGGTAGCTTTCGGGCATTCCCAGTGCGGCCATCCTGTTCAAGATTCTGCATCCAACTCTTGCTTCTACCCTCTGTCCTTGTAGCGTTCGACTTCGCATCATCGGGCCGATGATAGACTTGTAGCGGTACATTGTATTCTCAACCATGCTGCGCCGGCTGTATCCAGACTTGGTGTGCCACTGTCGCCTGCCCAGTCTGGCTCGTGATCGAATGTTTCGGTTTCGCTCCCTGGCTGTCGGTGTTGAGGGTCTCACCCGGGCGTTCTTCTTGGGCGGGATGAGCACCCTCGGCGAGCGATTGGCAGTGTGGTTCTCAATGGCCTTGTAGACGCCTCTGTTGTCGTACGCACCGTCGGCGCAAACCGACCCAAGCGGCCTTTCGATCTCCATGATCAGTGCGGGCACGCGAGAAGCGTCAGGCGCGCGCTTGCTGGTCAGGTCTGACGCGATGACTTCGCCGGTGAGGGCGTTGATCGCGATATGCAGCTTGCGCCAATCCCGGTTTCTTGGCGGTTTGCGTAGGTTGCCTACGTGGATCGCAAGGCCAGTGCTGTCGACCAGAATGTGGACTGGTTTGTTGCCAGCAGGCGCACAGATGGGGAGCCTCCCAAGCTTCTTGGCTCGCCTGGAGATCGTGGTGTGGTCTGGGACTCTCCGTCCAGAACGAGCAATGAAACCAGGGATCGGAGAAAGCCCTCTGTCTGACGCAAGCGAAGGTGGAAAACCATGCCCACCGTCAGGGCTATCTCGATGGCGTGGTTGGAGTACTGAGCCTGACCGCCGGGCTTTCGCCGTCCGTGTCTTGGTGGCCCCCATCCCTTCAACTCGTCCTCCGAGATCCACACCGTCAGGCTGCCACGTTGTTGCAGACCTGCTTCGTACTCGGGCCAGTTGGTGACCTTGTACGAGCCCTTGACGTATTTGGCTTGGCTGCGCTTGAAGGCGGTCATCAGCAACTCCAGAATCCAAGAATACACTCAGACTGCACTTCGAGCACAGGAGCCGTGCACCAAGGCAAAATCTCGTCAGTGCCGGCCAAATTCCAGTGTACGGTAAGCCGCGCGTGCGGCGCTTCCGGCGCGACGTGCTAGATTTATTCTTGAGTGACCCTGATGCTGCAATGCGCAGGTTCCGGTCAGAAAGGAACTCGCATGGCAGTTAGAAAACTGGCCAAGTCATGGCAGTACGACTTCAAAATCCCGGGACACGGGCGAGAACGGAAAGGAGGCTATCGCACCAAAGCGGAAGCCACCGCAGCCGAGCGTGCCGCAAGGATGGCGCTCATCAATGGCGGGGCGGCAATCAATTTTTACCAGGCCTATACCGCGTACATGCAGGCGACGAGCATGAAGGATCGAACTCGCGACGCCTACGAACACGTTTGGAAACGCATCGAACCGGAGCTTGGATATCGACTGATCGAAGCCATCGACACTTCATTGCTCGATGCTTTCAAGACGACCCTACCCAAAACTCTCGGGCCGAAGACAATCAATCAACACTTGATTCTGATTCGAGCGGTACTGCGCTTCATGTGGAAACGGGGCAAACTCAAAAACGTGTCCTATGTTCCGATGGAGTCAGTGCCAACTCAACCGAGCGAGTGGTACACGCAAGAGGAACGCGACCAGCTGCTAGCCGGTATGTTCCGGTGGCGGCCCCAGTGGTACCTCTTCTACTACCTGACTGTTCGGCTGGGGCTTCGGGTTGGAGAAGTGTATGCGGTGTCTCGACGCCAAGTCCGGGAGAAGCCTCCCCAACTCGTCGTTGACCGGGCGGTTCAACGTGGCACCAAGACACGCTCGGCAAAGTTGGTGAGCCGGAAGAACGACGAGGGCTACACCCTGGACCTGAGCCAGGATGTGCTCGACGCCGTTCAATGGCACATCGACCAGGGCTACGCGGGGCCCGAGTTTCTGTTCTCGAAGACCGGGGACTTCCCCCAATTCGTTCGACAGCCATGCGCGACCCCTCAAGGTCGTGCAACAGAAGCTTGGACTGCGCGAGCTCAGTCACCATCAAGTGGATCGCCATTCGGTGGCGAGCCAGGCGGTGACGAGCGGCGAATCGGTGAAAGTTGTGCAGGCTCAACTCGGGCATCGTTCCGAGCGGAGCACGCACAAATACGCGCACCTCGGATCGAAAGCGCAGCTCCGTTTAGTGGAGCGGTTGGCGCCGCTTGCGCCACCTCATGTCAACGTGGCGTCAACGGATACGAAAATGGCCATGTGCGATTGAGTCGCAAGTGGCCGGAATCATTGGGTTGCGCGGGTAGGATTTCGGATCTCCAACCTTTGAGCTGATTGCTTGCAGAAACGCGCAAGTCTGTGCTCCTTTAGTCAACCTTAGGGCGAAGAAGTCACTGCGTCTGAGTCAAGTTCTCAGAACGCAGTTTTCGGGGTCGAGGGCCCCGAAAACCAACACAATCAAAACGTCGGAACGAACCTGCGGGTCACCAATGAAAACCAAACGCACGGCGTGCCGGCATTTCAAATGGAAATAGTAAACATGGCGTCACCGGCTGGGAGGAGTCCCGTTATTGTTTATACATCGAAGTAACCGACTGGATATCCTCTTCAACATCCTCAGCGACATTGTGGCTGAGCCTTTGAAAAGTCCGTACGCCACGGAAACCATTGTTGTTCCGAGCCTGGGCATGGAGCGCTGGCTTGTCTCGGAGCTGAGTCGAAGATTTGGTGTGTGGACCAACGCCGAGCATCCACTGCCAAGAGCGTTCGTTGAGCAAATCCTTCGTAGCCTGGACCCTCAAGTGGCTTCGTTTGACGCCTGGGATAGCCAACACCTAGGCTTCAGCATTGCTCAATATCTTTCCGACGCTAAGAACAGCGCACGGTGGCCCCAGATTCGTAACTACCTTGAAGGTGACGCCAACAGTGAGCGATGCCTGGAGCTGGGCTATCAAATTGCTGACACTTTCGATCAGTACCTGGTGTACCGGCCCGATTGGATCGAAGCCTGGCAACGGCACGAAAGGGCAGATATTAGCGTTGAACCTTGGCAAGGCGAGCTTTTTCTCGAGCTCGTGGCGCGCCTCGGCCAGGATCACTTCGCGAACCGATTGCGGCTGGCGCTGGCGCGATTGCAAAGCGAGAATATTTCCCTTGAAACATTACCTGAGAGGATCTGCTGCTTTCAAGTCGGCCTTTTGCCGCAGTCCTATCTTCAGCTATTGGAAGGGTTAGGACGCCGCATTCCCACGCATCTCTTCGTGCTTTCGCCAAGTCGCGAGCACCTAAACATTTGCCGTGAGCGCCACCGGCAAGTCGAGGACACTGCCGTAGCCGCGATGCCTAGCAATGAGCGCACCGAGCGACAGCCACTGTTCGCGTCGCTCTGTCGGCAGGCGCGCGAGCTCGATTATGTCCTCGCAAAACTCGTCGAGTCCAGGCCCGGTCGCGAGCAATATGTCGAAGTCGCGCCGCGCAATGCTCTGGAACTACTCCAGGCCGATATCTGCGCACTTCGGCACAGAAAGCCAACAGGGGAGATTCAACCTTGCGAGTTATTGGCCGATGATCGATCGATTGAAATTCATGCTTGCCACAGTAAAAGGCGGGAGATTGAGGTATTGCGCGAGGTTTTGCTCGACGCATTCGAGACCGACCCAAGTCTCGCTCCAGAAGATGTTCTGGTAATGCTTGCCGACATTCAAGCCTACGCGCCGCTGGTAGACGCGCTATTTGGTGCTAAGGAGAGAGGCTACGGGCACATTCCTTACACAATTGCCGATCGATCGTTGCGGTCTTTCAACAACCTTGCGGATTCGCTGCTAAAGCTATTGGAATTACTGTCTCAGCGGATCACGATCGACCGTTTGCTTGATTTACTTTCTCTTGAATTGGTCCAACTAAGATTCGAGATAGGCGCGGATAGGCTAGCTCGAATCGAGCAATGGCTGGCTCGGCTTCAAATCGTGTGGGGAGCAGATTCCGCCGACCGGCAATCGGTCGGGGCACCACCTGCCGAAGAACACACGCTGCGATTCGGTCTTAGCCGATTGCTGCTGGGTATCGCACTCGATTCGAAGCTGGCCCCAACTTACGCGAGCAGAGCGCCTTTCGACTTGGAAGGTGAGGACGCTGAACTTGCAGGACGTGTAGTCGAAACCTGCGAAACATTGCTCGAGTTTCGTTCGCGACTCACCAAAGACCAAACCATTGAATCATACAGCGCCCTATTAGAGCGCTTGATTAACGAGGTCTTCTTTGTTGATCGTGAGTCGATCTGGCAAAAAACAGAAATATGCGACTCCCTGGGCGAGTTCGCACGAGCGGCCTCTGAGGCCGGATTTGTGGCCACAATTACATTTCATTCACTCAGGCAAGCGCTGAAAGCTCGTTTCGAGGCAACGCCGTCGGCTCGCTCCTTTCTGAGTGGGGGAGTCACTTTCTGCAAGATGTTGCCCTTGCGAAGTATACCGTTCCGCGTAATCGCGATGGTGGGGCTCGAAGACGGGCAGTTCCCAAGACATGACCGAAGGTCGAGTTTCAATGCGCTCAATCGAAATGAGCGAACTGGCGACCGCCGTGTGAGTGACGAGGACCGATTCCTGTTTGCAGAATCGTTGCTGGCATGCCGTGAACGATTCATCATTACGTACGTCGGTCGGAGCGCGCGGGATGATTCGACTCGGCCAGCGTCAGTCGTCGTGGAAGAGTTACTTTACACGATCGACGAGTCTTTCCAGCCCCTTGGGGATAGCTCGCAGCCTGCGCGGGATGTCGTCCTGCATGTCGAGGCTTTGCAGCCATTCAGCCCGCGTTACTTCGACAGTGGCTTTCCCGGTATGGTCAATCGCTCTGCCCATCACTTTCGCGCTGCTCAAGCCCTGACGTTGACTCACTCGGAGCCAACTGTTCCCGGCTACTCGACCTTCGTTCTGCCGCAGCTCAACGTTCTCCAACACCGCGATCTGGTTGACCTGTTACGAAATCCCACTCGTCTGTACCTGGAAAAAAAGCTGCACGTTGCCGTCGATCCGAAGCTTCAGCGTCACGAAGGTACCGAGCCCATCACCTTGGATGCTCTAGCCGAGTGGAGAATCACCAAGGAACTAATCCAGGGCCACCTCAAACGTGAAAACGAGCAATCGACTATCGACCGTTTGCGAGCTTCCGGTGAACTGCCCATCTTAGCGATGGGTGATGTCGCTATCGATTCACTACGTCAGCGGGCGGCGTCACTCCTTCATGCCGCTGCCCCGTGGTGCCACGGCGAGCAACTCAACGACCAGTGGGTGTCCATAATGATTGACGGCGTTCAAATCGAAGGCTGGCTGGACTCAAATTGGCCGTCGGCTCACGTTCACCTGCGCCCCTCACGACTAACGTTAGCCGGTATCGTAGAGGCTTGGGTGGAGCACCTGTGCATTAACGCCAATGGTAATGCGATAGCGACCGTAATTATAGCCCGCGCAATCCAGGGACACTCGGTTGTTACTCGCGAATTTGCACCCCTTGACCCTGGTGACGCTACAGCGCAGCTGGGTTGCCTAATTAGTGACTACCGGCTGGCATGCGCCGTCCCAATTCCATTTTGGCTCGGCCCGGCTCAAGTCTACTATGACGCAAGAAGAAACGAGAATGGCCACGAGATCGCGCTTTTTCGAGCACAGGCGGAGCTTGCCCAAATGCGCTCCGAAGGCAGGCTCGATTCTCATTTTGAAAGTCTTTATGGAACAGATCCCTGTGTGGAACAATGGCCCGCACTAGCGGGAATGCCGCAGGTTCTCTCGTTTTCTCAATGGACTGAGCGCTGGCTTGGCCCAATTTACAGCGTCTTGACAATACCCGCTTCGAACGACTTCGCTGACCAAGCGGAGGGCTCGTCGTGACAGGCTTTGACCCGTTTAGTTTGTCACTTTGCGACAAGCAATTGATCGAAGCCAGTGCTGGAACTGGAAAAACACACACTATCACAACCATTTATTTGCGCGCCGTTATTGAGCTTGGGCTCTTACCCAAGCAGTTGCTCGTCGTTACATTTACGCGCGCCGCAACTGCCGAGCTCAAAGAACGCATTCGCTGGAGCTTGCGCGGGGTTCAACTCGCGTTGGCGCGTCCCCATCGCATTACTGATGCCGCACTCCAGAATTACTTGTCACAACTTGACGATCGTCCTTTAGCGCTACGTCATCTAAATCGGGCTCTGGAAGGCATTGACGAAGCGGCCATTTTTACAATTCATGGGTTCTGCCAGCGTCTGCTCGAACAAAATGCATTTGAGAGTCGGACGCGTTTCGACATGGAGCTGCTTGAGTCTCTCGATGAGCTGCGCGACGAAGTCCACAATGACGCGCTTATAAGCGAGCTTGGACAGGCGATTCCGGCCGTGCTTCGCCGATTTGCAACACAGGCCGGTGTTTTGCGGTCAGCCCAATTAGTAACGGCAATTCACGCTCGTCCCGATTTACGATTCTTGCCCGATGTCTCGAAACATAGGCCCATCACTGAAGCCATCGAGACGTTCCAAAACGCGCAAGAGCAAGCGCGACGGTGCTTCGATTCGGTCGGCATCCGCCAGTTGTTAACTAACCATCCCGGTCTCAACCGCACCAAGGTAGCAATTAGGCATCTACCCGCCAAGTTAGCCCAAATAGCCCGACTTTTGCGGCCGAATGCCGAAGCCGAACCCTGGCCAGAACGCTGCGTATTGCAGTATTCGTACCTTCAGGAATGCTTAACCAAGGCGCACCCGAGTCCGCCTGAGCATCCGTTCTTTCATGCCTGCGATACTCTGCGCGAAGCGCATCGACAGCTAACATTAGTCCTAGAAAGCGAACAATTTTCGCTTGAACTAAGTTGTGCGCAAACAGCCCTAGCGCTGGAATCAAGCCGCAAAGCATCGCTCGGAATTCAGGGTTTCGACGATTTGCTGCTGGGCGTGCAAAAAGCGCTGTATTCCCCCTTGGGCGAAGAACTGGCACGCGCCTTGCGTGAACGTTATAGGCTTGCTTTGATTGATGAATTTCAAGACACAGATCCGATTCAATATGCAATTTTCTCGCGAATCTATGCGGGGCCCAAGGCAAGCCTATTTCTGATTGGCGATCCCAAGCAATCCATTTACTCATTTCGCGGAGCAGACCTACATGCTTACCTTTCAGCGGCAAAATCCCCGGAGTTGGGCCGCCACAGTTTGGACATTAATTGGCGCAGCGACCCGGGCCTAATCCGGGCGATAAATACCTTGTATTCGGGTCAACGTGCACCTTTTTTATATCCTGAGATAGAATATCGTCCGGTACAACCTCGACCGAACGCTCGCGATCAATTCGACGACCAAGGTCAGGCGCTGACAGGGCTAAGCATTGCCTTCATTACGTCGGACGATATGACGGCAATTCTAGATCGAAGAACCGCGCGCCGTCGTTCGGCCTTTCACGCGGCCCTTCATGTACAAGATCTGGTGTCGCGAAGCGTGCAGGGCCGCGCCATATCGCCTTCTGATGTCGCGATCCTGACACGCACTAACGCCGAAGCCGAACTCATGCAACAAGCTCTGCGCGCGCTGAATTTGAAGTCCGCGCTCGCGACAGACACCAGCGTCTTCTCGACCGAGGCTGCCGTTCAGCTCACTCTGTTGTTGCGAGCCCTGGTGCATCCTTACGACAGTTCCGCTGTGACTTCGGCATTACTGACCACCGGTATGGGTTATCAGCCATCTGAACTCGCGGCGCGGCTTGAAGACACCCTGGCTTGGGACGATGAAGTGGAAAAGTTTGTTTATGGGGATGATTTGTTGGCTCGGCACGGAATCTTCGCAGCTACCCAGCATATCTTCGAAGTCTATGACGTCGTGCCGCATCTACTTCAGAGGCCAGCTGGTGAACGTCGAGTCACCGACTTATATCATCTGCTCGAGCTTGCAGAGCTGCAGATCGCCAAGCAGAATCTCTCGCCGACCGCACTTTTGCGTTGGATGCAGAGAATGCAGCAAGACCCCAGCGAAGTCGCCAATGAGGCACGCCAATTGCGCATTGAGAGCGACGAGCATTCAGTGGTCATAACCACTATACACCGCAGCAAAGGGCTAGAATATCCCTTTGTCTTTTGCCCGTTTCTTTGGACGGATTCAGCCAGATTGCCCGATAAGGATGGACTTATAACCTATCACGATGACGATTCGGACAGCTGGGTCGCTGATTTGCGCGGCAAAGACGCCCCTGCGCCGGTATTGGCAGCGGCGCGCCGCGAACGCGAAGCGGAAGGACTGCGACTGATTTACGTGGCCATAACGCGCGCAATCCACGCGGTTACCGTCTTTTTGCCCGCCGTAAGGAGCCTTCAAAATACGGCGCTCGGTCAGTTCCTGCGCCGGATTATGGAGGCGCGCGAAATGAGCGTCGGCTGAGTTCACTTTGCCGGAATTGCGTCGTCAGCTTAAGGTGCTTGAAGACCCCGCTGGGACAAGCTTACGTCTAGTTGACGCCATTAGTACCCCAAGACTAAGCGGCGTCAGCGTGTCGCCCAATCCTAAGCCTTTGACATTGAATCCGCTAACACATAACATATCGAATTCTTGGGTCGCCAGTAGCTTTAGCGCGATGATTGCCGGGTTGCCGGCGCATGCGCTTAACGCCAATGAGGAACAAGGCAAAGATGTTGACGCTAGGGACCGCGCCGAGATTCGAAAGCGCGGACGAATCGGCAAAGGCGCGGTTTTCTGCGCTCCCGCCCGGATCATCGAGCGGCGATACTCTGCACAAGATTCTGGAGTCGATTGACTTTGCTAATTATGACCCGGCTACCGACACAATAGTCGAGCCGTTGTTGGCGCGGATGGGCCCTGACCTGTGCCGCGACACGGCGCAGGTAAAGCAAGATCTGGTCGCAGTGCTCGAGGCGCCCTTGCTCGCGAGCGACCCCGGATTTTGTCTGAGAAATATCGATTCTCGTCAACGCCGAAGTGAACTTCAGTTCTCTCTGGGTGTCGGCTTTGACGCCCATGGACATGTAAAGCACCATATTAGCGCCCAACAGTTGGCTGACGTGCTAACACCAGCTACGACTGGACTCGATAGCAACTACGCCAATTGCGTCCGTCAATTGGGATTTGCTCCCCTGGCGGGGTATCTGAGGGGATTCATTGATTTGGTCTTTGAATACGACAAGCGAACTTATGTGGTTGACTATAAATCATCCTCAATATCAGCTGGTATTGCCGGATTCACGCCCAGCCTGCTCGCACGCACCGTGGCGTCAAACCACTATGCGTTGCAAACCGCATTGTATTCATTAGTCATGCACCGCTATCTCAGATGGCGAAAATCGGACTATGATTACGACCGCGATTTTGGAGGCACTCTGGTCGTCTTCTTGCGCGGCCTATGCCCGACGCAACCACCCGGACATGCTGTTTTTTTCCATCGTGCAGCTCGCTCGGCGATTGACGCATTGGATTCATTGTTTTCGGCCGCGGGTGTGGCGTGAAAGCAACACTTCGCCTTTACGACTTTGCACCGGTGGATTGGCACCTTGCAGATGCGCTAGCTACGTATTCGCCGGGGTCATCCGACGAGCTTAAACTCGCGGTCGCCCTCGTCAGTAAACGTTGCCGTGAAGGCCATGTCTGCATTTCACTGCAGGAGGTCGCCGGCCTTGCGCTATCGCAAACTGAACAAGGCGATCCCAATTCGTTGCGTGAAGATACTTGGCCTTCGCTTCAGGCTTGGCTGGACAAGCTCCGCAAATCTGAAGCAGTCACCGAGCCCGATCGATTAAATCCCGCAAAGCCTCTGGTTCTTTCCGGCGATCGACTTTACTTGAGTCGCTACTACTTTCACGAAAAGGCACTCTTGCAGCGCTTGCTTGACCGTGTCACTGAGCCGCTAGACAACCAAAATCTTGCCAGAATTCGAGTGGTCCTGGAGAAGCATTTTTCGCCGTTGAACGCGGAGTCCGAAAGGCAACGCCTCGCAGTGGCCATTGCGTTGCTTTCTCGCCTTTGTATCGTTACCGGTGGGCCCGGCACGGGCAAAACCTCAACCATCATCCGATTATTGGCCGTACTCGTGGAGCAAGCCCTTGACGGGCAGGGCGCCATGCCGCGCGTGCTCCTGTTGGCGCCGACCGGCAAAGCAGCATCGCGTATCGCAGAGTCGATTCGTCAATCTAGAACCAGGCTTTTAACCAATGATGGTGTTGGGCGATTCATTCCAGACTCAGCCGTCACCATTCACCGCGCTCTGGGGATTAGCTCACGTCCGGACTATTCAGGAACTGGAAAACTGGCGGCCGATGTAGTAGTCGTCGATGAAGCTTCAATGGTCGATTTGGCGCTGATGCGGCGACTGTTCGATGCCTGTGCTAATGTGCCGCGCTTGATATTGTTAGGTGATCCCGAACAACTGGAGAGTGTATTGGCTGGTTCGGTGCTTGCGGAATTGTCTGCCAATGCTCATGCGGGGTACTCGCTCACGCGCGCCGAGCAGCTTCACGCATTGACCGGGCTTGAGATTCCGACCAACAGAGGTCAATCGACGGGCTTGGATGATTGTCGGCTCGAACTCACAGGCAGTCATCGTTTTCGGTCAGGCAGTGGCATCGGAAAACTCGCGGAATTGGTACGTGGCGGACAGTGCGATGAGGCCTGGCGTTTACTCACCACGAATAGCGACGAGATTCAATTTATCGAATTGTCTCCGCATCTTCAGACAAGTTTCAATCGTGTGCTTGAACTTGCAAAATCGGGGTATCGGGCGTTTTTTGCAGCAAAAGAGCCGGAAGCCGCGCTTTGCGCGCTAAATCAATTCCGAATTATTTGCGGACATCGAAGCGGTCCGTTAGGGGTCGAATCGATCAACGAGCTACTTTCGAACTCATCGTTACACGGTCAACAACCACCGATCTTCCGTGGAATGCCTTGCCTAATTACGGAGAATGCGGCCGAGCTTTCTCTGTATAACGGAGACGTAGGAGTGCTGTACGCGCCGTTGGCAAATCGGAAGAGTCAGCGAGCTTACTTTCTCGGCGTAGCGGGCCAGCTGCGCGTGTTTTCGAGCAGCCGTTTGCCAGCGCATGAACTTGCCTTCGCCATGACGGTGCATAAGAGCCAAGGCTCGGAATTAGATAATGTCGTCACCATTCTACCCAGTGCCAACTCGCCTTTGCTGACTCGGGAGCTACTTTACACAGCGATTACCAGAGCCCGCAAGTCTTGCATTATCTGCGGTACCAGAGAAGCATTTACTCAGGCCTGTCGACAAAAGAGTCACCGTTGTTCGGGTTTGCGAGAGGCACAACTTCTCCAAACATCAACGCTAGCGCCACCGGCAAATTTGCGGTAGAAATATCGCTCCGCATGACAAACATTCCGAAGTTAGAGTCGAGTGACTCGAGCCCGATTCCGAGACGACCGAGGGGCGCCGCCCTGGATTTAGAAAGGCACACAATCAAGAGGACACCGTGGTCGAACTCAAAGTAACTGGAATGGCCTGCGACGGCTGCGCGAACTCGGTTAAGCGAGCTATCCTTCGAGAGTATCCAGAGGCAAGTGTTCACGTCGATCTGGCTTCAAGTCTCGTTCGAATCGAAGGTGACGTTGAGCTTACGCGAGTTGAAGTCTTGATTAAACAGGCTGGTTTCGGTATTGCGAGCGCACATCCGTGAGCGAATCCACCTCTGCAATTCCAGTTACATTGCGAATCGGTGGCATGACCTGTGCTACTTGTGCAAAGAGAGTGGAGCGGGTGCTGAGTGCGCAAACTGGTGTGCAGAGAGCTGATGTTCACCTGGTCCATGAGCGCGCATCGCTGTTGATTGCGCCCGGCACTTCGGTGGATGCATTGCGTGAAGCGGTTGAGCGGGCCGGATACGATGCCTCGCTCGTGAAATCGGCTCCCGCAAGAGTTATAGCGGCCGAGGACGATGCCGCGTTTGCGGAACAAGCCAGCCGCGACGGCTGGCTGGCAATTGCGTCTGCCGTGCTTTCGCTGCCACTGCTGCTTCCAATGGTATCGATGGCGATGGGCGTACACTCGCACGTGAACGCCGGGTTGCAGCTATCGTTAGCCTCAGTGGTTCAATTCTGGTTAGGCGGGCGGTTCTACCGGGCAGGCGCAGTGGCGCTACGCGGTGGCACAGGCAGCATGGACACGCTGGTGGCGCTCGGCACGAGCGCTGCGTATTTCTATAGCGTTACGATTTTGGCAGTGCGAGGCCCCAGTGCCGCGGATCAATTGTACTTCGAAGCGTTAACGGCAGTCATAACGCTTGTGCGTTTGGGTAAGTGGATTGAATCTCGCGCTAAGCGAAGCACTACGGCAGCACTGCGGGCGCTCAGGACGCTTCAACCGGAGCGAGCCACAGTTCGTCGGGCGCGACGCGACGTCGAGATCGCAGTCGACGACATCTGCGCCGGAGAATTGGTAGTGGTGCACCCCGGCGAACGCCTGGCCGTGGACGGTCTTATCCTGGAAGGCGCTAGCGACATTGATGAGTCCTTAGTCACTGGCGAAAGCTTCCCAGTTGTGAAGCGCTCGGGCGACTCGGTCACTGGAGGAACACTGAACGGCAATGGCCTAATCGTAGTACAGGCGACCCAAGTCGGTGAGGATTCGACACTGGCGCGTATCATTGAACTTGTGTACGGCGCCCAGCAGGATAAAGCGCAAATTCAACGTTTAGTCAACAAGCTTAGCGCCGTATTCGTGCCGTCCGTGCTATTCATAGCGGTCATTACATTCGGCGGCTGGTGGTGGGGCTACCACGACATTGGCTCGGCTATTTTATCCGCGGTCTCGGTGCTCGTTATTGCGTGTCCCTGCGCGCTCGGGCTTGCCACGCCGACGGCAATCGTCGCCGGTACAGGAGCGGCGGCGCGCGCCGGCATTCTGGTGCGCGACGTCGAAGCCCTTGAAAGGGCGGCGCAAGTGGATACGGTAATATTCGACAAGACCGGCACCGTTACCGAGGGGCATCCACAGGTTATAGAGATATTCTCAGTTACCGGAAGCGATAACGATGTCCTGCAAGCATCCGCCAATGTTCAGCAGGGCAGCTCACATCCTCTGGCCAAGGCATTGCTAGACGCGGCGGCTGAGAAACAGTTGACGCCCAGTCGGCTGGATGAATTCGAGAATGTGACAGGACGCGGAGTAAAGGGAAAGATTGCCGGCCAACAAGTAGTTGTGGGCAACGTCGATTGGATGAGCGAGCTTACCATTGAGCTCGGTCCTCTGATGAATAAGATCCGTGACTTCGAGCAACGTGGGCTTACCTTGGTTGTTGTCGCTGAGAATCAATTGCCACTGGGTATCATTGGCCTGGCCGATCCAATTCGTGCAACGTCTGTGGCAACTGTAATGACATTGCGGCGGCAGGGCCGACGCGTTCTGTTGCTGAGCGGCGATTCTTCTACAGTGGTGGCCGAAGTCGGACGCAGGCTCGGTGTCGATGAATCCGAAGGTCGAGTACTGCCCGAGGGGAAACAAGCTCGCGTTCGGCAAATGCAGTCTGCAGGCCATCGGGTAGCTATGGTGGGTGACGGACTCAACGACGCGCCCGCGTTGGCCGCAGCAGATGTGGGCATCGCAATATCCGGCGGAACTGATGTAGCTCAACAGACTGCACGCGTCATTCTGATGCGTCCAGACCCAATTCTCATCGTTGGCGTTTTCGACATCGCGGCTAAGACCATGCGAAAGATTAGGCATAATCTATTTGGGCCTTCGTGTACAATTGTATTGGACTTCCGTTGGCCGCCTTCGGTCGCCTGAGCCCACTATTCGCAGGGTTGGCCATGGCGCTCAGCAGTATCAGCGTCGTTACCAGTTCACTGATGCTTCGGAGTTGGCGTCCGCAGCTTGACGCGGTACCATCGGGCGCGAAATCGTCGTGAGTTGGTTCGATTCCGTCCGCAAAGCTGCCCTGCCTGGGATTTGGTCTCAGGGCGTGAGAATTGCACGCACGGCTGGCAATGTGGTGACAGAAAAAAGAACTGAATCGGAAATCACTGTCCGCGTAAGGCCTCTGGGCGACGGAGTCGTCCCAACAGTCACTTTGTATTTAGACGAGGAAGAATGGTCCTGTGATTGCGGTGGCACGGTCGATCCCTGCGCACATATCGCCGCTGCGGCGGTGGCAATTCACCAAAATACGGCAATCCCCTCCGGATCTGAGCGTCCTTTTGCACCCGACGCTGGTCAATCCCCGACATCGGAGACGTTGGCGTCGAATCCGAGGGCAAGAAAACTAATCTACTGCCTGTGGCGCGATCCAGAGGGGCTCGCGCTCTCGCGCGAACTGCTTTCCCATGACGGATCCTCGACGCCACTCAAAATCTCACTGAACGACCCCGCCGCCCGTGCCCTCGTCAAAGAGCTCATGCCTCGGGAACAAGACTTAACCCTTGACCGTCTGATCGGCACCGCCTTGGGCCGTTATCGGTTGGGTCCGACTCAGTTGGCCGTGATCACAGCTCTCGACGGCGCCTTTCAAGTGAGACTCGATGGCCGCAAAATATCCGTATCGACTGACACGTTGCTGCCGCGAGCTCGGGTAATCGATGCGGACTCGGGCATCCAGGTAGAGCTCGATCGACCGCCAGAATTACAGGAGATCGTGGGTCCTGGAATAGGCATGGCTGCCAATGTGCTTCGGCCCCTGGCGGAGACTGAACTCTCCGGTTTGCGTTGGGAAAAACTGCCCAGTCGCCGCCATTTTAATCAAAATGAGTTAGGCGAGCTGGTCACGCAGGTACTTCCGCAATTGCAGCGTCGTATGATTGTCGATGTCTTCACGGATAAACTACCCGGCCTATCGCGACGTATCCCGCCGAGTATCGTTTTCGAGCTCAACACTGAAGGCGATACCCTCGTGGTCAGCGCACATTTGGTCTATGGCAAGCCACCAGTGGCTCGCGTGGAGCAGGACCGCTTAGTTCAACTAGGCCAAACCGCACCTCGCCGTGATATCGCAGCGGAAAAAACCCTCGAACATCAATTACGCGACGAACTCGATATGCTGGTTGATCGACCATTTTACTTACAGGGGATTGATGCGGCACAATTCTCTCAGCGGCTTAAACTTTGGCAACAGCGGCACGGAATCGACGCAGCCCTCTCACAACCGTTCTCAGTTGTAGGCCTGGTACCGGAGATACTTTTCGATGGCCAGTCGTTGACGGTTCGTTTCGTCTCAAGTTCCGACGATCGGATGTCCGCCGTGTCCGCCGAAGTCGCGCTGCGAGCGTTTAGCGAGGGACTGAGTCAAATCCCTCTGGCTAACGGTATTTGGGGTGAATTGCCGTCCGAGTGGTTGGCAGCCCATAGCGATAGACTCGGAGATTTGCTGGCCGCCAAGGACAAGTCAGGAGCACTGTCGCCCGCAGCGCGCATCGCATTGGCGGATTTCTGCAATAATGTTGGGCAGGCTCTGCCCGGCGATTTTGAGTCCTACGCTGGGCTGCTTGCCGACGGACTGCCGGAAGCGACGATTCCCTCGGACCTGAATGCAGAGCTGAGGCCCTACCAGCGAAAAGGCATAAACTGGCTATTTGCCGCGCAGGCGGCCAACGTCGGTGCCATTCTCGCCGACGACATGGGGCTCGGAAAAACGTTACAGGCACTCAGCATTGTGAAAAAAAGGGCGCTGGTAGTGTGTCCGCGCAGCGTAGTGCACAATTGGATCAGTGAGGCTAGCCGCTTCCGGCCTGCTCTGCAGTGCTCTATCTATCATGGACAGGGCCGAGCATTGGACGAAACTCAGGACTTGACGGTCACTACTTACGCGCTTTTGCGGCTCGACATTGAAGAATTGAGAAAAGTCAGTTGGGACGTCATTATCCTGGATGAAGCACAGATGATAAAGAACCCTGAAAGCCAAGCCGCTGAGGCCGCTTGTTCCTTGCACGGTAACTTTCGCTTGGCACTCACTGGCACCCCAATTGAAAATCGATTGGAGGAACTCTGGAGTCTGATGCACTTTGCGAACCCGGGCGCTCTCGGAACTCTCTCGAGTTTCAAGACACGATTCTCCAATCCAATCGCCCAGGGTGATGCGGGCCCGGCGCAGCGACTACGGAGGTTGATTCAGCCCTTCGTCATGCGCCGTCATAAGCGTGATGTGCTTGCAGACTTACCTCCCAGAACAGACGACATCTTGTGGGTAGAATTAGATGAATCGGAACGGGGTGTGTACAATTCGTTGCTCTGGGACGCACGCAACGTAACTTTGAAGCGAATCCAGACTGACAACAACTTATTCGCTGCACTTGAGGCGTTACTGCGACTGCGTCAAGCCGCCTGTCATTTGGGGTTGTTGCCCAATCACAATCAGGATACTTCCTCCAAGGTCGAGCGCTTGGCTGAATCAGTAGAGGAGGTCGTGCTAGAGGGACATCGTGCACTGGTATTTTCTCAGTGGACAAGTCTGTTATCAAAATTGAGCCCGCGTTGATCAGTCGGAACATTGAGTTCTCTCGACTTGACGGAAGCACGCGTGATCGTCAAAGCGTTGTTGAAGCATTTCAAGGCGAATCGGGCGCTCCGGTTCTGCTGGCTTCTCTGCAGGCGGGTGGCACCGGCTTGAATTTAACCGGAGCTGACCACGTATTTCTTACTGATCCTTGGTGGAATCCGGCCGTCGAAGACCAGGCCGCTAGTCGAGCCCACCGCATCGGCCAAGAGCGGCCCGTCTTCGTACATCGAATGGTAGTAAAAGATACCGTCGAAGAGCGCATTATTGCGCTTCAACAGCGCAAACGCGAGCTAGGCAACTTGCTAGATGGCGCCGATCCTACAACGGGGCTGACTCGGGATGAATTGCTGCAACTCATCGAATGAACTGGTCCTGAATAATTCCCTCATTGCAATCTGCAAGGCTGGCGAGATGCCGAAAGCCCGTTGCAACGGGATTCGCCGATGCCCGAAACGTTTTGGACAAACCTGGCACTAGCAAAGTTGTTCCGACGTTTCGATTATTGCGTCAGCGGGCCCCGACCCGCTGACGGCATTCGGCTAAATTCGTGCCAAGACATGGGGTGATTTCTCAGGAAAAGCTCTAGAATTTCGCCAAATATCATTCGCCCGTATTGCTATACGGGTTGTTATTGTCAAGCGATCTCCCTCGCGGCTCGCGAGCAGATTTGGGTGGCTGCACGGCAGCTGGTAACGGTGTCACCGCCGGGCAAATCTTTCGCTCCAAAGCTAAACTGAGCGACAAATCTCGATCCAAATAAACTGTTAACGAGCGCGACTCGTAGCCAGGTGCTTGCGCCACAAGCGTGTGAGTTCGATGATCGCGGGGCTGTTGACTCACGTACGGTGTAATTCCGAGCGGAACGCCATCCAGTAACCATTGAGTCTGTGATGGCGTAGCGAACAGTTCGACACGGGTGATATCCTGCTCTTCCAAATTCGCGGACGTTGCGCTAGACGAAGCCGTATTAAAGCTGTTCTCTTTTTCCGCTCGAGTTACCTTAGCGTCCCGTAATCGCGACCCATATTGAAGCCATGCGGCTGCAATTAATCCCCCAAACAGAACTCCGCCCGCGGCAGCTACAATCGAGGGCGGCACACGCCGTGCTTTTCGCAGATGCTTAACGGCCGTGGTGTAGGGGTCGAGGCTGTTATTGCGGCCAAAGTCAGTTTCAACGACATCTGCCAATTGATCGGGGCTGGGCGGATTCGTCGAGAACGTAGCAAGCCGTGGAACCGAGGTCCCAAATGCTATCAGGCGATCTAGTACCTCCTCGGAGGGTGGCGCCATATCCGCCAGCGCAAGCCCCAAATCGGCGGCGCTGTTGTACCGCTCCGAAGGATTCTTCGAAAGGCAGCGTTCGATCACATTGTCGATAACAGCGGGTATGTTGGGGCGGACTTCGCGAATTGGAATGTGTTGTTCCCTGGCTATTTTCACCAGCATTCGCGGGACCCAAGCATCCCGGAATGGCGGATATCCTGCCAACATTTCGTAAAGAATAACTCCCAGGCCCCAAATGTCGGAGCGAGCATCAACAATCTTGCTATTTTGAAGTTGCTCGGGCGAAATATAGCTTGGGGTACCTATTAGTGTATTGCCATCAGTCAGACTACCCTCGCCATTACGGGTCAGGACCGCAGCCGGAATCTTGGCAACGCCAAAATCGAGTACTTTTACATGAACATGACTGGCTGCATCAGCACATAAGAAGAAGTTTCCGGGTTTCACATCACGATGCACAATTCCGAGTGCATGTGCTTCAGCCAGAGCATCACAGGCCTGCATGATGATTTCGCAAGCCTCGGCGACCGGTATTGTCTTGCGTACCCGAAGTTCCTGGTTGAGCGTGCGGCCATCCAACAGTTCAAGTACCAAATAAGGTCCAGACTCCCAGATCCCGACATCCGACACGCGACAGGTGTGATGGCTCATCAATCGCGCTGCCAAGCGTGCTTCCCGAAAGAAACGGGGCTCAGCTGCCAATGCCCGAGCCACGTCGGTCCGCAGAAACTTTATCGCAACCTGATGCCCCAGCAGCAAATGGTCAGCCTCGACAACGACACTCATCCCGCCACGCCCAATGACGCGTCTGATCCGATACTTGTCGTCAACTATTCGACCCGGAATCATGACCTATATTCTCAAGAATAGACCCTTTGGCGGAAGTTTCACGGGGTAATTGCCGCTGCGCCGCTACCAAACGGGTTGGGTGAATTCATATTGTGCCACTGGAACAGAATCGTGTGCCAATTCCGCGCTAGAGTGGCGACCGAAGGTCCATTCTCTCAAGTGATCGGCGGCGCGCCGCGCTGATTGGCAGTTGCCTGAAGGATTTCGTTGAGATCCGCAATAAAGAAGATCTGGGGGAACAAGACATAAAGAACCACATTCGGATCTACGGGGTTTACAACGCCAGCTGCGATTCGAGCTTCCTTGACTTTGGTCGGCAATTTGATGATTTCAATTAATCCAAGAATGGGGACGAAAAACAAGATTGGCGTGATGCCATTCTTTTGACGGATCAATTTGAAATGGTTAAGTGCACCCCAAAGCGCAATTAGCCAGTAGATTCCAAATGTCACGATCCCGAGGCCAACCACCAATCCGATCGAACGTACTTTTCCTGCTCGACCCTGAACTGCAACTGCCAAAGTACCGTTGCCTAGTCCATTCGGACCAACGGGCGTGCCGGTGGCACCGACGGCTTCAAGTCCCCAATCTGAGCGAGGAAAAGCTACCGCCGGAGCTGCGCCACCGATATCCGCGGGCGCGGGCGTGGTGTCCGCCGTGCCGATAGCTGGCATATTACTGGGTTCGGGGACAGGTGGCGATGCCTGAGCCGGCGGAGAAGCGCTGGGCGTGGTGCTCTCCAATTTTGGCGCGGCCGCGGCGTGCGCAGGCGGCGCACCTTCCGAGGTAACGGTCCGATCGCCTGCTGGCGGTTCGGCCGATTCAATTGCTTCGGGCACTCCCACCGATGGAGCGCCGGCCGAGGGTCCGCTCGCAACTGATCCCATGAGCATCGTGCCACCCAAGGGATTAACTGGATTTCCAGAAGCTTGGCCAACCGCCGGCGAAACGGAGACCGTTCGGGGGATTGGTGAGGACACCACAGCTGGCGGAGGTGTCGCGGGCATTGGTGCATTTGAAGTTGCGGGTGCGACGGCCGGTTTAGGAGCATGCGACACCGGTGGAGCGATGGCTCCCGGAGACGGCGGAGCAACACCAATCATGGTGGCCTTGCCCATCGATTTCGGCCAAGGCACGGCGCCCGGAGAGATGCCCGCAGGGGGCGCCGCTCGAGGTGCAGCTGCCATCGGCGAATTCATCATGAGCATGGTGCCCTTGAATTTGGGGGCAGCAGCACCCTTGAGGTTGAAGCCACATTTTTGGCATTTCATGCCGTTATCATCGTTCTGCGTCCCACAATTCGGGCAAAACACGCATCTACCTCCGTTCGGACGGAATCGCACTGCTCCCACTTGGAGCCGACGGAGCGTACATTGCGCAAGCATGCCGCTCAAGCAAACTTGGGTAGATTGAGTACTTTTCGTCGGCCAAAAAGCGGAGTTCCATGGGCTGATATTCAGTATAAATATCTAGAATTATTACCTATTATGCACTCACGCAACCGTCCGGAGAGTCAACTTGACAGGGGCAATTGGCGGTCATTACCGTTCGCACGCCTCATGCTCCGCGGGCTTTGCCGGACGGAACATGATGCGCGCGGCTAATTCACCCGCGCTCATTCGAACGGAATCGCCCATGGCCTTTAGCCTCAGTTCGGAGCAATCCGCAGAGCTCGACCAAATTGTCGCGCGTTACCCAATGAAGCAGGCAGCGTGCATTCCGGCGCTCCACCTTTGCCAGAAAGCAAACGGCGATTGGATATCCGAAGAAGTAATCCAATTTGTGGCAGAGCACCTTAATTTGAGCGCGGCGCACGTGAGCGGAGTCGTATCGTTTTACTCTCTGCTCAACGAAAAGCCGCCCGGCAAACATCAAATATGGGTGTGTCGGACACTATCCTGTGCGCTACGCGGGTCTGAAGCCATCTTGAAGCATTGTGAGAATCGGCTGGGAATTAAGTCGGGAGAAACGACGCCCGACGGTAAAGTGACACTCCGTACCGCAGAGTGCCTCGCGTCTTGCGGCACCGCTCCCATGCTGCAGCTGGACGACCAATACCACGAGAACCTTACCGTCGAACGACTCGATGGCCTGCTTGATAGCCTACGCAATGAGCCGAAAGGCACCCCCTAGTGACCCGGAGTCTTCGGTCGAAAAGTGGTACAGCGCAATGCTGAATCGAACGGATCTCATAACGAAAAACCTACGGCAACCCTGAGGGTCAATCTATTACAGCGTATGTCGCAAACGGTGGTTATGGTGCGGCAGAAAAGGCATTTTCGATGCCGCCCGATGCGGTTATCAACGAGGTGAAGGCGGCCCATATAAGAGGTCGCGGTGGGGCGGGGTTCGATTGCGGCATCAAGTGGGGGTTCATGCCGCAGCCGGGACCAATGCCGCACTACTTGGTGGTCAATGCCGATGAAGGCGAGCCAGGAACCTTCAAAGACCGCACGATCATGGAGCAGAACCCGCATCTGCTAATTGAGGGCTGCATAATTGGCTGCTATGCAATTGGTGCGCACGCCTGCTACATTTATGTTCGTCATGAACTGCACCTTGCAAAAGAGTACCTGGCGGCGGCGATAGAGCAAGCAAGGGACAAGGGCTATCTAGGGAAACACCCATTTGGCAAGGCCTATCCCGTTGACGTTTGGATTCATACGGGTGCGGGAGCCTATATTTGCGGCGAAGAGACTGCACTACTCAATTCACTTGAAGGCAAGCGTGGTGAACCCCGCCTCAAACCGCCTTTCCCGGCGCAGGCAGGCGCATTTAGTTGTCCGACGTCGGTTAACAATGTGGAGACGATCGCTGCGGCTGCGTTGGCCCTGCGGATCGGAGGTGATGCCTTCAGCCGTATGAGCTCGCTGCACGAATTTAATGATGGAGGTGTTCGGTTGTTCGGCGTAAGCGGCCATGTGAAGCGACCGGGCATTTACGAAGCTGCGGTAGGCCTGACTCTGAGGGAACTAATCTACGAACTGGGCGGCGGAATCACGGACAATCGCGCAATGCTGGGCGTGATTCCCGGCGGGTCGTCGTGTCCAATCTTGTTGCCGAGCGAGGTAGTTGACGTCCCGGGCGATCGTCGCTTTGACCCCTACAATGGGAAGAGCGTATTGGACTTACCCATGGGAGTGGATACATTTCGAACAATCGGCACCATGCTCGGGACTTGCTGCGCAATTGTGTTGAGCGATGCAGCGGATCCGGTATTAGCCTGCCGTAATCTCATGCAGTTCTATAAGCATGAATCCTGTGGGCAATGCACACCTTGCCGCGAAGGTTGCGGCTGGCTCGATCGTCTACTCGAGAAGATTGTCGCCGGTACCGCAACTTTGGACGAACTCAATCTTGCTTCGGAGGTGGCGTCCAATATTACCGGTAACACTATATGCGCCTTCGGTGACGGCGCGGCCGGGCCGATCTTAGCATTTGTTCAGAAATTTCGCGCATCATTCGAGGACTATATTCGGAGTGGTGGGAGCAGTCAGACCCAACGGCTAGCATTATGACTATTGGCAGCGTCTATTTCATTCTCTGCGCAATCGCGTGTATCGCGGGAGCATTGATAACCGTATTGGCCCGCAATCCAATTCGCGGAGCCCTCGGCCTTCTGTTAACCATTGTTGGAATAGCAGGAATGTATCTCAAACTGCATGCCCAATTCCTCGCCGCGATTCAGCTAATCGTTTACGCCGGGGCCGTAGTGATCTTGTTTGTCTTCGTGCTCATGCTGCTCGGTGCCGACGCGATTGACCGAGACACAGGCCAACGTTCCACAGTGGCACGAATTGCAGGTGGATGCGGTCTTGTCGCAACTATGTTGATTGCCACCTACCGAGCAATCCGAGTGTACTCACCTTCAAGCAATGGTCATTTCGCATCACTACGGGAGGATTTTGGTTCGGTGAAAACGGTCGGAGAACAATTGTTTACCAACGCACTGGTACCATTCGAACTATCCACCGCATTGCTCATCGTCGCAGTAATCGGAGCCATTGCCGTTGCAAAATCTGGGCAAAAGAAGGGCTCGGTACCACGCGAGGACGCGTCCAACGCTCACCGCTTCTTTGGTGGGCCAATTCAACCGCACGATGCGACGCATCCTGTTTTGAAGGATCCTACGGCATGACTCCGCTCAGTTATCACATTCAAGAATACGTACTGCTGGCGGCCGTTCTATTTTCGATCGGTGGTTTGGGCTTCTTGGTTCGACGCAATGTGTTGATTCAACTCATGTGCGTAGAAATCATGCTTAACGCAACCAATTTGGTATTGGTAGCATTCAACCGGCTTTATCCAACTTCAATGACCGGGCAAGTCTTCGCGTTCTTCGTGATCGCGGTGGCGGCTGCAGAGGCTTCCGTGGGTCTCGCGATTGTGCTTGGATTTTTCCGACTTCGTAACAGCGTCCATAGCGACGACGCAGACATACTACGGCATTAATTCATGGATATTTCAGCCCCGCCACTACTGCCCAGTAACTACGCGCCTATTTTGATCATAGTTGTCATGCCTCTGTTGGGTGCAATCGTTAATGGAATATTCGGCAAGCGTTTAGGACGATCGGCCGTAACACTGATGGCACTAGTGGCAGTTGGGTCGTCGTTTATCGCGAGTGCGTTTACGGTCTGGTTGTTAGTCAATGCGAGCCACGGCGAACCCCCTATAACGCAGCTACAGTGGGATGGTTGGGAGTGGTTGCGTCTAAGCGGAATTAATGACAGCCGCGAAATCCCAATAAGATTTGGTTTTTTTGTCGATGCACTCAGTGGCGTTATGTCTCTGATAGTCACGGGAGTCGGCTTCTTGATCCACCTGTACTCGACGAAGTACATGCAGGACGACCCCGGCTATCACCGTTTCTTTTCTTACATGAACTTGTTCATTTTCTCGATGCTAGTTCTGATACTTGGAAATGGCTTGCCGGTGCTATTCGTTGGCTGGGAAGGAGTGGGGCTCTGCAGCTACTTGCTGATTGGCTTCTGGTTTACCGAGCAGGCCAATGCAGCAGCGGGAACGAAGGCATTCATCGTCAATCGCATCGGCGATTTCGGGCTCTTGATTGCAATGGGTCTATTGATCCGCTACGTGGGGTCGCTCGATTATTCAGGGATCAAATCGGGGGCAAACCAATTGGTCACACCTGTAGAAATCTGGTCGGGAACAAGTGCACTCGCCTTTGTGCTGGCACGTCCCTTCGAGATTTTTGGGCTTACCGGTGCAGCACATTGGTTGATGTCGCCAGGCTATGCGACGGCTGCTACGCTGGTAGGCTTGGCCTTGTTTCTGGGATGCGCCGGCAAAAGCGCGCAAATTCCCCTGTACGTTTGGCTGCCTGACGCGATGGCTGGACCCACACCCGTCAGCGCGCTGATTCACGCGGCGACAATGGTGACGGCCGGCGTCTACCTTGTATGTAGAATGGCTCCCGTGTTCGTACTTAGCCCATTTGCAATGTTTGTCGTTGCAATTATTGGAGCTATCACGGCGGTATTCGCTGCGACGATTGCGTTTGCGCAGCGCGACATCAAGAAGGTATTGGCGTATTCGACCGTGAGCCAGCTTGGCTACATGTTCTTGGGCGTCGGAGTTGGCGCGTTTACGGCAGGATTTTTTCACGTCGTTACACACGCGTTCTTCAAGGCATGCTTATTTCTTGGGGCAGGAAGCGTCATTCATGCAATGCACGCTCGCATTCACAACACTAGCGCCGCCCAAGACATGAACAATATGGGTGGCCTTCGTCGATATTTACCGGTCACTTTCATGACGTTTGCCGCGTCCTGGGCAGCCATCGTGGGCGTGCCGTTCACCAGCGGCTTCTTTTCAAAAGACGAGATTCTGTATCAATCATTCACGCTTTCGGTTGCGTCCCCGGTTCAAAGTGGAATTTTGGACACCGTTAGCGGGCCCATGCGGATATTTGTATCGCCGCCTTGGGTTTCGTTCGTCTTATGGATCCTTGGCATGCTCGGTGTGGTAATGACAGCGTTCTACATGACGCGACTTGTCGTCGGAATATTCTTCGGTGACTTTCGCGGCTGGACAATTGCGACTTCGTCGCCCGAAACCCACTTGCATTCGAAGCAGGATTCCGACTCCTGCAATTTAGCTGAGCCTGACTCACACGCGTTTGGTCCGGCGCCGAAAGAATCGCCGTGGGCTATGACGTTGCCGTTGGTGCTGTTGGGCGTTTTTGCCCTCGGCGCTGGCGCGCTCAATGCAACTGCGATCTTTCATTTTACGCCTCTAGAGCATTTCCTGGAGACCTCATTCGAGAAATTTGAAAATATCAAGCCGCAACCCAATAGTGACCAGATGGAGCAATGGCTCTTGCTTCCAGGACTAATTGCATTTGTTTTGGGTACGGCCGGCGCAGCGTGGGTTTACCTGATCGCTAAGGGACAACCGGCTCGGCGTTTTGCTGAACGTTATCCAAGACTATACCAACTGGTGTATGAGAAGTGGCGAATCGACGAACTCTATCGGGAGACCATTGTTGGTACACTTGAACTCATTGCGGACATCTGCGTCTGGTTTGACAAGTGGATCGTCAACGGAATCTTGTCGCGTGTCACCAGCTTTCTAGTCGCAATCCTGGGTAGCTGCTTGCGACTATTTCAGACCGGGCGCATGCAAACTTATGCAGCTTTCATCGTACTTGGACTTGGTTACACAGGTTGGTTCATGACGACTCCGCATGCTGAAGCCGCCATATCCAGGAACCACGAAATTGGCAAATATACGCTTACAGCGGAGCCGGGCCTAGGGTACAGCTACCGTTGGGATTCGAACGGAGACGGACAGTTCGAGACAAATAGCTTCAGCGGTCAGCCGTCCATTGAAGTTGAGCTTGATCGCACCGAACGCCGTACGGTCATACTTCAGGTTCGAGATGCGTTCGGCCGAGAAGCTACGCGCAAGTTCAAATTAGAACGTCCTGCCGAAGATCAGTCGGGACCAAGCAGCGCGCAAATCAACAACATAGCCAACACCGCCCATCAACCCAATGAGGTGGCGGCGCCCGGCCGCAATGATTCAAATGCACCAAGTCACGCCATTCAACCAGGACAACTACCGTGACATCACTTGGTAATGTCATATTCGATTTGGTGCCGTATGTAATGGCCTTTGCGCTCGGCGCTGTGATTCCAAGTCGGTCGAACCGCCTGGAGCGGTTCACTCTTGGTATGATTGGTGTGCTTCTGCTTTCCTTCGTTCGAGGTCTGTGGCCTGGCGCTCAGCATTTGGCGTCCGAGCCGCATGAATGGCCACATTTACTCAATGTTATCGTATTTTTGCCGCTGCTAGCCGCGTTGGCCCTGCTCTGGTTGCCTCGCCAATCGCCCGGTTTTTTGAAGGCGTTTACGCTTGGAACGCTCTTGGTCGATTTTGCCATTTCCCTATTGCTGTTGCGGACCCCGATGGAGGTCGGTTGGCACTATCAATACATCGCACCATGGCTGCCTGGGTTCGGCATCCGATACCACGTAGCGGTGGATGGCATCAGTTTTTGGATGGTACTGCTGACCACGTTTACCACGCCAATTGCGGCGATCGTGGCGTTTGGTTCCATTAAGGAGCGCATCAAGGACTTTTGCTTCGCGCTACTGCTCCTGCATGCCGGAATGCTAGGTGCATTCGTGGCCCTCGACCTGTTCTTGTTCTACGTGTTCTGGGAATTGATGTTGATTCCAATGATCATTCTCATTGGAGTCTGGGGAGGCGTTGATCGAATAAAGGCTGCCTACAAGTTCTTTCTGTTTACAATGGCCGGCAGCGTGCTGATGCTCGCAGCGATCCTTTACCTCGTCATCACGCACAAGCAAATCGCGGGCTACTACACATTTGATTACCTCGCATTGCGGCATCTTAATTTGAGCCATACGGCAGCCTGGCTGTGCTTTGGGGCCTTTGCGCTCGCGTTCGCAGTCAAGGTGCCAATGTTCCCGCTGCATACTTGGCTACCCGACGCACACGTTCAGGCACCCACTAGCGGTTCCATAATTCTTGCCGCCGTCTTGCTCAAACTCGGAAGCTACGGATACCTGCGATTCTGCATGGGCATGTTCGGTGGTCCAGCCTGGGCGATAGGAGCAAACTTGGCCGGGCTGGTTGTCGTTGCGGGCATTTTATACGGCGCCCTGGTTGCTTGGCGCCAAGATGACATAAAAAAGCTTGTCGCGTACTCATCCGTAGCGCACATGGGATTCGTGATGCTTGGTTTTGCCGCCGCCACGCAAGCAAGCGTCCAGGGAGCCCTGCTGCAAATGATCAATCACGGAATCTCGACTGGCGCGCTCTTCTTATTGGTTGGGGTAATTTATGATAGGCGTCATACGCGCTCCGTGCAGGAGTTTGGCGGACTTGCGTCCGTGATGCCAATTTACGCCGCGGTGTTCATCATTGTAACACTATCCAGCATAGGGGTGCCCGGTACCAACGGATTCGTCGGAGAGTTTATGGTGCTCCTGGGAACGTTCGCCTCACAAAGCCTGGGCAACTACGCCACAATTCAAGCCACATTCGCAGCCGCTGGGGTAATTCTGGCAGCCATATACATGTTAACCATGGTGCAGCGCATGTTCTTTGGGCCGTTGTCAAATAACGCCAATCGCACGCTAGAGGATCTTACGGTTAGGGAGACAATCGCACTTGCACCCGCGGTAGTCTTGATCTTCGTAATTGGACTGTTTCCTTCATTATTCCTGAATCAGTCAAGTCAAAGCGTAAGTGCCGTAATTGAGCAATACCGGGACGGGCGCGTAGCTTACCAGGAAATGCCTGAAGATTCGGATCGTGCGGTTCTGCTGCCCAGAAGAGGTGGTCCGCTTGAGCGCGGATACCCAGAAGCTCCAACGACCGGTCCCGAGCAACCTGTCGTTGCGAGTGCCGTCGAGACAAAGCCAGCCATCAAAGGTGCACAATGAGTACCTTAATGTCTCTGTCGCCGCTTTGGGTTGTTGCGCTTGGACTTTTGCTGCTCATGTTGACGGATGCGATTGGAAGCGGTGCCTCGAAGTTTGAAACCGGGGACCAAATCGAGTCCCATAATCGCGGCATTTCCGGCGAATTGGCGCTTGGCACGGCCGTAGTGATGTTCGCCGGTGCTTGCTTTGCGTTTGCAATGGGGATGTCTGGTACGACCGCGCCTTCATCGATTAGCTTTTCACAACTCGCATTAGACTCATTTTCCTATTACGCGATGAGTTTTTTGTGCGTTCTGAGCGGGCTAATTGCATTGCTGGCTGGGGAATATCTCCCTGAGCATCGAATTTATCGAATGGAGTTCTTTCTGCTTCTCGGATGGTCCACGCTGGGTGCCATGGCTTTGGTATGTGCGGCCGATTTGCTCACGTTATTCGTGGCTTTGGAAACAATGTCGCTAGGCACGTATTGTATCGTTGGCTTGCGCCGCACGTCTCGATCGCTGGAAGCCGCACTCAAGTATTTTCTGCTGGGAAGTTTCGCGTCAGCATTGCTTCTTTTTGGAATAGCCCTGTTATATGGCGCTACCGGTCATACGGATCTGCTCGGGATCGCGGCGTCAGTTGCCAAGATGGACGATCAAACGGTGACCGTGCCTTGGATGCTAGGTGGCGCGGCCCTAGTCATTGCCGGATTATTGTTCAAGATTGCGGCGGTGCCCTTCCACGCGTGGACACCCGACGCCTACGAAGGTGCGCCAACGCCAGCCACGGCCTACATGGCTGCCGTGGTTAAGACCGCCGCCTTCGGAGTACTGTTGCGCGTCCTCTTGGTAGCCTTACCGGATCCGCGAATTATGAGTTGGGGTACCGGCTGGTCTGGAATATTGGCCACCGTGGCCGTGTTGACTATGACGGTAGCCAACCTCACAGCAGCCAGGCAAAGCTCGGTAAAGCGTATGCTAGCGTACTCGTCAATTGCGCACGCGGGGTACGCGCTAATCGGAGTGGTTTCGATGGTGCATTCCGCCGAAGGGCAGGCAAGCGTTATGCTTTATCTGGTGGCATATTCGTTGTCAACGCTTGGCGCATTCGGGTCTTTAATTTGGGCTGGTTCGCGAGGAAATGAAGCGACAAGCTATGCTGATCTCGTCGGAATCGGACGTCGCAATCCGCCGGTGGCTCTGTCACTCACGCTATTTGTGCTGTCGCTGGCTGGCATACCGCCAACGGCCGGATTTTTCGGTAAGCTTGGTGTCTTTCGAGCAGCTGTGGACGCAAATCTGATGGCTCTGGTTGTCATAGGCCTGCTCAACAGCGTAGTCGCCGCCTACTACTATCTAAAGGTAGTCGTCGTAATGTATATGCAAGAACCTGAGCAAGGGATAGCAACGGCCACTCCCATGCGAGCCCCGATGCTGGGAACCGCGCTCTTCATCGCTGCTATTCTTGTATTAGTCCTGGGGATGTTTCCGCAAACAATGCTGAATGTCTTGGCGCGCACGTCGCTCGCCGGTTAGGCCTCACTTATATATGGCTCAATGCACTTATGCAGCGCTAAAATCTAGTTATCGAGCGCAACGCTCAAGCCAACGATATCTTTTGGCATCCTGCTTCACCTTGGCGCTAATTACAGCCTGTCGGCATTCAACCAAGGGTCCGGTCCCAGACGCGGGACCAAAGCTGGTTGCCGTTTCAGAGGAGCGTGTTGAGGCTGTCAATAACGTCAAAAAGCAGCCTCACTATCAGGGCCCAGTCGGCGCCATCGAGGGCACCGTTACAATGACCGGAGATGCTGCCCCTGATTTGACCCCCTATATAGACAAGATCCCTCCTGATTGCGCAATTGCAGTAAATACCTACGGTAGATTATTTCGCGAAGGCGACGGCCGTACTGTCGCAGATGTTCTAGTGGCAGCCACGGATTACAGCGGTTATGTCAAGCCCCAAGTGGATCATGCCGATTTGTCCGCGCGCGATTGTGCGTGGGCCAAGAAGACCCTTGCTGTAACGTTCGGTCAACGTATCGAGGTAAAGAGCGCCGATGCCCGACCGTATATTCCCCAACTCTTGGGTGGCCCATCCGGAGCACTTCTAGTCGCCGTTCCGGGCGGTGACGCCGTCCCAATGTTTCCGCAGGAACCCGGCCATTATGTCCTTATAGATTCGATGCGCCTATATTCCAAAGCGGATGTTTTCGTGGTCAGGTATCCAACTTTCGATGTGACGGGGATAAATGGACGCTACCGGATCGAAGGAGTCCCGGTTGGACCAGTGACGGTATCGGCATTATTACCACCTACAAGTAGCCACGCCTCTCATCAAGTAACGGTCGTGGCGAATGCAGCCGTGCGCATGGATTTCGCCCTGAGCTTCAATCGATCGACCTTTGTGCCGCAATCGATTCCATCGTCAAGAGGAAAGGCTCAAACCTCGAAGTAAGTCTGACGCGGGACTACTTACTTTTGGCGTTTGCTTCAGCTGTCGAGATCAGTGATTTGAAAGCTTGATCGTAGTCGGCTTTAAGTTTCTTAGTCCGTTGATCAATTTCGACCAAGACATGCTGGGCTTGCTGTAATTCCGAGTCAGCACGCGTTAGAGCGCTGTTCTCGGCTGCAGCTCGCGCCTGAGCACTCTTTCGATCTGCGTCAGGTTGTGACGCGTCGGAAGATGCGACTGAATCTTGCTCGGCGGCACGCTGCAGGGTTTTCTTTACTTCTGCAGATTCATCAACCAGGGTCTTCAAGTGACGACGACTTTTCTCGACTCCCACGTACACTAAATAAGCCGTTTCACTAATTTTGTCCGCTTGGTCCTTGAGTTTTTCAACGGCTTTATCGCCGATGGCAGCTGCATGGGCTGAAATATAATTGTGCGCCTCATCGTGATCGCGCATTTTATCTTGCAACGCCTTGTCAACTGCCTTGTTCAGCCCGAACCAGGCGGCGCTGCCAACTTTATTGGGATCCTTGCACTCGTTTTGCTTCGCAGTATATTGTGCAGATCCCGCGACGCCATTCTGGATATTTTGCTTTTCTTCGTCAAAAAATCTCGTGACGGCTTCGTTCTGCTCATGGCGATCAGCATAGTCTGAACTTCGTCCAGCCGAGTCAGCGAGCTTATAGACTGTAGCCACGTGAGTCCAACCTTTGGTGTCAATAGCCGACGCAAATTGGGACATTTCCCCAATCATTCGATTAGCTTTGTTCTCCTGTTGATCAATCGAACCCCTAGTAGCGGAGAGTGAATCCGGGTAGCGATTGGCGTAGACAGGTTGCCCCGAGGAAGGCGACGTCAGTGCGGGCATGTCGTTCGAACGAGCACAGGCAACGGCCAATGATACTGAACAGGAGAGGCAAATAAATGACACAAGTCGCATGGCTCACGCATCACAACGCCATGACGGTGAAGTAGTCAATCATTCCTTGACCTACCAAGTGGGAGATGCCCCCCCAAGTGGCAGAAAATCGCGAAGCGATTTTGGGTTTGGGCGAATGCCCAAGGAAATGAGGATAGTAGCGCGATTGGCCGCTCAGCGGCCGGGTGCGCTGCACCCATCACTTCAGTGGAATCGCGCTACTAGGTCGGCCGAACGGCTTTTCGATAGGGCACCTTGGCAATGGCCTCAGCGACCAACCGCGCGCGCGCCTCCCCGTCCGCCTCTAGCTCTGGCACCAGTATTAACCGGTGTTCGATTACTGATGGCGCTACGGCACGAATATCGTCGGGAGTGAGAAATGCTCGCCCCTCAAGGAGACTGCGGGACTTGGCGGCACGAAGCAATGCAAGCGATGCCCTGGGTGATGCTCCCAGGACAACGTCGCGGTGCGAACGGGTAAATGACGCAAGTCTGACCATGTATTCATAAAGGTCGTCTTCAACAAAAATTCGCTCCGCAAGGGATTGAAATTGCATAAGGTCGCCAATCGCGAGACTTGCCCGGGCAATGGGGGTGGCTATGCCGTGCGACTTGAGCATTGCAATTTCGTCGCGCATTTTTGTGTACGTCATTGAAACGCGCAACACAAACCGATCAAGCTGTGCTTCCGGCAGCGCATAGGTGCCCTCAAGGTCGATTGGGTTCTGAGTAGCCAGGACGAAGAACGGATCAGGCAATTCGAATCGCTCGCCCTCGATGGTAACTTGTCGTTCTTGCATGGCCTCCAGCAGTGCCGACTGTGTTTTTGCGGTCGCACGATTTATTTCGTCCGCGAGGACGACGTTGGCGAAAATTGGCCCACCGCGGAAACTGAACGTGCCCTCACGCGGATTGAGCACGTAAGTTCCAGTTATGTCGGCTGGAAGCAGATCAGGCGTGAATTGAATGCGCCTTACCGAACAACCAAGGACGGATGCGAGGGCCTTCACTAATGTGGTCTTAGCGATCCCTGGAACGCCTTCGAGCAGGACATGGCCCCGGCTCAGAACAGCAATCAGTAGCAAGTCAATGGTGGCGGTCTCTCCGACGTATACGGCCGCCACGTCCTTTCGAACTATGTCTAATCGCTCACGGGCCGCTTCGATTTCTTGAGAGGTAACTCTATTTTCGGGGGTCACTGGCGCTGACGATGGTCGATACTCTGGGTGATGTCGAGCATAAGACGATGTGCTCGCAATAACTCTTTGGTGCGGATGCGGGTTTGTGCCCCACGACTCAGGGCTGTTTGCACTCGGCTAACGAGCGCGACCAACGTTCGAAGTTCATTGTGCTGCGTTTGGTTCAGGAGCTGACGTTCCAGTGCGGCGTCGAAGACATTGAGCATCCCGCTGACTTCGTTGATGTCTAAGTGCGCCGCCAGGTGGGCCGTAATTCCAGACATTAATTCTAAAAATATAAGTCCGCGGGGAGTAGAAGGCGCGGCCAGCACCGCCGCTCGCCCTGCTTGCCCCGGTTGCGAAACGAGGGGGACCGGCATTGCAAATCGCGGCCGATAGACGTCTGCCTTCCTCGCCAATCGCTGCCAGGCCTCTCGACCAACAAGTAGTGCCACGACCATACCCAGCACCCATGTTGCAAACTCCGACATTCGCCATTGAAGCAAAGCGCGGCTGCCGTCTCGCAATCGGCTAGCTAGAAGTTGCGGGGCCAGCAAGTCGGTGTCGGCAGAAACTTGCGAGAACTTGTTGGCCACGAGGTACAACTTGCCTCTACGCGCTCCCCAGGTGTCATCTTCCACCAAGTATTCGATCAGCCGTTCCGCGAATTGGCGATTCTCAGGATATCGCAGCATAAGGTTTATCACCGCGGACGGGTCCCCCATCGCAAAAAGGCGACCTCGTTTCCCGATTAAGCCTGATATTGCGAAGGGGTAAGCCGTGCCATCCGTTGCGCGAATCTCCAATACCGGTGTAAGGCCAGGATTGGTAAATGTCGTAGGGTGATTGGTTAGAAGTCGGGAAAGGCCAATGACCAAACTGTGCACAGACTCACTTTGCCCGTCACCACTGCTTCGAATCGGAACCGCCCAGGCTAAGTTAGGATTACCTCGCAAGGACTCGAGGGGGCGAAGCGGAGGATTGATGCGCCGTATCCCATATCGTTCGAGAAACGGCCCGGCGCTTCCAAAATCGTCGAGAATCGCGATTCTCCCGCCCGACAGCATGAATTCGTGAAGCGCTTCGGTAGGGAGTGAAATGGTCGGATGCATGATGAAAAGTCCATCACCCGCCTTCAAAGCCGCGTAATCGAGGGTTGCCACCAGGCGTATCCGGTCGGCACCAAGTCGCGAGCGTGCGAGCTTGAGCAATTCGCTGCTGCCCTCCCAGCTGCTGTCATTGAAATCAAAGGGAGCCGCAAGAAGTGGCTGCGCAAGCCCCAGATACGCGCAAGCGACTAGAACGATTGGGGCCCACCTTGCTGGAAACCGAGCAAGCTTTTGCCCATTCAACGGGTTAGAACGGTCGGCAGATTTGTGCTTCAAGCGTGTTGAAATTGACCCGTCCAAACCTTTTTCGCACGCGGTGGCTTTAGAGCGCGAAACGAAGGGCCGTTCTCCAACGTCAGATACTATGTTCAATGACATGGCTTAGCGAATTGGAAAGTGCGATTGCCCAAGACCCCCGGCATTCGCGCATTTTCGAAAATGCAGCGGGGGCCGAACCAAAAGCCAAACATTCTCTTGACCCGCGTGTCAGCCGGGTTAGATTAGTAATAGGCGGCCTAGACAAGAACGAGCGCCCCATGTTGCCTCCCTTCATTATCGAACAAATTAGAAAGCGGGAAGAGGAAGAAAGGCGCAGCCGCCATCAGGATCAGCCGCGGCTCGAAATACCCATGGACGTTCATAGGCCTGCTTCTCCAAGAGAAAATGCCGACGATGGCGAATCGCCGGACCGAGGGATAGTTATTGTCAACTTGCTAGGCGATAGTTAACTCGGTCGGTGATCCAGTCCTGCGATGATGGACGTAATTAATGGGGCTGCATTGATTAGCATCGCAGTGGTGAGCGTCGAATGTCGCGCAGAGATGTCAGCTCCGGCAGTCGCCGTCGGTCTGCGACAGTAATGGCAAGCTCAGATGCGTCTAGTGTACTAGGCTCGGCCCGCCGATGCGTCGCATCTACGCTTTCACTAGTTTTGCACTAGTCGCCTGCTACTCAATTGGCGAGGGAATTGCGCCTCCGCTTGGAAGTATTTATTACCCGACTGGTCTAGCTGTTAGCCGAGCTTCGAATTACCTCTATGCGGTTAACAGCGATTTCGATCTTCAATACAACGCGGGAACGGTGCAATCCCTTGACCTGAGTCGAGTTCGGTCGCTTATTCCGCGCGGCTGCAGCTCGGATACTGACTGTCCTACAAATAAGCATTGCGATATTCCACCAAATCCTAGCGACAATCTCGAACACAGTTACTGGTGCGTGGACCGTGCTGGACAATACCAGGACCAGCCGTGCAGCTTTCTTGGTGAACAGTCGTCAAGTGCAAGGATCACTGTGCCTGGTTGGTGTCAAGCGGTCGACCTTCAAAACCCGCAGGATGGCGGAAGTTCCTTGGTCAACGATGCCGTGGCCATAGGTGCATTTGCCACAGATGTCATATCGCGTGAATTCTCTAATCCTGACAAATACGTCGAGCGCCTATTTGTTCCGGTACGTGGTGAATCAAGCTTGAATTGGATCGACGTTACAGCTGATGGTAAATTAGATTGTGGGCAAAGTGCCGGGCAGCCTTGCGATCAACTTCACCGCGCAGGTGAGGATCCCAGCGATAACTCGCGCGGTCTGAGAATGCCGGCGCAGCCCTATGCGATTGCTGCGACTTCCGACGCGTCTGCAATAGTCGTAACCCATCAAACACAGGGTGCGATCTCATTGCTCGTCAACGACTGGGTCGAAGGGCCCCACCTTGAATTTGTGTTTTCGGGCCTGCCTGCCATGCCGATCGCAACAATCGCCATGCCCCAACCTGCCCTTGCGCAGCAAGGTTTTTACAACTGGGCCCCTGATTTCTTGGTCGCCTATGAAACCACAGCTCGCATTGACTTGTTCAGGTTCTCCTCTGATGCCGAGTCCACGCCCGCTAGACCCTACTTGGAGCTTAGCGCAAGTACAAACGTTACGGTCAATTCAGGCGGCTACGATGTGCGCGGACTTGCAGCAGACGATTCGGAGCGACTTCTCTGTGAAGCGAATGCTGCGGCTACCAACGCCAATTGCGTGACAGGATGCGCGAACGCGACGGCAGATGCCGTATCCAAATGCAACTCTGACTGTAGCAGTAGTTACGGTGCCCAGTTAACGACCTGTGCCAATGTTCCGGTCGATCTATATGCTTCCAGCCGCTCGCCAGCTAGTTTACTGATAGGGCATACTACTGCAAATACTCAGCTTACTCCGAATAGTGATATTCCTTACTTCAATGATGCCTTCCCACTTCCTACCGGGCCTTCGACCATTCGAGTCGCGCACATTATAAATTCTAGTGGTCAGCTCGAAACCCGAATATTCGTGGTCTGTTTTGATTCACGTCGCGTGGCTATATATGATCCTGTGGCACGAGATGTGGAGGCATGGGTTACCACGGGCCGAGGACCCCAAGCAATAGCCTTTGATGTGATAGCGCCCAGCCAGGCAGACGCGGGGCATGCTTACGCGTACGTGGGTCATTTTACCGACTCGTATATTGGAGTCATTGAGCTTGATCGTCGGCGCGGGCGTTCTTACGGCACCATCGTATTAAGTCTTGGGGCTGCTATTCCTCCGAGGACGTCAAAGTGATTCGATTGATTCGCATGGTTGGATTGCTCGGACTGCTCATTGCTGCGAGCTGTCAACAAACGGTCACCCCTCCCCCCCTCCGATCTTTAGCGCAAAGTGGTGCTTTGTCGCTCGTTTGTCGGGATATGGCTTCAGGAAACGGGGTTGACATTAATGGCTGTCCCGACGCCTATGCCACCAACATTGCGGGTCGCCACACCATGCTCATGGTCACCCAGACCGGGCGTGGCGAAGTGGCCGTCATCGATATGACCACTCGTGTGGTGCTGGACGAAGATCCGACGGTTCCAGGCACGGAGTTTTTACCCGTTGGCGCGATGCCTGTTTCTATCGTGTCAACACCCGGGGGTGCATCTACGTTCGTGGCAACCGCTGAACCGGGAAGGGAAGCCATTTTTGTGCTTCCAACTTCGTGCATTGTGGCACCTTGTTATACTACGACAGATCCAACTTGGGATCAGGCGGAATTCGAACTGCCGAATTCATGCCTTGCGGCATCTGCCGGCAATCAACCCCCGCACGATCTTACTCAATGGAGCGCATGCCAGCTCCCCTCAACACCCGGGGCAATGACGATTTTGACGGACACTTCGCTCAATGCGCAGGGTGAAGTGCGCCAAACGTGCGACGGAAACGGGTCTAATGGTATCGATGAGCCGTCTCCGACGTATTGTCCTGCGGATTGGGATGCCGAGCAGCTAGTATCGCCGCCGGGGCGCCGCAAAATTCTGGTCACTTTGCCGAAGCTTGGTGGAGTCGCACTTCTGGATGCAAGAAATCTCTTTGATCAAACACCCGGTACCTTTGAACCTTGCGTGATCGAGCGCTGGTTGCCTCTATCCGCGACGGTCCCCTCGGCTCCTCAAGCACAGGCCATTCCCGATGATCTTAGCGCTCCTTCCAGTTGCAACACAACACCTCGCTACTCATTTGGTCCGCCTCCTTCTGGATTCACTTCGCAACCGGCCGGAATTGCGTACCAAGACGGTCAATTGTTCGTGGCGGATTTGGGCGTTCCACTGGTTCATATCCTCGACGTCCAAGACCCCTGTAATCCCCACGAATTGCCTCCGTTGTTGCCGAGTTCATTCGATGAACCCACGCGAACGGTATATACGAGTAATGTCGCGGTAAGCGATTTGACCAAGTCGAACGGGCGCTTTGTATATGCCGTTGACGACGGAGATGGCAGCCTGATGGCTTTCGATGTGAGTCCGTCCAGTTCCCAACGGACCCCCATCGTTCGCCCGGGCACTCCCTATATGCCCTATGACCCGCCCGACCGAATTAGAACGAATCTGCAAAACGCGCGGATAAAAGACCTCTTGTTTGTCAGTCATGACGTGCCCATTCTCGAGCCAGGCACGCCCACTGCGACTACCGCTCAACTTTGCGACCCGTTGCCCAATACCACATCGTCGGACTCTTTGTATCGAACCTCCAGCGACTACACCCGTGGGGCGAGTCCCTCAAAGCTGCGAGGCACGTTCGCCATAGCAGCGCTATCCAATGGTCAAGTGGGCGTAGTCAACGTGGAGGATTGGGACGCGCCCTGTCGCCGTCCAATCTCGGGAAATATGGCTACCTCGACTGCAGCTATTCCCCCAACGGACTGGCGCGGTTGCGTCAATGACGCAACCTGTTCATACGTCGATTCCACCAGTATTCGTACGGTATCCGACGAAGCTTCCTGCAAAGTGGTTGAGCCCCATCACGCACGAAGCGGCAGATTTTTCGCGAATAATTCAACAGTCGGCACCAGCGCTCCTTCGCTTCAGACGTTCCCAACATTGACCTCCATCAGCGGCAATATTTCGACGGGTAGCTCGACCCGAAAATCCGCTAATCCGAGATTCTTAGCTGTGCCGTTCTCTGATTCGGACAACGGTACACCGTGCGAGTATTCAGAAGTGTTCGTGGGAACTTCGCAATACTACTTGCCCATACCCTATAGTGACCTGCCCAAATTGACGAACTCGTGCCCACGTACCACTCCCACCAATGCCACGCTGCTTAACATCGACCCTGCTCGCGCGACCAATAATTCCCTGCTTTTGCCCCAATTCGAGCCTCGAACTTATCTTCCGTCCGAAAACTTCAGTGTCACATTCGAAGGAAAGCTGTTCGACGATCGTCAAACGGGCCTTCTGTCCGCGAATGATTTGAGTTTATCTGATCCCGATGCAAGTTTTTGCGATCAGGGGGTTCAGGACTTAGATTCGTCAACAATACTCGGCGGCAACTTCGTCAGCAGCGATCCTCAATTGGCTCAGGCTCAATCGGCAGCATTTGGACCAGTCCATGCTGACTTCGTGCAAATAACATCGGATTTTTCGGATAACGATCCCTATTGGAGTACGCCCGTCGGTTCAGCCTGTGCCAAGGATCCAGCGACGGGAATTGCTGGAATCAATGGGTGTCGCACTTATTTTGGTACGACCAACAACTTCACGACAAACCGGGAATGGCAGATAGTCGAAGCCTATCAGGACCATTTGATATTCCAACCAAACCAGCAACTTCAGCAACTCCAAACAACAGAGCCCAACGCCGTTGCCGACGCCATTGCTAATTTGCACTGTTGTTTCCCGGGCACCGTGCTGTACACGGTGCGCGCGGCGAACCAGTGGGTATTGCGGGGTCAACAGCCGATGACCAATGTTGTCGTGGGGCCCAGTCCCAGTCAGCGGTGCATCATTGATGATAACTGTAACCCCCGTAAGAAATTCCTGAAGAATCGGATAATCGAGATTTCCAGCAGTAATACGATTTGTCCGCCACCACCGAGCACCGCTGATTGTACTTGCTCCAAAGGCCCATGCGGCATCGGACCTGCGACGGATTCGAGCGCTGTGTGCGTAGTCCCTGACCAACAGCCGATTGACCCCAATAGTTCCATTACGACAGATTTGATTGGACAGGGTTGCATATTCAATTCCCTAAAGGCCCGCTTTGCCATTTATAGCGGAACAAACCCGAGCATCCGCGACATGTCGTTCGTTTGGCAAGTCGTGGGTGGGTTTGTGCCCTATGAACTAAATCTCTCAAATCATCTGACCGGGTCGGCGGTTATGCCACAATCTATGACACCAGCTCCCAATATGAATGCGCTATTCGTGGTTGAAAGCGTGTCCGGGGGCGTGTTCGAGATTGTGTTGGATCCTTTCTCGATCAATGGCGATCCATACCTTTAGTCTATTGTAACCTTGGGAGGGAACACCAGAGGCATGAGTGCGCGCGATACGCCAGTCATGCGGCAACATGCCGAAGCCAAGCGGGAATATCCTGACGCGCTGATATTCTTTCGTCTGGGTGACTTTTACGAGCTCTTCGGCGATGACGCAATCATTGCAGCCCCCTTGCTCGAATTGGTGCTCACCAGTCGTAACAAGGGCGCAAGCGATGAGATTCCAATGGCGGGCGTGCCTCATCACGCGGCACATAGCTACATCGGTCGTCTGCTGGAAGCGGGTTATAAAGTCGCGCTCTGTGAGCAAATGGTGGATCCCGCGAAGTGCAAAGGGATTGTTCCGCGGCAGGTAGTTCGCGTGATAACTCCCGGTTTAGTCACGGATCGTGAACAACTCGATGCGAGTACCAATAATTGGCTTGCGGCTATTGACGCAGACTCAATGAATGTTGGCCTGGCGCTGCTCGACCTGTCCACGGGCGAACTTGCTTCAATTTCAGTGAGCGATTCGGCAATGCTGCTGGCAGAACTTGCGCGTGTTTCACCTCGTGAATGTTTGTTTGGGGGTATGGCTCCCCACTTGGACACAGCCGAATTCAGAAAGACGTTGCACACGACACTGCCAGCAACAATTTATCGTGACGATCCGCCGCTTGAAGACATCGCAATTCAGCCAATTCTGAACGGATTGACTCATGACAGCGATTCTCTGACGACGGCGGAACGACGCTGTGTGGCCCGCGCAATAAGATTTGCGATGCAATGCAACGTCGGTAAGGATTGCCAATTTATCGACTTACGCACGTTGACGCCACGTCAAACCTTATTATTGATGAGGTGACTCAAACGCACTTGGAACTGGTACGGTCACTTCACGGTGGCAAAGACGCTACTCTACTTTCGGTCATTGATCTGACAAGAACCCCGGGCGGGGCCCGCCTAATGCGTCGGCGATTGTTGGCACCCCTGCGCGATGTGGGTCACATTCGGCGCCGACAAGATGCGGTAGAAGCCCTTGTCATAAATTCGCGTGTCAGAGCATTCTTTAGGGAAAGTTTTTCTAGAGTCGGCGATTTGGAACGTCTCATTACCCGAGTGGTGCTGAGCGAAGCGACTCCTCGTGATTTAGGCGCCTTGCGCCAAGGGTTGCAAGCGGCACACGCGATTGCCGCACATCTTGCATCCGCCACCGATAGCAGTTTTCGCGAAGCTTTAGACATGTCAGCGAATCCCGTGGACGTGGTCCCCGACGTCGCACTGACACTGGCAAACGCGCTCGTGGACAATCCACCGGCGATACCCAAAGAAGGCTCAGTTTTTCGACCCGCATACGATGAGCAATTACAAGAATATGACCAGCTACGCCGAACTGGAACGGAAAGGATATCGCAGCTGGAATCGCGATTACGAGAATCTACTGGCATCTCTACGCTGAAGATTCGATTTACGCGGGTGTTCGGCTGGTACATCGAAGTGAGCCGAGCGCAGGCGGGGAAGGCACCCCGTGATTGGCGACGAAAGCAAACCATTGCTACGGGTGAGCGGTTTACCTATCCAGAACTAGAAGATTTGGCGGATAAAATCAGTCATGCGGAAGAACGGCACCGAGAGCGTGAACTCGAACTTTTTCGCCAACTCTTGGCGCTGGTCGCCGCCGCAGCGACTAGAATCCAAGAGCTATCCGCGCGACTGTCCCAATGGGACGTCGCCGCAGGTCTAGCCGAAGTGGCCCATCGTCATGATTTTCGCCGTCCCTTGGTCGACGACAGCGACGTAATTGACATCTGTGACGGCAGGCACCCTGTCGTTGAACGAATGGCTGCCGAAGGTCGCTTTGTTCCCAACGACTGTCATCTTGACTTGAATGCAGAACGTCTGTGGCTGATTACGGGTCCAAATATGGCAGGCAAGAGCACATTTCTACGACAAGTCGCTCTGATCGTCATTCTGGCACAAATGGGGTCATATGTGCCCGCCCGCAGCGCGCGGGTTGGCGTGTTCGATCGCATTTTATCGCGGGTCGGAGCCAGCGATAATCTCGCGCGAGGGGAGAGCACCTTTATGGTGGAAATGCGGGAAACGAGCCGCATACTTCGAAATGCCACTCACCGAAGCCTGGTAGTTCTAGACGAAATCGGACGCGGCACTAGCACATATGACGGACTCGCCATCGCCTGGTCGGTCGCCGAGTTTTTGGACGAAGCGATTGGTTGTCGTGCCTTGTTTGCGACGCATTATCATGAATTGACGCAACTTGCTGAGCTGCTCGACCACGCAGCCAACTTGAGCGTTACCGCCAAGGAGGTAAAAGGAGATGTCGTATTCCTGTATAGATTGGCGCGGGGAGCGGCTAGTCGAAGCTATGGTGTAGCCGTTGCAAAACTTGCAGCATTACCCGAACCAGTTCTCGAGCGAGCCAAGTCTGTCTTGGCGCAACTTGAGAGCCAGGGAGCCGAGATTCTGAATTTAGTGCCAGCTTTGCGCCAAAAGGTGGACGTGTCCCGGCAGCTAGAGCTCTTTGGCGCTAATAAGTCGGATAACCAGTTTGGTCAGCGAATCGCAGACGCCTTGCGCAATGTAGAAACGGAACGACTTACTCCATTAGATGCATTAGCGCTGCTCGATCGTTGGAAGAAGGATTTGGAATCCTCGGATTGAAGGCCCCTGGTCTCTGACCCCTGCGCAAACTCTTGTTGAGGAATTGTCGGAACTTGTGGGTCTTCCTTGGCAGTTACTTGTGTCGGTGGCCGGGTGATGCCTGTGCGCGCCGGCCATCTTCGGGCCAAAGGTGCTTCGGATAACGCCTCATAAGTTCACGTCGAATTGACGGATAATGTCGGTCCCAGAATCCGCTCAAGTCCTGAGTGACTTGAACGTCCCGCAGATTGGGCGCCAAAAGGTGCAATGTTATTCGTTGTCGTCCTGCACATATGCAAGGAGTGTCGGTCATTCCGAAAAATCCTGCAGTCGAGACGCAATCCAGGGACTACGTCCGGGATCATAGTGCACCCTTACCGAGCGACCTCCGATTAGCCGGTAATCCTCTGGTGCCAATTCCCTCAATGCTTTTGCCGAAGATAGTTGCATATCTTGGACCAATTGGGTAGCAACTGAAGAGCAACTAACGTCGGCGAGATCTACTCGATTCCAACATATTTGTTCCAGTTTCGTTCTGACAACTGTGTCAATTAGCAACAATTCCTTAGGTAGCAGCCCAAATTCGATGAGAATATTAATGCGTTCCTTGAGCGAGGCCAGTGCATCACCGTTCAATACGCCCTGTACCTCAGCCGTAGCGGCAAGCAATTGGGCCACGGCGGGTCCCGCGCGAGCCATCGCGCGGCTTTCGTCCAAAACGACCGCACCGTACCGAATTGTACTGACGGTCTCCACTCGCCCCGGCGGATCAACCCACACGAGATGCTCTTCCGTGATCACTTGCTCACTACGCAGCTCTAGCAGCCAATTGGGGTCAATGCGACAGGCAACACGGATGATCGTCGCTCCTCGCCGTCCGCGCGTTGGTCGTTCGTCTGCAATCAAAGCCAGCATGTAGCGCGCGTCGTGAACCACGCTTTGATCGCTTAACTGGGCCACATTACCGTTTGTCATGACGAGGTCGCGCTGCCCAGATTCACGACGCCATGCCACACGATCGGGAAATGCCAATAGCAAAGACTTCGCGAGTTCTTCGTCTCTCGAAACTAGCTCAATTACTTGAGTTTGAATGTCGGGGATACATTGCTGCAACTGGCGTGTCACATCGGCTACGGTACGCGCAGCTCTCGAATCGATTCTCTCGCGAGCACATGTTTCTGGGTGGAAGTTGCGTGAAACGGCGAATTCATAGGCCTCTATGAGTTCTTCGACGTCACTGTCCCCCGTTTGAGCCTTGATAGCTGGCGAATCGCTGGACATTCTTGCCCGCGAATCGATGCGTAAATCCCTTTCGGAAAGTAATGCGGCCGTCAGACAGCCAAGATCTGCTATCCCCCTTCGATTCGATTCGAGCACAAGCCCGGCCAGACGTGGATGTACCGGCAATTGGAGCATTTGCTTGCCCAAGTCTGAAAGACCAGCCTCTGCGGACATCGCTCCAAGGTTCGCTAGCAGTTGTTCCCCAGCCTGCAGTTGCGTCTGAGATGGATAATCCAGTAGCACCAATTCCTGCAAATCCCTGACACCGGCACCACGCAGCAACAGGATTGCCTCGCACAGGTCCAAACGCAGCATTTCAGGAGTTTCGAATGGTGCACGCGACTCGAAATCAGCTCGGGTGTACAGGCGTGTCACTCGGCCCGGCGATAATCGTCCAGCTCGGCCCGCACGTTGCGCAGCCGACGCTCTACTAATTTTTTGCACTTCCAAAATCGGCAGGCCTGACCAGGCCGAACAGGCCGCAATCCGAGCCAAACCTGAATCGACTACCCCCACAATTCCGGGTACGGTAATTGATGATTCTGCAACATTGGTAGCTAGAACCACCTTCCTGCGATTGCTTAGCTGCAAAGCAGTCGCCTGCATTCCCAACGGCATATCCCCGTGCAGTGAACGTACCTCAATGTCAATTTCCTTTGCTATAGGCAATACGGTTTCACTTGCTCGGCGAATTTCAGAGGCTCCAGGCAGAAACACCAAAATATCTCCGCCGCAGCAGACTCGAAGCTGGGACCGAACAGCGCTAAGCACCCGCTTTTCTAGCGGGCGATCGTCCGCTTGCGCGTCATACTCAACGGTCATTGGATGGATTTTATCTTCGGAGCTAAAATATGGGCAACCGCCCATCATTTTTTGAATTCGTTCGCCTTGTAGTGTTGCACTCATCACCACAATTAAGAGATCTGCGCGCACCGTTTGTTGGGCCCTTATCGCCATTGCCAAAACTAGATCCGTATCGAGATGTCGTTCATGAAATTCGTCGATGACAACACAGCCCACTCCGCTAAGCTCTGGATCGCGTAGAATTCGACGGAGCAAGACCCCGCTTGTTACATACAAAAGGCGAGTATCGGGGCCACAGGCGTCTTCAAATCGAACACGATACCCAACCAGACTTCCCACACGTTGTCCCATTTCACTGGATACCCGATTGGCAAGCAGGCGGGCCGCGATTCGACGAGGCTCAGCCACCCATACTTGCTTGTACGGTGGGATCGCATTCAGTAAGGCGGGCGGGATCCGGGTCGATTTTCCGCTTCCGGGCGGCGCTTGAAGAACCAGACGTCGGTCGCCCCTTAGCGCATCCATTATTTGTGCCACTAGCTCGTCAATTGGCAGATTTTGCATTTCGAGAGCTTCTGCTGCAGAATTTTGAGGAAGACTCTGATGTCAGGTTACCTTGCTCTGTTCGATATGGACCGAACCTTGCTGGATATCAACACGGCTGCACTCTATGTCCGGTGGCGGAGGCGTCGCGGGTTAAGTACGAACATGGATGTCTTGCGGGTGGCATTTTGGATGCTGCAGTATAAATTCGGCTTATTGGACATGCCACCCGTCGCCGACAATGTAATGCGTCGCTTTCGGGGCGATCGAGAGGACGAACTACGATTGGATTGCAACCGATGGTATCAAGAGGAAGTTCGCGCACACATTGTGTCGCAGGCGCCCGTGACGGTTGAGCGGCACCGGGCGGCGGGAGCAGTCATGGCTGTGGTCACTAGCGCCACGCGTTATGCAGCCGGTCCCCTAGCCAACGAACTTGGCATACCACATGTGGTGTGCACTGAATTGGAGATTGACATCGCAGGTTGCTTTACGGGCCGCATCATGAAGCCGCTATGCTTTGGTGAGGGCAAGGCACAGCGAGTCAGGCATTGGGCGCAATCTATTGGGCTTGATATCGGTCAGGCTTATTTCTACACAGACAGCATTACCGATGCGCCACTATTGAGCATTGTCGCTAACCCTGTCGCGGTGAACCCGGACCCCCGGCTGCGATGGTTGGCGAAGACAAATGGGTGGAGTATCGAGAAATGGAAGGCTAATCTCGCGATTCCATCGAAGTAATGGCTCTCTGGTCACATCTTCTTAGGCATTAACGGGACTCCTCCCAGCCGGTGTAGTCCTGTTTCCATTTCCTATTTGAATTGCCGGCACGCCGTGCGCCTGGTTTCGTTGGTGACCCGCTCGTCCGTTCACTCCGGTTCCGACGTTTTTATCAATGTGGGTGTTCCGGGTCCCGACCCGGAACACGGCATCGGGAAAACTTGACTCATTTGCATCAAGTCTCACGCCATAAGTACGCTAACCCAAATTCGCTCTGCGAATTTCGATTACCTCGATTCAATAGAGCTGAGGTAATTTACGAACGTCGCAAGGCGATTGTCGGAGACTTCTACTTCTTCTTTGCGTCTTTCTTGTCGGGTTTTTCGGGAACGGTGCAATCCACGGGCGCGGCGACACACTTGTGCTCAAGGTTGCACTGCTTCATTATGAGAACTTCCATGCAATCCTGATTACCCAGTGCGCATTCCGTGCACGGCGTCCCGCAAGTGTTGCCCTTTTCGTCACAAGATTTGAACGGTCCGCCTTTGGCTGGCGTTGAACTTTCCCCGCTGCCCGAACTGCTGGACGTGTCACTGCCTCTGGAGGATGATTTCGACTTGTGACCACTCGATGGTTCGTTTTCGTCCTCCGAACCGCCTCCCGACATTTTCGGCTCTTCGTACTCCACTGGCTTGAGCCGAGGCCCGCAGGCAACGAGAGCAACAGCACCCGAAACAACCAGCATTCTCAGCGATAGAAAGGATCGAGTCACCGGACGGCTCCTTGAACGGCAAGGGGGTGCACCAGCCACACCAACCATAGCCCCGGATACCTCGAGCAGAAGCTCGTCTGCAAGGGGTTTGTGACTGAATTGAGCAGGACCGGCACAACTTTTGTTCCCCTTCCGTTCGATTCGGACCACAAATGGACCCCTCAGGCCGGAATTCCCGGCACCAATGCTGACTTGCCGACCCGGGGTTTGAATTCCCGGCAGACCCGCGGGGAACCCAATCCTTCGACCCCCGGACGACTCGGCAAAGTGTCGTAGGCTTCGTCCATGCGATTGACCAACGACCGCTTTCACCCCATTCGCTCGTGCCTGAGTAAGACAGTAATTCTTGGCGCATGCGCCCTAGCCATATCCCTGTTGTTTCCTGAAGCCACGTGGGCACAAGTCACCAAACAATCCTCCGAGTTACCCCCCAGTTCGTCCGTGTCCAACACAAGCCCGCCATCCAAGAACTTGGCTTCCGCAGCCCAGATGCCCAACTCGCCCGCCAAGTCAAGGACACAGAGCGCCGATCCGCAAATGAAGCAATCGGAAAGACACACACGCAAGCAACGGACATTTATATTGAGTACGAAAAATATCAATTGGAAAATGGACTTGAGGTAATTCTGCACCACGATGCGACGTTGCCACTTGTTGCAGTTAGCGTTTGGTATCACGTGGGGCCCATCAATGAACCGCCCAAGCGCAGTGGCTTTGCCCACTTGTTTGAGCACCTAATGTTTGCCGGCTCGCTTCACGTGGGCTCCCAGTTCGATCAGCTTCTTGAATCAATTGGAGCAACCAACGTGAATGGCACCACGAATTGGGATCGAACGAACTACTTCGAAACTGTACCTCGGGAATTTCTGGAGTTGGCATTATGGATCGAGAGTGACCGAATGGGCTTTCTCATCGACGGAATTAGCCAAAAAGCTCTCGACATTCAGCGTGACGTAGTCAAGAACGAACGGCGGCAGAGCTTCGAAAACGCACCCTACGGGCCAAGCAGTCTTGCGATGATGGATACCCTCTTTCCGGAGGGCCACCCTTACCACGGCGCTGTAATCGGCTCGATGCAAGACTTGTCGGCCGCAACATTCGACGACGTTAAGGCATTTTATAAAGACTACTATGCACCCAGCAATGCAACGATTGCCCTGGCTGGAGATTTTGACGCATCCCAAGCTAAGACTTGGGTTGAAAAGTACTTCGCCACGCTGCGTAGGCTTCCAAAGCCAACCACCGTTCACGGTTGGCCAAGCTCGCCAATTGCATCCACCCACCTCGACATTGACGAACCTGTCCAAGTTGCAAAAGTTGCTTTTGGCTGGGTAACAGCTCCTGCATACCAACCCGGTTCGGCGCCACTCGAAGTGGCGGCGGAGGTGCTTGCCGGTGGCAAAGCAACACGCCTTTACCGTTCTTTGGTGGTGGAGCAGAAGTTAGCCGTGGATGTCGATGCCAGCGCAGACGATAACGCGCTTGGAACTCTATTCACAGTCGATGCTTACGCGACAACCGGCGTGTCCACCGCAAGGCTCGAACCGGCACTTTTTGCCGAAATCTCGCGGCTCGGTCAATTCCCGCCAACCGATGCTGAGCTAAATCGGGCCAAGAGCCGCATCTTATTGGCTGTGACTCGTGATTTGCAATCCCTTAACGGTCATGGGGGCGAATCGGGTCGCGTCGGACAACTGCAGCGGTTCAATCAGTATTGGGGTAACCCCGGAGCCATTCGGGATTGGTACCAACAAATCTGGCAGGTATCCGCCCACGACATTAGCCACGCCGTCGCCAAATGGCTAGACGCGGCGCATCGAGTTACCGTAGTTACTCGACCTATGCAGAAAGGGCCGCGGCCATGATGAATATGCCTAAGCACATCATGAAACTCACGGCGCTTTGTTCAATTCCACTCATGCTAGGTTGCGAACCGTCGGGCAAACGTACTCACGTCAAACCAATCGCGCCCCCTCCCGCCCCACTGCTTGCGCGCTCCGAACCCGAGGCGTGGCGAAAGCAGCAACCCGTTTCGGGCACTTCGGGGCAAGTGAAGATACCTTTACCGCAAATCGCCGTGTTGAGAAACGGCATGACCATTTACTCAATTCACCGGGACTCGGGTATTGTGTCGATGTCCGTGGTTCTGAGCCATGGGGCTGAAGCGGCTGTCCCCGGAAAAAGCGGGCTTGCGGCGCTCGTGGCGCGCATGCTCACGGAGAGCACTCGGCATCGCAATCCGTTTCAATTGGCAGAAGCAGCCGAGAATTTCGGATCTACCTTACAATCTACCGCGCAACGTGACCTGATCGAAGTGTCCTTGGAATCTCTTCCCAGCGACACTGATCGGGCTATCGAGCTGCTGTCCGAAGTTGTTCGGGAACCGGCGTTTTCGAGTAAGGATTTCGACCGAGTTAGAAGCCAATGGCTCGATGACCTTTTGGCCGAGCGACAATCACCGGGCTCGCTGGCAGCGCTCGTTGGAATTCGCGCGCTTTACGGCCCCTATCGTGGTGCTCCCGTGAACGGTAGCGTGAGTGACGTCAAAAGACTTGCGCTCGCCGATCTTTAAGCAATGGCATGCGCAATATGTAGTGCCGTCCAGTGCTGCACTTATAGCAGTGGGACCTGTTGAATCCGAAGACGTTGTTAGAACTGCAACGCTTGCATTCGGGAACTGGCGTGCGGATTCGACGCCAAGCTACGTCGCCGTGTATTCGACAGCCCCACAAAGCAGCAAAGACGTAATTGCAGTTGACCGCAAAGATGCCGTCCAGAGTGCTGTGTTCGCAGTACAGCCATTCCCGCGCCGACTGGATAGCGGTCATGAAGCGCGTCTGCTCTTGAGCGATATCTTGGGCGGGCTATTTACGTCTCGGATTAACCTGAACCTGCGCGAAGCCCATGCATATACGTACGGGGCTCATTCGTCTGTGGTAGCGAATCGCAGATTCGGCGCATTTATCATTCAGACGAATGTGAGGACCGATGCAACAGCCGCTTCGTTAAAGGAACTCATCGGTGAACTTTCGGCGATCGCCAACTCAAAGGCCAATCGACCCATCCGCGAAGACGAATTGGATCGCGCTCGCGCTGATCTCAGCCATCGCTTGGGCGCACGCCTCGAACAGAATCGGTATCTTGTCAATGATCTCGAGACAATCTTCGTTCAGAAACTAAGCGACAACTATTATGCAAGTCTCCCAGAAACTTATTCGCAATTGACTAGCGCCGAGGTCACCCAGCAAGCTTTGCTCATTTTGCCTGACAAGCTCACGATCGTAATCGTTGGCGACCGGGCGAAAATCGAGCCGGCTCTCATCCAAGCGGGCTTCAAAGTCAGAGCGCCGCAAGCTGAGTGGCTCGATTGACCTGAGGTTCAACCGCGGTCACAGGATATCGTCACATCTGGCGAAACCGAATCGCACAAATCATTAGTATCAGCACAGAAAGTCCGACGAAAATTGCCACCCAGTTGCTTTCCAGGAAAATAATCCAATGTTTGAGAGTCAACCAACGAGCGCTTCCCCTGGTCCGAGTGACTTGCGTGATATCAGACGGGTCACCTAGGCACGCGTTTTTTTTCCCAAATTGCGTGTCGCGGATTACAACTGAGCGAGCATCTTGTTCAATTGAAAGGGCTGCCTTCGGTGGGCGCGCCTCGAAATGGAGAGTGACGGTCGCGTCCTCTCTACGTTCCTCGTCAGCAACTTCAATGCTGGGATCGGAACCAATGAGGTGCCGCAATACAACCATCGTACTTAATATAGCACCGCATTATTCCAATTTGGCACCAAAAGCGCTGCGCTGAATTCATTTCCCGTCGCCTTTGAATTCCCAGAATACATTCGTTTATTCCCACTTATCGCAAATATTCCCGCCCGTGCAGGCGCAAGGCTCGCCACCAGGCCGTGCACACAAATGCTCTTTGCATAGGTAGCTCTCGCCTAAAGTACTACAATACCCTTCAGCGACCTCCCTTGGGCTCAAGTTGCTTCTACCGCAATTCCGTATCGGTCATTACTTAACTCAATCGTACTTGATGGCCATCTAGCGCCATGGCACCGGGACGAATGGGCCTTGTCAATTTGTCGTGGCAGGCATTCGGGGAAAAAATGCTAAAAGCAAATGGATTTGGCGAATCGACCCGTCGCCGGTTATCACTACTTAGCCGTGGCTCAACCTGTCCTGGTCGTCGATGATGACGCAATTAGCAGGCACATTCTTGTGCAGACGTTGACCTCCGCCGGCCTGAATGCAATTGCAGTCGGTGACGGAGATGCAGCCATAAGTTGGCTTTCACAGAATGAACCAGCAATTATTCTGCTCGACTTGGTAATGCCAGGTACGGATGGTTACTCGATACTGCACCATGTACGTGCACACCCGACGCTTGCTTCAACACCTATTGTAGTATTGACCGCGTTAGATTCAGATGAAGAAATTCAGCGAGTTTTTCTAGAGGGTGCTGATGATTACGTACATAAGCCGTTCCGACCGACAGAGCTGGTTGCGCGAATTCGTGGGCAACTGCAACTTCGCGAATCATTGGACCGCCTGAGCCGTCGTGAACGCAATGCACAGACGGTCGTTGAGCTTACGCAAACCCTTGCGTCTTCGTTGGAAATCCGCACGATACTGCACACCGTAGTTTCTCGCCTTGCACAACTGGTGAAGGTCGATCGATGTAGTATTGTGCTAGTGGGGGAGGCTCCCAATACCGGTTTTGTAGTTGCCACCAGCGATGACGAGCGATTACGCGACTTGCCCATCGATTTGCAGAAATACCCAGAGATTACCCATGTACTGCGAACTGGTGAAACACTCGTGATACGAAGTGCCGCCAATCACCCGCTTATGCAATCAGTCAGCGACCAGGTAGCTCATTTTGTATTCAACTCGCTGGCATTGGTACCAATTTTACATGAGAATAATCCACATGGCGTGATCTTTATGCGCGCACATGGGGATGGATCTTTTGGAGATGACGAATTGGCGCTCGTTCGAACAGTTGCAAATGCGACGTCTATCGCGCTTCGTAACGCTCGTGTTTTGCAATCATTGCGCGATGAAACTCGGTTAAGCGCAACGGCGCGCGTTGAGGCAGAACATCGGGTACAACTCTTCCAGCGCTACGCTGATTTTTTTGAAAGTGCCGCGGACGGCATGATGGTTGTCGATCGAGCGGGTTCAGTTCTATTCGCCAATCCCCGGGCACGTGAAATTACAGGTTTTTCAGAAGCGGAACTCATGAGCATGCGGCTTTCGGCCCTATGCGATGCGCCCGAGTCCGCACGAGTTCAACGACTCTTACGCGGATTTCGCGATGCGGTCTACCCAAGAGGCGTAGATTTGGCTATTCACCGCCGCGATGCAGAACGAGTGATCCTGAGCGTGAGTTTCAGCAGTGTACTGCATGATGATGACGCGATTGTCCTTGGATTCCGGGATGTTACGGTAGAGCGCCGCACGGCCATCGAACTTGAGCAGACCAAGGAGTTCTTGGAACGAATGATCGACAGCTCCGTTGATGCAATCGTTTCAACGGACTTGCAAGGTACGATTTTGCTTTTCAATCGGGCGGCCTCACGTATGTTCCGCTACGATCCGACCGCAGTAGTCGGTAAGATGTCAGCGGCCGCGTTGTATCCTGCTACTGCTGCAAGTGGGGTGCTGCGTCGACTGGTGGATCGGCGTTGTGGCAACTGGGGCCAATTGGAGAGTTATCGAGTCCAAGTTCTTTCAAGCCAGGGGGAGATGATTCCGGCATCTTTGTCCGCTGCATTCATCGTTGAAAATGGACGGCCCATTGGGATGGTTGGCATTTACACGGATTTGCGCGAACGCCTCCGCATGGAACAACGGCTACAGGCGGCCCAGGACGAATTAAGAACCCGAGAACGGCACGCGATCCTGGCGGAACTTGCCGGCGCCGCAGCCCATGAGCTTAATCAACCACTGACAAGCATAATCGGATATTCCGAGTTGCTGTGCCGCCAGTTGCCGCTGCAAGGGTCTCTGGCCCAAGCCGCATCAATAATCATCAATCAGGCTGAACGCATGGCGGAGATTGTCAGACGAATTGGCAAAATCACCAAGTACGAAACTATGAGTTACGTCGGGGAAGCCACTATTTTGGATTTGGAAAAGGCGAGTCGGGATCAGCAACCTGATGAGGAACCGGGCAAGACCTGACTCGGTGAACTTAACGGTACCGGCTGGGAGGAGTCCCATTTAGTGCTCGAATATCTCATTTGCGAGGGTGCGCTGAAGGCGACGTCGTGCATGAAAAAGCCGACTCATCACGGTTCCCTTAGAAATATGCAGGTATTCGGCCATTTCTTGGTAGCTCATTCCATCCACTTCGCGCATCACAATTACCGCGCGATGATAGGGCGCCAGATGGGTTAGCGCCGCCGTCAATCGCTGATCTAGCTCCGTTTGACGCATCGCCTCGTGCGGGTCAGAATTTACAATTCGAGGCAACTCAAGCGAGCGACTGTCGTCGGCGCGTTCCGCAATAGATTCCCAACCTACTCGCTGCCGATATGGCCGTCGCTTGGCGTCAATAGCGAGATTGACTACGATGCGGTAAAGCCAAGTGTAGAAGCTGGACGTCCCGCGAAAGCTACCGAGACCAAGATGCACCCTCAAGAATGCGTCTTGCACAACTTCCTGAGCGTCATGTTCGTTACGGACGAAGCTTAGCGCCAATTGTTGAATTCGACGTTGGTATCGCTGCACCAATCGAGAGAATGCCCCACCGTCACCGGCGCGAATGCGACCGACCAATTCGTCATCACTTTCGTGATCGGACTTTGGTTCCCTGGTGGCTTTATGCCGGTCAATTGCCGACTTGGCTGATCTAGGCTGGCGAAATTGCGTTTCAATGGACGGTGAAAACGACGATTTCTGAGTCGGTATCGGGAGTTGAAGTAAAAGCCGTTCTTGACTTACTTGGGCTACAAAAATGTTCACAGTCCACCAATACGCCAGGCAGCCTCTTAATCTCCCCTCCCGAATGAATGACTCAGGCGGGCAAGCTGATGATTACTCCTCGTCCTCGTCCGATTCGTCTATCATGGGGCTAGAGGTGGCCGGTAATTCACCCAAGCTTGCCGTCAGATCCACGAATTGCCCGTGGCGTTGAATCTTCACGGTAACCCGCTGGTCTATCCCGGCCATGCTAGCGAGCCATCGCAGTCGCTCCGGCCCCTGGATTGGCTGACCTTGAAATTCTACTATAATGTCGTCCACATGAAAACCAGCCTTATCAGCCCCGCTTTGTGGCTGGACGGCTCGCACGATCGCACCACCGACTTTTCCCAGCTGAAGCCTCCGGGCATCATCAGCGAGGATGAAGTCTACCCGAACTCCGAGTGCGGACCTGCTTAATGTGCCCCGTCCTTACTAGAGCGGGGAGTAACTCTCGAACCATATTAATCGGAATCGCAAATCCAATCTTGTTCGAATGCGCTCGGATGGCAGTGCTAATTCCAACCACGTGACCATTTAGATCGATGAGTGGCCCCCCTGAGTTGCCCGGGTTAATGCTTGCGTCGGTTTGGAGAAAGTCGAAGTACCCAGTTCCGTCGCCCAGCCCATCCAAGTCGCGAATTGTCCGTCCGCGTGCAGACACGATTCCTGCAGATACAGTGTGTGACAGACCAAATGGATTACCAATGGCCAACACCCAATCTCCCACTCGCAATTCGTCCGAATTGCCGAGAGGCAGAGCCGGCAGCGCGTGCTCGGCAACGCGGAGTACTGCAACATCCGTCGGTGGGTCCGCACCAATAACTTCAGCTGGCAGATCGCGACCGTCTTTGAATACTACTCGAATTTCACTAGCCTCAACGACCACGTGGTTATTCGTCAGTATCAGTCCCTCACGATCGTAGACAAAGGCACTCCCCAGGCCTTCCCCGGTAAGCCGACGGCGCCCTGAACGCGACGGTTTTTCTTGGCGAGTCCGGACTTGGACGACAGAAGGGTCGGCAGTAGCTACCAGCTCGCTAAAGCTTATCGGCAAACAAGTGGCCCGCAGCGGCGTGCCGCTCCCCAGAGTTTCTGCAGATTCAGCCGGACTGTTCGGTGCTCGCTTCGGCAAAAGCCGCTTGTCGCCACGTTGGCTGCATCCAAGCAGACATAAGATTCCCATTAATATGGCTAGCCAAGGCCTCACGTTCGCCGAGAGATCTCCACGTATCGAAGACGCAGATCGTACAGGACCTGTTGCAACACGCGTTCTTCTTCGCCGGTCAAGTTACCGCGTGTCTTTTGCTCAAGCAGGCCTAGGAGGTCTATTGTCTGGCGCGCCATCGGCATATTCTGATCGGGCGTGCCATCAACGGGATTGGGAGCATCACCCAAATGGACGAGCACCGAATGACTCAGCGACAGCACAAATGTTGTGAAGTCAATTCGCGGCAATTCGCCCGATGCCGCCGCCTCGCTGGCATCAACTTCCGATCCGTCAACTTCCGAGGATTCGACTTCGGTAGCAGATACCGGTGGCTGACGATTCACGTAGCATCTCCACCATCCAGCGGTACGTCATCGGCCTCATCCGGAGCCATGGCTGGCGGAAATGACTGTCGTGTCGTCGAGGCGGATAATGCTGCAACATCCAGCGCCGGCTGATTCAATGGCACCGACTCTATCGAGGTTTCAAGGTCGGGTAGCGCCTCGAGAACTCGACTAACGTCCTCGGCGGTAATTCGACCAGCACGCAACATGCGCTCGCGAACCCTCACGTCATATTTGAACATATCCGGGTCGCGCATTTTGACTACCTCCGTAATTGAACTCGATGCACTAGTCTAACCAAGACTGGTAACGCGGCGTATTAGCGCTCCGGTCGCCCTCGAAGCAAGTGCCCCACAGGCATCAATCCACCTGGCGTCCCGAAATTCCGGCTTTTGTGCGAAGCAACGGCCGCGTCGAGCTCAAGCTTATTGACCGGCCTGACGTTCTTAACGATCAGTTCAAGCCCTATATTCTGGCCGGCCAATGGATGATTTCAGGTCCACTCTCACATAGCTGGCTGCGACTTCGATGATTCGCAATACCAACACGCCTCCCTCGGTCTGTTCAGCTTCAAAATGGTCTCCGGCGGCGACATCTGTAGGAAATTCATCGCGATCGAAATCGATAATCTTCGCCGCATCCCACTCACCAAATGCTTCTTGTGGCCGAAGGCGAATGCTTTGTCGATCGCCCGAGCGAAGGCCAATCAATGCATTTTCTATTTTTGGCAACAGCTGACCAACCCCAACAATAATGTCAAATGACTCTTGATCGGTTTGAACATTCAAGCCCTCCTCATCCCGTAAGCAAATATCGACTTGGATTACTTTGCCGGGTTCTACAACTTCATCGTCAAGCATTAAATTGGATTCGTTGGACCCATTATTGTCACCCGACTCTCGCTTTAATTTGAAGGCTCCACTCCGAATAGGACCCAATGGGCGCATAGTGCGAGCGTCATAGCGTCTCGATCCGGAACAGCGGCCTGCCTATGTGCAGAATCTTGTAGGTTTCCCACACTATTAATGAACCGCACCATTGCTCCACTCGGGGCAAGGCCCTTGAGCCGTTCCTCCAGCGAATGACGATGCCCACTTTCGGCCTCAGTGACCTGACCAAGGTCTACGGCAAGATCTCTAATTGCCTGGGGACAAATTGGCATCGGGCGATGATTGCAGTCTTGTGGCCTCGAGGACTAAACGCAAGCGTTCATTTGCAGACTGCCCGTGGCGCCACTAGCCTAATGCCGTCGTGTCTCGGGACAATCTCGGCCATCTCGTTTTGATTTTGCTTGTCGCAGCTTGCGGACGAAATTCCAACAAAAAGAGCGCTTCAACATCATTGCTGGGCACATCGCTGCCAGCCAGCCCAATTCCAAGCGTAGCAATTCGTACTCCACTGGCTGGCGAGCGAGTTGAAATTCCTAGCGGCACCTTTCAAGCAGGTAGCCAGCCTGGAACGTCCGGCAGGCGGCCAGCGCTTGAGCCGAACATCCACACAGTCGAATTAGGCAGCTACGAAATAGACAGGCTTCCTTTCCCGAATGATTCTGCGCGTCCCTCGTTGACCGGCCTGACTCGCGACGAAGCCAGAAGCCGATGTGCAGAATTCGGGGGTAGGTTGTGCACGGAATTGGAATGGGAGCGTGCATGCAAAGGTCCAGAAAGCAAAACTTATCCGACAGGCGATCTATTTGACGCGCGCTGCCTGTCTAATCCAAACCAATGCGCAACTGGCTTCGACGTGCTTGGTATGGGTATAGCGCAAAGGGAATGGACGGCGAGCGACTTAGGGTCTACGGCAGAACCGATAGCCGTAGTACGTGGGGGCAGTATTCAATCTCCAAATGAGGAGCATCGCTGCGCCGCACGACTTGGAATACGTTCCAGTTTGCACGACAAGGACATTGGATTTAGATGTTGCAAGGGGGCGCCGAATGCGGCATTGGTCACCGAACCTACCTTGGGGAAGACCTACGAAAAGTTACTGTTGAGCGCGCAACGACTCGGGCAAATCTTGGAAAGCAATCCAATAACAAAACCCTTGGCGGAAAATGCTCAGCTGTTTCGCGAACCCGAGGCAGCAGACACCGTTGTGGACAAAGGCTCTGGCGATAGGAAGGGACTCACCTTTTCCGTAGCACCGGTCTCTTGGAACCCAAGTTCGGGCGTGCACTTCCTGTTAGTGACGGGTCGCTCGGGAAAAGACACAAGTTTCGTTTTGGCATACAATGCAATTGGCAAGGATGAATTCGCGCTGGCAGCTAGCTTTGTCATGAAAAGTGAGCCCGGACCGGTGGCATTTGCGTTTGATGATTCCATTCGACCTCGCCTGTTCTTTTCCACTTGCTGGGGATGCCCAGGTGAGACCGGGAAGATTCTGTTTCGCGAGCCCGAAGCCGTAGCAATTGTCCAGCCTTAAGGATTATCAGCGAAGCGGCCTTACGCAATACTGGGCTCAATCAAGCGGGACAGATAACACGAACATGTTATGGCCATCTTCTTCGGAGGCCAGTATCCGAGCTCCGGCGGCTTCAGCCGCAATCGTCGCAACAAAAAGCCCGAGTCCTCGGCTATACCTACCTCCGCCGCTGCTTTTCGCGGCAACTTGACCCCTTGCAGTGAAGGCGGCATCACGAAATTCTTCAACAACTGGAGCCCCCCCATCTGTAACGGTAATCAGGCAATCGAGCTTATCAACACGCATAGCCACTCGAATCGTGCCTCCCCCACCGTGTTGAACGGAATTGCACACGAGATTGCCCAATGACCTCGACAACATTTCGCGATTGGATCTGACGTAAATGTCATTTGCGAGCGCATCACGTGGCACGTGAAGGTGGCCGCCATGGCTGCGTGCAATCCTCTCGCAGCGCCCCACTACTTCGCTTACTATACCTGACGCCGATATTCGTATGCGCGAAGCCTGTCGGCGCCCGAGCAAAAACTGGCTCACAATGTCCAAGTTATCGATAATATGGGCAAGCGCTTCGCAAGAAACACCGGCATCGTCGAGAGCCTCCTGACGCTCAGGGTCACCGACGCCGGTAGAACTAGCAACGAAACTCACGTTGCTATGCAGCGCCGACAGTGGATTGCGTAAGTCATGAGCGACTAGCGCGATGAGCTGACCAGTTAGCTCGGACTCGAATTGCTCCACGACTCACCCAGTCCCTCTTACGAGGCACTCCCGGCACGCAGATTATCCGCTATCTGATTCTTCATCATCGGCGATGTCGTTCACGCTTGGAATTTTCTTCACGTCTAGTCGAGCTAGCTTCCAAGCACGCTGTACGACCCAGGATAAGGAGCGGTCAAGGCGCGCCGCCTCGTCTTTTATCTCCTGGAGCATAGCTTCGGGGAAGTACAAACTCTGCTTGCGTTTGTCGCTGCCTGCTTTGCTGATGGGTCCGTTGTCGGCCACGCGCACAACCTCTCTTGGCATCATTGGGGGGTGAACGAGCACCCGTGTAAGAGTTCGAATACCTTTCTACCACCTTTGAGGCCAACCGATCAATCGAGACATCTGCGATTCGGCGAATGAGTACCGGCCTATTGTCCTAAGTCGGTTCTTGCTATTGTGTGGTTTTTCTGGGAAAATCAACCATCCATTGGTATGGATTGCTCTAAAAAGCTCCTGCTCCGCGTAGCAGCCATCTCGACACTGGTGTTCGGCTCGTCGCCCGTTCGGGCGGCATCGAGCCGCCCCTACGACATCGTTGAACAGTTCGCAGAGGTCCTTTCGGTAATCGAGGATGGCTACGTAGAACCTCCGGCACGGGATAAGTTGGGCGAAGGAGCAATCGTCGGAATGGTGGGAGCACTAGATCCCCATTCGGTCTATATGCCACCCGAGCAATACGAGGATTTTCGGCAAGACACGTCGGGTCGATTTGCCGGGATAGGCGTCGAAGTTGATCTTCGCAATGGCCAAGTGGAAATCATCTCACCCATCGCAGGCTCACCGGCAGAAATAGCCGGACTAATTGCAGGGGACCGCATCCTTATGGTTGATGGTATCCCGCTCGATAATCTTCCCCTTATGGATATTGTACATCGCATGCGCGGAACTAAAGGGACTGTTGTGCACTTACTTATTCGCCGCCGTGGCCATTCTGAACCAATCCAATTTACAGTCGTTCGCGGTGACGTGAAACTTCCCAGCGTATATGTGCGCTACTTCGACGGCCAAGTTGCGTATATACGAATCACCGCCTTCCAAGATGGCACACACACTGAACTACTTACGAAAATGGGGACCACGAAGAAAACTCTGGGGCCGTATCGCGGTATAATCCTTGACCTTCGACAAAATCCGGGCGGACTTGTCTCAGAATCCATTGCTGTTGCAGATGAGTTCTTAGCTAAGGGCCCTCTATTCTTTACCCGCCATCGTGGAGAAATTATTGAGCGGGTGGATACGACGAATTATGGCAATTTTGAGCGAGTCCCGCTGGTAACTATGGTGGATTCCGGCACCGCAAGCGCGGCTGAAATTGTCGCTGGTGCGCTTAAAGATCGTAAACGTTCGGTACTGATAGGCAATCGAACCTTTGGAAAAGGTACAGTGCAGTCAATCATAGATCTTCCAGGGGGTGCAGGATTAAGACTCACCACGCTTCGTTATTTTACGCCTGCGGGTTTTGGCATACAGGCCTCCGGAATTCAGCCAAATCAAGTCCTTATGGCCGAACAAGATAAGTTGTCCGAGGTCCTTCGCGAGTCGGATTTGTCTGGACACTTACCCAGTGAGAAAGCAGCCGTTCCGGAACCGTCAGACCAACAAGAAGGCGCACGAGTTGCTCAAGACGACCAGCCTTGTGAAATTCCAAAACCACTGGCGCCCTTGTCTGAGAGAATACATCAACTACCGGCGAATCCAAGTAATTCATCAGACGAAGTATTAGCCTTCGCCTTTCGCGCGCTTAGTCTCCAGTTGAAGCAATCTAACGGGACTCCTCCCAGTCGGTGACGCCATGTTTGCTATTTCTATTTGAAATGCCGGCACGCCGTGCGTTGGGTTTTCATGGGTGACCCGCAGGCTCGTTGCGACGTTTTATTGAGCGGGCCGACGCTTCAAACGGATCAGTTTGGCTCAAAAATGAGCTGACGTAACACAAACTTTAGTATTCCACCATGCTTATAATACTCAAGCTCAACTAGCGTGTCGATCCGCGTGCGTGCGCTGAAGGTACGCGTCAATCCACCAAGCTCTTCGATAACTACTGTTAGCAATTTCCCGGGGACAAGTTGCTCAGCAATTCCGATAACATCGAGGGTTTGATGGCCTGCCAGACCCAAGGTTTCTTGGTTCTGCCCCGCAACAAACTCCAGCGGCAACACTCCCATGCCAATGAGATTACTTCGGTGAATCCTCTCATAACTTTCTGCAATAACCGCGCGCACGCCTAGCATGTGAGTACCCTTGGCCGCCCAATCCCGCGACGAACCTGATCCATATTCCTTGCCAGCCACAATAATCAGTGGCGTTCGTTCATTTCTGTAGCGCATTGCCGCATCAAAAATACTTAGCGTCTCGCCGCTGGGCGCGTGCATCGTCCATGGACCTTCGGATTCGGGAACTAGTCGATTCTTCAATCGAACATTGGCAAATGTGCCTCTCATCATGACTTCGTGGTTACCGCGACGTGCCCCATATGAATTAAACTCAGAGGGAGCGACGCCATTTTCAATCAGGTATTGAGCAGCGGCGGAGTTCTTTGCAATATTTCCTGCGGGAGAGATATGATCTGTCGTCACGAAATCACCTAACAATGCCAGGATTCTTGCAGCTTTTATATCCTCAAGTGCCATCGGTGTTGATGCCAAGTTCTCGAAAAATGTGGGCTTTCGAACGTAGGTACTAGCTTGGTTCCATTCGAATTGTGAGCCACTGGGAACGGGCAGCGATCGCCAACGTTCATCGCCAAGTATTTCTTTACCGTACTCGGCATGAAATTCTTGCGCGGTAACACATCGATCCAACAGTTCTTGTATCTCCGACGAAGTTGGCCAAATGTCGCGCAAGTAGACGCTCTGCCCTTGCGAATCGGAACTCAGCGCCTCCGTCTCAAAGTCGATGTCAATGTGGCCCACAAGAGAATATGCCACTACCAATGGAGGACTCGCTAGGTAATTCGCACGAACCTCTGGGCAGATTCTTCCTTCGAAGTTACGATTGCCACTGAGCACGCTCACTGCGACCAGGTTTGCATCGGCAATTCCCCGACTAATCGCCTCTGGAAGTGGACCGCTATTGCCAATGCACGTGGTGCAACCATATCCGACAACGAAGAATCCCAGAGTTTCAAGCGAGGCTAGCAGCCCAGCTTTTTCGAGGTATCGGGTGACTACCCTTGATCCCGGCGCTAGGCTCGTTTTTACCCATGGTTTTGCCAAGAGACCACGATCAACGGCTTTCTTTGCCAATAATCCGGCACACAACATAACGCTCGGATTAGAGGTGTTTGTGCACGACGTAATGGCCGCAATCACAATTGAGCCATGTGTCAAGCTGACGTCTCGTGTGCCCAAAGATACGTCTATCGTAGTTGACAATTCGGATGCGGATTTCTCCGCAGCTTTACCACCGCTCACGAGCGAGGGAAGCGCATCGTTCCAAGACTTCTTGACGTCGCGCAACGGAACACGGTCGTGAGGTCGCCTGGGACCCGCAAGCGTCGGAACAACCTCGGACAAATCGACTGTTATCGATTTGCTGTAGCGAGCGATGGGGCCAATCGCGGGGGCGAATACACCCTGCGCACGCGCGTAACCTTCGACCAGTTCAACTTGGTTGGAATCGCGACCGGTAGTCCGCAGATATTCCAGTGTTTTATTGTCGATTGGAAATAGTGCACAAGTGGACCCAAATTCGGGTGACATGTTGGCAACCGTGGCTCGGTCGGCCAGGCTGAGGCATTCCAGGCCCGCGCCGAAGAACTCCACGAATTTTCCTACGACGCCTTCGTCTCTCAGAATTTTCGTGATGCTCAAGACTACGTCCGTCGCCGTAACACCTGGCTGCAGTTTTCCTGTGAGACGAACACCCAGCACTCGCGGAGTCAGCAGATTCAAGGGCTGCCCCAACATGGCGGCCTCAGCTTCGATACCGCCAACGCCCCATCCCAACACACCAAGTCCATTGACCATCGTCGTATGGCTGTCGGTTCCGACCAACGTGTCGAAGAAGGCGAATCCCGATTCTTCGAAAACGACGCGCGCGAGATGTTCCAAATTGACCTGGTGTACAATTCCGGTTGCAGGCGGAATTACCCGGAAATTCTCAAAGGCCTGCTGCGCCCATCTGAGCAACGCATACCTTTCACCATTGCGGTTGTATTCCTTTTCGACATTGAGCGAGAGCGAGTTGCGAGCTCCCGAGAAATCAACCTGAATCGAGTGATCAATTACCAACTCCGACGGAAAGAGTGGATTGATACGGGCGGGATCACCCCCTAGAGCTGAAACAGCGTCACGCATAGCGGCCAAGTCAACGACCGCAGGAACTCCCGTAAAGTCTTGGAGCACGACGCGTGCAGGATGTAGTGCAATTTCCGTGGTGGGCTCCGAATTAGGATCCCATTGGGCAACTGCTTCAATGTCCTTGCGCGTTACGGCAATCCCATCTTCGTGGCGCAACAGATTTTCAAGCAGTATTTTGAATGCAAATGGCAATGCATCCACTGCAATTCCCGAAGATTCGGTGAATCTTGGGAGACTAAAGTAGCTAATCGTGCGCCCTTTTTGGCTCAAAGTTCGACAGCAGTCAAATGAGTCCAAAGAAAGTTTGCTCATGGCGTCTCCGGGTGCATGTTCGGGTCATTGCGAGCGCCTGCGTCCACAGACCGCAAGCTTTCCGACCGCACGTAGCGCATGGGTCGGGAAACGGCAAACCGTGACCTGACTGATGGCCTGCCACTGCTAAACTGCTGCCTCGCGCCCAGAGTCTCCGGCCGTATTTCAGGCCAAAAAGGAATAGCGATGGCAGATCTGACCCCTGGTACCTCAAGTGAAACATCGTTTCCCAAAAATCAAATTAAAAGTCTTGCTTCTGGAAAACGTCCACCCGAGCGCCCACTCGCTGGTGGCAAAAGCAGGGTATAGCCTTGAATGTGCAGGGACGGCATTCAATGAAGATGAGCTGCTTGCCCGAATCCCAGATGTTCACGTGCTCGGGATTCGCAGCAAGACTCGAATTACAGCCCGTGTACTCAAAGAAGCCAGGCGCCTGCTCGCCGTTGGGTGTTACTGCATTGGTACTAATCAGGTGGACTTGGACTCGGCAAATCGGCATGGCGTGCCCGTATTCAACGCGCCATTTAGCAATACCCGTAGTGTAGCCGAACTGGTTATTGCTGAAATTATTGTTCTGGCGCGCCAACTTACCGACCGATCGCGCGAAATGCACGAAGGGCGATGGCGCAAAATTGCCAGCGCCTCCTTTGAAATTCGAGGAAAAGTCCTGGGCATAGTTGGATACGGTCATATTGGAACGCAAGTCGGCATATTGGCCGAGTCGTTGGGCATGAATGTATTCTTTTTCGACATAGTGCCCCGGTTGCCCTTGGGAAATAATCGCCCCGTCGCGACGCTACGTGAGCTAATGCAAGCATCTGACTTCGTAAGTCTGCACGTGCCGGAAACTCCACAAACCAAGGATCTTATCGGTGAATCTGAATTTGCGTCAATGCGACACGGCAGCTACTTGCTCAATCTCAGTCGGGGATCCGTGGTCAATATCGCCGCCCTCGCTAGCGCACTTGAATCAGGACAACTCGCTGGCGCCGCACTTGACGTTTTTCCAGATGAACCCGGCGCAAATACCAATACATTTATCTTTGAACTGCAAAATAAGGCAAACGTCATCCTGTCACCTCACGTGGGGGGCTCGACTGAAGAAGCCCAAGAATCGATCGGTAGAGAGGTCACGAGCGCATTTGTGAAATTTGTCAATTCCGGCGCCACAATTGGCAGCGTGAATTTTCCTCAAGTCGATCCGCCACAATTGAAGGATCGGCATCGAATCCTCAACGTTCATAGAAATGTTCCAGGCGTACTGAGTAACATTAATCGAATCGTGTCTGAAGTTCACGCCAACATCGAAAGTCAAATTCTTTCGACGGACCCCAACATTGGCTATCTCGTCATGGACCTTAGCCGAGATGTTTCCGATGAAGTACGGACCCAAGTGGCAAGACTGTCAACCAGTATTCGTACTCGTGTCCTTTACTGAAAACCACACAAGAATTAGCGAAGGCAAAATGATTCCTCGTCTCGCCGATGCACCTGGGCTGGAGCCCAAAGTCTCTCGCTGGTTAGGTAAACTCGAAAAGGCTCAGTTTGGCGGAGAAATTGATACTCGCCTCGCGGCGCGCATGGCAGTTGCGACCGACAATAGCATTTACGAAATATTGCCGCAAGCGGTAGTATTTCCCAAAACGCCAAGCGACGTTGCCACAATCATGCGCACGCTGAACACGCCGGAGACACGTGACATTCAGATTGTGCCCAGGGGGGGCGGCACAGGAACCAATGGACAGGCGCTGGCTGCCGGCGTTGTTGTCGATCTCTCACGTCATATGCGTACGATACATCGCCTGGACATCGGATCGAAGCACTGTGCACGTCGAGCCCGGAGTAATTTTGGATGAACTCAATCGGGCGGTTGAGTCTGATGGATTATTCTTTGCGCCTACGCTTTCCCCGAGTGACCGCGCAACTCTCGGCGGAATGATAGGGACCAATGCGTGCGGTAAGGGCTCCCGGATCTACGGCAGAACGGTCGATCATATTTTAGAACTCGATGTGGTCCTGGTAGACGGCACATTAGTGACCATTAAAGACCTGAATGTTGCCACGGCACGTGAACAGGCAAATCATCCCGATATGCTGGGTAGCATTTATCGTACCGTGCTCGACGTTGTTACGTCCGAAGCGGACGCAATTGACGAGTTCTGGCCGGATATGCCGCGTAGTCCTAGTGGCTACAATTTGAGGCAGGTACTTTCGCCTGATAAAACGCGCTTTAGCCTAGTTCCATTGGTTTGCGGCTCCGAAGGTACTCTGGGAATTGTAGTCGGAGCAAAGCTCAGGCTGACACCAATTCCCAAACATAAGCGCCTGCTCGTGCTTCGTTATGCTCAGTTCGACGATGCACTATCCTCGGCCGAGACTCTGGTCCGTGCCAACCCATCCGCAATAGAAACTATTGACGAGCATATTCTTCAGCTGGTACGAACCGACACGCTTTGGCACCGTCTCAGTCATCTCTTGGCAGACAGTGGCACAACGCGAGCAATGAATCTTGTCGAATTCGTCGGGAATGACAGCGACGCACTGGAGACTAAGATTCAGAATCTCATCAATCAACTACCGTCGGCAAGTTCCTGCCCTTCAGCACCAATCGGTTACTTCGTGCCGAACTCTCGCTATAGATATTGCCGCACTGTGGGACCTGCGAAAGAAAGGGGTTGGGCTACTAGGGAAAATGAAAGGGAGCCGACGCCCAATGCCTTTTGTCGAGGACACGGCAGTTCCACCGGCTAAGCTTGCTACTTACGTTCGAGAATTTCGAGCCTTGTTGGACGAAGAGGGCCTGAAATACGGGATGTTTGGGCATGTAGATGTGGGCTGTCTACACGTGAGGCCGGCTCTCGACCTGTGCGATCCGAATGACGCACTTCGCCTGCGTCGCATCAGTGACAAAGTTGCGAGACTAGCAAAAAGTTATGGGGGGGTGCTGTGGGGCGAACATGGTACAGGTTTTCGCAGCGAGTACACGCCAGAGTATTTTGGACCACGCCTTTTTGCTGCGATGTGTCGAATTAAGGGTGCATTTGACCCCTCGGGAAGGCTCAACCGGGGCAAAATTGCTCTAGTTCGGAACCAGGGGCACGGGTTCATGTCAATTGATGACAATCAACGCGCAAAGTTGGACCGAGCCATAGCGCCGGGAGCCCAGCAACATTTTGCCGAAGCCATCTACTGCAATGGCAATGGTCAGTGTTTTGGTTCTGATCCAAATGTCGTAATGTGCCCATCATCGAAGATCACGCGTGACAGAATTCACTCACCGAAGGGTAGAGCAACACTGATTCGTCATTGGTTGCGCGAAACGGGCACGCAAGGTGAAATACTGGCGGACAATCTTGCGCGGCGGCAATATCCTGCGGATTTTGCCCCGATTCAGCTGCTTGAACGATGGGACCGAAGCCGATCGCGCGATCCAAAATATGACTATTCCCACGAAGTCTACGACGGATTGGACGGGTGCCTAAGTTGCAAAGCGTGCACTACCCAATGTCCGATAGAAGTGGATATCCCGCGCATGAAATCGGAGTTTCTATCCCTATATCATGAACGCTACCCAAGACCTATACGGGACTTCTTGATCGCCTCACTAGAATCGATGCTGAAGGTGTTGGGGCGATTTCCACGTATGTTCAATTACGCATTGAACGGACGACTCGTTCGCTGGGTGTTGAATCACGTGGCAGGTCTGGTCGATTTGCCCAGTCTAGGCCCTATTACTGTACAAAATGGCTGCAGATTCCGCAAACTAGCGGGATTCGACTTTGAATTATTGAGCCTGCTATCTGACGCGGAAAAGGCCAAGACAGTGCTCATTGTTCAGGACGCATTTACCACCTTCTTTGAGCCAGAAATTGTGTTGGGGGTTATCGACTTGCTCTTGATACTAGGGTATCGGCCGGTGCTTATTCCGTTCTTTCCGAGCGGAAAGGCTTTATACGTAAAGGGATTTTTGCGATCGTTTTCTGCCACAGCTCGTCGAAATGTGGCAAAACTCCAAAGGATTGCTTCGCTCGGCATCAGTCTAATTGGAATTGAGCCCGCCGTCACGCTCGCCTTCCGTGACGAATATCCGCACACTCTTGGAATTGCCAAGTTGCCGTTTGCGGTCCAACTTCTTCAGGAATGGCTTTGTGATAGACTAGATGATATTCGAGATGCAATTTCCGCAAGTCGCGGGGAAACTTCCTCACACACGTACTACACACTATTTGGCCATTGCACCGAAAAGACAGCTCTTCCGCCGTCGCAGAAAGACTGGCAAGAAGTCTTTTCCGCTTTTGGTCTAAGGCTTAACATTGCCGACCTTGGATGTTGCGGAATGTGCGGAGTCTTCGGTCATGAGAGGGCACATGTTGATGAATCTCGAGGAATATACGAATTGAGTTGGAAACCGCGCTTGGCCCTGGCTGATTCTAGAAACGAGAATATTGTCGTGACGGGATTTTCGTGCCGACACCAGGTAAGTCGCTTCGGAACTCGCCGCTCCCAGCATCCGGTATTTGCACTCTTGGAGGCTTGCCACTCAGTGACTCCGTATCGTTGAGCCCAATGCCACAAGTTTACAGTTGCATTCCGGACTGCTCAGCACACTTGAGCCGACGAACCTTAGTCCCTAAGTCACCAAATCTTGACCAATTCTGGCAAGAGTTCTTCCGGTTGGCGTCGCCGGGGTCGGGGCCCTGGCGACCAACACAAGAAAAGGAACCGAATTATGCTTGAAATCCACACAACCTGATGACCTTGTTTGGGTTGCGTCAATCGGCATGGGGCAAAAGTTCAGTTTCGTGGGTCCAGTCTGAAACCTGTTTGGTTCTGGCTGGGCCAGGTTACGTTAAGGGCAAATGAGCCAATCAGATGCCCGGATGTCGATCGTTTTGAGAATCTAGCTTGGCAGCGACTGTCAACGTCGTAAAATGCGGTCGTAATGATTTTACCCCCGGACAATATAACGGGCCTGCTTATTCGGCGAATGGCTACTCTGTACCATCGCCTTGACCATGAAATCGGGGTTCGCCCTTTGGTGCTACCAGACAGCGCCTACTTTCCAGACCCATTCACGGCCGACGAAAAATCTGTGCGAAGGCTGGTGAGACGCATGAAATCACACGCGGGCATGGGCGATGTTCCAATAAAAGTGCGCGTCTTAGGTGCCGAGAACTTGCACGGCGACGATCACAAAGCCCATGCCTGCACGGGTGGTTGCCATCCAGATTCTTCTAAGGAACGGTCATCACCTCACGACACGGCGTCCTCTGCTGAGGCTTCGCATTCAATTGCCGGGAATTGCGCCTCGGGCTCATGTGGAAACTGTGGGACAATTCCCGAATCCGACATGACGGACCCTCGACTCGTGGACCTCGGTCAGGAGTGGCTTATCCAGATTCCCGCGAGTGAGATCGGTCATGATGTCGTCCTTACCACCAACATTGCCAAATCGTTGGGTCTAATATTTTTGCTAGACACACTTCCAGAGGGGGCAAGGGTCGAGGAACCCATCGACATATCCGCCGAAATTGCGGGCACAGTTCTTGGATTTGGAGCTCTCTTACTGGAAGGTTCCTATTTATATTCAAAAAGCTGTGGCGGCCCCAAAATAGGGAAGATTACGGCATTGGGTTGCGGCGAACTAGCCATCTTGACGGCTCTGTTTGTAGCACGCGGCAAGCACAAGTCCCGTGCATTGAAACGCCATCTTGGTACGACTCAAGCATCGGCGTACCGTGAAGCGGAATCGTTGCTTCGCGCTAATCGAAATATCGTGGATAAGCTTTCGTCTAATAGCGGACAGTTGGCATGCGGCAACTTCTTTATTAGAGAGTCGAGTAGCTTATGGGATCGACTCTTTGGTGAGAGGCAATCAAATGCAATCACCGCTCACCCGTCGGGTGATTTCGACATTGGGGAACTGGAAGCCGTGCTCGCGGCGTCGCCAAGCCCGGAGAAGCGCCGAAAGCCACGCGCCTCTGATGCATTCCACGATGAATTGCGAGCACTGGTTGACGACGCGTTGGCCGAAAGCACCAAGGAAGTCTAGTCTGCGTCATGCCCATAGCTCAAGGCAGCTGTCCGGGTTGCGGTGCCCCGATCGAATTTGGCTTGGGTGCGTCTATGGCAAGAATCTGCGACACTTGCCACACAACCGTTGTACGCTCGGACCGCGGACTGCAAGATTTAGGTAAGGTTGCTGCCTTAGTGGACACGCCCTCAATAATCGCCGTGGGCGATCAGGGCACATTAGCTGGACGTCCCATCGAAGTACTGGGTCGTGTCCAACTCGACTACGGACTTGGACCTTGGGACGAGTACTACGTGGCATTTGACCACGGCCAAGAATGGGGTTGGCTCGCCTATGCTCAAGGTCGTTGGTATGCGACTATGCTTGTCGCTAATCTGCCCGCGCCATCACGTGAAGAGCTACGCGTAGACGGGGACTACACGTTAGCTATTGGTACGTTCACCGTAGCGGAAGCCCGAAGCGCGAAAATTGTGTCCGCTGAAGGCGAGCTCCCAGGTCCGATTAAACCAGGTTCGATGCGCTATTACGCCGATGCGTACGGGCCCAATGGCGCATTTGCGACTTTTGATTATGACGATGGCACCGGTCCTTCTTCTGTCTACGCGGGCTGGGTCTTCCCTGACTCCCAGCTGTCCGTAACCAAGCTTGGTCCACGAACCGTCAGCAAGATTAAGACATCGCGTTTACAGTGTCCCAACTGCGGCGGTGAAGTCCCCAAACTTCACGACGGCAGGTCTGAACGATTAGGTTGTCCGTATTGCGGTGCAATTAGCGATATCCCGACAAGAACGGTAATCGCTGAGCAGGAAAAACTCCTGCAAGTGCCGGACATTCCAATTGGGAATGCCGGCATATTCGAATCGAACTCCTATACATGTTTGGCTTATATTCGAAGGAGCACCGATAGCGAAGGCGAACCATATCAATGGGATGAGTATCTTCTATTCAACGCTCAGCAGGGATATCGCTGGTTGGTGAAGGACCCTGAGACAGGATGGACCTGGGTCTCTTTCGTGAACCCTGCCGACATTGATCGCTCCGCTTTGCCCAATGAAGTACGATTTGCCAATCAACTATTCCAATTTAGAAATAGCGGCGTGGCTCGAGTGGACTACGTACTCGGCGAAATATACTGGAAGTGCTCAATAGGCGAGACTGTTTCTGTCATGGACTTTGCGGCGGGCAGTGAAATAATATCTCGTGAGCAAGACGCCGGTGAGGTCAATTATAGCCATTCACGAAACGTGCGATGGTCAAAGATTGCTGCAGCTTTTGGGCTTCCCGTTGATGGACCTGGAGGAACTGGAATACCAGTTGGCGTAACTGGTAGTCGAGCTACCGCCGGTTGTGGCACCATTGCGTTGGTCGTCATCTTGATTGTGGTTCTGGTCATCGTATTGGCGGTCGCCGCTTCGAGCAGCGGCGGCAGCGCGGGTGGCCCGATTTTTATTGAAGGCGGAAATGGTTATCGAGGGGGTGGCTCATACAGCGGAGGCAAGTAGCCCTGCTTAGCAACCTTAGCGCGCAAAACTCGTTGCTCTTGAGTCAAGTTCTCAGAACGCAGTTTTCGGGGTCGAGGGCCCCGAAAACACACACAAAAGGAACGTCGGAACCGGAGTGAAAAAGTGCAGCGTGCTGCACTTTTTCAAGGAGGTAGACGGTCCTCGCGCAGCAAGGAACGCCCGAAGGGCGTAGTGAACGGACGAGCGGGTCACCAACGAAACCAGGCGCACGGCGTGCCGGCATTTCAAATAGAAATAGCAAACTTGGCGTCACCGGCCGGGAGGAGTCACGTTAGGTCATGGAAGCAATATGCGCATGACGCTCGAATCGAGCTACTATACAAGGCTTCTGGCAACGGGCCTGAACGCAGTTTATGCGAAGCGATGTCTCCCGCTTGCGGTGGTTCGGTCAACAAATCACACAATTGTGCATTTTGAGCGGGGTCGAATTCACGATCTGCGAATTACGTCGGGGCAAGACGCATTTCAAGTACTAGTGAGAGGCCGACTACGCTTTTCTACTTTGGATCAAAAGCGATGGGCAGAAGCACTTACCCGACCGGCTATTGCTCGTTCTCTTTGTCCAAAACGAGCGCTGGTATTTAGCCTTGGCGAAGGGCTCGCGGAGCGAGAATTATTGAAGGAATCGTGTATTCAGTCGATAACCAGCGTTGTCCGCGATCGTGTTGCTGTTGATGCCGCTCGGCGCCAACCTTGGTGGCGCCAAGTGATCGCCGACTCGTGGAATTCGCCACGGGTACACGTCGTGGAACGCGACCCCGCCGTATGGTTGTTGGAGGAAACGCCCAGTCTATTCGATCTCGCAATTGTTGATTTGCCCGACCCTGACAATTACGTGGACGCCAAGTATTATACAAAGTTCTTCTACGATGAAATACGTAAACACCTATTTCCATCGGCATTTCTGGTCGTACAAGCGACATCGGCCCTGCGCTCGCCGAGGACGTTCGCGTCGATTCACGTCACGCTGCAAGCTTCGGATTATTTTACGACCACTTACCGAGTAGCAATGACCACCCTCGGAGAATGGTATTTCTTGCTTGCGAGCCCAACGCCGATTTCGAATGATCTGCACTTGCAGCCCTCGTCAACGTCATTATTTCCGACTCTCCTATCTTTTGTGTTTCCGCCCGACGCCTTTGCTGAGCCAAATGGTCGCGTGAGCAGATTGGACGACCCAATTGCGCTCGACGCTTTTCTGGAAGAAAATGGGGACAATGGGTCTTAATGCGACGTGGGTTGCCCGGGGCTTGGCTTCATTGGGTCTGGCGCTGGGCTGCAGTCATTGTGACTCTCAGAAAATGGGGCATCACCAGCCTGCTTCGCCCTTGTCACCGATGCCATCGGAGCAAACTACCACCACGACAACCGTCGCGAGCCAGGCGCCAAGTCGCATACAAGACTTGAACCAAAGCGTCTCATCAATCGACGCGGGGGCAAATCCATTAGAGTACGACGCCGGTATCGGCATATGCCATGTTCTGGCGATAGGCGACTCGCTGACCGACCCTCGATCAAACGGCGGAGGATATCTGAAGGCTTGGCAAGCACGTTGCCCAGAATGTCGCTTCACAAATATTGGTCGCGGGGGAGCCATGGTAAATCAGATGCTGTCACAGCTCCGCCGGCATTTGCTCGAATCGGAGAATCGCTACAGCCATTGGGTAGTTTTTGGTGGGGTGAACGACCTGTACAGCGACCTCACGGCTAATCGAACCGTAAGCAAGATTGAAAGGGATCTCGAGACCATTTATGAACTTTCCCATAAACGCGGTAGTTTGGTAGTCGCAATTACCGTAGCCCCCTGGGGCGGATTTCGCCGTTGGTACACGGAAGAACGGGGACTGAATACTAAGAAGCTCAATGATTGGATCGATCAGGCACAAAAAATGGGCATCGTCGATTTTGTCGTTGATTCGGGCAAAGTGCTGGCGTGCGGCGATCCTATGCAACTTTGCCCCATTCTTATGGCACCGTATCGCGACGGATTGCACTTTGGTCCGGAGGGGCATCGTCGATTGGGAGAATCATTGATGTCCACCCTCAATGGAGCAGCCTGTGGCTCCGCGGCTTCTCGTTAAGGAGACGCTCAACCTATAAAACCGCGCTGGATCGACCGTGAACCGGCGGCAACATTGTCGGCCGTAGCCGCTCTGTCGGCAGGCGTTCACCTAACTGTGGAACGATCAAACGCTCGACTGCCAGTCGAACCGCTGTGGGTTCAGCTGGAACTAAATAGACCAGCGTAGAATGGCAGACTGCCGCCATGGCCCGAGTTTCTAAGGCAGAAACGCCCAATTCCTGAAATGCAAGCATGCGAAAAATCTCACCGAAACCAGGCATATGTTTGGTAATCAACGGCGAGATTGCTTCGGGCGTGATATCCGTAGAATCAAGGCCGGTGCCACCAATAGCTATGACCACGTGGATCCGTGAATCATCGGTCCATTCTCGCAACAAATGGCGTAGTGTGCTCAAATCCTCGCTGATGATGCGCTGTTGCAAAACATCATGTCCCGCTTCGCGCAACAATTCAGCTGCAAGAATCCCGCTGCGATCGGTCTCGGTGGTCCTGGTATCACTGATCGTAGCGATGGCACATCCCCGGGCGGTATCGGTGTCGCGATTCATGCCGCGATGCTACCCTGAACAAGGGCAAAAGTGGGCTCCCAAAATCGCATTTGCGTCGGTGTCTTTCGGGGTCGCCGGACCCCCGCCAACCCACGCGACTCAATTGCTCCGGGCACCGGATGATCCCAAAACGTTCCAACTGTCGCCGTCCCCCGTTTCCATGCCGTCACGTCCCCCATCCATAATCCAGGAGGGATATCCGAAGGATCCGGTGGGCAACCAGGCTGCAGCTCAACCATTGGTCCGGTTTGTTGGCAAAGCGGGACCCGGGGCGGCAAAAGGCAAGTTCGGAATGGTCGTGTCCGTCGAAGCTCAGGCAACGCGCGTGGGCGTTGACATCCTAGAGTCCGGCGGCAATGCCGTCGATGCCGCTGTGGCGGTTGCCCTTGCGCTGGCGGTGACTCACCCTAGCGCAGGCAACATCGGTGGTGGTGGATTTTGGCTAATTCACAGGAAAAATGAACCGACAACCGCCATTGATTTTCGCGAGACCGCTCCGGCGAGCCTGGACCGCTTGCGTTTTGAAAAGATGATTCGGTCCGGTGGCGAGGGCATTGATTCAGTGGGTGTGCCGGGGACAATCGCAGGACTCTTCGAGGCCCACAAACGCTACGGCAAGTTACCCTGGAATCGGCTGATGCTCGGGCCAATTCGCTTAGCCGAGAAGGGTCACCGGGTGGGGTTAGCCGAAGCTATAGCCTTGCGAAAAGCCTGGCCTTTGCTCACGACACACGGCTCCGCGCGCGCGATTTTCGCTTCGGAAAATGGCCAGGTTCCGCCTGCCGGGGCGTGGGTAAAAAGACCTGCGCTGGGACACACACTGGAAAAAATTCGCGACCAGGGGCCCGACGGTTTCTATCGGGGTGCGGTTGCCGAATCGATCGTAAAGGCGCTGGGCAAGGAAAGTCAGGTGCTAATGCAGGACCTGGCACAATACCGGGCTCGCTGGCGCAGCCCCCGGCCAATCGCATATCGAGGCCTGCTGGTTGAAACTATGCCACTGCCTTCAGCGGGCGGGGCAGCCCTGTCGGAAGAACTGAACCTCTTGGAACAGTACGATGCTTCACACATGCGATATGGTTCGGCAAGCTATATTCATGTGTTATTGGAAATTCAACGTCGAGCCGATTTTGACCGTGTTTCACTAGCTACCGATCCGGATCGCCTTAACGCCGAACAGTTCAACGCACTCGAATCTCGATTTCGCGATCCGCATGCATGGGACGCTTATCCGATCGATCCGAACCGAGCTACAGCCCACTTACGTGAGCCGCCGCGTGCAAGCCTTTCTGAATCCGTAAATACGACGCATTTTTCATTGGTTGACGCGGAGCAAACGGTCGTGTCGGCCACCATGACGTTATCGGCGGCTTTCGGTTCGAAAATAGTCACAGAAACCGGTATTACACTGAACAACACTTTGGCGTCCTTCGCTGAATCGGGCGCAAATCAGCCCCATCCCGGCCAACGCACCACAAGTTCGATGGCACCTACCTTGGTATTCGACGAGTCGGGGCCGGTATTGGTGCTCGGCACGCCGGGAGGGGACAGTATCGCTAGCACTCTGATGGAGGTGCTGAGTAATCTCGTAGACTTCAGCATGACCCTTGATGCCGCCATCAACGCACCGCGCTTTCATCAGTCATTTGCCCCGGACCAGGCGCGCTACGAAACGTCACGACCGCTCAAACTCGCCGTGCGAAAACAGCTGACACGCATTGGACACAACCTACTGGGAAATTCCGCCAAACAGGGACACGCGAACTGTATTCTCATCACGAATACTGAGGTATTTGGCTATGCGGACCCGCGTGAAGGCGGCCTAGCCCTCGCGGCCCGGCTCAGGAAACCACCAACGGAAAATTTCGTCTCGGCATTTTGAACGTGTTGGTTCTCCAGCCACACCCTACATAACCGCCGTCTGTAGGTCCAATTCAAGATCCAGCGGTTTCCCGTTTCGCGGTCCATTGCTGTGAAAACCGCTCTAACGGGACTCCTCCCAGCCGGTAACGCCATGTTTGCTATTTCTATTTGAAATGCCGGCACGCCGTGCGCCTGGTTTCGTTGGTGACCCGCTCGTCCATTCACTACGCCCTTCGGGCGTTCCTCGCTGCGCGACGACGCCGAGGAGTGGTCGAAGGACCAGGACCGTCTACCTCCTTGAAAAAGTGCAGCCCGCTGCACTTTTTCACTCCGGTTCCGACGTTTTTATCATGTGGGTGTTCCGGGGCCCGACCCGGAACACGGCATCGGGAAAATTTGACTCAAGATCGACGAGTTTTTCGCCTTAAGGTCGCTAATGTGTTCGGCGGCCAATGTCGTAGATTCGATTAGTCCCCTCGCCTCAGAATCCGTCGTGTCTCCACCAACCACTGACCTGTACGACGAGCCGGCGCCATCTGGAGCGCCTGTCTCGAACTACCCTTCCATGTTCGACGCACCTTCGAGTGCCGCCTTGCCAATGGTGAACACTAAGGTTTTGTTCATTGCACCCCCTTACCCGCAATTGAAAAAGGTGTTCGAGACCCTTCTATCCAACAATCTTCAGCCAGTGCATGTGGAGCGCCTGTCGGAAGTGCCAATTCAGAAGGGTGCGTTTCGACACGCATTCATTGATTCTTCAGTACCTAATGCGCTTAGCTGGTTGGGAGATTATGCGAAAGACAAAGAAGAAGTCTTTCCAATCGCGTTGATCCAGCCCGGCGAACGCGAGGGGTCAGCGCTAGCAGCCGGCGCATGCGCGACGTTGCAGCTGCCGATTGAACCGGCCGACGTATTATTGTGCATAGAACGCAATCGAGCCCGAATCGAGCGAAGTCGCACATCACAAGAATTAATGGACCGCGATCGGCGGAAAATTGCAACAACTTCGGTGGAGGGGGTTCTGACAACTTTGTGTCAAGAGTTGCGTAACCCGCTGGCTGCCGCACTTGCTAATGTGGAATACCTGCGCGAAGCCGACCGCCACGAAATCGCGAGTGACAGTGTCGAAGAGAAGCGCAATATACTCGAAGACACATTGGAAGCCCTGCAAAGGCTACGCAGCACATTAGAAAGTCTTGCAACTCTCGTGAAACGGGAAATGTCGGAGGCCCGGCGCATCGTATTCTGGGAAATTACCCAAAGTATTATTGATGAATTGGGACATGATGCGGCGCCGGTTACGCTCACTGGCGATCCAACCGTTCGAGGCTGGGCCGACGAAGAACTTCTACGACAAGTGGTGTCTACCCTGGTGCGCAGAGCGACGAGTGCTTCCAAGGCAAACATTACTGCGCCCTTGGTCCAGATCCGAGTCTACGCAACAGAATCGGAAGCGCGCATCAGCGTACGTGACAACGGACCTTCCTTATCTGCCAAAGTCGTCAGGAGTTTATTTGAAACGTCTTATGCGATCGTGGGAAGAGGAAGTGCAGAATTGCTACTGGCTGTGACACATCACGCTGTGGTGCGCATGGGTGGAGTTTTGGACTATGCGCAAAGGAATGCGGCGGGTAGCATATTTCGAATTCGACTGCGCCGAGTCCGAGCGAATGAATAAGCTAAGTTCCTTCAGAGTCGCGTTCTGATTACTCGAACTCAATCAGGGGAAGCCCCTTGTTCACTTGTGCGAAGCCCCAAAAGATCGGCTCAGGCATCAGCGTGACGCCGAAGCGCTCCTCCACGGCTGCCTGAATCTTCCGCGCCAAACGGACAACGTCGCTTGCGGTGGCTTCCGTATGCGCTACCAATGCGAGGCTGTGCTTTTCAGAAATACCGACTTTGCCATCACGGTATCCCCGCTGATATCCGGCTTTCTCAATCAACCACGCAGCTGCAATCTTTACGCCACCTGATGGCTGCGGGTAAAGCGGAACCCGCTGCGAACGGAAGCACTCGCGAATTTTGACAGCGGCTTCGGAAGCTACAACCGGATTGACGAAAAAGCTGCCGCAACTTCGAGAGCACGGGTCGGTGGGATCAAGAAGCATCGACTTTGATCGTCTTAGAATGAGCACCGCTTTGCGAATGTCTTGTGCTGTCGGACAAATCGCATCGAGCGTCTTGAGTTGCTGCCTCAGCTCAGCGTGATCAGGAACAATTGGTGGCGAAAGCTGTAATCGGAAACACACTGACACGATCACAAAGCGCTCGGATTGTCGAATTTTGAACCGGCTGGTGCGGTAACCAAATTCGCAATCGGTCGCCTCAACTTGAACGATTTCTCCAGATTCGCGATCGAGTGCTCCCACGCGGCAAATGATTTGAGATACATCCTGACCATAAGCACCAACGTTTTGAATTGGTGTGGCACCTACCCGCCCAGGAATGCCGCTCAAACACTCAAGGCCGGAATAACCGTGGTCAACGGCCTGGGCGACAAATGAGTCCCAATTTTCGCCGGCAGCCACGGTAGCCAACACGGCATTGTCTTCCAATTGGTATCGCACGCCCCGGAGTCGAAGGTCTACGACCAGTCCTTCAATGCCTTTATCGGCGACGATGAGATTGCTGCCGCCGGATAGCACCCACATTGGCGTCAATCGCGAACGCGACCATTCTAACGCACGCTTGACATCATCGTTGGATTCAACAGTAGCGTAAAATTGGGCTGGACCTCCGACGTTTATAGAGGTCATCGCGGCGAGTGGTTTGTCCCGTTCGACTGGGAGATTATCGCTATTATGTTCGAACATTGCCCTTGCACGCTCGGAGTCCAGGGCTCCGCGAAACTTGCTGAGATTGCAGCCATGGCGGTTTGGTGAGACCAAGTTTGACTACCAATCGCTTACGTCGCCAACTTCGCTTCGCGCGCGCCTTTCTAACCGTGCGTCGGACCTCGCTCGGATAACAATGCTGGCTCATAATCCAAGCTGCATAATGCCTCTGCGAGCACCATCAGGCGCTCGACCGGCGGCGCCATGCTGTCAAGGACTACCAAGGTTCGTCCTTCAAGCTTCACCAAGCCCCCCGCACTGGTACTTTTCGCCTGAAACGGTTTTGAACAAACCCGAATACCCCGCGACAACAAGTAAGTCTCCATTTGTTCAATCAGCGCGGCGGGATTCACGGAGGACCAGCATAGTAGACGGGATGCCGGACGGCACTTAAGCGGTGATATTCCGCGTTTTTTGGGGACGTCTGCGCGGTGTTTTCCGATGGACTCGCGCAAGGTAGCCTACCCTCAACACCCCAGGGACCCTGTTTGCAATCTTTGATCTTTGCTTGTTTTGCACGGCACGCAGAAGGCGAGTTTACTTGCTTAGCCGTCACATTCACTGCCTATCGGTCGTGCACCGAGGAGCACCCAACACCCACTGCCGTAGCCCTTCGTGCGCAGCTGAACCTACGCATTTTCACCGAACACTTGGCCACAAGGACAATCTAAGGTGGAGAATGCTTGGAGATTGACGAACAACCGTGCTATGTCGGGCCCGCAGTCGGACGCTATGGCCGGTGGCGGGAGCAGTAAGCAGCTCCCCAGGCAGCGTGCGAGCCTGGTTGGGCCAGGGCCCATCCTGAATACGAATCGAGAAAAAAATGTCTATGACATTTACTGAAGCAGCGGCGCATGTGTTGCGCCTCGTCGGCAAGCCCCTCCATTACAAGGAAATCACTGACGTTGCGATTGAGAAGAATCTTCTGAGTCACGTCGGAAAGAGTCCCGAGGTAACCATGGGCGCTCGATTGGCGGCATTGGTGAAAAAGGGAGACAAGGAGAATCCCTTGATTCGGGTAAAGCCTGGGGTATTTGCTTTGCGCGAGTGGAATTCAGACACAATTGCAAAAGGCCTCGCTGATCGCACGCCCGCCCTGGAAAGGCTCGCAGCAGCAATGGCCGAGTCCGGCGAGCAATTAGTGGACTTCCCCGACGACGATGAATCGTACCTCGAAGAGCAACGTTCCGATGTCACGAACCCAATCATTGACAGGATAGATGAGCCTTCCTTGCCCGTCACGAACGAAGATGACCGCAGGCGAGCAGAGATTGCGGCAGGAGCAACCGAGTTATTTGCCGCGGAGGCCGACGACGATCAACCCATTTTTGGGGGTGGTGCGGACGACGAATGGGAAGACGACGAAGCTGACGACACCGATCGCAATGGTGTATCTCGCCGCCGAAGGCGACGCCGCAAACGCGGCCGGCCCGGTGACGAGGCTCGTCTCGGTGGGGAGGATGACCTTCCCACTTACACGGTGTCCGAACCTTCCAATGAATTACTTAAGGTTGTTGACGCTGAATTGCGCGCTCGGCAAGCTCGTGAGCCCGAAAAAACACCGGCGGCAAATCGCTTCGAACCGCGTCCGGAGACTCGAACTGATCCTCGTGCCAGTGGTGGGACTTCAGCGTCTAATGGTGAGCGTAATCGTTCCTCCGCCATGCTGGATGACTTGAGTGGCAAGGACCTTGCCGACTCAATCTTGCAAATTCTATCCGGCTATGATCGAAATGGTGGTGCAATTCCACTGCAAAGACTGGTCGAGACGGGCAAGCGTAGAGGTCGAATATCGGCTGATCTTGTCACTGGGGCAGGCATTGGTCGAAGCATCGATTCGCGCGGACAACGCTCGCCGACAAGCTTCGGGACTGCGGCCTCGATTCAAACTTTCCGACAAACGCCTGGCCCTGTCAGATTGGTATGTCGATAATGAGATGCTTCGCTTGGAGCGGGACATTCAGCAGACCGCCGACCGCTACCGTGAACATGTCCGCAGAAATTTGCTGCGTCGATTGCAGGAGCTACCGCAACGTTCGGTGGGAGAACTCATACTCGTGCTGCTCGAACGCGTGGGTTACTCGGATCTGCAAACTGTGAGACGGCCGGGGACGCACGGGGCCGAGCTTCACTTAGCGGCTCGCCTGGCCTTGCCGCATGGGGAATACCGCGCGGCCTTGGTAATCAGGCGCGACGGTAGAGAAATTGGGCGGGAACGCGTGACTGAACTTCGCGGCGCACTGCACCACTATGGCACTGCGCAATTGGGTTGCCTCATAACAACCGGGCAAGCGCTGAGTGGTGCACGGGATGAAGCCGCCGCTCCCAATGCGACACCGGTCAATTTAATCGATGGGCTGGCTCTAGTGCGTCTGTGCGAACAGGAGGGTATTGGCGTTGCTCGAACAACGATTACCCTTCCCCTACTCGACGTCGATCTGCTCGATTCGCTCCGTGCTGGCGGGTAGTTGACCTTGCGGCACCGCCTTGCAACCTGGTTACTCGCGGTATTGCTGCCGAGTTGCGGCGGCGCGCCAATCTCGAGAATTCCCGACGCCGCGACGGCATTCGGGCAAATGCGCGAGCAATTAGCGTGCAGTCGGGGCCTGCAAATCGAAGCGAAGGTCGACTATTTTGAGAATAATCGGAGGGTCCGTGGGAACGTGGCAATCTTGGCAGTCTTGCCGGACAGTATTCGAATCGACGTGTTCAGTCCGTTTGGTCTAAATTTATCCACGCTGACTTCGGACGGTAATCTATTCGCTCTGTACGAATTACAGGCCCGTCAATATTGGCTGGGAGCTGCATCATCCTGCAATCTGGCACGATTCACCAAGGTATCATTGCCTCCATTTGTGCTAGTTCAGCTGCTACGTGGCGAAGCTCCTGCATTGATACACAGGCCTGATCAGGCCTCGATTGGCTGGGACTCAAGTTGGTTGGGCAAGGGCCACTATACGATTGAAATACGTGGCCAGTACAATTCGCTCGAAAAAATTGCACTTGCGCCGGCTCCAGAAGACTGGACCCTTCCTTGGCACCAGCAGCGATTGCGCGTTACAGATGTAACAGTGTCGCAAGGTGGACAAGAGCTCTACCGAGTCATGCTGGAAGGTCACGCACCCGCTCATACTGCGCCCCAGCGGGATGACCCCGATGGCCTGGAGCCCGCTATTATGCCAAGTGGCCCGCAGTGCTCCGCCGAAGTGCCTCGTCGAATTCGTTTCATTTCAGCAAATAGCGAAACTGATTTCGTTCTCAGCTATAACAATGTGCAGCACAATCCTCCATTGATTCCCGCAGTATTCCGTCAATCAGTGCCCGGCGGCGTTCGCGTCATGCACTCCGAATGTTCGGACTAAACCAGCTTCCTTTGGAGCAAGCCCAATGTGCTAATCTGTCCAAGTTCATGCGCAGCTCTTTCAGGTCCCTGGCACTTGCATTCCCGAAATCCTCGCTGTTTTTGGTGGCGAGCTCGGCTCTAATCGTAATCTTGACTCTGCCGTCGTTTGCAGCCTCGTCGCATCGTGAATGCCGGTCGCAGCATCCCCAGGTATTTCTCCAGCGTTCGACCTACGTCAAAAATGGCGCAATCGTGGGAGAAGCGCACAATAAGGCAATCCGCTATCGCGTGGCTAATTACGGTTCCATCGCGGACATGGGTCAGGAACGGATTAACCCAGTCACAGCAGAGTCGATGGCCACTCAAACTGAGTTCTTTGGCCATGCCATTCGAGTACATCGTCGCATAGTTCCCGCACTTCGCTGCGTTCAAGAACGCATCGAACATCGATGCACCAAGCCTAAGGACGCCTACTACCCAAGAAACATCGGCGGTTTGCGGGTCTCGAATACGATTCGAGGTGGCGAAATTTCCAACCATCTCTTTGGGATTGCCATTGATATCGACCCCGACCGAAACCCGTGTTGTCATTGCGTCGGCGAATGGAAACGTGATCCAAAATGCGCGAAATCCGTCAAGAGTCCATTCGAAAGAACGGCGCTTACGCGTTGTTGGGTTGACGCCTTCGACCATTTCGGATTCTATTGGCTAGGGCGAGATACACTGGAAGATACGATGCATTTTGAGTTTCTAGGCAATCCACAGCGAATCCTTCGCTAACGGACTTTACGCCGGTTGTGCCAAGGAAACGCGGACCCGACCCTGCGCACTGCACCGAGCATGTATCAAGACTTATAAGATTCTCGCCTGAAACCATCTATTCAATCGCATTTCGGATGATATGCGGGTGGTCCGTGATAATCCCATCAATCTTTGCGGTTGCTAACCGCTTGGCCTCATTCGGGTCATTCACTGTCCAGGCGTTGATGAATGAATATGAAGTCGCCCAATAAACGAGCGCAGCCTCGTCTATGCGTGAAAAATGAGCATGCATGCCCCAATTCTTGAATTCCTTGCCGTCGATTTGACAACAGTCGTCGGCATTCAGTAGTCGAGCCAGTGGCCAGGGCCAGCAGCGCCCCATTGCAAACTCGAGAATTTCGGCCGCAAATGAAGAGAACAGGAGCCGGGACTTTAACGAGTCGCTTGCATGTTCTGAGATTTCCCGTTCCACTGCAGCCACCAGAGAAAATGCGTCCAGGCCTTCTGACTTCAATTCTACGTTGAGATACAATTGGCGACTGTTGGCCCAGATTAGCACGTCGCTAAAGCGGGGGATGGTAGCGCCCTGACCAAGTTGTACCGTGCACAATTCATCGACGGAAACATCTGCGATACGTCGATGATCAGTGCCCGCAGTCATACGGTCAAGCGTTGCATCGTGAAATACGATGAGGTTACCGTCTCCGCCGATTTGCACGTCAAACTCGATTCCATCGGCACCCAATTTCAAGGAATGCTCGAAGGCAAGTAAGGTATTTTCGGGTACCATATCTCGTACGCCACGGTGCCCATAAATCCAAGGGCGCGATTCACGGTGAGGCCAACCCATCAAGGCTTCTCCAACAAATCAACAATTTCGGATAATACAGCTCGTGCGCGATGTATGTCATCAGCGGCAAACGCCACCCCGCCCACTACGAGATGTCCACCACCGCCGAATCTTCTGCAAATAGACCCCAGATCGTGCCGCCGAACTCTTGGCCCCCAAGGATTGAATCCAAGCGATACCTTGAGCGCTCCCGGTATTCGACCAAGGAGCGCAGAGTAGGTCGACTGAGGATATAGGAAGTAACTCGCAAATTTTGCGAATGTCACGTGTTCCCTATCGGTAATGTCCGTTACGACGACGGCTCCCCGGTCTTCAGAACATAGCCGTACATGCTCCAAAAAATCCTGTTGTTCGCGCGCTATACTCGCGAAGGTTTGCGTAATTTCGGGCAATTCAGCCACTTGCACTAAAGATGACTCAAGAAGTTTTCCGACCATTTTCTCAAAGAACTCGTCATCGCCGCAATGTTCGACAACAGCTAAGAATTTCGATATCGCGCTGGAACGGTCCAGCGCAGCGTCGGCCGACTGATAACGTGCCGAATCTACATAGTCAGCAAATTCAACCAGTGTTTGCAGATGGCCCAAAGTTAAACCGTAACGTTCTCGAATCACTTTGCTAATGAGTCCAGCGCAGGACGCAGATCCAGAGTCGAAGTGAAATTGCCCGGAAGCTACTCGGCTTTGAAATGCTTGCTCGTCGTGCGGATTCGAAAATGCGGTGACATGGTGATCGAAATACCAGCTCAGTTCAGGTCCTGGATGGAACCGATAGTCGAGAATTGCATTAATGTTGCCGTTCAGGAATAGCGGTCCAAATGGAACGGGCTCGGGACCGTATATGCAGGTCCGATATTTGATCTCGGTTGCATTGGGTTCCAGGTGTCTCATCAAGTGGGTAAATAAGGCAGCGCTGGCAAGGCCATCCAAGCAGTTGCCGTGAGTTGCGACAACAATTCGCATGCGCGTGAGTTATCACGGTCCGAGCAAGATTCCGCTTTTCAGATGCAAATAGGGCGCAACATAAGGACACGGTCGGCCGATGGAAGATCCATAGTGGCAAAGTGCCCCCAAATCCTTCGAGGGTCGTTGATACCAAGCAGCCTGACCGAATTGCCGCGACCGCCGCAGCAACTTTACCTGCTTGGCGTAATTCCGAAACAACCAATGGTGGCGATAGTCGGCACCCGTCATCCAACTCCCGATGCGCTAAAGTTCGCCGAAGATCTTGCGAGAGGAATCGTCGGTCAAGGATTTGCGGTGGCTTCGGGGGGTGCCGCCGGAATCGACTCCGCGGCACATCGGGGCGCACTTGCCGCCGGAGGACAAACGCTCGTTGTAGCGCCAGCGGGTTGGCACAACCCGTATCCGGAGAATAATCGGCAATTATTTCAGGATATAGTAACCGGTGGCGGTGGGTACCTATCCCTGGTCGAGCCCGACAAGCGCCCGCTCTCTGGCTACTTTTTTGCTCGAAACGCCGTTTTGGTTGCGCTGGCAATGGCAACCGTCGTTGTTCAGGCACCTCTGCGCAGTGGTTCACGCAACGCGGCGCACGTAGCTCGAAAACTTGGTCGCTTATTGTACGTTGTGCCCTCTGCGCCATGGGTCGAAAAGGGTGCTGGTTGCGTACTTGAGCTACGCTTAGGAGCTCGACCCCTGGGTTCACTCGTCGATTTGCTTGCTGGGCTGGCCGAAATTGGAGTGCACGGCAAGAGAGATCCGTTGCAATTGGAACTCCCGTTGCCGCTGGTCAGCCGCGATTCCTGCCACCACGGCAAAGACCTCAACGATTTGGGGCTTATCAAAACGGACGGTCTCGACGTCAACCAGCTTTCGGACATTGCACCAGTAATTGGCGCCCTTTCACGGGGTTGCCGATCACTTGACAGTGTCTGCCAACATTCGGGGTGGAATACACCCAAAGTCCAATCAGCTTTGTTGCACCTAACCTTGATTGGGTGCATACGCATGACCTCAGCTGGTCAGATCGAGCTCGTAAATAACTGAAAATGAACAACTTTCTTATTTGGTCGAATGGCCCAGCTTGCACGTACCGTTTCGAAATCGCATTCAGGGGGCGGAAAGGACGCTCAACCGCATGGGCAAGACCCTCGTCGTCGTAGAATCGCCAGCTAAGGCGAAGACGATCAAGAAGTATCTCGGTAACGGTTACGAGGTGCTGGCCAGCAAGGGCCATGTAAAGGACCTGCCCAAGCGAATGGGAATCGACGTAACGGCGGGCTTTCGTGAAACGTACGAAGTCATCGACGCTAAAGCCAAGGTTCTGACCGAGCTCAAGTCCAAGGTTAAGCAGGCTGACACGCTGTTGCTTGCGACCGACCCGGATCGCGAGGGTGAAGCGATTGCTTGGCACTTGGCCGAGGAGCTGACACGACCGGGTCTTGAGGTCCTACGTGTGGAGTTCCACGAAATTACAAAGAAGGGGGTTACCAGTGGCTTGGCCAAGCCCCGCGCGCTGGACGCTCATTTATATGACGCTCAAAGGGCCCGTCGGGTCCTGGACCGAATTGTTGGCTATGACGTCTCCGCATTGGTCTGGTCGAAATTGGCGTTCGGACTTTCCGCGGGACGAGTCCAATCCGTGGCATTGCGGCTGGTCGTTGACCGTGAGCGAGAAATTGAATCATTTGTTTCCGAAGAATATTGGAACGTTGCGGTCACGCTGCGCACACCCAAAGGGGGGACATTCCGCGCCCGACTCACGGCTATCGACACCGCGAAAGCGGACATCAAGACTGGTGAGACTGCCAGCAAGTTGAAAGCCGACCTTGATTCGGCAAGTTATCGAGTACTCTCGCTCACACGGCGCGAACAGCGTCGCAATGCTCCAGCGCCGTACACCACCAGCAAGCTTCAGCAAGATGCCTCCGCGTACCTGCGCTATCCAACTCGACGCACCATGAGCGTGGCCCAACGTTTGTACGAAGGAATTGATCTAAAGAAGGACGGCGGCCCAGTTGGCCTCATCACTTACATGCGTACCGACAGCGTACGTGTAAGTCCCGATGCCATTGACCAAGTGCGTGCACATATTGAGAATGAGTTCGGCTCAGAGTATGTACCGTCCAAACCTAATCTGTTTAAGGCTCGAAAAAATGCTCAAGAAGCTCACGAAGCGATCCGACCCACTTCCCTCGAGTTTGCGCCAGAAGTGATTCGAAAGCACCTTACGGACGAACAATTCCGCGTGTATAAGCTGATTTGGGACCGGTTTGTTGCGTCTCAAATGGCGGCCGCAATCTACAATCAAACGGCGCTGGAAGTTGAGGCACTGCCCTCGCGCAAGCCGTCAAGTGCCAAACGACTCATCCTTCGCGCGAGTGGACGAAGTTTGGCATTTTCCGGTTGGCTTGAGCAATATCAACATGGAAAGAGCGATAAGCCGTTCGGTGATGACGCTCCACGGGAGCTGGCCGGTGAAGATGAAGGAAGCGAACTTGAAGTTAACGGTCGCGAAGCAAACGTGATGATTTCGGCGGCGGCTCGAATCGCTGAAGACGATGTCGATGCAACCCTGCCGGACGTGAATGACGGTGACGCGTTAGCGTTAGTCAGTCCGCCGGGCGTTTTAACGGAACAAAAATTCACCCAACCTTCGCCGCGATACAATGAGGGTTCCCTAGTCCGTGAGTTAGAGAGACGAGGAATTGGGCGACCGAGCACCTACGCGGAAATCATTAGCAAAGTGCAGGCCCGCGACTACGTGGAAAAGCTGTCTGGCGGCCAAATGAAGGCTACGGAATTGGGCAAGGTGGTGGTTGACGGACTCGTGGCCACTTCATTGGATTTCATCGAACCCAGTTTTACAGCAAAAATGGAAGAAGATCTCGACGAAGTGGAGGCTGGCAAACTCAATCGAGTCTCCTTGCTTGAGCGTTTCTACGATCGCTTTCGAGCCACATTAGATGCAGCCAAGAAGCAAAAACGGTGGACGCCCGAGCCAATCCCCACTGGGGAAAGTTGTCCTAAATGCGGAGCAGATCTGCACCGACGCTGGAGCAAGAACGGATGGTTCATAGGATGCTCTGGCTACCCGAAATGCAAGTATACGCAAAGCTTGAATGAAACTGGCGGCGCGGCTGAGCCCAAGCCGACCGAACACGTGTGTGACAAGTGCGGCAAGTATATGGTTGTTCGTACCGGCCGTTATGGGGAATTCCTTGCCTGTAGTGGATACCCAGAATGCAAGAACGCTCGTCCAATGCCGCTGGGAATTGCATGTCCCAAATGCGGACGAGACGTCATCGAAGTGCGTGGCAAAAAACGAGGCAAGAAGTCCTTTTTTGGTTGCGCAGGTTATCCGGGATGTGATTTCAAACTTTGGCAAAAACCTGTGGCAGAGGCTTGCCCGCTGTGTAGTTCCCCTTATTTACTACGCATTGGTGGCGAAAAGAATCCAAAACTGGCTTGTCCCGACAAAGCCTGCGGATTTTCCCGAAAAGTTGTCACGGTCGAAGGTGACGACACGTTGCCGGGTAGCGAACAAATTCCGGCGCCGCACGATAGTGCCGCGCATCGAAGCAGTCGACCTGCCGTCGCTGTTGATTCCGTTGGGTAGATATTCAATCTGGCTTGATGAATAAACCGAGCGTCACAATCATTGGTGCGGGCCTGGCCGGCTGCGAATTGGCCCTGCAATTGGCGGAGCGCTCCTTCGCTGTCACGCTCGTCGAGCAGAAGCCTGCGCAGCGAAATCAGGCTCAAAATAGCGGTGATTTCTGCGAGCTAGTCTGTTCCAATTCATTTCGAGGTGCCTCGATCTCAAACGCCGTAGGTTTGCTCAAAGAGGAGATGCGCCTTCTTGGTTCGTACGTAATGCGCGCGGCGCTCGCGACACGCGTTCCGGCCGGCGGAGCCCTGGCCGTTGACCGCAATGCATTCAGTCAAATGATGACCCAGTGGGTGCAAGACCACCCCAGTATAACACCAGTCAGCCACCACGTTGAAGCTCTGCCACAAGTGCGTCCACTGGTTGTGGCCACCGGTCCACTGACGGGTGAGTCACTCGCCACAGACCTGCAACGCCGATTGGGACAGGATAGCATTGCTTACTATGATGCAATATCGCCAATCGTTTCAGCCGATTCAATCAACTGGGACCGCGTGTTTTTGGCCTCACGCTGGGACAAAGGCGCAAATGACGACGACCGTCAAGCGTATGTCAATTGCCCTCTCGATCGTGAAGAATACTACCAGCTAATAAGCGATATCCGCGGCGCTGAAAAAGTGGCGCCACGCGATTTCGAAACTCCTAAGTATTTCGAAGGCTGCTTGCCGATTGAAGTCATGGTTGAACGTGGTGAACGCACTTTGGCCTTTGGTCCACTCAAACCTGTAGGGCTAGTGGACCCGCACACGTCAAGAAGGCCATACGCAGTTGTGCAGTTGCGCGCCGAAAATGCCTCAGCTACCGCATACAATATTGTCGGTTTTCAGACCAGAATGGTAAAGGGCGAACAGTTGCGGATTATTCGCAGTGTTCCAGGGCTGGAGCAAGCGCACATCGAACGTTACGGCTCGGTTCATCGCAATACTTTCATAAACAGCCCGTCGGTGCTTGACGCAAACTTGAGGTGCAGGACTGACCCGCATCTCTGGTTTGCGGGGCAGATCACGGGCGTTGAAGGCTACGTCGAGAGCGCTGCTTGCGGACTAGTTGCGGCACTGCTGATTGATGACGTCTACAATGATCGAATGCCCAGTCCTTTACCCGACACTACTGCGATTGGTAGCCTAATTCGTCACCTTTCTGTGGAGCGACGCGATTTTCAGCCGACCAATGTGACGTACGCCTTGTTTCCTCCACTTGAACCATCGAAAAGTCGGCGCAATCGAGCGGAGCGCTGCAAAGCAATGGCAGAACGTGCCCTCAACTCGCTTCGCGTGTGGTGGAGCCAACGCGCCGCCTGATTCACATTAGCTCAGATATCGTTCCATCCGCTAGAAACCAAGCGTCGAATGGAATTCGGAGTGTTGCTCCGTCTTGATTCAATCGTCCCTGTTTAACCAGTCTTGCAATGGTGTTATGCCGCAGCGCAAACCACGGGTTGATGTCGAATTCTTGGGCCAAGCCGTTGAGATCAATCCCTTCCTTGGTACGCAGCCCCAACATGAGTCTTTCGGTTAGCTCAATTGAACCGTCGATGATCTCGATTTCAGCCAGTAAGCCCTGTGGCTGAGACTGCCAAAGCAACCCTGAATCGCCTCCATTGCATATATCGAGGTAATGCTCAATGCGCGTGATGTTACGATAACGCAACCGCTCGCCGGTTCTGGGAGCAAAGGAATGATCTCCTTTCATATTTACGGTACCGTAGGCTGCCGCGCCAAGTCCCAAGTAGTCGTGCCCTTTCCAGTAGCCCATGTTGTGCACCGACCGACACCCTTCTTGTGCGTAATTGCTAATCTCGTAGTGTTCAAATTGGGCAACGAGTAGTGCCTCATGCAAAGCTAAGAAAGTGTCTGCCATGTGGTCGTCTGGCAAAAGGGCAAGTCGCCCGGCTCGCGCCATTGCTCCAAACGGAGTATTTGGCTCAATCGTGAGTGCATAAACCGATAGATGGGCTAATTCAGACAGAGGTAATTGCTTGACCTGCGCGACCAAGTCCTTCACCGATCGGCCGGGTAAGCCGAAGATTAGATCGGCGCATACGCGAGGGATGCCCGACATTAACGCGTCGTTCAACGCCGCAAACCCAGCGCTAGCATCGTGAGCCCGACCTAGATATTGAAGATCTGAGTCGTTGAGGCTTTGCAGCCCCAGACTGAGTCGATTGACACCAAGGTCTTTCCAGTCGTGACAGCTCGCCCGGTTAAAACTGCTCGGATTGCATTCTAGAGTGATCTCCGCAGCTCCAGAATCAGAGCCAATCGCACATTGCAAGTGACGTAAGACGCGACCTAACGCGTTCAATTCCCAGAGCGAAGGTGTTCCACCTCCGATATACACGCTCTTGATCATCGCCGGCTTGAGTGCATAAAATCGTCGATCGAATTCGCTTATCACCGCGTCTGCATAAAGTTCGTGAGGAATCGTAGACCGCGTCGCAACGCTAAAGAAATCGCAGTAAGGACACTTGGACAGACACCAAGGAAAGTGAATGTATACTCCGAGTGGCCGGCCGCGTAGCGATGGTTCTCCCGTGTCACTTTCGAGGGGCTTTGCGATACTCATATCGGGTGTTACTTTCCATAGCGACGAGGTCGAAGTAGGGCCCGTCTCAGGGCAATGAAATCGTGCTCGGACTTGACGCAATTGTAGAGCGAGTGAAGGGATACCACCCCACAGCGGACGTGGAACTTCTGGAACGGGCCTATAGGTATTCCGAGCTCGCCCATCGCGAACAGACTCGCCGCAGTGGCGAACCCTACTTTGTCCATCCGGCACGCGTTGCCGGAATTATTACGGAACTCCGGCTGGACACAGCCAGCATTTGTGCAGCCCTTTTGCATGACGTTGTCGAAGATACACTCTCCACAGTCGATGACATAAGGCAAGACTTTGGCGATGAAATCGCCTCGATCGTCGACGGGGTCACGAAGTTAGGCAAAATTGATTTTTCCAACCGGGTTGACCGCCAAGCGGAGAGCTTCAGGAAAATGGTGGTCGCAATGGCACGCGATATTCGCGTGTTGCTGATTAAGCTATGCGACCGGCTCGACAACATGCGTTCCCTTGAGTTCATGAAGCCAGAAGCTCAAGAACGGATTGCTCGGGAGACAATGGACATCTACGCACCACTGGCGGGACGTCTTGGCATCCAGACACTAAAGGCGGAACTTGAAGATTTGGCATTTCGGTATCTAGATACGAAGGCCTTCCAATATCTCGAAGAGAAGATGGACAAAACGCGCAAAGATCGGGCGCGCTACATCGACACCGTTTGCCGAACCATTACCTCGCGACTGGCCGAGCAGGGATTTGCTGCGGATGTTACCGGAAGAGCCAAGCACCTGTATTCAATCCAGCGTAAGCTCAAGGAACAACTCTGCGATTTTGAGCAACTTTACGATCTGATCGCCTTTCGAATCTGTGTTGAAACAGTGTCTGATTGTTACGCTGTTTTGGGGGTCATGCACTCACGTTGGACGCCTATTCCAGGCCGATTCAGAGACTACATAGCGCTTCCAAAGCCGAACATGTATCAGTCTCTGCACACTGCAGTGATTGGGCCGGGAAGGCAACGAATCGAGATCCAGATTCGCACCCATGAAATGCATCGAGCCGCGGAGCATGGAGTTGCCGCGCATTGGAAATATAAGGAACGTATTTCGGGCGGCGTCGATCCTAAGGATGCGGAACGCTTCAGCTGGCTCCGTGAGCTTGCCGACTATCAGCGCCAAGTCAAAGATCCCGTCGAATTTCTGGAGACGGTCAAAATCGATCTATTCCCCGATGAAGTTTACGTGTTTACGCCCAAAGGTGACGTCCGGGTGCTGCCGCGTGGGGCAACCCCCATTGATTTTGCGTACGCAATCCATTCGGAAGTCGGACATCATTGTTCGGGAGCTCGAGCCAATGGGCAAATTGTTCCCTTGCGATACAAATTGCGCAGCGGCGATGTCGTAGAAATTCTTACTTCAACTTCGGCGCAGCCTACCAAGGACTGGCTCGGCTTTTGCACGACGTCTCGTGCAATAGGTAGGGTTCGTAACTTCCTGCGCGCCGAGCAGCGGGAAAAGAGCATCAATTTGGGCCGGGAGTTGCTTGAGCACGAGCTGCGCTCCGCGGGAATGAGCTATTCAAAATTTATCAAGAACGACGCGGAGGTGCGGCGGCTGGTTACGCAGTTCAAGGCTAACAGTCTCGACGATATGCTACTTAGCGTAGGGTACGGGAAGGCTGCCGCCGATGACATCAGCGCCGCGCTCAAATCCCGCGAGGGTCCGGTTGCAAGCGCACCACCGCCTGAGCTGCGTGAAGGCAAGTTTCAACAGCTGGCACGACGACTAACCGGCAAGGATCAAAGTGGCATTCGGGTCAGCGGCGAGGACGACGTGTTGGTGCGTTTCGCCAAATGCTGCAATCCGCTGCCTGGTGATCCGATCATTGGCTTCATCACTCGCGGGCGTGGTGTTACCATTCACCGTCGTCAATGCATGAAGACCTTCGACATGGATCCCGAACGACGTATCGAGGTCACTTGGGACACCAAAGCCAAAATCAATCGACCGGTGCAATTGCGCGTAACCACCACAGGTTCGCCCAGTTTATTGGCCGTAATTAGCCAGGTGTTTAGCGCTCAAAAGCTCAGCATTAATGAAGCCAATTGTAGAGCTGGTGATGACGGCCGAGCCTGCAATACGTTTACATTCACGGTTTCCGATCTGAATCAACTCAAGACCGTCATGCGCGAGATTACGAAAATCTCGGGCGTCGTGGACGTCGAACGTGCGTAGTGGTGAGGCTCACAGGTGGTCCGAAGGTATTGCAGAGCGGGTACCCGTTCTGGGTCATTGGGCCGACGACGTTGCGCGCCGGCTCAATTCGGCTTGACACTCAAACGGCACCAAGCTAAAAATTCGCGCTCTTTGCGGGAGTAACTCAGCGGTAGAGTGCGACCTTGCCAAGGTCAACGTCGAGGGTTCAAATCCCTTCTCCCGCTCTGCTGAGAAGAAAAGTCTAAGCGTTAGGATAAGTTAGCGAACAGGCTCGAAGGGCGTTGCCCGGTAGTTGCCCGAGAGCAACTCAACGACGCCCCTCTTGTCGTGTGCCGTAGCGTGCACATAGCGGTGCTGAGAGTCACGACATCGTGCACTTTCTTGCGCGATAGTTCGTTTCTCTGGACTTTTCAGCCATTTCCTACTTCGCTTTGGGGTTCAGGCGGCTTCCTTTAAGGCCGTCGGTGACGTCATGTTCCCGTTGCACGCTTCGCAAGATGTGGCTCGATTGATGGCCATTCGTGCCTCGCGTGCCGCCTGTCGAGCAGTCGCAAGCTTGCTCGATACGTCCTCTTCCTGTCGGAAGAAGACCTCGTCAGGTGTCCGCCAATTCAAAGCGCTGTGAGGCATGACACCATTGTACTGCTCGACATAAAACGTCACCAATCGCTGCACTGCGGCCCAACTGTCGAGAGTGTTTATGAATAACCATGAGTGCTTGAGCCCACGCCAGAAGCTCTCCACGAGCGAGTTCGATTCCACTATCTCGACCTGCGCCAGCACCCGTTTCAAGATCCTGTTTGCCAGAAACTCATCGACCGTGCAATTAACGTTCTCGACTCCACTGTCGGTCAAGAGCGTCACCAGACTGAGTGCTTCTGGCAAGTTCTTGGCAGCTTCAGCCAACACCACGCAAGTGGTCACTGGACTCAACTTCTCTTCGAGTTTCCAAGCCAATAGACGCCTGCTAAAGTTGTCAATGACCCCGTGCAGATACAGTTTCGTGCCGTTCAGCAGTCGGATCACCGTTACATCCATGTGCCAAATCTCATTCGGCTTGTTCGCTCGAATGCCCAACGTTGGCTTGGCCGGGTGAATTCGAGTGCGCGGACGTCTCCACCCCCGCTCTCGAATCAGCCGTAGCCACGTTGAAGCCGAAGCGTAGACTTTTCCCGCTCGTTGCGCGAACCTCGATAGAGTACTTGTCGGCATGTGCCGGTACTCGTCCGATGTTGCCATCTGTAGGATGGTCTCGACCTCGGCGGAACTGAGTTGGTTCGGTGACTTCTTTGGGCAGCTGCTCCTGTCTGTCAGCTCGCACGCCTTGTCTGCACGTTGCCAAGCATAGTAACGGGATTTCGAGAGCCCGATCGACCTTCAGTACCGAAGCGAGGACGAGTGTCTTGGCCGCCTTACCGATCGCCTTCAGAATTTGCCCCTTCGCCGCACCGTCTGGCAGACGCTCCCCATCCAGGCGGCATCCTGTTGCACGAACCAGTGCTAGCAGCAGGCACATGACAGCTTGCAGCACTTGAATACGTCGCCTGAGTTTGGCGATCTTGGCGTAAAGTTCAATCTCAGTTCGAGATACCGATTCGGCGCCGATTGCCGCCTCAAACTCGCCATTGATCCATCCTCGGAGCGTTGACTTGGGTATGTTCAGCTCCGGGAACAGGTCGGGGTTACCGGTGGCGCAAACGAGTTCGCGAACTCGCGCGTCGTACACTCTGCGCCGAGATACATGGTCGGGATGGATCGTGGTCACGCCCGAGGCGTAGCAAGTCACGATTATACATCGACCAAACGACCAGCTTGGCCAATTTCCACTTTGATTTCAAGCACGTCGAATTATCGCTCCGAAAAGTGCAGCAGGTCCTGATTCTCAGCAGCGCGAGCAAGCACCGTTGCGGCGCAACCTTGAGTGATGCAGATCCACACCAATGGATCGCAGTAACATCGGACCAAGAATCCGATTCCTCGAACACCCGGCAAATCACGGCACCTCATCGAGAGGGTGTAATTTGCCTCGTCGAGGGAGTGCGCGAATGCTTCAATAGAACAGCTACTCCCCGTTGCCTGTCGCCACCGCGCCAGTCCTCGATCGTACTTTGAGCGAATAGCAATGCGTGATACGTCGGCGGGTTAAGAATTCAATAGCAGTCGAGGATCTCCTTGGAACTGGCCGTTATGGTCAGCCTTGCCAAATTGGCTAGAGACCTTTCGTGGCTTTCCAAGTTCATCGAGGAAACGCAGTCGGTCACAACGACTGGATAATACCCCCGGGCTGCCGCGTCGCGAGCTGAATGCTCAACCCCTGCTTCGGTAGCAATGCCGGTGAAGATTAGACTCCTAATGCCGCGGTTCTTCATCATGAGTTCGAAGTTGGTCCCCAGAAAGATATTGGACGTAGACTTCTCGATCTGAATGTCCGAGGCTTGTGGCTTCACTAATTCCGGAATTTCAGAATCCGGCGAACCGGGAGCCATGAAACCAAGAAGTTTCGATGGGTCGTTGACCTGGAACCTTCGCATCATTGATAACAGGTTCCAGCCCGATTGGTACACTTGGGCCAGCGGAGTGATAAGAGTGTAAATGACAGGCATTTTTCCCCGCAGGCCATCCACCAGAAGCTTCAGTGAACTCAAGAATGCATCTTTATTTAAAGATGCGGTTGACCAAGCCATCTTGGACATCCCAAACCACCAGACAACTGTGGGACGGATCGATGATTTCCTTTAGGTTTTCGTAGATTACTACTTGGTTGAAGATCTTCATGTGAGCGCCTGTTTTCGTTTTATGGACCCCAGTGAATAACACATTTTGGCTAAGTATTGTGGGCATTTCTCCAGCCAACGAACCTGCGGGTCAATGGCGTGACGAAACAATTGGGTTCTCCAAAAAGGGGTGGTTGTCCGAATGGGGCTCGGGATCCAGCCAGCCCGTTTTGAGCCGTCCCGAGCCCCAAAGGTTGCCCCAATTCAGCCACCGGGCAGCGGCTGAGTGAGCGACGGTGAACCTCGGCGGGTGGATTGCAGCGTAGGTTGGCAAGGGGATGGCTTTTGGATCACCTAACTCCCGTTGATTGCTTCGTGTGTTGGCAGGACGACCCCTTTAGGCTTTCCTCAGCTCAGTCCCACGATGTTCATCAACGGCAAGCGCGTCATCAACCTGTCTGATACGCCGGCCGTACTGAATGCGATCCATAAAGCGCAGATTCTCGAATTTGCGAGGAGAAAGAACAAATCAGCGGCCAACTGAGCCGCATTCGCAACATTGCCATCGGTGGCCGTCGTATCGTAGGTTGCGTAACCATAATTGGCGGTGATAACCGGAATCGACCCTAGTTTCTGAACGAGCTTCATGTATTCTGCCGTACTCACTGCCCATGGCTGCGACATGTTTGCCCAACCTTGGGCTTGGGCATACGCGGGATACTGCCCGTCCCAATGGTATTGGTCGGATGTGCTACCACCCGGGAAGCGCAAGATGGAAATACCAGCCGTGTTCAGTCGCTGGGTGGTGGTGTCCGACAAGAGAGTGTCACCATTCCAAACAGCTGTGTTGTTGCCATAAAGGGTACGCGGCATGCCGTCAGGCATACCAAAGCCGGTTGTCCTGGCAAGTCAACCCTGAATACGAGATATCTCGCCTAATCTAGATGCGATAATTTACGTAACGCTTTTCGAAACTTCCCCGACGCTAAGGTCGCGCCCATGCTCTCCTGGAAGGGCGAGGCTCCGGCAAGCAGGTGTCGCCGCGGCGCAAGATCCGAGTAATGAAGCGACAAATAAATGACGGCGGAAGTCTTATCGGACGTTGTCCTCCACAAAGCAGCAAATCGCCACAAATGGGCCGCCTTGGGAGTTGGCTATCCGAAGTGAACTTGGGCGGCAGATTACCGCGTGATTTGGCGGGGCGATGTATTCGGGACTCATGAGCCCCGACGGTACCCCTGAAACGAAGCAACATCAGACCGTGAAGCCAATTTCTCGATCACCCCGCAAATCACTGCACCCCATCGAGAGGGTGCAATCGAGCCCATCGAGCAAGCATCGGTGGGCGGCAGACCGCTGCAGTCCAACGCTTCGCTGGAACCTCGGGCGATATCCCCCCGAGGTGGTGGTGCAGATCCGCGCCCGTCAAAGCACGATGGCTTTCAACAACAGATGCACACCGTTGCGTATCCCAAACCGCGCGAGTCATCGACCCTACCAACGCCGACCCCATCAGCCCAAGCCAGCGGGCCCGCATCGCCTCGAATTCAAGGCACTATCTTTTGCAACCACCATGGTTATGTTGTGTCTTGTAAGCAAAAGGAAGTGCCAAGATGTCCGAATTTCGCAGGAAAGTTGCGCCCCATACGGTAGCGTATGCTGACGCTGAGAAACGCAAGCTAGTAGTGGAGTTCGCTATCCCGGGAGCGCCAGCGGATACCGTCGATGTAAAGTTCCTGGAAGACAGCGTCCACCTGACAGCGCCAGCGGGGAACATCGAGTATGTTGCATCACTGGCTTTGGGTTGGCCGGTGAAACCTGACAAAGCCGAAGCGACCTACGAAAATGGCCTGCTTCGCATTGAGGTGCCTGTCAAAGATCCGATGGAAGATGCCGTGAAGGTCGTTATCAAGAGTCGCGAACTCCCGGTTCTCGCCGCATAATTCCGTATTCTCCGGGGCGGAAGTTGTTGTCCTGGGCCTGCAGGGGAAGGGTCTTTCGGCGCAATTGCAACTAGCCGACCGTTCAAATTGACGCACTCTTTGACACAGCTAATCCCGCCTCATTGTCTGCCACCAAAGGTCAAGAAATGCCGAGTTGCACTGAGTTTCCACGGCGGCCAAATCTACCTGCGGGGTTGCGGCAGAGTGAACTTGGGCGCGTGCTGGCGGCGTGTGTTGGCACGGTGGCGGGCTTCACTTTCCCGGGGCTCTGTCTGATTTGCGCTTTGATTTCCAGCTTGTCGAACTATCGTTCCGATAGGTGCTGGATATCGTGACGAGCATGAGTGCGGATAGCCAGCAAACGCAAAACCGAGGCCGCCACGCACCACCAAGCTGTGGCATAATTGAAATGAAGGGAGGCCGACATGCAGTGCCGACCTGATAAGATTCTCACAATTTTGCTATTCGTTACTGCCATCGGCTGCATCGATACGATGCAGGTCGGTTTGTCCAATGCACGCGCCGATGAATGGCGTCAGGCTCGAACTGAAAGAAGCTCTGACAGTATTTCCAATGGTGATGATTCGTGCGAACGACCCGGAAGTGTTCGACCGGAGCCCGCACCGATAAGGCTAAACCGTTGTCCAAGAATTGAACGTCAGGCTACTCACGCAGTTGCTTTGAAGTAATTTACCTGTGCCACAAGGTGCTGCAACTCTAGACCCTCTGGCATAAGCGAGCCCAGCTATGTCGTCGAACATCTGGGACCCCCAGTAATGCAACTGCATGAGCTGCGTGTCTGGCTCAAACCGCGCCAGTCCTCGACCGGAACACGGTGGAAGCCCAGGTTGCTTATCGGGGCGGGACGACTAATCCACACTGACTGCTGGACGACGCGCAGAGAGAAGACGCACCGACGACCAACATGACGGCCCCGACCACGGCGAGCACGATGAGCCCGGGTGGCACTTCGGCGGAGGCAGGGATCTCCCGCGCAGTGAGGCACGCGGCTTCCGGTGGGATCTCGTACTTTTCGCAGGCCACGCCGCGCGTCTCCTCGAATCCCGGGCAGGCAGAAAGGCACTTGAGATAAGTTTTCGGGTCAGGCTGATCCTGGCAACGACCGTAGCAGCGAAATGCTTCACCCGAATCGACCGGGTTCTCGCGCAGGAGTAGGCGGTAGCGCACGACGCTGCGCGACGTTCTGGCCTTCGCTGTCGAAGCGCCCTTGCCCGACGAAGCTGGACCGGAGCAGGCCATGGCGAGTGCGACGAGGCAGGCCGTGATCGCTCGTGCGCGCGGATTGGTCCTCTCGAACTTGCGTGGTTGGTCTGGCTCACATGCTCCAGTTGGCGCTGCTTGCCAGCCGCCTTGCCGGCATTCTGGATTGGCGCGGGCCGAGCACTCGCGGACGGGGCCGGTAGCAGATTCACGGTACCTGGTGCGAATCATTTCGAAACTTCCTGGCAGGAGTGATACGACATGCCACGTTCTTTCCGCTACGCCAAGCCTGCATCAATGTAGCAGTCAGGTAGCGACCTGAGTGGGTGATGCTGAATTTTGAGAGGCCTCTAGCTCTTCCTTGCCACGAAGAGTTGAGTTCGCAAGAGCCGCCAGAAGCGGCGGTGCATCGCGACCGACAAGCCAGCTTGCTCAAGCAGCCGCTGGATGAACCGTGGCCCCTGAAGGTTGGTCCACTTAAGCACGGGCCGTAGGAGGGATGGGAACGGTGCATCGACATCCGCGAGGACGAATAGCCCTCCTGAGCGCAGCACACGCGTGACCTCGCGAATACCAGCTGATTGGTCTCCCCAATGATGAAACGATAGGGTGCTGAATACCGCCTCAAACGAATCGGACTCCACCGGAAGCGCCGACGCATCCCCCTGCGCGAAGACAAACCGCGAGTCTCCTTCGTGTTTGCGCCGCGCTTCAGCGACCATCTCGGCGGAGGCGTCCACGCCCGTGAAGCGCGCGCCATTCCACCGTGCCGCAGCAGACTCCAGCAGACGGCCAGTCCCGCAACCCACGTCGAGTACGTCACAAGGAGGGAGGCTCAACTCGCTGAACGCACCGAGCACCGCGTCGTGAACCGGTTCAAACAAGAACCGCTGCAGGATGCTGCGGTCGTAGCTGTGGGCCCAGCGGTTGAATCTCTCTTGGCCAGGGGTTCCTTGCCATGGCCAACATGGTCTCGCCGACCGCGCCCACGGTCAAGGCAATGCCGCCGTCAAACGGCGCCCGTCGTGGTTCGGGCCGAGTGACTTCGAAAGCGATCGCACAAGGCGAAAGGCAACCCCGAAGGGTTGGTTCTCGCTGATCAATCGCTCGAATCAATGCTTGCAACCAAGCATAGTGCGAGTGTGGCGTCCGGGATTCGAGTTGATGGCTTGGCGGAGCAACGGGTAACGGCCCTCGAAATGCCCATTCACGCGCCCGTGGCTTCGATTCGATGTCTCGCTGCGGCGTGAATCCAGGATTCACTCGGATTTCGACCGCCTTTGATCTGGCGCAACCTCAGAGTATGCTACCCCTGACTGGAGCTAGCCATGCCCAACACCGACAACCGGTTGTAATCCGCGATTATTCGTTGGGGTTGCGACTGGCGACCAGCAAGCTCCTTTGACGTCGCCAATCGACGGGGACGGTTCACCCGTGAATCAAAAATGACGATGCTCGCGATGTCGCAAGCTGAAGCCAGATGGTTCGCCCCATGTCCTTTTGGCAGGATCGAGAGCATTGGCGAGCAGTTGCCGACTCGCGACGATTATGCCGCCCGGCGATAGTCGTGCTGCACGCCACCGAGTACCGGCAGAGCAATTACTTTGCCTGTCTTCGGCGGTGGCTTCCCTAATTCCGGATATGGATCCGGAATCGCGTGGAGTGCCTGAGATGGTCGCGCTCTATTGTAGTATTTCACATACTCGCGGCAGACTTGAAAGACATTACATTTCGTGTGCTCAGGAAGATGAAGTGGTTTAGTGCTTCCTCGCGCAATGACCGATGGAACCGTTCCACGTTGGGATTCGCGTTTGGTGCCCCATACGGTATTGGGATGCCCTGTATGCCCATGACCTCTTTGAGCCAAAGATCGAGGTGACATCGGTAGCGGCGGCCTCTTTCACCGCGCTGCTTGCGATCACGATATTGTCCGAAAATCCCATCGTTGTCGTGGATAAGGAAATGTGGAACTTTGCCCCAAGGCGTGACTTGTCGAATCTGCTGCTTGACCCAAGCTAGACTTGGGCTGGTGGTCGCGTTGACGAGTACAATTTGGCGCGAGGCAATCTCCATCACGACGAATATGCGCAAAACGCTCGTCGATGCCAAGCGATCACAGTCGCAGGTTTGACCATAATCAGGGCGGAGCGCCAAGACGCCCACGCTTTTGATAGGGCAACCCAAAAGACTCGTTCCTGGGGCTTCACGTAGGGGCGCTTCTGGCCGCGGGCATAGGTGGCAAGCTGTTGTCGCAGGACAGGGTTCTCAATTACAAGAGAGTCACTGGATTTCAACAGGGCTCGAAGCGACCAGATGAGCAATTTGAGAAGAAACGGAATCACGGGCCAAATTTAGCACGGCATAGAATTCCCAATTATTTCAGCCGATATGGGTTTTCACGGAGTACGGGCGTCGACTCAGTAGAACTCCAATTGCCACGCAAAGTAGGGCCGCTAGGCTAGGAGACTTGTTCGATCGAGGCGTCACGCAACTGCAGCCGCTGTCGCCGCCCGCGTTTGCAGTGGCTGGAGTGGCAGCTTTTCCTCCGGCGCTTTGATTGGCAGAACCAGAAACGCCAGATCCTGCAGCAGCGTTGGAGGTAGATCCCCCGGTACCCGATGCTCCGCCCGCGCTTGCGGCTCCACCGGTACCGAGAGCAACACCCGCATCGGTCGCGACTTGATAAGCGCGGATATAATCGATCTGAAAAAGAGCCGGGAACATCGTGCTGCTGTCGGGAGCACCTCCCCAACTCGTGGTGCCGCCGACGGCGAGATTTGCAATGATGTACATCGGGGTTTGCGGCACGCCCACACCCGTATACGTGTGGATCACATCGCCGTCGAAGTACCAGGTGACCGTTGTTGCCGTCCATTCGAGACCATAGACATGAAAATCGGCCGAGGTGTCAGGCACAGTCGATGCCACTTGGTCTTGGTTATTGTCGGTGGAATAGCTCGTTCCCCAATGCACGGTTGTATAGATCGTAGTAGGCGTGGCTCCGAGCATCTCGAAAATGTCAATCTCTTTGATATCCGGCACAGAAGGATCGTGCAGCAGCCAGAACGCCGGCCACAGACCCGCTCCGGCGGGCAGCTGCGCGCGCATTTCGAAATAGCCGAATTGTTGCTCAAATACCGACGCGATCAGACCCGAACTATACGGGAGTGTCTGGCCAGCGTACACGCCAGAAGTGTTTGTCGCGTTAATCGACATGACGCCGTTCGAGAACGAAAACGCGGTTGTCGTGTAGGCTTCTTGCTCGCCATTAATTACTGCTTGGCCCCATTTGTAAAATGTCCCCCATTTGGTTGTATCGAGAGAGGTTTCGTCGAATTCGTCGTCGAACGTGAGCGTCCAGCCCGGTTTTTGTTGAGCGAGCGCGGGCAAGGCAAATGCGACGACCGACAGCAAGGAGAGCCAGCGAACCATAGAACGTGAGAGTATCCGAGAAGCGAGGTTTGGTGTTGCGAGTCGATAATGGGTCATGGGTCTTCTTTGTGCTGCACCGAAAGTGATCGAGTTTAACTTCGGCAAACGCACTTCGCACGCTTTATTCCCAAAAAATGCGAAGTCCCAGGTTGATTGATCCGCAATCCGTTTCGCGTAGCGCTTCACGGCTCGTAGGCTAGCTGCATTTGTTGCCGCAGCCCCGAGAAAAAGAAACGCCGCGGAGAGCAACCGAGCTCGGATTGAAAGACACGGTGGCATTGAGAATAGGACCCAAAACCCGCGGCCTCGGCAGTTGCCATCAGATTGTCGGCTCCAGCGTCCACGAGCTCAATGAAGCGCAGCAAGCGCAGTCGCGCTCGATATTGAACGAGCGTCATCCCCACGTCGCGATGAAAGTAGCGGCTGACTTCACATACGTTGGCCCTTGCCTTGTGTGCAAGAAGTTCGCAACCCAGGTCCGGTTCTTCTGATACAGTGGATAGTACACGCCGCGTTAGCACATGGGTTGCACTGTTTAGCCGCCCCAGATATCTCCGCCGTAACCAGTGAGCTTGCTCCCAAAGCTCCGCAACCGGTTGATCAACTCCGTCTCGGTCAACAACGGCTGAGGAGCGAGCCGACAATGCTCTGAAATCCTTCGACGAAAGTCGAATATGGAACGGCATCGCCACGCTGTCTCGATCGGCGCGCAACACTTCCGATGAAAAGTTCGGATCGATGCCGATGGCGTAGAGATATATGTCTGGCGATGTCTCGAGCAAGACGTGATCCTGCCCCGCTGGAAACGCAAGCAACGCCCCCTTGGTTGCTTGGACCAGGGCTTCACCCACTCCAAATGTCGCGCTGCCACTAACGATGAGGTTAAGTTCCGGTTCAGCATGAAAATGGCGCGGGCGACGTCCACCGTACTCCCGCGAAAACTTCCAAACGTGCGCACGCTCTTGCCTCTGCGGCAATAGGAAGCTCTGATGAAGGGCTCGACCGGGTACGTTACCCATCTTGAGAATATACAACCCCAAGGCGCAACGGGCCAGTGGGGCTGCGCCGTGCTTGATGAGCCTCGACGTCGTCGCAACGTTCGCGTCACCAAAAGACCCAATAGCGCTAGGCCTGCCATTGGAGTCGAGCGTGAAGGCTGACCCGCAACACGACAGCTGCAACTCCCGACGTCTCCAGTTGATCCGCCGCCGCTCGCCGAAGTCACCGTATTGGCCGTACCTGCAGAGCTCACGGAGCCGCCGTTGCCCAAGTTACCTCCAATGGACGATGCCCCGCCTAGGGCTAAAGCGCCGCCAGTGGCTGCCAGCGTTCCACCAACGCCTGTAGATGTGCCGCCAGTATTCGCAATACCACCCGTTGCCTTGATACCCGTACCTAGCGCGCCTCCCGTTCCGGAAAACGCGGTGCCACCGGTGCCCACTGAGCCGCCGGTGGTTCTTGTTCCGCCGGTGCTCGCAATTCCTCCAACACCCGTGATGCCACCGGTCGCCGGGTTGCCTCCGGTGCTTTTGCTGCCGCCAGCGGACGGGGTACCGCCCGTGCTCTTAGCGCCACCGGTTGGCGGGGAACCGCCTGTCGCTGGGGAACCACCTGTCGCCGGGGAACCGCCTGTGCCAGCAGCTCCTCCAGTGCCGGATGCACAAGTGGTAGGCCCGCCAGGGTCGGCGGGCGGGGTTCCTGTATAACCCGTCGCGCCGTCAGCGGTCATTGATAGGATAGCGATCCCGTTGATGAAGCTGACGTTCGCGGGGTTATGCGTCGAAAGCCCCAACGGGGAAGCCCAGTTGCCTACCCCCCAACCACTGGGAACACCCGTACCGTCAAATTCCTCACGCCATTGGAGCTGAAAGGTACCGCTGCTGGCGACATATGAAGAGTATTGAACCCAACTGATAAACTCCTGCACGGGCAGGATGGAAGGATTCAGCGTCCCCCCAAAACTCGCATTTCCCTCCCAAGTGTTGAAATGAATCCTCATTCCGCCGGAAGCATTGGCAACGTAATCGGCCGGGATCGCACCCGTTTCCCGACGGATCTCACATCCGTCAACAGCCCACGAAATGTAGGTCGGCGTCCACTCGAAAGCGTAAGTATGGTATCCGGTACAAATGTCGCCTGGCATCGCATCGATTTGAGTGTGCTGTACTTCTGCGCCAGTCCAGACGTTGGTCTGCATGTGGCAGTCGGCGTTGAGTTTCTCATAGTCGATCTCATTCCATGACGAGGACGTAGAAGTTTCTTTATAAAGAAAGAAGGAACTGACGACACCATCCCCGGGAGCATATTGAATGCGCGCCTCGAAACGTCCGTAGAAATAGGCTGTTGCGTAGTACAGTTCGGCACTTTGCACGGCCATTGACGTGGTCGGAATAGCCGTAGTGCCAGAAACAACGTCGGAAACAACAAGCGCCGTGTCATAACTTCACCTCGTAATGCCCAACCCGAACCACCGCTCCCTTATTTCAAGTGGCGGCATGACAAGATCAGAAGATGAATTTGACGTGTCAAAGTGACCTGTCAAGGACTGAAGAACAAGCCAATTGACAGTAGCGATACTGCGAGCCTGCCTCATTCTTATCGACATGCAAAGGGTGTCAGCCCACCTCTGAAATGGGCCACAATAGCCGAGGTTGGAGCTCATGGTAACGGTTACAAGAATTTCGAAAATGGTTCAGTACGATCCAAACCGCCCGCAGAATTGATGCAGCCGGATCTAGTGATTTCTTTTCCCAAAAAATGCGAAGTCCAGAGTGTTGCCTGACTGCTCCAACCTGAACTTCTGCGACGCTAGGAGTTCCAAAGCACTGCATCAACGCACCAGGTTATCAAGCGGTCATCGGGTTACTGTCCGTGACCCCTCTGGACTCGAAGCTTCCCCGAATAATTGCCACCTTGACGGCGAAACCACGGGCGCGTTCTGCTCCGCGGATGTCAGCGCCGGGATCATCGGAGCGCTCTTCTCGATCAATCTTGACGGCAGCCTGTTCAGTCCCTGCGCGAACGACGTGGGCAAGACCAACTGACGGGGCAACTCAGGAACCGCCATACCCCGCAGCAACGATGTTGGCTTGAATGCGCGTTCTCGGTCGCATCCGACGGGTAGCCGGAGACTATTGCACCTTCGTAGAACGTTCCCTCACTTTGATTCGTGTTGGTGGCGCAGCAGTCTCCGCCGCTGCCAAGGACGATCGCGCCCTTGTTTCTTCATCGGGCTCCATCCCGCCGGGAGGGCGCCGTTGTAATACGTGCTCAAGCTGCCGGACGTCGCGTCGGCGCCCTTGAGTGCGAAGTCTCGTCCCGTTGTTCTTCAGTACGGCGGTGACATACGTGGCCGTCTGGGTCGGATCGTTGTTATTCTTGGCGGAGCTGCCTTCGGAGAAGAGTCCGTACTCGAGATCGGCCATCACCCACGGACCGGATCCGGCCCCGGTGCCCCAAGTCGTGGTGTTGCTGAAGTTGATGGCATCCATTGCGCCGGAGCCATCCGCCTTGCGATCGGTTTCGCTGTTGCCGTAGTCGAAGCAGCAGCCGCCGTTGTAGTGTTTGCCGCTGGTCACCATGTACATTCCCTCGGGTGAATTACCGGTTGGAACGCCCGTGGTGTGGCCGTCTCTCCAATAGCTGTTGCCGGGCTTTATGTAGAGCGAGTAGACCTTGTGACCGTTGACCGTCAGCGACTCGGTGGTTGCGGTCGCTGGCGTATCTTCGCCGCCAACCGAGCTGCCTGAACCCTGGTATTCGAGAAGATTCCCGTGCCCGGACTGGTCGTAGATTATAGTGATGACGCAGGAGGTACCGGTGCAGAACGAGTCTTGCGTTGCCGAATTGGCAGCGCCACCCGGGCTTAGTACACCGATGTCTTTCGTGGTGCTGTCGGATGCGCGTCTGACCTGGTAGAGGCTTCCGTTATACGCGCCGAAAAGCGCCCTTACCGTGCTGTGCGCCGCCACACAGGGTGTGTTACCGGTTGCGTAGATGTCACAAGGTCCAGTGACGGACCCCGTCGCGCCTCCGGTTGCCGGAGCACCACCCGTAGGTCTTGCCCCACCGGTCGCGGGAGTTCCACCCGTCAGATTGCCGCCCGTCCCAACGACTCCACCCGTGGAAGTGGAACCACCCGTCGGCCTTGCACCGCCCGTTGCTGGAGCTCCACTAGGCTTACTCCCTCCAGTTGAAACGCTTCCGCCCGAATTGGCGCCGCCCGTCTCGTTGCCACCCGTTGCGAGACTTTGTCCGCCACTGCCAGGCGCGCCGCCGACGAGGTTCACTGTTGCGCCGCCCAAGGTGCTTTGGGCGCCCCCAGAGCCAAGCCTGCCGCCGGTTGCGCTCCCACCACCGTTCGACGTAGTTCTACCGCCTAGTCCTGACGCGCCACCGGCTGCGACGCCGCCGGAGCTAGTCGGCCCAGACGTAGTGTCAGTACCGCTGCACGCTAGCGGAGCAATAACACTCAGACATATCAGTAAAGCTCCCCGCCTGAGTGCGGTGACTTCATCCAGTTGTGTTGATATCGATTGTCGAGGGTGCATCACTTACAGCAGTGATGGTGCTCGTCAAGTTCCGTCGCCTAATCGAAACCTAACCGGAATTTCGGCCCGTGGCGCGAAGTCGCGAGGCACTCGCCTTCGTCGCGGGCATCCGATTGTGCTTGACGTCATTGACCACGCGCGTGCATGTCTCAACGATCGCAAATGTTTTGTCGTGACGGCACGGAAACGCGGTTCGCGCCGACCGGCTTTCCGCGCCGCTGTGACCCCAAACCAAAACGAATTCGCAACGCGCCAGGGTGACAGCGAATTCATGAAAATCCGAGATTCCCGCAGCCAGGCTGCTGGCGGGTCGGGAGGTGCACCTCGGTATTCCAGTTGGTTCCGGTCGATTTCGAGATGGAACCGTAACCGTTCTGGCACTGCCCTTCCGTATGACTTCGGTCACCCGCACTTCGAACCAACCCCGTCAAGTTCTTCGATTTTCGCTCCAGCACTTCGGGCAAAGTGTCCTGCTCGCGCTCGCCACGAGTGTGCTTGCGTGCAGTGGAACAGATAGCAATACGTCACCAGGTGGTACGGGCGGGGCTGTGTCTGAAGGAGGTGCCAGCGGGACCGGCGGGGCCAATGCGGGTGGCAAGACAGGAGTAGGTGGAACCCAAGGCAACACTGCAGGAGCCAGTTCTTCCATCGCGCAAACAGGTGGCGCAGCAACCGGGGGCCAAGCGGCCACAGGAGGAAATGCGCCGACAGGTGGTTCGAACGCTGCTGGAGGCAGCATCGCCGCAACCGGTGGAAGCGGCACAGGCGGGGCGGCCCCGACTGGAGGCACACGGCCCACGGGTGGTGGACCATCGGTTGGCGGAGCTGCAACGGGTGGAGCTGCAACAGGGGGCACAAAGGCGACCGGAGGTGCTGCGGCTACAGGCGGTGCGAGCCCGGCGGGCGGCTCCAGCTCAGGGCCATGCGACATCTTTGCGTCGGGCAACACTCCGTGCGTCGCTGCCTTTAGCACGGTTAGGGCGCTCTTCGGCGCGTACAACGGGAACCTTTACCGGGTAACGCGTGCGGACAACACGACCCAAGACATTGGAGTCCTTTCCCCTGGAGGCGTAGCCAACGCTGCCGCGCAAGATACGTTCTGCTCCGGAACGACGTGCACCATTTCGATCATCTATGACCAGTCCGGCAAGGGCAACCATCTGACGCGTGCGCCGCTGAACGCGCAGCAGTACCACAACGGAGGACAAGATGTCTTGGCCGTTGCGAACGCACTGCCCATCACCATCGGCGGCCACAAGGCTTACGGGATTCATAGTCCGCCCGGGACCGGCTATCGCAACGACACGACGACGGGCGTGGCGACTGGCGACAATCCAGAGGTTATCTACGAGGTGACGGACGGCACGTATACGGTGGACGGGTGTTGTTTCGACTTTGGAAACGCCGAGACGAATAACAAGGCCGGCGCCAATGGTTCGATGGAAGCCCTATTTTTCGGGACTGGGTATTGGGACAAAGGAAATGGAGCCGGTCCTTGGATCATGGCTGACTTGGAAGACGGCGTGTTCAGTGAAGGCGGAGCATCAGGTGCTACAAATAACAACGACCTGTCGATGACATACCCATTTGTCACGGCTATGATCAAAGGCAACTCGGCGAACGCGTCGAGTGGTAACGGACCCTTTGCGATCAAAGGAGCCAATGCTCAATCCGGTACGCTCTCCACGTTCTATAACGGAGCGCGTCCCACCGGCTATTCCCCCATGCAGAAACAAGGGGCGATCCTGCTGGGAATCGGCGGCGACGACAGCAACGCTGGCGGGGGAAACTTCTACGAAGGGGTGATGACTTCTGGCTACTCCTCCGACGCAACGGATGCCGCCGTTCAGGCCAACATCGTCGCCGCGGGATACGGGAAGTGACTTTAATTGCACCTGCTTAGCACTACTGCCGAAAACTTTTCCATGGGTCAAATTTCGTGCGATGGGGCGATATGGCCCAAGATTTGGATGAATTTGCCACCGCCCGACTCCAGCAGTACCTCAACCGTCTCGGTACCCGTTTGAAGGACCACAGGAAGCGGGAATCCTTCGCTATTTATGCCTTTGGCATCCTGGGGGAATCGGCGCGCAAGAGCGTGGAGCCGATTGCCGCACTGGCGTGCCCCGATCCCGGGCTGACCAAGAAAATGCACGACAAATTGCTGCACTTCGTTGGACACAGCGAGTGGAGCGACGAGCAGGTGCGGCTGGAGGCCACGCGTTACATCTGCGAGGTGTTGGCTGAGCAAGAGCCGGTGACGACCTGGGTCATCGACGATACGGGCTTTCTCAAGCAGGGGACCCACTCGGTTGGGGTGCAGAGACAGTACACGGGGTCAGCTGGAAAGATCGCCAACTGCCAGATTGGAGTGAGTCTTGAGATTGCCACTGCGACGCAGCACGCGCCCATCGACTTCGAGCTGTATTTGCCGGAAAGTTGGACCAGCGATCCGGCACGTTGCGAGCAGGCCCGCATCCCGGGCGACGTGCAGTTCAAAACCAAGGTCGAGCTGGCGTTGGGCATGATCCAACGCGCCGCACGCGCCAAAGTACCGGGTGAAGTCATTCTTGCTGACAGCGGCTACGGCGAGTCGTGTGAGTTTCGCGCCACGGTGCGAAAGCTTGGCTTCGATTACGCAGTTGGTATCCACTCGACGACGAAGGTTCGTCGCATCCGCGCTAACGGTCGGCTCGGCAAGCCGATGAGCGTGCGAGATTTGGCTCGAACCATCCCGCACCGCAAGCGTCGCAAACTTCGCTGGCGCGAAGGAACCCAGGGCACACTTTGGGGACGCTTCTCTTTCAGTCGCGTCAAGACGACCCACGATGACGGCACACCGATCGATGAGCGAGAGGAGCAGTGGCTCGTTGTCGAGTGGCCATTGGACGACGAGCAAGCAACCAAGTTCTATCTTACAACACTGCCGCGCCGCATGAGTCACAAGCAAAACGTCCGCATCATCAAAGAGCGCTGGCGCACAGAACGGATGTACGAAGATCTCAAGGGTGAACTGGGACTCGACCACTTCGAGGGGCGGTCGTGGCACGGATGGCACCATCACGTATCGGTCGTCATCTGCTGCTATGCCTTCATTGTCGCGGAGAAAGCCCGCGCTTTTCCCCCCTCGGCCAGAAGCAAAGGTGGAGCTGACGCGTTCCCTCTCGCGGCCTGAGAGACACTTCGCCGATTCGTTCATTACATTCCGACTCGCGATCGCCCGCGCGCTCGTTCGCTGGTTGCCACGCTGCCCCCTCTGTCACGAGTTGCATCGCCGCGCCTGCACCTCAGACGAGTCGGTCGTCTCGAGTACACCCCAATGACTCCAAACTTTTCGGCAGTAGTGTTAGCGTGCCGCGGATTGTGTGACGGAAACCAGGGGCTAATCCCACTGCTTGAAATTATGAGAAGATTCTTTGTCAGCAGTCTAGCCATAGGCACAATCGTTCTTGGTTGCAGCGGCACTGATAATTCGTCAGGCTCAACCGAATCCGGGGGATCAGTCGGTACTGGAGGCACTGTGCCGGTGGGCGGTTCGTCTGCGGTTGGCGGCGCGCCGAGTAGCGGCGGGCAAGCTACCTCGGGAGGCTCGTCTGCAGTTGCAGCTTCGGGAGGGTTCACGGCAGCAGGTGGAGCTCTAAGCACGGGCGGAACTTTGGCAACAGGTGGCGCTAGACCTACTGGCGGCAACGCACCCACGGGGGGAAGTCTGGCCACGGGTGGCCGAGCTACCGGTGGCAACCCAGCGACAGGCGGTAGTTCTTCTGCCACGGGTGGCCGAGCTACCGGTGGCAACCCAGCGACAGGCGGCACGCCTGCCACGGGTGGCATGACCGGCACGAGTTGCGGCGCCGGCACTTCTACATCGAGCGACGTTGTTGTCTCCTTGAGCAGCGTTCAGCAGAAGATTTCGGGCTTCGGCGTGTCCTCCGCCTGGGCGGGGAGCTACGCCAACGCGTCGGATGCTGATTACCTCTGGTCCACCACGACGGGGGCCGGCTTGTCGTTACTCCGCATCCGGTACGGCGATGGGCTCACGATTGCCAAATCGGCAGTTAGCTATGGTGTTACCGTGTGGATGACTCCGTGGGGGACAGGTACCAACGGTGCTCAAGGCGGCAGCGACACCACCACCGAAACCAACCCCAACGGCTGCACCAACGGCAGCATGCCCGTGCTCACGAACCCAACGGGTTTGGCGAGCGACCTCGTCACCTGGGTGCAAAACGCGAAGACTCAGGGGGTACCGATTTACGCCGTGTCCGCCGAGAACGAGCCGGACAGCTGCGGGATCAATCAGTACTACCTCCTATTCGGCTGCACAATTGGCCACGTGGATCGAAACCCTGGGTCCCGCCATGGCCAATATCAGTGTGAAGGTCATGGCGCCCGAGACGATGAATGGATGCGGGTTTCCGAGCTATTTTTCGGCCATTCAAAGCGACTCGACCGCCTGGAACGCCGTGAGCATCTTTGCGAGCCACGAATATGGGTGCGGCACGCTTCCTTCCGAACCGACCATCGCGGCTGCAGGCAAAGAGTACTGGGAAACAGAGGTCAACACGGGAACTGCGAGCGGCGACTCAACCGGCGATGGTATCGCGAGTGCACTTTTGACCGTGGAAACAATGCATAATGACCTAACCAAGCCCAACCTCAACGCCTGGCACCTCTGGTGGGTGTACAATGCCAGTGGCAACGGTGGCTGCCTCTACGACACGACCACGAAAGTGTGGACCAAACGTCTCTGGGCCATGGGCAATTTCTCGCGCTTTGTGCGTCCTGGCTACATGCGGGTTTCCACTTCGGGAACCGTTCCGTCGGGAGTACTTCTCTCGGCGTACACGAACCAGGCAGATGGAACCATTGTCGTGGTGGCCATCAACATCAACACCAGCGCCGCGAATCTCTCGGTCTTCATCTCGGGCGCGGCACCCTGCTCGATGACGCCGTGGGTCACTTCAGCCAGCGCCAACCTCGCTTCGCAGTCGAGCGTGACCGTGAGTGGCTCGCGCTTCACGTTCTCGCTGGGCGCCCAAAGCGTCACCACTTTCGTTGGCAAACCGTAGAAACCAGCCCAACCAATGAGCCCCGACCACAGCCAGCCCAGTTGCATTAAATGAATCCCTGAAGGGCGGAAAACATAACTCCACAGCAGTGCCCCACAAACCTTGCCTCCGGGGTGAAATCTTAGCAACTGGGTTGGCTGTAACCTAACGATTCAACGCCGCGCCCGAGCTCAACCCGTCGATTCCGTGCCGTCACGACAAGAAGAAGTTTTCCCCGCGCCGTCTAGGGGGCGACCACCTCGACCGAACCCACGTCGCATACAGCGGTGTTGCGCGGATCCCCGCGCTGATCGGTGGCCTCGCAGTTGGCTCCGACTTGAAGCGCTGCGCTACCGGCACCCGGGAGCATCGTGTACGTGGGTCCGCCGTTATCGGCAGGAGCGCCCAACTGCGGGTTGCCCGAGATGGCTCCGGAAATGCACGTGCTCGCGCTCCCCGATTCTAGCACGTGGGCACCCGTGCCCTTGGTCGCGCAACCGTCGTTGTAGAAGATACTGTTGTTGAACACCCATGTGGCACCGCCGAAGGTGGCGTTGCCAGATGTGTTTTGCTGGTTATTGCTGGCAAACGTCACGTTGTCCATGCTGATCTGACCGCTGCTCGTTCCGCTGAAGATCGCCCCGCCCCACCCCGCGGTATTCTTGTTGGCATAGAACGTAGAGTTGGTGATTGTGCACGTGGGTGAGCAGTCGAGGTAGAGCCCGCCGCCGTTTCCGATACTGGTGTTCGAGAGGAAGCTCGAGGCCTTGATAGTGATGGCGCCATTGCTGATCCGCATGGCCCCGCCGATGCCGCTTCGCGGCGGCTGGAGCATGGGGAACCTGACCTCGGTTCACATCAATGTGGAAGTACGAGGCGGCACCGGAAGCATTCAGTTCCCAGTGGCAAACGTTACAACGACCAGCAACTGAGCTGGCTGCTTCGTTCGCCCGTCGCACCTTGCTTGAGTTCGCCAAGACTTGGGTTTGGGCGCATGCCCAAGGTAATGAGAATAGTAGCGCGATTGGCCGCGCAGCGGCCGGATCCAAAGGACCCGTCGTTTCAACGGAATCGCACTACTAGGCGATTAACTTCGGGTCCAGATGAGTCGTGGACGGTTAACCGATGGCTGCTTGGTAAGCCGGTGCTTTGAAGTTGCGTCCGACATGTAGGGGTCTGCGTTCGATTTCGCGATGGAATCTCGCCGGGTCTGCCACTGCTCGTATTAATGACTTTTCTGAACGGTAAGGGTTTTGGTTCCCGTCGCACTCCTGGCAGTTCGAACCGCTGGTTGGTTCTTGTAGTCTTGTCGAGTGTAGGTGTTGCATTTGCCTGTAGCGGCAGCGACAACCAGATTTCGCCTCCCAGTTCGGGTGGCGGCAGCGTCTCAGTTGGAGGTTCCAGCTCAACATCGGGTGGAAGCTCCACTGCAAATCCTGGCGGCGCGCCGACAACAGGCGGCGTGCGGCAACAGGCGGCGTCGCGGCAACAGGCGGCGTTGCGGCAACGGGTGGCAGTAGAAGCGGCGGAACAACGGCTCCACTGCCCACTGGCGGAGCAGGCGTAGGCGGTGCCGCAACGGGTGGCAGCGCGCCTGCAGCCACGGGCGGCAAAGCGGCAACGGGCGGCGCCGCAACCGGTGGCAAGGCGGCAACCGGCGGAGCCGGGCCGAGCACCGGCGGAAGCACCGGAACGCGTTGGAACGAAGACGCCGGGGACAGCCCAAACGGGCGATATCACCGTCAATCCGGCGACGACCCATCAGGTCGTGGACGGCTTCGGCGAGGCCGACGTTTGGCAAGGCTCATCCTCGACAGCCATGCAAACGCTCCTGTTGGACCCGGTCAACGGGATCGGGCTGACCCTGCTCCGCGTCGGCATCGACGGCACGAGCGGATCGCCCAACATCATGGGCGCCGCGGGGTATGCGGATGGTCAGGCCTGCGTCAAGTATGCCGGCAGTGCGTGCAAGGTGTGGGCAGCGCCCTGGTCGCCGCCGGCCAACATGAAAGGACAACAACAACGTCAACAACGGCGGGCATTTGCTGACGGCCGACTACGACGCGTGGGCCGCGGTGCTCGCGGCGTTTCCTGCGTTCTACAAGAAGAACGGCGGCGTGGACCTCTACGCCATCTCGGCACAGAACGAGCCTGATTTCACGGCGAGTTACCAGTCGTGCATCTTCAGCACGACGCAGATGGTGAGCTTCATCGACGTGCTGGGTCCGAAGCTGGCCGCGCTCAACCCGCCCGTCAAGGTGCTCGCGGCCGAGCCCGACAACTGGGGCAACCTCTGGGGCGGCGACGGCTACGGCCCCGCCATTATCGCCGATACGAATGCCAATTCCTACGTCGGACCCATCGCTACGCACGACTACGGAAATACCAGCGCTGGAACGTATGCACGTCCGGCTCCGCCCTCGAACAACACTCACCATGTCTGGGAGACAGAGTGCACGCCGGGTGACACGGGGCCGATCACCATCGCGACGATGATTTACGCGGCGTTCGCGACCGGTGGAGTCAACGGATGGCACTATTGGTGGACCGAGGCGCTGGTGCCGAACGTGAGCAGTCCGCCCCCGCAGGTTTACGCGCTCGGGAACTTCAGCAAGTTCGTGCGCCCCGGATACTACCGCGTCGACGTCACGGGCGCCCCAACCCCATCTGGATCCGCGCCTCTGGTGGTGGCGTTCACGAACCTGCCGGACGCGACGGTGGCCATCGTCGTCGTGAACGGTGGCGGGGCCCAGAACGTTTCCTTCTTCGTCGCGGGCACGGCGTGGCCGGCGTCCGTCACCCCGTATGTCACCAGCACGAGCTCCAACCTCGCTGCTGGGACGGCCATCACCGTGACGGCAGCACGGTTTAGCGCCTCCCTCGCCGCACAGTCCGTTACCACGTTCGTCGGCAAGCCGTGACGGCTCGCGCGAGCAAGCGCTCGACTTCTCGGGCTTACCCACGAACGTCGTAACGCTTTGGGCATGCGAGTGTGATTCGTGAAACTGGCACCGGCTGCCTTCATGATGGTCCCCCCGTAGGTGGCACGTCAACCGGTGGTACTGCCGCTACCCTTGCCCCAAACAACCTATAACGCAGTGCGACTTTTATTGTTGCTGCGGCACTTGGAGCCGCGTTCGATTCACTCGAGGCTGCTCGGTGACTGCGTGCCGCAAAAAACCAAAAACTCCCAAGCACCATCAACCCAGCGAAACCCATTGCCGAAACTTTACCGAAAAGCAACCGTGCAGTGTTCGACGTAGCCGCAGCTTGCGTAGTCAATGCAGCGGCGCCCAAGCGAAGTTGCAACGCTGCGCGTACGCGCTGCATATCTGCCTCAGTTGGCCGACTGACGCTCTTGCACGCCGCGACGAATACCCTGAGTCTTGGACTCACGTCGGACATATTTGGCCTCGCTTCAGAGTTCGCGCTTGATATCTTTGAAGCGCCTCTTCGAGTTCCTGTCGCGCAACACGGAGCCGCGAGTAGACCGTATTGAGAGGGACATCAATCGCCGCTGCAATTTCCGGAGCCGTCAGTTCCCCGACTTCAGCGAGCACGAAGATCTCCCGCTTTGGCGCGTCGAGCTTTTCCAACAAACTCCAGACCAGTTTCGCCTCCTCAGATTGCCCGGTCATTTGTTCAGGGGTGCACATCTCCGGACTTAGCAATTCGGGCTCCACACGCACCGTTCCTGACTTGATGAGTGCAGTTCGTTTGGTGCGGTGATACTTGCTCACCACGCGCCGCACTATGCCATAAATCCAACTGCGCAGTGATTCCGGCCGTTCGAGCGTGTGAAGCCGCTCGTATATGACGACAAAGATATCCTGTACGACATCGTCAAGTTCACCTGTGTCAACGCCCAGGAAACGCGACATGGACCAAACGAAGTTGAAGTAGGTCGTGTAGAGGTCAGCAAATCTCGGCACGTGACTTGGTAGTCTCCCGTAGATCAGCGCTAATCTGTCGCTCGTGGGTTCAGTACGAACTGCAGAAACGGAGCCAGCCACTTTTTCTCAGTGGAGCAGTGTCGACGGGTGCCTCGCTCCGTTAAGAAATCTACCCGCGAGGGGATTGGTTCTTGCGTCGGCTGGCGCCTTGTCGATTGTTTGACGGAAAAGCGCGCGAGGCGACACTGCTAGAACGGTTGCCTTGCCGTCCATTCCCTCAGCGGGAACCGCACGCCCGGCGTGACTGCTCTCCATGAAGCGATTTTGGTGAGAGTTGAGCCAACTGAGCGTCTGCTTCGGCTTTGCGCCCCAATGCGCAAAGGGCCTGAATGCGCGCAGCAATTCGCTCCTCGGCGAGCAGTCCATCGCGAAACTTGCGTTCATGCTCGCTTAGCACTTGCAACGCGACCGCCGCGTTACCGCTATGAAGGGCCGTTTCTGCGCGAGAAAGCAGGGCAACTTCCTCAGCCAATCGATCGCGAGCGTGACGGGGACGCGCTTCGACGTCATCGGGCGTGGTCGCAGATGCAGCCGCAAATTCGCTAGCCTCTGGCGGCGTTGAACCAGCCGCGCTCGGCGAGATTGCACTTGGGTCTAAGGGCGTATCGCTTTGTATTGTTGCTGCGGCACTTGGAGCTGCGGTCGATTCACTCGATGCGGCTTGGCGTGCGCGTGCCGTAAAAAACCAAAGACCGCCAAGCAAGGCCAACCCAGCGAGCGCGATTGCCGAGACCTTACCGAAAAGCAACCCCGTTGCATTCGTCGCGACGGCAGCTTGCGCGGTTTTGGCCCCCATCACGGCAGCATCGCCCAAGCGAATTCGCAGCGCGCCTAGAACGCGCGCCGAATCCGCCTCGGTTGGGCGGCTAGCATTCTTGCTCGCCACCACGAGTGCTCTGAGTTCTGTACTCAATTCGGACATGTTCGGCCTCGCTTCGGGGTTTCGGCATGGCAAACCAACCCTGCTCTAACGTTCGTGGAAACAATGCAAATTGCCGAGTTTGGTCTGGGCATCTTTTTTCAGTCAAGCAGTGTCGACGGATGCCTTCTTCCGTCAAAAAATCCACTCGCAAGCAATGGAACCATTTGCCGTACCCAAAGGCACCTTGTGCGCCTGTTGCATGCCTGAGAAAGTTCCGATCAGGAATCGCGTGCGTTTCGTTGCGATTAGGCCATTGCCCGAGGCCACCAACGACAAGTAACGAAACAGGTGCACGTAACCGGAAATTCCGCCGCCAATCGAAATCCAAAAGGCCGTCCTGTTCGTTGCAACCAGACTGTCACCCGAGGCCTTCGCAGATACGTCGTCTGCCACAAGCACGCCACACGGTGCAACTTCCACTGAGCCCGAGCGCCAACCGTGGCAGCCCATCATTTCAACGGTTTTTCGCGCGAATTCAACCCGATAAGGTTGCCCCCCCGTCGATACCTCATCTTGCGAGGGATAGAACATTCCATCAACCATGGCTCGCCAAGTCTTGTACGCAACGCCAACCCCCAGACCCATCCCGTAACCAACATGAGGTAGCGTCAAGAAATTGACTCTAGCCTCTGGAGCGTGCACCACTAGGTGCCAGCTTCGCGACAGCTGGGTACTGGGTGGTGGCGGTTGCGGCCTGGCGGGCGCTGTAGGTGGCACTTGCTTTGAAGGTACAGGCGTAGGCTGTTTTACCGGTTCTGAAGGCGGTTGAGGTTGGCCGCTTATCTCGCTTTCGGACAATTCTCGCCCGAGCGCTCGTTCTTTTTGCACGAGCAGGCCCAAAACGACTGCCGCCGCTTTTCCGAGGCTGTGGCAGTCGTCGGATTCAATCACTCGGATGCCACGAGTCGCGCTTCTTTCTATGACCAACGTCAAGCGGTAACGTTTGCCGATGGGCTCGATGGTTCCGTGCGCCTGCAAAGGGTTCGTATTCTCGCCGCGCGAACCAATCAATGCGCGCAGCTGCTGCTGCACCTGCGCCTGTTGTGCACAATTTTCCGGGGCTTCCCAGGTCAGCTCAACCGGCGTGTCCGCCTGCCCGAGGCAAGTGTTGACTTGCAGTATGAGAGCACACACTGACGCGGAACAGGTTGCCAGCCGTAGTGGGCACATCGTCAAAGTGTGGGTTCGACGCTGACGTCGTCCACGTACACGGTTGATTCGGCAGGGTTCAAGTCGTCAGCCAGGTTGCCAACATACCATTGGGCGTAGATTGAATCGTCCGTGGGCAGGTAAGTCGCGGGCAGAATGTTATCATCGTTTTGGTACAACGAGACCTCACCCGTTGCGTCCGATGCTCGCTTTAAGAACATCCGGATATGAAACCAGGATCCTATGGGAATTGCAGGTGCTCCGCTCATATCAGGAACAACCAAGGTATTCGGAGGAGGGTAATAGCCTAGAACGCTCAAGCGAAGCCCGCCGTTGTTGTTGTTGACGAGCGAGACGTCCCAAAGACCGCGCAACGGCCCATCTGGTGTATTGCGACCTTGGAAATGAAATAGATTCCAGTTACCTGAATTGGTGGCGAGCGCTGGAACGTAGTACCAGGCTCCGTAATAAGCCTGCTCGGGCAAATCGCCATCTCGCTGACAGCGAGAGTTGGTGCTCTTGCCGGTTCCATCACCGACTACGGTGAATGCGGCGGCATAGTGCCCCGTATGCACGGGGGTCGTGACGATATTGAACGACGCGGAGCCGGTCTGATAACAAGACCCGTTGCCCTCGTTGTAGTCGCACCACCCGTTCTCGAAACTCGTTGACCACGGAAATTCAAACGGTTCACCGCCGTCGCTCGAGCCGGAATCGGGGTGCCCTGTCGAACTCGATGATTGCTTGCAGGCCCAATTGGCTAACACTAAGTCTGAACTGCACGCAGTTGATAGGGCTGAAGCGAGAAGCACCCCGAATAGCCCACGTGCTTTCCTTCGTTGCAACACAGCTGCAAGCTTAGGCCGTGCTGCGGCTTTGTCACCCCAAAACAGAGTTCAGTTCGAATATACGATGACTTGGACCAGCCACCGACCGAACCGATGCGACGCAAATATTGAAATTCAGAGACTAACGGGACTCCCTCCCAGCCGGTGACGCGATGTTTGCCGTGCCCACCTGAGAAGCCGGCAGCCCATGCGTTGGATTTTTACTTCTAGCCCTCACGTTCGTTCTGTTGCTTTGATTGTGTTGGTTGTCTGGGACCCGGCCCAGACAACTGCGACCTGAAAACTTGACTCAAACGCAACAATCTTTTCGCCTTCAGGTCGCTAACGCGATCAGAATAACGTTGGAACCCGACACTGCCTTGGTACGGTATCCCTTGGGATGTGCCGTGCCATTGTTTGACGATTTTCCTTGGTTCATGCACTGCGTTCGCATGAAACCCGTTTTCCTAGGCAGCATGGTCGTCGGCACCATCGTTCTCGGATGCAGTGGCGCCGAAAGTTCAACGAATCCGGCGAGTTCGGGAGGTTCGGTCGGAATCGGTGGAACGTCATCGGTAGGGGGTTCAGCTGCGGTCGGCGGTGCCCCAAGCAGCGGCGGCGCCCACGCGGGCGGTTCGGTCAGGATAGTGCGTGTCCAAGCAGTCGAAGATGCGTTGATGGTGGGTGGTTTCGTATTGCTTCCCCTTTGCCATCGAGGCCGGAGTCGCGGAACTGTGGACGATCGGCATTGACGGCGTGGTCGAACGCTGGCTTGGTGAGCGTCTAAGCGAGTGCGAATTGCCTTCGCAATATCTTACGTCCCCACTTCTGACCGGCTTTCAGCTTGCGATCGGGCAGCTCCGCATGTGACGCGGCGCGCGGGGGTCCGCTGCCGGGCTTCGGACTTGAGCGCCGACGAAATAACGCTCGGCATCTGCCTACGGCATTGGATGCGCCTTCAACACGTCCCACGCCTGGCTTGCATCGCCTATAACCTGTCCGCCCCCTTGTATCGTGCAGAGTGTGACTTGCGTGCCGTCCTGGCACGTCGAGTATGTCGAACTACCATTGGCATCCTCGGGGCTTGGCGATCCCGTGCACTGGTCGAGACTTGCCCATTTTCTGGAACGTTCCTACGGCGCCGAGTAGCTCGTTGACGAATTCTGGGTGTCCCGGAGGGCTGCTAGTTCCACCGGCATACGGCACGACGGTGTCGGCAGTACCGCGAAAGGAAATCTCCGTGACCGCGCGAGAAGGTTGGCAAGTGAGCTCCGAGTCTGCAAAAAGATCCATGCTGCTAGGTGCAATGGCCGCGAAGACTTCGGCTTCTTTACAAGCCAAATAGTAGGCCATCGCTCCACCCATCGAAAAGCCAACTGCGTATACGCGACGAGGGTCGATGCACGCCTCAATCGAGAGCTGTCTGACTATCGCGCGCGCAAAGCCGAAGTCGTCAACCGGACTCGAAGTGCAGCACGGGCCGATGTTCCAGGAGTTTTCGAGCCCTTGAGGCCAAACGACGATGAAGCCTTCTTGATCAGAAAGCGCACTATACCCGGAGTTCGCCTGCTCCCAATCTGGCCCCAAGCCAATCGGGTGAAAATCGAGAACCAACGGCACGGGATTGTTCCCCAAGTATCCGGCTGGCACGTGCACTGTGTACGCTCGCGTCGTATCACTGACGATGATTTCACGGTTTTGGTCCCCCGCAGGCAGTGCCTCGGCCGGGCATATGACGTTGCCCTTGCGGCAGTAGCCGGTCTCGCACTGGTACCCAGGGCTCAGTTCTGTGCAATCGCTGGCGCTTATGCAGGCCTTGTCACACGTAGCACCCTGTTGACAGCTGCCGGACTGTTCCAGAATCGGGTTCACTGACAACCGAGACGCATTGGACGCTCGCTCCCAATGGTGCGCATTCATCGTCGCCCGTACAAGCTTTTGTGCAGACTCCGCAGAGGCAGGTCAATCCTTCACCGCACGCGCTGTCACAATGCTCGAGGAAATTAGTCTCGCTGCCCGTTTGGGGCTCTTGAGGGTCACTCTTGCAAGACGGAACTATGACCACCACACAGACCACGGCGAGCAACCTCCGAAGTGCCGCCAGCCGTGTCGGTCCTCGTTGCCAGGCACCGGTGCAACGAATAACTGCGCGTCCCGGCTTAGCTAAGCGAGTAAACCTCCGCAAATTAGTCACCGTCCTCAACATCCTGGGAAATCAAGCACTGGCCAACGTAAAGGACTACCTGATTATGTCGTTCTGGAATTTCATGGCGCATGGTTGTGCTCTTCGACACGTCTTCGCAGATCCACGAGAGTTGCGCGCAGCTTCGCCAGGGTTGCGCATGTCTCTTCCTCCAGCGGGTGTCCCGGCCATACATCGAGCGTGTAGGTACTGCCCCCGACGATGTCGCCAGGGTTGGATATTGCGATGTCCTCTCGCAAGCGGCAACAGATGGTCTTAACCATCGCTTGAAAATGATCGAAAATTGCGGCCTCCCACCCTACCGGCGAACCTACCGGCACAAATAGGGAACCAGTGCGATAAACGGTTTCCGTATTGTCGTTCACCCGTTCGACTCGATTGGAGCTACCAATCGTGTCAATGCTTGCTCGAGATCCGAACGATTCAGGTGAGTTAGCGCTCCCAGGTTCTCGAGCGTAAGCGGCCCTTCGCGGTAAACGATGGCCCACAACAACTCATCAAGACCTTCTCCAATGCGAAGCTGGCGAAGGGCGCGCAGCTCCTCGTCCGACGTTGCTCGATACACCGCGCTCGGACCCTGGCCGGAACTAAAGACAAGGCCGCTATCGCACAGGTCGTGCAAGACGCCGCGAACTTGAACATCGTCATCCCTGGCGAACCGCATTCGGATACTGCCGCGAGTCGCCATCTTCTGATCGCAGATATAGTCGAGCACGGCCTCCCACAGCGAACGTCCGCGATCGGTTGAGCTCTCAGTCAATCTTTGTATTTTGCGCTGGTAGGTCCGAAGGCCAAGGCCGAACATATCCGCGCTCACTTTGCGACTGACGCCCTGACGTTCCAGTTCAGAAACCAAGTCCAAGAACACCTGATTGGCCACCTGCGCGAGAGGGGCACGCGTTCCACCCGACGTTGCGAGTTGCGCGATCAGAATCGTTGTCTGACGCACAATGGCTTGGATAAGAAGGTCTATGGTCATTCACGTTCCAATGCAGCCAAACATTTACACATCGTCACGCTGAGAATACTACAATGCTACCTCAAATCATCGACAAGACGGGGGCGACAATTTTGTCGCTACCCGGACCGCATGAAGCGAGGCCAGTATTGTGCGGAGGAGTTTGTATGCTCGCTTATTGCCCGATGTCCAAACGACATATATTTCGCGTAAGTTTGTGGCTAGCCGCATGTTGGGGTTGTTCCGGCACGGAAAGCACGGGCAACCCGAGTGCTGGAGGCACCTCGTCGAACGGCGGGTCGCCTACCGGTGGTGCAGTGAATGGAGGCGCCACCGCTATGGGTGGCTCCACAGGGGGAACGTCGTCAAATGCCGGCGGAACCGCAAATACGGGTGGGGCACAAGCTACAGGTGGGGCAGTCGCAACCGGAGGCATGCCGGCTACGGGCGGCGCCCCAGCCACAGGCGGCACTAGAGCTACCGGCGGACAGTCGTCCTTAGGAGGCACCGCATCAACGGGTGGAACAAGGACAACCGGTGGCAACAGCGCGACTGGAGGCATGGCTCCAACCGGTGGAGCGAAAGCAACCGGCGGCGCCTCGGTGACAGGCGGCAGTTCGAGCGCTGGCGGCGCCTCGGGAGCGACGGGGTGCGGCATGACGAATTACCCGGCGCCTTGCAGCACATCGGGTTCGCCTTGCTCAATGAATGTCAATGGCACAACACGCACGTACTACGTGAAACTGCCTTCGAACTACAACGCTTCACAAGCGTACCCACTCGTCTTTGAGTTCCACTACTTGGGCGGAACTGCGGAGCAGATCTTCAACGACAGTATTTACAATGTCAGGCCGAATTTCGCCAACGCGATATACGTGATACCGCAGGGCTTGCCTATCTGGCACGAATGACCAGGTACCGATTACGGCTGGCCCAACACCAACGGACAAGACGTGAACTTCACCAAGGCGATGATAAGCACGCTCGAGAGTCAGCTACTGCGTTGACACAGGCTAGGATCTTTTCCATGGGGTTCAGTTACGGCGGCATGATGTCAATCACAATTGGGTGCCTGATGCCCGATGTCTTCCGCGCGATTGGCGTAGAGTCAGGCTTCTCCATCGTGTACAATTGCAAGCCATCGCACGAGATCGCAGTTTGGCAGACCCAAGGCGATCAGGATACAACCGTTACACCCACCAACGCGGAAGCGGCCCGAGACATCTTCGTCAATCTCAATCACTGCAGTTCAACCACGCAGGCGGTCAACCCCTCTCCGTGTGTGGCCTATGACAATTGCGATACGGGCTACCCGGTAACGTGGTGCTTGATTTCCGGTGAGGGGCACGCAATGTGGAACCAGTCCGGACCCGCGATTGCTACCTTCTTCCAACAGTTCTGACAAAAGACCGGATTTCTTCCGCGGTTCTTGCGGGGGTGTTCCGGCGGCTCCCAGGGACGACAATTTTGTCGTGTCAGATTTGTCGCTACCTGCGACGCACTCGCGGTTCCAGTATTGCGCCAACGGAGGACTCAAAATGTCCGTTGTTTTTGCAATTTACAGAGGACGCGTGCTCGGCGCTGGTGTACTGCTCGCTGCATGTTGGGGTTGTTCCGGCACGGAAAGTGCGGGTAACCCGAATGCGGGCGGCAGCTCGTCGAACGGTGGTTCGCCAACCGGTGGTGCAATGAATGGAGGCGCTACTGCTATGGGTGGCTCAACGGCTAAAGGAGGAACGTCGTCAAGCGGCGGCGCCGCGACCGGCGGCGTCCTTGCCACCGGCGGCAAGGCCTCTCAGGGTGGGTCGAGTGCCACTGGAGGTGCATTTACGACCGGTGGAACCCTCGGTGCCGGAGGTTTAGCAGCGACCGGCGGCATTGTCGCCACGGGTGGAGCCCACGCAACAGGGGGAACGAACGCCGCCACCGGTGGCATGCCAGCTACGGGCGGCTCGAAAGCAGCGACGACCGGCGGACTGTCGTCGGCGGGTGGCACAGTTTCGACGGGTGGTTCAAAGGCAACGGGCGGCTCGAATGCAGCTGGTGGAACTCCCAGCACTGGCGGTGCCAGCGGCGCGGCTGGCAGCGGAACCGTTACCTGTCCGTCGCCCGTGTTGCAGGCGGGTGATACGACTCAGACGGTGCAGGTGGGCTCCTTGAGCCGCACCTATATCCTGCACGTTCCCACGGCATACAAAGGCACGACTGCGGTGCCTCTGATCGTGGATTTCCATCCCATCAGCGGCTCGGACACGGGGGAGGAAGGCGCTTCGCCCTTCAAGGCGGTCACCGACCCCGAGGGCGTAGTCACCGCCTATCCGCAGGGAGAAAACAGCCCGAATATGGGCGCGGCGTGGGATGTGGGGCCCTGCTGCGACACCGCCGACGACGTGGCCTTTGCCAAGGCCCTCGTCACCCAGGTCGAGACGAAGGCCTGCATCGACACCACGCGCGTCTACGCGGTCGGCTTTTCGATGGGCGGCGGGATGTCTCACTACATCGCCTGCAAAGCGGCGGATGTGTTTGCGGCGGTTGCGCCCGCGTCCTTCGACCTTCTCGCAGGCTCCGCACCCGCCGGAAACGCGGACGATTGCAAGCCGGCACGTCCCATCCCGGTGCTCTCGTTCCGAGGCACGGCGGACACCATTGCCATCTATGCTGGCGGATATTCTTCGTTGGTTACGGGAATGCCCATCACGTTCCTCGGCGCGCAGGCTTGCTGGGAGAAATGGGCGTCCATCAACGGATGCACGGACTCGCCCGCTTATCCTCCAACACCGACTAGCGCCGCATGGAATTGCTCCTATTACAAGGATTGCCAGGGCAATGTCCAAGTGGGCGTTTGCATAAACAATGGCGGGCATGAGTACGGCGATGGGACGATCGGCTGGACGTTCCTCAAGCAATTCACTCTTCCGTGAGAACAAGACCCGATAACCTCGGCGCTTTACATCGTTGGTGTTGGAACGGACAATTTCATTCACGAGTACACGGAACAAACACCAGGCCAATTATCGGCCCTTACGGCCTTCTCGGCGTCAAGGTTAGCAGACCCCATTAGCTACGGGTGGCGCATGCCAAGCGGATGCACGCGCTCTACTGAGTTGTTCGCTTCCGGGTGGTGTCACCTACATCCACTCGTCGGATGCGTTGCCTCAACCTTCGGATGGGTCGTGTGTGGATATTTGTGCAACGCAGGAATTTGTGGCCGGCTGCCGCGGCCCATCAATTCCGGACGGGTGCTATCCGATAAACATGCCTGAATCTACTCCCTTTTGCTGCCCGTGCTTGTAGGGGCGTATCCAAGACTGCTCCAATTCAGCTCATAGAGCAGCGGCAGAGTGAGCAACGGTGAATTTGGGTGGGTGGATTGCGGCGTAGGTTGGCAAGGTGACGGCCACTTTCGCCGATTCCTGCCTTGATTTCCAGTTTGTCAGACTATCGTGCCGAAGCATGCGCGATGCCGTGTTGCGCAGTAGGGCGTGCCAAAGAGACCTTTTGTCGGCAACGCGCGCTAATTCAACGAATACCCAGTTGATGCTTGTCCAAGCTGTGCTGATGTGAGTGACACAGTTGCGGTGGAGCCGTCAACGTAGACGACGGTCAGCTCGTACGTAGCGTTGGCCTGCAGCATTGACGTTGGCACACTGAAGTAGTTGTTGATGCCGGACGCGGGTGCGAGAGTACCGCTCTGCGTCGAATCGTTTTCATTCACCCAGTCAATCTCAGACACGGCCATCACGGGATTTCGCACTTGAATGACGGACCAACCAGAACTACTGCCATCTTTCACGAATACACTCGGAGGGCCGTCTGACACCTCGGGGTGCCCGGCGCACGAAACCGCCTGCCAAGCACCTTGGTAACGGCCGCTTCCGTCAACCATGACCGCCGCCGGCGCGGAGCCACCCAGATCGATGCCGCAATCGGCGTCCGGGCATTCGTCCATAATACGCACGACCACCTGTTCTATCCCTTGGCTGGTCAAAACCGACACATTGAAGCACTGGCCGCAAATGGAGCCACCTTGCCATTGCCCCTTGCCGTCACCAGGGGCCAGGTTCGCGTTAATGGCTGCGTAATACATGACACTCGTATCACCATACAAACACGCTCCTCCACTGCTCGCGCTGGTGCTGTATACCGTCACGTTACCCAGCGCCCCGCAAGTGGTGATTTGCGGGTCCACCGGTGTCGCTGCATCGCAGGGATTGCTACCGCATGTCGACGGCAAGCCCGTCGCGCAGGCGCTTGCGCCGCCAGTTGCCGTGAGTCCGCCCGTAGCTGTTGACAAAGCGCCGCCGGTGTTGTTTATTGAAATTGTCCCACCGGAATTATTGGCTCCTCCGGTACTCGCTACCGCTGATGTTCCGCCGCTGCTCTTGGTTCCGCCAGTAGTCGTCGATCCACCGGTTGCTTTCGATCCACCAGTATTCATCATTCCGCCAGCAGCAATCGTTCCACCCCCGGCAACCATGCTACCCGTGCTGAAAGCGCCGCCGTTACCCGTGATACCGCCAGCGTTGCCACCGCCGAGTCCGGCCGAGCTGCCGCCGTTTGTCGCCCCGCCCACGGCAGCGCCAGCATTGCCCGATGAGCCGCCGTTGCTTGAATTAGCCGTTCCCCCGCCTGTGCCGGCAACGCTGGAGCTGTTGCCGGAACAAGCACCTGCTGTCACTACCAATGGGATGATGGCACATACGCGTCCCGGAAATGTTCTCATGACACTCCATGAGACTAATCGAATCGCGCCTGCGCCACCAGTGATCAATAGCTCATGTTGAGGCAAGTGGAAGAAATCAAATCCGATCATATAATTCCACCTGCGAGATTGTAGATTCAGAATATTTCACTGCGCAAAGGGGGTCCGAATAGCCGGAATAGAGTCATGCGCCAAGATAGCCGGACGTCGGACTCTTGTGCACATCGAGTCCTACCCGACGCCCAACATCGTCAAACAGGATCTTCCAGCATTGCTCAAAACCGTGGCTTTCGTTAATCACATATTTTTCGGTCGTTGGAACTACAACCGCCGAGTCTCAGACTATCCGGGTGCAGCGGCCTTCTACCGAGAGCAAGCAGCTATAGTGCGGCGGTTCTGCGAGATGCATGGGATCGAATATGAGGTGACTTAGGGCCAAGTATGGGCAAACGCACGGGCGGGATCGCACTAACCGGTGCGATTGTGGGTGACTCCAGGGACGTCACCGAAAGGTGCAATACAACCTGTCGAGCAAGCGCGCCGAAGCTTCCCAAAACAGCTACTCCCCATTGCCTAAGACCACCGAGCCAGTCCTCGACCCAGCCATGCATGCGCGAGCGACTATGCACCAAGTTTTTCGCTCAGGACGCGTGTGCCGTCCAGCGACCAGCCCCGCAGAAGCAAATAATCTACGCCGAGGAGCCACGTCAGTTTTACGTAAACATCGAAGAGATGCGCTGGCGTGCCAGCGATTGCGACCGTCGCAAGGGCCCGGCACGCACCGTTGCTCCCGCGTAGCGTTTCCACCAGAATCGGTCGATTGGGCACCGCCCTCAGCACGAGGCGAATCTTGCCGCCATCGGTGTCGTGTGTCGTGACGAGCTGGCTCGCGATTCCATAGGCACGGAACTCGCGCGGCAGGAGCGGTGCTACGCGAGTCGTCCCAAGCTCGAGCATGTGCCAATAGGCGAAGACCGCCGCGCCCGGCATTGGCACGCAGTGGTCGTCCACGTGGACGGCGTATTGAACCTGATTCCTGTTCTGGCTCTTGCCGATAGTAAATAGAGGAACCGCCTGGATAGTACGGGCCGGTGGATCGCTGAGTGCGGGAGTTACCCGAAGAACAAGGATAAGGGAAATGAGACGGGCGACAACCCCTGCGGGCTTCATTCATCAATGCTCCCATCTCTCTGTTGCGAAGACAATCGAGAGAGTGTTCGCCCAGCTACGACTCGAGACATTCTGTACGTGTTGGTGTGCATATGAGACAGGCTTGAAATCCTTGGACTTCCCGTCGGCATCCGGGCTCATGATTTTTGGCTCACGTCGGCTGTCGCACCGGTTGCTTCGTGCAACAGGACTCATAGTCGACTAAGTGGCACCTCTTCGAACGAACAACAATTCCGGCCGATTTCTCCTGTGACTTCGAGCTCATCGAAACATCGCAGTGGAAGGTGCACAATGTCGTGACGTAGAGCAGTGCGTCGAGCAAGAGGCGCCAAGTGCGCTAAGTGTAAAGGTCGGTATTGAAGGTTTTGCTTGCGAGCGACAGCATTTTCGTCGAGGGCCACGTCTAGCCACCGCCAATTAGGTTTAACGGGCAGTCGTTTAACGTGGTTCCTCGCGGCAGCGGTCCTAGGTGCTGGCCTTGACCCGGTGAGGAGCTGAGGACGTCCGGGTCTTGGCGCTCTCGTGCTAAGGGGATCGAAAAGCGCCGAGACTGGCGCGCTCAACTCGGCGGCGAACAGCGCGACTGTCTTGAGCGTCACGCCGACTTTCGATGACACTCCGGAGGCTCGTATTCCGAAATCTACCGTCAGCGCGAAGCCATCATTTTGGGACTCTTCTTTGCGCAAGGTGGGCCGACAGCAAATCCACTTGGGGGTGACTTCTTTAAGCGCTGTTCCGTATTCGGCTCGTATCGGCCTGTTTCGGCGATTCGATCTTCGGGATGATTGCGATTCCACAGGCGCTGAAATGCCAACACGTCCGGAGCTGGACCCATGGCCCGGTTCGTCTTGTAGTCGAAATGGACGATGTCAGAGGGCCCGAGCCAATGAAAGTCTTGAGCTTCCATTGCGGATCTCCATTGGGCCTGATCCGCGATGTCGAGCGCACGCCCCGTTTCGTGGTTGCTGATGCCGGGCGGCGTAGCCAGCGGCACGCCGCAGCGCCTGTTCGCGGACCAACGCCACACGAGGTATTGCTGCGCAACCGTTCTCAGCACACTATGCACGGTCATCTTCCGACTGCGGTTCGCATCGAGCACACGCAGCAGATGTTCCCGCGCGGATGACTCGAGATACGGAAATATGTGAGCATCCAGTACTAGGTTTGGACGCGATGGCAGAAGGACGAATGCGGTTGGGTTCGTGCAACGAACTTGGTCGATGATTTGCCGACTCAAGCCGTCGACACTCGAAGTGGAACAGCTTCCAGTGCTTGTCTCTTGAACCGTTTTGAAGCGTCTGGGTTTTGCTGGCGCTTGTTCGTCCGATACGCCTTCCTCGGAGAACGTGGGGGCAGGGACTGCACTCGCTTCAGGTAAGGCAATGGTGCTTGCTGCGGCTTCTGCCGTATCATTCGGTGTGTCGGTGCTGCTCGGTGCGGCTTGAGCGCCAGCGGGTTGATTGCCGCCGGGGGGCTTCGCAGCAACAAGAGGGGGTACAGTATCCGCTTTTCGTTGCGAATTAGATTTAGCAATGAAGACAATCTCTACACCAAGTAAGGTGCACAACCCTGCCAAAGCAAGTGCTAGCCCAAGCGCCCTCGGGGTTAGCCATCGTTTGCGGACATAAGTTGGCGTCCCTGGCAGCTCGTTCCTGACGGAAGACTCTGTGTTCGCAATGGTTTCGAGAGGCGCGTCGCCGGGGGTGTGGGCTTCTACGTCAGACTGCGAGGTACTATCCTCGTGGGTCACGTCATCATCCCCTGCCATGGATACCAGCAAGCCAGGCTATCAAATAGCGTCGAATCTGCAACGCGCATAACGTTAATACTGCACTACGTCGGCCGACGAGGTTGACTCTTGCAGCGTTGCATGCGGGCCGCGCTCATGCCCCGCTCATACAAGCCATCGGGAACTCGTCGGGTGGCTAGCCCAGCCGCTGGGCATTCCGAAGGAAGAGTCCGCGGTAGACGTTAACTGCCAAGGCGGCAATTATTCGGGAAACTTCGAGTCCAGACCGGTCACGGACGGTAAACCGATGGCTGCTTGGTAACCTGGTGCGTTGATGCAGTACGTTGAAGTTCTCATTCCCATAGCTGATCGCCAGGATAATACCGCGCAATTTCTTGCCAGAATTGGTCAAGAACTCCGTGCGGGTATACTGACCCCTCTCCGTTAGCGGAGATTTGGCTTCATAGGTGTGCCATGCGAACTGTTTCCCTTTACATTGCTTCACTCTTCGCGCTCAGTGTGGTTGCTTGCGGCGGCCAAGTCGCCGACGTTGGAGGGAACTCTTCGGGAGGTGCCTATGTTGGCGCGGGCGGAGCATTCGCGATTCAGCCAAACATAGGTGGTGCGCTCACCGTACCTGCGTCCACAACAACCGGTGGCACCCGAGCCATCAACAGCTCCGTTGCCGCCGGTGGCACCACCGTCTATTACACGTCGCCTGCCAGTGCTGGCACCACAGGCTTCGTCATTGCAGCGGCCGGCGGGGCCGCGAATGTCAATGGCGTGGTCGTTAACAATTTTGACACGCCCAGCCAAGTGCAATTATTCACTTTGAATACTTTCACAAATACTGATTGCTCGGTAAATGTTGCCGCACCAAACGATGCTGGAAGCAGTACGCAAGTGGGTTGGTCCGGCAACGTTGATGCAAATGTCGATTCCACTTCGCCAGGCTCCATGAAACTCACCACGACCTTTACTAACTGGAATCAGTACGTCGAGGTGAGTATGTATGGGCCGGCGGACTCCAACGGCAACCCCATAGACTTGACCAACAAACTTGTTACGGCGGAGGTCAAAGTCACGCAGGGAATTTCGCCCACGGCGAGTTACCCATTCGGCGCCGTAGTCTTCGTCATGACGGGCAGCGACTACGTGTGGGGTGCGTCAAGCTGGATGAACATAGAATCAACCGGTTCTTGGTACACGCTAACGCTGGATACGAACCATCCTCAGGGCGTGCCCGCCGGACAGACTTTTGACCCCACTCAACCAAAGCTACTTGGAATTCAGCTGAGCACCGGAGGAGGTGGGGAATCAACGTATTGTGCCCAGGACTACGGAGCTAACTTTGGTCCTCCTCAAATTACGATGTTTTATGTCAACGACATCCAAATCGAACCGTAACCTTTAGGCGGCCCTGTACCTGCTGATGTCAAGGCGGCGCTCAGTCGGTGAACTTCGGGTCCAGACGGGTCACGGACGGTAAAGGCGATGGCTGACTGCTGCCCCCATGCAATTCGTATATGCTTTGGATTACTTTGGCTCAAAACGCAAATTCGCCGGATACTGTGCTCGGCAAAAAGTGAATGGCCGTTTCTTTTTGTAGCGGCGTCACGGAAAAGACGTTATACGGGCTAGGCGGACTTCGGCTCACAGCGACTCTCACGGTCGGCAAAGGCGTTGTCAAGCAGGCTTGTCAATTTCCCGCTCGACCGCGGCTATTAGAATCTCCGCGTTGGGTGGCACGTCGGGTGCAAATCGCTCGACCACTTCACCCGAGCGGTTTACCAGGAATTTTTCGAAGTTCCACAGGACCTCATGCGGTGCACCCGGATCGATGCCATAGCCAATGAGCTTGGCTCGAAAGTCACTGCCCGGCAGCGCACGTGCTTCGGGCTGCGCCGCCGTGAGTGCGGCGTAAAGCGGATGTTGGTCCGCACCTTTGACGACGATTTTGGAGAAGAGCGGGAACGACACTTGATACTCGGTTGAGCAGAACTGCTGGATTTCGGCGTCGGTACCCGGCTCTTGCGCGCCGAACTCGTTGGCGGGGAAGCCAAGAATCTCGAACCCGCGCTGCTGATACTTGCGGTATAGCGCTTCGAGCGCTTCATATTGTGGTGTCAGCCCGCACTTGGACGCGACATTCACGACGAGGCGTACTGTGCCGGCATATGCACCCCGTAGTGTGCATTAACCCGAACGACCCAAATCAGGCCGCACTCCTGTAGTAGTAGCTCAGCACTCCCCCGACCCGTTCGCGTCGTCTAACACGCCCCTCACCTGAGTTGGTGTTGGCCGCAAGCGGTTCGATTAGGCGATTATCCAGAGGTTCCGCAGGTGTCGCTCACCGAGCGGAATCACCCGTGACAAGCACTCTGACCGAAGGCTCCGAATCCATCTCTCCGTGTAGGAATTCAGATCGGGGCTTCGTGCCGGCAAACGCCCGCGTTCCGGCGCGGGTTCGAGTCCATGGGCTAGCAGTATGTTCTTGATGGTGTTGCGCGCGACTTCGTGACCCAGATTGTAGAGAGCCCCGCGCAGGCGCGTGTAGCCCCAGGATGGATTTTCTTTCGCCATGCGGACGACAAGGCTAACAATATCCAGTTTCGTTGGCGGCCGTCCCGGGCCACGGTTGCTTCGAACCGTCATACTTGGCTGCAATCAGATTGCGATACCAGCGCAGCAGCGTGTCTGGCGTGACAATCGTGCCGAGCGTTGCAAGTGCTGACCGGCCAACAGCCTTGGCTCTCTCGGCGAGGCGTCGCCGCTGTGCGTCGGTCCATCGAATGCGCTTCTTGCCAAGCTGCTCGCGCAGTGCTTGATTCTCGGCTTGAAGGTACTCGATGACTGCCTGCTGGTGTCGGTTGACCCAACCTGCAAATGTGAACAGGATGAATTGGAGGTAGAGGTTCATGAGCGGCCGCTGACGGACGGCAGCAGATAGCATGCCTAGTCCCGATAAATTGTAGTCGATCGAATAAATGCACTATACGACCTGTACGCAACGGGCGAGAACCGTAAGAAACAGCTACTCCTAGTTGCCTATCACCACCACGCCAGTCGTCAACCCTATCGGGGTGGCTATGCAATGACGAGCAACGTTGGAATACCGCTGGCTACTTCTGGCACACGCGCACATAGTCGATGAGCATTTGCTGCGGGAACGTCGTCGTAGAGTCCGGATTACCCGGCCACTGCCCGCCCACGGCGAGATTCAGAATGATGAAGAAATCCAGGTTGAACACCCAAGTGTCTCCGCTCGGAATGTCGCTGGGTGACTTCGTGGCGATGAGCGTGCTGTCCACGTACCAGTTGATCAGGTTTTGCGACCATTCAATTGCAAACACGTGATAGTCCGCGCTCACGGGTTGCGACATCGTGTAGACCGTCGTTGGACCAGCACTGCCCGAATATCCCGGTCCATGAATCGTGGCGTGGATATTGTCTTGGTCCGACGTATTGCCGATATTCTCCATGATGTCGATCTCGCCGCAGTTGGGCCAAGCGGTACCTGGATAGTCCGCGCCGAGCATCCAAAATGCCGGCCAGATCCCTTGCCCCTTTGGGATCTTGATACGTGCCTCGATGCGACCGTACGTCCACTGGGCTTTGCCCTGCGTCTTGATACGAGCGGATGTGTAGTTGTTGCTCCCTTGCGTTTGCTGTCTGGCCGTTATGACGAGATTGCCGTCGCCGTCCATGGCCGCGTTGTTGGTCGTATTCGTGTAGTACTCGAGTTCGCTATTGCCCCAACCATCGCCACCCGTATCGAACGCCCACTTAGTTGAATCGACGGCTGTGCCCGAGGCACCGTTGAACTCGTCGTTCCAAACGAGCTTGTAGCTAGTGTCGCTGCTCAAGCAGGTTGGCGTTGACGAGTTGCCGCCACTCGTGGAACCGCCCCCAGGGCTCGTGCCACCCGTCGTGGGTTCGGATCCGCCGGTTGTCGAAGCACCGCCCATGCTTGATCCGCCGCCCGCGGGCTTGGAGCCGCCTGTTAGGGACGACCCGCCCGTCGCTATTGATCCACCCACAGGTTTGGAGCCACCAGTTGTTGACGAGCCACCCGAGCTCGATGTACCGCTGGCGGCTTTGGAACCGCCAGTGGCGGAAGTGCCATTGACGGCATTGGAGCCTCCCGTCGCCACTGACCCGCCGAGGCCAACGCTGCCGCCCGTGTTCGAAGTTCCGCCTGCAGCGACCGAGCCGCCCGCGTTGTTGGCGGAATTTCCGCCGTTGGCAGAGTGAATGCCGCCTGTTGCCGAAGCACCGGCAATGCTGCTCGATGCTCCGCCCGTTGCTACAGTGCTTCCAACTGCCGCGGTGCCACCCGAACTCTCCGTGCCGCCCGTGCCAGAAGAAGTCGAAGATGTGCCTGAACAAGCAGTTACAATGAACGCGGACGCAAATACGGCTTTGGTGCTGGGGCTCAACGATATCATGTCCTCAGTCTACCACTCGATGGGTGCTTGCAAGTGAATTGCAGTTTGAGCCAAGCGAGAAATTAGTCGCAAGAAGAAGTACCCTGGAAATCTAGCCCGTCGGGAATAATCGCAGTGAAGCGAAAAGGCGCCATCTAGTGTGAGCATCGAAGGAGTGTGGGTGCGCCGAGATAAACCAGCTTGAGAAGACCCGTGCCTGTGCGGACACTACCTTGCTACCTGAACCTCCCGGACGATGTTGTTCTCGAAACGAATTGGACCTCCGCTGGCACCTTCCACTGTAAGGAAAAATCCCCCTGGCTTAGCGGACTCAAAGGCAAGCGTTCCGAAAAAGTTGGGTCCCACCCGTGTCGATTACACGGATAAAGTGACCGGCGAGTGTCGCCGGCAGCGGGGTAGTGACCGGTGCATACTTGGTGACCAGGTTCTTGGCGTCAAGATAGTCCCAGGCTGCCTTGGGTCCCTTAAGAGACGAGTAGTAGAAGGCGACCTCTTCGTTGGTCATGTCCCGGTTGACGCCATCCTGGTACTTGAGGCGTCCTCGCGTTGCTATTGCATTAGTGCCTATGTCAAGCTCAAGCACCTGCACATTGCCTAGCCCGGTCGGAGGATTGGAGTACGACATGGAAACGATCCGGGCGTTGTTGTCCGTAACAAGCACCCACGGTCCAACCCGTTCCTGAGCTGCTTGTGCTCCTTCGAGGAAGGTTAGCGAACCAGCCAGACCAACTATTGCTGCCAACCTATTCCAACGCATAGGATGTTTCCTTTTGCATGTGGGCGCAAACATTTGCCCATCCCAGTAGTGTTTACTATTGGCAGTCGACCGTCGAGCTGCGTGTCACGCACGCTCAAATAATGCGTGCATTAGCGCCCTATGCGACCTCTCCTTCCGTCCGCACCGGATTTATCACCCAATTACTTTGGAATCCGCTAGGCGGCTGAGTAACGGGACGAACACATGACGGGTCTTGCGCACGTCGAAACTCCCGACGCGACAAACGGGCAGGTAGCCAATGGCCAGGTTGAAGAGGCCCCAAAGGACGTTGATCGTCGAAGACGATAGGCCTTCCCCCGGCGGTGACGCGAACGGACTTTGAAACGGGTGCCCCGAGATTCCATTGCCTAGATGCGGAAGCGCGTTCGCGAGGAAAGCGCCCCCGAAGAAATATGCCACGTAGTGGTACCAACGCATCGGTGCATCCTTTCTGGAGCACCACTTTCCCGCCCCGAGTCACCCGATGTCGAATGCTTTTACAGCCGCGGCGACATTTAGTCGGTGAACTTCGGGTCCAGATGGGTCACGAATGATTGAACGATAGCTATGCGCTGATCTTTCCCAATGGGATACCGTTTTGAATCTCTAGGCTCCTAAAGAAACAACTGGTGGCTCCGCGGATCCCATTCGATAGCCCACCCCGCGAACGGTCTCGATCAGTGACGCATAGTCACCGAGCTTCTCTCGCAACTTCTTGATGTGCGCGTCAACTACGTTAGAACCCGGGTCATAGGTCGTTTCCCATACCTTGCGCAATAACTCAGAACGCGGAACGACCCGGCCAGATTCTCGCGCCAAGTGCGTTAGCAAAGCGAATTCACGGGGTGTAAGCTCCACAACCTGGCCATCAAGCGTTGCGTGACGTTCTAGTCGATCCAAGGCTAACGGCCCCACCCGAACTACGCCGTCAGTGCCAGCGCCCCGACGCCCGAGCGCGCGAACGCGTGCTAGCAATTCGCCGAGATCAAAGGGTTTCGGCAAGTAGTCGTCGGCACCGGCATCCAGCCCCAATATTCGCTCGGATACTTCGGCACGGGCGCTGAGCATCAAGATTGGGATCACAGAACCACGGTCGCGAAGTGTCCGGCAAACGGCGATCCCATCGGTTCCAGGCAACATCCAGTCCAATATAACAAGGTCATATTCGATGTTCGATGACCGCTCAATAGCTTCCGTACCGTCTTCGATTATGTCAACGATATAGCCTTCTTCGTGAAGCGCGCGCCGTAGGAAGCGCGCCAATTTCCTGTTGTCCTCGACGACTAGTACCTTCATGGCGTTCGCTATCATGCCACGGTTCTTGTGATCCACAATGAAGGGTTGTTCAAGGCGGCATTCAGTCGGTGAACTGCGGGGCTAGACATGCTGCGGACGGATGAGCCGATGGCTGCCTGCCTGTAGCCGCTACGTCAGCTAAGCCGGCGTGTGCTTGTTGCGCCCGTCCGCTACCTGGCGTAATAGGACACCTCATGGCATAAAAAGAACCCGCAGCAGAAGACCTTCAAGCTTCCGTGGGGAAGCGGGGTTGTCGAAGAAGAAGTGCAGATCAAAGCCAAGTATCACATTCCGACAATCCAACTTCTTCGCTTCACGGAAGGGCAGGCGAAGGGGACGTTGGAGGTCCGATTCTGTCACTACGATCACGAGGGCCGATTCCAACGATCGCCCCTGATCGTTGATGCACACGAACTTCCTGGGTTGGGGCGTGCCCTCCGAAAGGCGCCCAAGCTGTTGGGTCTGCTCAGCCGCATGACAATCCCCGGGATTGACAGAAGTTCCGAGAAGTCCCGCCGCAAGGTTTCCATCAAGACTTGAACCGTGTTTGCATCAGTCCACATTTGTATTCCTTTCAAGGCTGCCCAATCTGGCAACAGCGCATCGACTGAGTGAGCGGCGGGTTATGATGAGTTTACATCGAGATAATGGTGGTGTTTACGCCAGCGCGTTGATGTCGCGATTTTCAAGCAACACCTTGGGGGCGCCGTCTCGCGCCACACGTAACATCGCTCGTCCCACCTTCTCGGTGGTCGTCACCATCCCCGGGAACAAAAGTTTCAAGAGCGGATAAAGCGGCCCGAGCATAGCGTAGAGGATGCGGTACAACCGCGTGCGCGATACGATGCCGTGCATGGGTTGGATGAAAGCGGGTCGGAATATAAACGCAGCCTTAAACGGCAGCTTCAGCAATGCATTCTCGGTCTTGCCCTTTACCCGCGCCCACATCGTGCGGCCTTGCTCGGAGCTATCGGTGCCAGCCCCAGAGACAAAGATGAACGTCATATCGGGGTTTTGTTTTGCCAGGACTCGCGCCGCGGCCATCGTGTAATCGAAAGTCACGTGTGTGTAGTCTTGCTCGTTCATTCCTGCAGACGAAACGCCAAGACAAAAGAAACATGCGGTGTAGCCGGTGACCTGTTTCTCGACAGATGAGAAGACCGAAAAGTCCACGTGGACGAGTTCGCGCAGCTTGTCGTGCTTTTGGCCGGTGCCGTTACGCCCGATGGCAAGCACACTCTCCACGTCGGGGGCCAGCAGACACTCGCGCAAGACGCCTTGACCGACCATTCCGGTGGCTCCAAAGAGAATAATTCTCACGCCGGATAGTTTGATATACGCGGACGACCATGTCCACGGGGGGCTGCATGGCAACGGTCCTTTTCGACAGGTATCACTGAAGACGCGCTGAATGAGCGACGGTGAACTTGGGCAGACGATCGAGGCGTGATTTGGCGGGGTGATGTATTTGGGATTCATGAGCCCCGACGGTACCTATGAAACGGAGCATCAAATCACCGCACCTCGTCGAGAGGTGCGATCTGCCCTGTCGAGTAGACGTCGGGGGTGGCCGTTAACAAACAGTCCGAAATGACCAGCTCAGCCGAGCGGCAACGCGACCGTTGTTGTTGAAGTTGCGATCGGCTGGTTACTTCTTTTCGACTGCGCTTATCGAAGCTCGGCTTCATCGTCCGCGGTAGGAAAAGCGTGAGCTTCTCGAGTCTCGCCGCAAAATGCAGAACCCAAGAGTTCCAGAGGGTTATGCTGCCAACGGTCTCAGAACGGCGATTCACCTCAGCTCAGAACCGTTCACACGCCGACTGCTTGCGAAAAGTCCAATGATGTCGGGCGGTTTGCAACTGAACACCGAACATTCCAAAATGTCTCGAGCCGTAGCTGACGTACGAGCTCTGGAGTACACAAATCCACGGACATTGCGTTTACCACCCATGGCATCTCAATTTGAGCGGGACGATCCGCAGTCGCACGAAAACCCAGTATCAGGGGAGCGGCGCATCACATTGCGTCTTTTCCCGCCCCCCATGGAGTTTCCGACGGCAATCCCGGCGGGCGAGAGAGCCGGCGAGATTGAGAGCCGCAGTGCGGGTGGGCAGGACGAGACATCGCCGCAAGCCAGAGCTGACGATACGCCGGGTTTCGCTTTGGGCGCAGATGCGGAGCCCTTAGCGGAGGCCAATGACCCGCAGTGTTACGCCGCACGCAGTCTTGCGGTGCCTCCTGCAGTTAACGTCGAATCCAGGGTCGAATCCACGCAACACGACGAACCAGTCGCGTCGGGTCGAAGCTGTTTCGAGCCTTAGTCCGGCCGCTCTGGAGCGTCTTGCAAGCGTGGCGCCTCCGGGGGCTCCTGTGGCGCGCTTGCCGTTGGTGGCGTTGTCAATGCTGTCAATGCTAATGGGTTCGGTAGGTGCGTTCGGAACGTGGATGGCACTGCGTTTGTTGCACCCCGAGCACGCCAACGCCACGCACTCGCAGCGCGCCGGGTCACTGCCAGCGTCTGCAACGCCCAATGGGCTTTTGGCGGTCGTAGGCACGGCTCAGCCGCCTACTACCACCGCAAGCGGACCGCGAGGACCATCATCAGCATCGGCCGTTGAAAACCAGATTTCGGCCGCGCCTGGCTTGAAAACCGAGGTGCGGGACCTGAACACTACGCCCAGTCAACCCGCAGCCACCGGCCAAGTATCGTTGAGCACTCCTGATGGACCCGCTAGTGTTTCGCGACACCAGTTGGCCCTAGACGAAGCACGGTCCAATCGAAAACGCGCAACCGAACCCGAGCGTGGCACGCCGGTAGACCAAATCTTCATCAACGGCGGCGGAGAACTTGTGGATGCGCAGGACAATCCACTCAAAGACGTCCCATCGGACTTGCCCGTAGCAAGCACTGCGGATGAATGGATTACACACGCTGAAAAGGACGCCGGGCACTGAAATCTCAGCGCGGTCGAGTCTGACCACCGCGGCAATCCAAGCTCCTCCAATCTAGCAACCGGCTAGCAACTGAGTGAGCGACGGTGAACTTGTGCGGCGGATTGCGGCGTGATTTGCCAGGGTGATGTCCTCTGAACGCAACAACGGCGGCCGACAAATCAGTTCCTCGAATACTGCGCAAATCACGGCAGCTCGTTGAGAGGCTCAATCTGAGCATTTCGAGGGAGTGCGTGATAGCTGCCCACAACAATGCAACTCCCTGTTGCCAATCATCACTATGCCAGTGCTCGACCCGACCAGGCCATCCGTTGCGAACGCTTGAAGTTAAGTCAAAGTTGCCAAGTTTTGAATTGTGGCGGCTTAGTCACAACGGTAAACTTTCTCAGGGAATGCCATAAGTACACGCTCAAATCACCTCGATGCTCGAATCGGGTGGAGTCCACAATAACCTTCGAATTACCGCAGAATTGTATGGATCGTCCCCGAGAACTGTGCAACCAGTCCATACTTCAATCGAGAACCTGTTCTCGAATTGATCGGAAGCAAACAAAACATCGTATACACCCAACATGGCCAGCGATAAACTATCTTCACGATGTCTTCATCTGAGCCGGGTATTATGGTGCGGGTCGCAATTATCATTGGGGTCCTCGGTGTTATTGCTACGGTATCGCTCGAAGTGGTGACAATTGGCGGGTTCAGACGTGGCATCGCCTACGCCATAGCTGAACGTATTCGGAAAGCTCACTTGCCGTCCCCCGCTGACGCAGCAAAAGCCCGAGCACAAAGACAGATTCCTGTCATTGATGTGGCGCCGTCTCCATTGCCAGCGGCCTTGCCGCTACTCGGCAGTCCAGGAGTGGATGCTTTTGGATATCCAAAGCAGTATGTGGACGGCGGCGCTCTGCGGAGTTTGCTTTGGCATGAGCGCTACGCAGATCTGACCTGGTACTTCGACCAATATCAGCAACAATTTGAAGCTGATCCCAAACGAGAGTATTGGCCAATGGACGCTTCCGACGCGTTTGATTCGGCTCAGACCGCGCTACAACCCGCGCTTGACGCTTGGGTCCAAGCCACTCCCTCGTCGTTTGCGCCCGATTTGGCGCGAGGCACATACAGATACGCCGTTGCTTGGGCCCAGCGCGGTTCAAAATGGGCTACGGAGACACCAGATTCCGACCTGGCGGCGATGAAGGAGATGCAACGTCTGGCTCTGATCGACCTGCGGCAAGCGGTCTCTCTTCGACCAAAACTCGTAGCCGCGCTTCGCCAGGAAATTCGCACATTGCTTTTGGGTGGACCTATTGCAGAACGTCGGGCAGCCCTCGGGGCCGCTGAACACATCTGCCCCAGTTGCTTTCAAGTGCGCGTTGCGTACATATATTCACTTACGCCGCGCTGGGGTGGCACATACGAACAAATGACACAATTCGCGAAAAGTGTTCAAGACCCAGCGTATCCGAAAATGGCCGCACTACTTGGCTACGCAGATAAGGACAGAGCCGATATGCTCATAAGAGACAAGCACCTCGACCAGGCACTGCGGCTCATGGACGTTGTATGTAAGCAATACGATCATTGGGAGTTTCTGGACCAACGCGCTGAAATACTCTTGTGGAAAAAGGAACCGTCAGCCGCCTTACCCGACCTGAATCGCGCCATGGCCTTGCGTCCTGGCTATCCAGCCTTATTATTGCGCCGGGCTACTGCCTACAGCATGCTGTCGCGCTGGGAAGAAGCCGGAACGGATTTGCTGGGCGCGTTGCGAGCAGATCCCACCGATGAAACAGGTCGATACCATCATCCATTTATTGTGAAGGGGCTGCTTGACATGGCGTGGCGTGACGCTAACACGGGCAAACGTGACGAAGCGCTCCGCTTGCTGGACTTGGCAGCTCAACTTGCGCCGCTAGACCATAACGTTCAAGGGGCTCGTAACTCTGTCGTCACTGGGGCCTCAAATCAAGATGCACCTCCGGAAGCGAGCGTCCTTGTGGATGCTGTCAAGAACAGCCCGGATGACTTTCGCGCGGTCCAACGTCTTGACTATGAATTGGCCAAGCAGGGTGGCCACTTTGACCAAATAGTTGAACTCTGGAATGACTACCTTTCACGCCACCCAAACGACGGTCAAGCGTATCTTGAGCGGGGAGGCGCGTACTATCATTGGGGAAAACGTGCTGAAGCAGGCCGTGACGCCAGGAAGGCATGCGAATTGGGCATCAATGAAGGCTGCGCCCGAGCCAGGCAATTGACACAATAGCCACGTACTGTTGGTGAACGATTTGCCTGACTTGCCCCTGCGAGGATGATCTATTCCAAGGTGCCCACAACTGAGTAATGTCAATAGAACGACGTTCAGCGCTGCACGAATAGGCGTCCTCGCTTCGCAACTTTCCATGATGCAGATCCTAGCCCCTGGAACCCAGCAACATCCGACGAACAAGCCGATTTCTCGAACACCACGCAAATCAGGGCACCTCGTCGAGAGGGTGTGATCCAGCCTATCGAGCGGGTCATCGGTGGGTGACGACGGTTGGTTTGAATCGAGAGTTGACGACCTGCCTACGGAATCGATGAGTAGCGAACTATTGCCCCAATGGCTAAGTGTTGCCTCTCGGAAATTGGGCGTGATTTGGTGAGCCTTCTGTGCACCGGTCGATCGCAATGGTTTCGTCCAAATATCTCAGCGGTCCCGGCAGTTGCGTTGCCTATCGGCAGGATCGAAGCGCTGAGTCTATAGAGGGCCGTTTCCATTCCAGGCCGGGCGAGAGCGCGCGTCGGCAACGGCATCAATGCTGCCGAGGCGCTCAACGGCATACACGAGCCCCTGTGTGACCTCAGTAAATCGCTCGTAGTTAAGCGTTTCGGCTGAATCACTCGACCCATGATAATGATTTCCTGAACTTCGCATTCAGGCCGGACACAAACGTTTGAGCCAATGACCACGTTCTGACTTTACGCAACCGGGCCGCATTTGGAAGACCGTGGTGTCTGGTCCATGCTTCCATGCCGGCTTGCGGCTCTGTGGCTGTCGGGTTAGAAAGTCCTGCATCCTTTCATGTCGATTCGATTGGCTCTTGCACTCAGTTCTTGGTCCTTGCCTGCCATCAGCCAGACAGCGGCGGTTGAAACCGGTCCTGTTACCCCTGAGGTTCCATATCTCACTGTCGGTGCAACGCTAGTCGTCGGAATATCTTTGGGATTGCAGTGCCACGCATCCGGCAGCGATACAGCGAACTGTGTGGATAACGGGTTGCTCGCAGGCGGTCGCCTCACGCCTCGCTGGCGACTGCGGAACACTCACCTGGGGATTGGATTTTCGACGGGCTTCACCGCGATCGGGAAAACTCAGTCAGGATGTGGTCGTCAAGAACCTACCGGTAATTTTCTATACAGCATATACGCCAAAGCAGGTAGAGATGGTTTTGCGTCAGGTTGAGGCGACGGGTCTTAGTGATGTGGATTTGTCGTTCAGTTGAAGGTCTTCTTAGGAAGGTATTTGGAATACTTCCTGCTACGCGAACTGCGCCCATTGCTGTATCGACTCAGAAACATTGCACGGACATTGGCATTGCCGACGCAGGGCCGGAACTCGATGGCGAGCCAGTTCCCGGCGAAAAAATGGGAATTGGGCAGCAAAATTGCCAGCCGACTCGACTCTTGCCGTCAAGTATAGTCGAGCGCCAATGTGCCATCTTCGGCAAGGCACCCTGCGATGGTCGGCTATTCGCCAGCCATCCGCGCAAGAGCGCCCGCACGCTTCGAGAACAGTGGCACTAGTTCGACTTGCACGGTCGCGGCACCAGCAGCTCGTCTACCAGTGCCGTACAGACTCTCCGCAACGAACCCCCCAAGGTGTCCAGATACAAGTCAATCGAATCGTCCACCTCAATCGTCCACCGTCGGGAGATCAAGGGGTTACGTCCGATTTTCAGGGTATTTGACTCGCGAGCGGGTGCCGATTACCCCGCAAATCACGGCACCTCGTCGAGAGGCTCGATCCCCACGGCCAGAAGCACACCGTGCGTGTGGTCACTTCGCGAGCCGGGCGCCTCTCCCCGATCGAAGATCGCTTCCTGCCGAGCTGGTGGGCCTTTCGGCACTCGCGAC